>JBFHEM010000150.1:0-2203 GCA_041584215.1 Tichowtungia sp. | reverse complement strand
ATTTACCATTGAACGGAATTATATAAATTTTCTGATCGGTGCCGGAAATCATCCCGGGCAAACCTGTATGAACCTGCTGGTGGATGGCAAAAAAATGCGCACCGCCGTGGGCCCGGCCGTCAAGGATCAGGGCCGGGAGGTATTGAAGTGGGCATCCTGGGATGTCTCGCAGTTTGCCGGCAAGAAAGCCCGGCTTGAGATTGTCGACAACTGCACGGGCGTCTGGGGCCATATCAATATTGACCACATTATCCAGTCGGACACCCCGCGCAACATGAAGGAGATGAAAGTGGAAAGCGAAGAGTTTACATCCAGGGTTCCGAAGTTTGTATTTGCGGACACCCTTGCAGAACAGGAGAGGCAGCTGGCGGAGAATCCGCTTCTGGAGCGCTTCCGGGCATCGCGGAAAAAAATTCTGACCGACCCGCACCATCCTCTCTACCACTTCACCAGTCCGGAAACGCGGCTCAACGATCCGAACGGGCTCAGCTATTGGAACGGGAACTGGCATCTGTTCTATCAGGGATACCCGGCGGAAGACCCGCGCCAGCATTGGGGCCACGCGGTCAGCGACGACCTCATCCACTGGTGCGATCTTCCCTACGCCATCTACCCCGGTCCGGAGCGGGCCTGTTTTTCGGGGTCGACCCTCGTGGAGGAAAGCCGGGTCATCGCGATGTACTACGGCACGACGGTCGGGTGCATGGTCGCCGTGTCGGACGATCCGCTTCTGCTCAATTGGGAGAAGGTCACGGGCCAAGCCGTGATTCCGCACGCCAAGCCGGGTGACCCCGCGCTGCCCTACAGCATTTTTGATCCCTGCATCTGGAAAAAGGGCGGCACCTACTACGCCCTGACGGCGGGACAGTCCGCCGAGGGTCCCGGCGGAAAAAATGTTCGCGCGGAGTTTCTGCACCGCTCGAAAGATCTTGTCAGCTGGGAATATCTGCACCCGTTCCTGGAAGGCGACCGCTACGGAGCGATCGGCGATGACGGCGCCTGCCCCTATTTCTGGCCGATCGGCGACAAACATATCCTGCTCCACTACAGCCACATGAGCGGGGGTAAATACATTCTCGGCGATTACGATACGGAACGCGACAAGTTCGTCGTAACTGACGGCGGCGACTTCAACTTCGGGCCGTCCGGCCCCGGCGGGGTGCACGCGCCATCCGCAGCGCCCGACGGGAAGGGCGGCGTCATTGTGATCTTCAATATGAATCCCGGCATGGAGCACGACGGCTGGAACCAGATCATGTCGCTGCCCCGGCGCCTAACCTTGAACAGGCCCGATGCCGTCGATGCGATCCGCGTCGAGCCGGCCGGCGATACGGAATCACTGCGCTATGCCCGCCGGCATGTCGAAGAAATGCCGCTTCCGGCGAACGAGGAGGTCGTGCTCGAAAACATCCAGGGAAATTCGATGGAACTGGTTGCGGAAATTGACTGCCGGGCGGTTCAGATGCTGGAGCTGAACGTGCTGCGTTCCGCGAACGGGGAGGAGAACGCCCGGATCATGATTTTTCCGCAGCGGGGCTTCCGGCACCGCGAGTTGGGGGACGAAAGGCGGAAGCTGAGCAGCAGTATCGTTTCGCTCGACACCTCGCGATCGTCTATCCTGCCGGATGCGAGCTCGCGTGCGCCCGAAACGGCCCAGTTTTACATGGATGAGAACGAGACACTTAAGCTGCACGTGTTTGTTGATAAAAGTGTTGTTGAGGTCTTCGTGAACGGCACGCAGTGCGTGGCGGCGCGCGTCTATCCCGGTCGCGAAGACAGCGTGGGGGTTTCCCTGCGTGCACAGGGAAAACCGGCGGTGCTCAAGTCGCTCGATGCCTGGCAGATGAAAAGTATCTACGATTGATGAAAGGACAAAAAATGAAGATGAGACGACGTGATTTTCTGGGAGCAGCGGCGGCGGGAGCGGCCGGAACGGCGGTCGCCGCAACGACGGGCGGTTTGGGGCGCAAAAAGCGGCCGAATATCATCTACATGGTCGTTCATGATCTGGGCCGTCATTTCAGCCCCTACGGAGTGCCGGTTGAAACGCCGAATCTGCAGGCGTTTGCCGATGGCGGTATTGTGCTCGAAAATGCCAGCTGCGCCGCTCCGCCTTGCGGACCGTCCCGTGCGTGCTGCATGACCGGCGAATATGCCCACACCAACGGGGTGACCGGATTGCTCAACCACGGGTCGCTCTGGT
>JBFHEM010000149.1:0-2217 GCA_041584215.1 Tichowtungia sp. | reverse complement strand
CCAAAGCATTTTTAGGCACTACATCAAAAATCTCGCGTTGCAAATCAATGACTTACGACAAAAACGGCCTCAAATCGGGTCAAAAAAGTCGATTTTCAGCTATTTTCAACAGGCCAATAAGAAATCTGGGTTAGGAGTGACCCTGCTGAGTAGGCTGATGAATTATCGCTAGGCGGATTAGATTCCGTCCTGATTATTCTGTAGCCATTCTTTTACGGCGGTTTTTGTGGCGCTGCTGGCCGGGCGGTTGCATGCGGAGTAAAGCTCGCTGATAATCCAGTTGCTGCCGCCGAACCTGACGCTGCAGTCGCTGCGCGGGCCGCACGCCTCCATTCCGGCCAACCTGTTGCTGGCCGAACCGATGTATCTCACCAAATGCATCGAACATATGGGTAAGTTTTTGCCCGTTGATTCGGGTGCAAACCGTGTCATCTGACCCCCGTGTTGTGTTCACACCGTTTCATTCCAGCCAACTTTTGCTGCGCAACAGCTGGTGGAGCGGAGGAGGATCGAACTCCTGACCTCCCCGTTGCAAATGTGGAGCCTTTTCAGTCAGGACTGAAAGATGCGAATAATAGTCATAAAAAGTTATCTATTTATCTTGAACCGGTGCTGCTACACGGTGTAAATTTTATATACGAAAAAAATACATATTGTATAGTACGGGTTTTGGATGGATATGAAGATTTTTCCAAGCATTGGAACGGCGGCAACCGCCCTGTGCGCGGGCATCCCGGTCGCGTGCGGCAACCGGGGGGCGGTTCTGCCGGAGCGCGGCTCGGCACCGGTGCCGGCCCTCATGAGGGGTGATATCTGTTCTCCTTATGGAATCCGCAGCAGGATTGACCGGGGCGGCGGCGACGCCTTTGGCGGCAGGCTGATTGCCGATCCGGCCGCCGTAAATTTGCAGGCGGGCGGGTTTTTTGCTAGGATTCCCATGTTCGACAGGGGCGCATGGGAATGCCTCATATTAAATTCTAAACGCCTGCGGTATGCTGTTGAGAGAAGTAAGCTATCAAAGCAAGGAGAAGGAGAGATCATGAGAACAATGAGAAAATTAAGAATGGTGACGATATCCGTCTTTGCCCTGTCCATGGGGCTGGGACTTTCGGCAAGCGCGAACAGCACCGGCACGACAACGTGGAAAGCAGACCGGCCGGTCGGGGCCGTATGGAGCGATGCGGAAAACTGGATTGGCGGTCTTCCGTTGGCTACCGAGCAGGCCCGATTTACCCAAACTCAGACCACCACCACGGTTGTGATTGTAAACAGCGACGAGCTGTTCCGGGAAACCCTGGTGCAGCAAGGGGCTACGTTTAACGGGACGGGGTCTTTGACGCTGGAATATGCCCAGGACGCCAATGAAAAAATTCTTGAAAATCATTACACCCCGCAGCCGACCACAACGTATGACGTGGATGTAACGATGCGCAGCACGATAAACACCAATTTTGGAATGCTTCACAACAATGGAACCTTGACGTTTAATGGCGCGCTGGTGCTGACCAATACAGTGAGTTTAAATGCCGCATCCCGTGTAAAGATGGAAGGGACGGGAACAACAACGATTAACGGCGACTTCTACCACGGAGCGGGGATTCGCCTGACAGCCGGAACGGTGGTTATCGGCGGAAGCGGAACCTCGTCCGCTGAATCCTCTACGGTGATGACCCTTCTCGGCGGCGAGCTTCAGTTGAACCGTCCCGGGGCGCTGGATATGGATCAGATTACTCAGGAAGGTACAGAGATCACTTTGGGTGCAGACAATGCACTGCTCCCCGGAACAGACCTTCGGTTCATCGGCGGCTTGCTGCTCGCGCAGGGATACGATCAGGACTTCGGGTATCTGGATGTCGGCAACGGATCCAAGTCGACGGTGATCGATATGGGCAGCTCAGATTCCATCTGGACGTTTGAGGACAGTTCTGCGCAGGTATGGGATGGCGGCGTTGTGGCGATTACAAATGCGGAAAATGCGACCATCCGCTTTGCCGGTACGGGGCTGACTGAATCCCAGATCGGCCAGATCACGCTGAACGGAACTGCGCTGACGACCAACGATACGACCGTGAGCGGCGGATACCTTTACATTGTGGAGGGAGGAGCGCAGGCCCAGTATAACAATTGGACCGCTGGATATGCTCTGTCGTCGCCGGACGCGGACCTGCTGTCCGACCCGGATGAAGACGGTATGAACAATCTGGTGGAATACGCCCT
>JBFHEM010000148.1:0-2561 GCA_041584215.1 Tichowtungia sp. | reverse complement strand
TTACAACGGGATGTACTATATGATCGTCGAGGATCGGCAGGGGGTGAAGGATCTGCTGGAGGGCCGTCCGATCCCCGGGGACCGGCTCAAAAAGGGCGGATATCGGCCGGGTCTGATCTATCAGTCAAAGGACGGCATTCATTGGGGTGAGCCGAAAGTCGGGTACCTGACGAATGAGAGCTATTTCGGGCATAAGCTGGCGCGCAGTGAACGCCCCAGCATTCTGTGGAAGGACGGAAAGCCGGAATGCCTTTTTCTCGCCTGTCACGATGATAAGCCGTCTGCCGGGTATTTTTTGCGAATTGAAAACTGGGAAGGTGAATAGATGAATAACAAGCTGATGATGACTGCCGCGCTGTTGTCTGTGGGCGCGGGTCCGGTTCCTGCCGGAGCCAACCCGATTGCGTTGAAGGGCAGCCGGCCCAATATTATTCTGGTGATGACCGACGACCAGGGGATGGGCGACTTGTCCTGCATGGGCAACCAGGTTGTAAAAACTCCGCGCATTGACCGCTTCCATGATCAGGCGGTCCGTTTCACGGACTTTCAGGTCAGTCCGACCTGCGCGCCGACGCGGTCCGCGATCATGAGCGGGCGCGCACCGTTCAAGAACGGGGTGACGCATACCATCTTTCAGCGCGAGCGCATGGCGCTGGATACGTTCACCCTGCCGCAGGCGCTGAAAAGCGCAGGCTACACGACCGGAATTTTCGGCAAGTGGCATCTCGGCGACGAGGAGGACCGCCTGCCCGGCAGCCGCGGTTTTGACGAGGTGCTGGTGCACGGCGCCGGCGGGATCGGGCAGACCCAGTACGGCGATTTTCCGGCCAACGAAGAAAACGTCTATTTCGACAACGTCCTGCTGCACAACGACACCATTGTGAAAACCAGAGGCTTCTGCACCGATGTCTTTTTTCAGTCCGGCCTGGCCTGGATCAAACGGCAGCATGAGGCCGAAAAACCCTATTTTGCCTATATCTCACTCAATGCGCCGCATGCTCCGCTGGTCGCGCCGGAACGCTATAAAAAGCGCTTCCTCGACCTGGGCTACGATGACGGCACCGCGGGCCGCTACGGCATGATCGAAAACGTCGACGAGAACTTCGGCCGGATGCTGGACAGGCTCGCCGAGTGGAAAGCGCTGGACAACACGCTGGTCATTTTCATGACCGACAACGGCGCGACCCATCTCAACGGCAGGCTGAACGGGAAGAAGATAAAACTGTTTAATGCCAACCTCCGGGGCGGTAAAAACTCGCCGACGGAAGGCGGAACCCATGTGCCGGCCTTCTGGCAGTGGCAGGGCGTTCTCGGGGAGGGGGTCGATGTCGATGCTCTGACGGCACACATCGACCTCTATAAAACCTTCTGCGAGCTGGCGGGGGTCCAGCTGCCCGGCGACATGCAGGAGCTCGACGGCCGTTCGCTGCTGCCGCTGCTCGAAGATCCCAGCGCCGACTGGCCGGACCGGGAGCTGTTTATTCACTGCGGCCGCTGGAGCCCCGGGCAGCGCGATGACTTTAAGTACAGGAAGTGCGCGGTGCGCACCGGGCGCTGGCGCTTCGTAAACAACGAGATGCTCTTTGATATTTCCAGCGATCCGTATGAGACGACCAATGTGGCGGCAGCGCATCCCGAGGTGATTGCTGACCTGCGCAGGTCCTACGACCGGTGGTGGGACGCGGTGCTGCCGCTGATGGTCAATGAGGACCTGCCGAAGGCTGCGCCGGAAGACCAGCCGCTGGCCATTCGCTATAACAAACAGCTTGCGGAAAAGGGTATTCCCGAGTGGGCGCCTGCCGCGATTGATTAAATGGAGAAGCATATGAAAATCATTCAGTCATCCCTTGTCGTTCTCATGGCAGCCACTTTGTCGCTGCATGCCGCAAAAGTGAAAAACGAGGCATCCCCGAATCAGCCGAAAGGCAAAAATATCACGTTCGAGTATCGCTTCGACGACAGCCTGAAACAGACCCCCGATTCCGAGGCGCGGCTGGATGCATGGTTTAAGGACGCCAAGTTCGGCGCTTTCATTCATTTCGGGGTTTATTCGATGCTGGAAGGGGAATATAAAGGCCAGGGCAGCGGCTTCCGCTATTCGGAGTGGATCGAGGCGTCCGCAAAAATGTCGGTGGCCGAGTACCGCGAGGTGGCCAGACAGTTTAATCCGGCCGGGTTCGATGCCGACGCGTGGGCGAAAACCTTCAGGGAGTGCGGGATTCAGTATGTGGTCATCACTTCCAAGCACCACGACGGCTTTGCGCTGTACGATTCCATGGTCAGCGATTTCAACATTGTGGATTACACGCCCTTCAAGCGGGACATCATCCGGGAGCTGAGCGAAGCGTGTCACCGCCAGGGTCTGAAATTCGGAGTCTACTATTCGCACGCGCAGGACTGGGACGAGCCCGATGCGCCCTATCTGAGCAACCGGACGAAGCGCAAAATTCTCCATCCCGATCTTCCGACCGGTTTCGAGCCCGACATGGACCGTTACATCATGAAAAAGAGTCTTCCGCAGGTCGAAGAGCTGGTGAAAAACTACGAGCTGGACCTGATCT
>JBFHEM010000147.1:0-2726 GCA_041584215.1 Tichowtungia sp. | reverse complement strand
GACAACACACCGGCGTTCCGCACGATGCCATCTATCTGCGCAAGTTCGACGGCGGACAGTACACCGTGCGCAGCGGCGATTTTAAGATGATCATTTCAGGAGAAAAGGCCGCCGCGAAACTCTACAACCTCAAAAAAGACATCGGCGAAGAAAGCGATGTCGCGGCGCAGCATCCGGAAAAACTTCAGCAACTCGAAGCGCTCCGCAAACAGTGGGACAGCCAGCTGGTCGAGCCGCGATTCCTCGGGTTGATCCATACCGATGCCTGGCAGAAAAAGCTCAAACGAAAAGAGGCCGCCAAGTCTAAATCCAAAACCGAATGGGACTGGTTTGCCGCGCTCGATAAAAACAAAGACGGCGGCGTGACCGAAACCGAATGGGTCGCGTGGTCCATGCGGGAAGCGAAGCGGCGGGGCCGCAACACCACGGAGGAGCAGCAGAAAATATTTTTCGCGGAGCGCGACCGGGACGGCGACGGAATCATCACGCGCGAAGAACTCGACGTTTCGAAGGAAACCGCTTTGCATAAAACAGGGCAGTACTAAATTAGAGTTGACTCTGAATAACGCAGTACTAAATTAGAGTGCGGTCTAAATTTATTTCGAAATGCGGAGGCCAAAAAATGAATCGTTACCTTGAAAAAGCCGTGCGTGATGATCTCGCCGAAAAAATGGTTTTTCTGGGCGGGCCCCGGCAGGTCGGGAAAACAACACTCTCGCTTGAACTCCTGGAAAACGGGAGTGAAAGTCATCCGGCATATTTAAACTGGGATGATGCGGCAACGCGAAAAATGCTTCTTCAGGGTGCTCTTCCGGCAGATGAACCATTGGTGGTCTTTGACGAGATTCACAAGTACAGGGAGTGGCGCAATCTGATCAAAGGGTTTTACGATCTAAACAAATCAACCCGCAGCTTTCTGATTACCGGTTCTGCAAGGCTGGATTACTACCGACGCGGAGGGGATTCGCTTCAGGGACGCTATCACTACCACCGCCTGCACCCGCTCTCTTTGTATGAGATCAACTCCGCGCCGAACAGGGACGATCTGGAGACACTTCTGCGGTTCGGCGGGTTCCCTGAACCGTTCCTGAAAGGAAATACACGCCATTGGAAGCGCTGGCAACGGGAGCGGCGAGCCCGGGTGATTCAGGAAGATTTAATCGGACTTGAGCAGGTCAAAGAGGTTTCACAATTGGATCTGCTGGCTGACATTCTGCCTTTGCGCGTCGGGGCTCCGCTGTCGATCAATAATCTTCGGGGTGATCTGTCTGTTGCTTTTGAAACGGCGGAGCGCTGGGTTTGTATTCTGGAGAATCTCTATTATTGTTTTCGTATTCAGCCATATGGGGTGGCCCGGCTTCGTGCGGCGAAAAAAGAAAAGAAGCTGTTCATGTGGGATTGGTCGCTTTGCGAAGAGGATGCAGCCCGTTTTGAAAACCTGGTGGCGTCCAATCTTCTTAAATACTGTCATCGTCTTGAGGATCAGGAGGGCGAGCAGATGGAGCTTCGGTTTCTGAGGGATGTGCAGCGACGGGAGATTGATTTTGTTGTCTTGAAAAACGGAAAGCCTGAATTTGCAGTGGAGTGTAAAAGCGGAGAGCGCAATCTAAGTCGAAATATTTCCTATTTCGCCGACCGCACGCCGATCCCTGTTTTTTATCAGGTTCACAAGGGAACCAAAGATTACGAGATGAAAAATGCCCGTGCGCGTATTCTTCCCTTTCCGGTGCTGGCAAAAATACTGGCAATATAAGGAATCAAAACGATGAAACGACAGGTTGCATATCTCTTCTCGGTCAGTCGCGGTTTAAATTTTTTTTGCATCGTTTTTGCATGTTTTGTGTCATTTGTTGTTTGTTCCGCTGCAGATGAAATGTCACGTCCTCCGAACATCCTGTTCATCGCGATTGACGACATGAACGACTGGACCGGGTTTTTGGGCGGGCACCCGCAGGCGCAGACGCCGAACCTGGACCGGCTGGCGCGGCGCGGCGTCAATTTCACCAATGCCCACTGTGCCGCGCCCGGCTGCTCGCCGAGCCGCAATTCGCTGCTCTACGGCGTCGAGCCGTTCAACTCCGGCCTGTACGCCTTTTATGATCAGGATCAGTTTCCGGAACAGGTGCTGAAAGGGTATGTCTCCCTGCCGGAGTTTTTCAAAAGCAACGGCTACGAAACCTTTGGATCCGGAAAAATCCACCACCGCCGCGAGCCGACTCCGCAGGAATGGACCGAGTTTTTCACCCTTCCGAAAACCGATCCGCTCCGGTTCGACGAAGCGGCCGGCTACCGACAGGGCAAGTCGTGGAAGATGAATTTTTCCCCGACCCTGAATCCGCTTGAAGACCATACGGACTGGCAGAACACAACGTTCGGTGTTGATGTGCTTTCGCGCGAACACGACAAGCCGTTCTTTTTGGCGGTCGGCATCATCAAGCCCCACCTGCCGTTCATCTGTCCGAAACAGTTCTTTGATCTTTATCCAAAGGAGGTTGAGCCGCCGCGGATCGGACAGGACGACCTGCGCGATGTTCCAAAGGTTGGAAAATCCATGGCCAAGGTGGGGGACGACAACCGGTTTAAAAAGGACCAGGCCTGGAGCAACGTGCGCCGCGCGTATCTGGCCTGCATCAGCTGGGCGGACTATAACATCGGGCGCCTGCTCGATGCACTCGAAGCCGGTCCGTATGCGGACAACACGGTGATCGTTCTCTGGTCGGATCACG
>JBFHEM010000146.1:0-2869 GCA_041584215.1 Tichowtungia sp. | reverse complement strand
GATCCAGCCTCCGACCGCGTTAAACGCCCCTTCCATGCGCCGCCCGGTCTCGAGTTCACCGACATCACAAATATCGGCGATCATCGAGTTGGACAGCGTCCAGAGCGCGCACAGGCCGGACGACATCAGGAATGACGGAATGATGATCAGCCAGGGATGCGACGGGCTGAAACAGACCCACTTCAGCAGCGCGGCCGCCAGTGAAATCACCAGAAAGAACGCCAGCGAAAACCGCTTGCCCTTGCGGCGGGCCAGCATACTGACCGGAGCGACAAACAGGATTCCGCTGACCTGATAGGCCAGCGCGGACCAGCCGACCCATACGGCGGCGGGCTGCATGTCGCCGCCCCAGACGTAGTAGATGTTCACGTAGGGATCGAGTCCGTTGATCATAAACAGACCGGCGCACACCGTGAGCACAATCACATTCAGCAGAACGAACGGCCGGTTGGTCAGCGTGGCCTTCAGACCGCCGACCAGCTTGAGCTTCGCCTGACGCTGGATTTCGACATCGTAGCGCTCGCGGGCGAAGAAGAACGGGACGAGCCCGAACAGGAGCATGACCAGTGCGGTGCCGCAGCCGACAATTCGCGCACCCTGCACGATGTCGGTAAAGACCGGAAGGTTGGTCAGCGCGAACAGCCAGGCCGGAACAAACCCGCCGATCGACATGAAAAAGGTGCGGTAGGCCATCACGCGCGTTCGCTCGTTATAGTCCTGCGTCAATTCACAACCCATCGCCGTCCACGGCACGACCCAGATGGTGTAGGCGGTATAGTACAGCAGCGACATGACGAGGAAATACCAGAAATACTGCATCTCGCTCCAGCCGCGCGGCAGGAACCACATGGCCGCGAAAATGATGGCGGAGAGCACGGCCCCTGCAAAAATAAACGGACGGCGGCGGCCCAGGCGGGAGCGGAAGTTGTCGGACCACGAACCGACCACCGGGTCGGTGAACGCATCCCAGATGCGCGGCAGCGACAGCAGCCAGCCGACCAGCTCCGGCCGCACCCCCAGCCCGAGGTTCAGCACATAGTTGGCCATCTGCCCGATGGAGTTGCCCATGATGCATTCGGCCACGGCACCCATGCCGAATCCGATTTTGTTCTTTAACGAAACCCGCTCTTCGGGCGGCGTCTCATGCTGCTTATTCTGCTTCATCATTCACCCTGTTTATTAGGTACTGCCGGTTTGGTATGACTGAAATATCTGTCCCACTGCGGCTTCTGCCCCGGATCCTGCGTGTCCGGTGCCGGGTAGCGATCCAGCACCTTCAGAAAACGCCGCCGCACCTCCGAAAGCAGTTCCGGGTCGGACTCCATCGTCATCTTGCGGTATTCATCCAGACTCTCGTTGCGGTTATCGCCGCAGTCGTAGTAATTCCCGCGGGCATCGAGCAGGAACCGTTTGTCGCGCACCCAGCGCCCGTCATAAAACTGGCAGAAAACAGTTTCCCGTTCTGTAAACGGTTTTCCCAGCAGATACGGCGCAAAGCTGTGACCATCCAGCCCCGCATCCCGGGGAATGGTCCCGCCGGACAGCTCCGTCAATGTGGGAACGACATCCGTGAAGTCGATCAGCACATCGGACAGCGGGCGCGGCTGAACACGCCCGAGGCCCCAGACGACGAACGGAACGCGCGGACCGCGCTCATCCTCAAACCGGCACTTGCCGTAGGGGGATGTTCCGTTGTCGCCGGTGAAGACCACGATGGTGTCTTCGGCGAGCCCGAGCTCCTGAACACCGTCCAGAATGCGCCCCAGCAGATGATCGAGGTATTCGAGCGTCGACTTCAGGCTGCCGGGCGTGCGGCCTCCGGTTTTATTGCCGTCTGCATCAAGCTCCGGCACGGAGGTGTAGGCCCAGGTATTGTCGTTGAAATCCTTGTGCGGCAGGAAGGTCGGCCAATAGACAAAAAACGGCTCCTCCTGATTGCGCTTCATAAAATCCAGAATCAGGTTGGCGTGGATGTCGGGGCCAAAATCATCCTCTTTCGTCGGGATGCCGGTTCCATTGTGAATAATTCCCGGATGCCAGAACCACTGGATTTTGTACATGTGCCCGGGCCGGTCCTGCGGCGGTCCGTCATGGCCTTCCCAGGTCAGATCCACCGTGCACTCATCGAACCCGAAAAGCCGGGGTTCGGCCTGATAATCCCTGAAATGATATTTTTCAAACCAGGCGGTTTTGTAACCGGCCCGCTGCATCAGCTTGCCCATGATGTTTTCGCGCTGCGAAAAATCAGACCCGTGAACCTCATTCCCGTACCACCGGGTGTGGCAGGCGTATTGGCCGGTGTGCAGCACTGCGCGGGTCGGCGCGCACTGCGGCACGGCCCATGCGGTGTTAAACGCGACGCCCTCGCGGGCCATGCGGTCCAGATTCGGCGTGTGAATCCCCTGCCCGCCGTAAATTGAATACTCCTTGGCCGACACATCGTCGGCCATAATGAAGATTACATTGGGCCGGCGCTCCGCGGAAACCGACAGAAGCAGACTCATAACGAACAGGCATAGTTTCGGGTATATTTTGCACATCATCTTTCAATCCTTTCAAAAACCTGCCGCCGGCACCACGTCATAGTCCACGATAATCTCAGGTCGCACGGTTTCCGTCGAATGATCCCCGGTTACCAGGTAAAAGCTGCGCGACGTGCCGGTATAATTGGTGCCGCCCCGGATGGAAATTCCATAGTTGGGAATGGTGCCGTTCACCCACCCCTCCACGAGATATTCCGCGCGGTCAGATTGAAACTCCAGCCAGCCGCCGGAAGAAATCGCGTTCGTCCCCGTAAAAAAGACGGGCGACGTGGAAAGTCCGACGTACGTCAGCGTTTCGACCTCCAGCGCATCTACAGACGGCGCCG
>JBFHEM010000145.1:0-2897 GCA_041584215.1 Tichowtungia sp. | reverse complement strand
TCCTCATCCTCCTTATCGACCGCCTGCTGCGCATGCGCGAAATCCGCGGAATCGAACAGCGCATTGCCGCGGACCTGCACGACGAACTCGGCGCCAATCTCCATACCATCGGCCTGCTGTGCGACCTCGCGGAAAACGCCAAGGACGACCCCGACGAACAGGGCATGTACCACCGGCGCATCCGGGACGTCACGGAACGCTCCGGCATCGCTGTTCGCAACTGCACCGACATGTTCAGCTCGACCGCCCTCCACAAGGGACTGATGACCGACATGCAGCGCGCCGCCCAGCGCATTATGGCCGGACTCGGCCATGACTTTTCGGCCGAAGGCACCGAATACATCGACCGGCTCCGCAGACGCACCTGCTTCGACCTGTTCCTGTTTTACAAGGAATGCCTCGTCAACATCAGCCGTCATTCCGGTGCCACGCATTTCTGCACCCAGTTAAAAATCACCCCGAACGAGGTCCACCTGGCCATCAGCGACAACGGACGGGGGCTGTCTGATCCTGACGGGAACGGGATTCCCAAATCACTGAAACGAAGAGCCAGACTGCTCGGCGCAAAGATCACGGTTGAAACCCCGCCCGACGGCGGAACCAGCATTCACCTGAAGCTGAACCCCCGCAAGCGGGGTCACTTCTCAATAAGGGAACTTCTATGAAAAACAGCATCCGCATTATGGTGGTCGAGGATCATCCCGAATACCGGGAGGTCATCGGCTTCGCCCTTAAAAAAGAGAAGGACATGACGCTCGTCGGAGAGTTCGGCACGGCGGAACGCGCGCTGCGCAGCCTGAACGACATGTCGACCCGCGTGGAACCGCATGTGATCCTGCTCGATCTCAACCTGCCGGGCATGTCCGGCCTGGAGGCCATCCCCTTTTTCAAATCGGCCGTTCCCAATGCCAAAATCGTTGCCCTCACCCAGTCCGACAAGGAGGAAGATGTGTTAAAGGCCATCCGGCTCGGCGCGGCGGGCTACCTGCTGAAATCATCCACGGTCACGAGAATCACCATTGGAATCCGCAGCGTCATGAAGGAGGGCACCCCGATTGACGCGGGCGTCGCGAAATACATACTGAACCAGATGAAAACCGCGCCGAAAAAAGAAATTATATCCGCCCTGTCAGACCGGGAAACGGAAATCCTCAGTCTGATTGCCGATGGACTGGCAAAAAAAGAGATTGCCGACCGGCTCGGCATCGGCGTCAGCACCGTCGTCACCCACGTCAGCCACATCTACGAAAAACTCGGCGCCGTCAACGCCCCCGCCGCCGTCGCCAAGGCCTATAAAGCCGGACTCATCCTGCCGGACGGCTGATTTCCCGCTGGCAACACGCAGATCATTTTTCGAAACAGCAAAGCAGACAGTTACCGCTATAACCGCAGGTATTGAAAATCAGGAGGTGCTGAGGGTCCGGTCTCGGTGTTGAGGGTCAGGTGTTCCCTGGCTGCGCAGCCTGTCAATGGCCGGGGTTTCAATGGCGGGGTTGCCCGTGAAGGCCATATCGCCGCAGCCCTGGTCGTCGGTGATGACGATCACCACGTTGGGCTGTTTCCAATCCTTGGAAAAAGCCGGCATCGCAGCAGCCTCCGCTGCGATGGCGATCAGCAGCACAAGTTTTATTTGCTTCATACTCAAACCCCTGTGCAACAAGATCCGTTTTTTGCACCTTGTTGTTTACGACGAGCATCCGGTGAGCAAAACGGCGCGGAGCACCGTTCTACGCAGCACGGCGGTCCCGCGGTATGCATTCTAAAAGCTCACTTTAACCACGGTATCGTATTCGTTCAGCGGTTCGGCAGGCAGGTTGATTTTCAGGGCCTCGCCTTCCTGAACGAAGTCGGCCTTTTCGCCGCCGGCCAGATAGGTTGCGGCAGTCGCCGCCTCCGGCAGGCCGGACAGCGTGACGGATCCGGATTCGGGCCATTCGAGAATGTGCAGGTAGAGCGTTTTCCCGTCTTTGCCTGCAGAGATATCGCCCCACTCCGGCCGGTCGTCCAGCGGATTGCGGACGGTTCCGTAGATGGATTCGCCGTTGACCTTGAGCCACTCGCCCATTGCGCTGTAGATGCGGACCGTTTCGGGATCGAGCTTTCCATTGCCCATCGGGCCGTTGTTGATCAGCGCGTTGCCGCCGGCGCACACTGTATTCACAAAGCGGTGAAGCATCTCCTCCGGTGAATGGTAGTAGTATTTGCCTTTGGTCTTGTAGCCGAAGGAGGAACTGACGCTGTCCGGCGACTCCACATAGAGCGGCAGCTTTTTGGTCGGAACTTCCTTGTCGCCGATCGAGACATAGTCAAAAAGATCCATGTTTTCCTGCAGGATCTTGCCTTTGCCGCGGTGAATGATGCGGGAGTTGATCAGGCAGTTCGGGCGATACCTGCGCACCGTATCGCTGAACAGCCTGGCGCGTTCAAACGTCATTCCGACCGGGGTATCGAACCAGATCAGGTCCAGCTCGTAGTTTTTCACCAGCTCTTCAACCTGCGGAAGGCTCTTTTTCATGATGTAGCGGTCCATGTCGGGCTGAAAACCGGCCGGAAGATCGGGATGGAGAATTTTGCGCTTCGTCCGGTTGCTCAGATAGGGCGCATCGGGCTCGTCCCAGTCCTGCGCGTGCGAATAGTAGACTCCGAATTTCAGACCCTGGCGGTGGCACGCTTCGCTCAGCTCCCGGATGATGTCCCGCTTGAAGGGCGTGCTGTCCACAATGTTGAAATCGCTGACCATGGAATCGTACAGCGCAAAGCCGTCGTGGTGCTTGGAAGTGATGACCACATACTTTATTCCGCACTCCCTGAAGGTTTTCGCCCACGCGTCGGCATCGAACCCGGCCGGATTAAACTGTCTGGCCACCTCGCGGTACTCGGCCACCGACATTTTTGCG
>JBFHEM010000144.1:0-2965 GCA_041584215.1 Tichowtungia sp. | reverse complement strand
CGGAGGGCGGGAAAGCGTTCTGATCCGCATGGTCCGGCGCGACCGCAGCCAAACCAATGCAGGTCGTCAGAATAATTAAGGTCAGACCTGAGCTATTGCGAACGTGCTTTTGGTATTTCCAAAAGAAGCGAAGCGGCAATGATTTCTATTCATGAACCCTGTTTTTTCAATTATTCTGACCGTAATCATTCTGATAAAATGCTCTCTGGCCGGGCTTTGGAAAAGTGCAGCCGCGCTTCACCCGGCCGGAGGGCGGGAACGCGTGTTGCTCCTCACGGTGCGGCGGCAGCCCGCTTTCCGGCTTCGCCGGTGAAGCGGAGCTACATAGGCGTATGCCGCTGCGCTTCTTTTCGGATTGGCTCGGGTCCAGACCTGTGGAGGTTCATCTCATGGGTATGTCTTGACGGGGTTTGTTAATCCGCCGGCAATTCGTTCCGTACGGCCGCGGCGATTTGGCTGCCGAGGAAGTTGTATCCCTCGAGTTTAAAATGACAGTTTTTGTGGTTCTGATATAGGTCAATCGCGGGCGTGACCGCTTCGTGAAGATCCTGAACCTGGATCTGCTGCTCTTTCATGATGGAAGCCGCGATTTGGTTGAGACGATCCACCGATCCTTTGACATATTCCAGGGCCCCTTCCGGCACCGGAGTGGTCGTGACCCATATCAGTTTGGCACCGGTTGCCTTCAGCCGCCGGGTGATTTCCGTCAAACGTTTTTCGTAATCCGCGTCGGATGTGTTGCGGTCATGAATCCCGAAGTTGAATGTAATGAAGTCCCACTTGCCGTCCCCCAGCCAGAGGTCCAGGTTCTCGAGCCCGATGGCTGTGGAGCTGCAGTTCTGCGGCGCCCGGTGCACATTGACTTTGCCTTCGAGTGCGTTGCGCACCGGCACGGTGTAGCCCCGCGAGATGGAATCGCCAATGATGAGCATCCGGGGAAGGGCGGGGTCATCTTTCACATAGTCCCAGGCACTCGGTTCCCCGGCTTTTTTCGCGGCGAGGTAGCGGGTGTAATAGAATTTTCCTGAATGTTTTTTCAGCAGAAGCTCCCAGGCCTTCTGTTCCGGCGAGAGGGCGGACAGGTCCGGTTCGCCTTCCGATTCACCCATGGCTGTGACGGCTTTTGCGTCGCTGGGTTCGTGCGAGAAGTCGCGATTCGTATCGCGGCCGGCGGTTCTGCTGATGACGGCGTAGAAGGCGCTGCATCGCGGGCTACCGTTGTCCAATAAAAACCAGCTGGAGAGTTCCGCAGGGCCCTGGCCGAGCTCGACGGTGAAGTTTGCCGATAAATCGGAGGCCGCGACGGGAACGGTTTGGGTTTTCCCGTTGATTTCAATTCTGGCGTGCGTGACGGGCAGGGCGGCGCCTTTTTCGAACCAGCCGTATTTGCCGACGTATTTCGGCGCGCCGGCGGTGATGGCCAGTCCGGATTCGGGCGGCCAGCGGTAGAGTTTGACGGAATAGGTTCCCGCGGTTTTTACATCGAGATGCCACACGCCGGTCGCGTCGGTGCCGCGGCGAAGGTTGCCGGGGTCGTCACAGTATCCATACGCCCAGTCTTTGGACGAGATGGTCGCGACCGGTTCTTTGGGGCTGCCGATGTGGATTCGGGAGTATTCAAACGGCTGGACGGTTTTCCACCAGTTCTCGTAATGAGTTCTCATGGCCTGAACGGTTTCGGGGTGCTGGTCGATGATGTTGGTCTGCTGTCCCGGGTCGCTTTCGAGGTCGTAGAGTTCGCTGTTTTTAACGAGCCGCCAGTTGTTCCAGATGACGGTCCCGTCGTATTTGCGGTGTCCGCCGGTCTGGCTGTCGTTTCCGTATTGGACAATCAGTTTGCGCTCCGGAAGGGGCGTCGTGGTCTGAATCTGTTTGGCCAAACTGATGCCGTCGAATGCGGCCGTTGACGGCGTTCCGGCCAGGTCCAGCAGGGTCGGCAGCAGGTCCTGTGTCTGTGCCGGGCTGCTGATGGTTTTGGAGAGGATTCCCGGAGCGCGAATAAAGAGCGGCACGCGGTGCCCGCCTTCATACAGCGAGCGCTTTTTGCCGCGCATCCCGGCGTTGAACACCTGGTCGCCGAAGGCGGTGCCGTTGTCCGAGGTGAACACCACGATGGTGTTTTGCTCGAGCTGTTTTTCTTCCAGGAAGCGGAGCAGGCGTCCGATGTTCTGGTCGACGTTGTCGATCAGGCCGTAGAATCCGGCTTCGGCCCCTTTGAGCCCGCGCTGCTCATATTTTTTGCGCAGCTCATCCGGACTCCAGTAGGGGCCGTGCGCCGCATTGAGGGGCAGGTAGAGGAAAAACGGCTGGCCGGAATTCGACTCGATCCACTTCATCGACTCGTCGAACCAGATGTCGGTGCAGAAGCCGTTGTACTGCTTCCATTGGCCGTTGTGCAGGAGCTTCGGGTTCCAGTAGTCGTTTTCCCACCGGTCGGGCGCGCTGGCAATGTGCGAGCCGAGGAAGGTGAGGACTTCGTCGAAGCCGCGGTCCTGCGCGCGGAACGGAACGTTGCTGCCGAGGTGCCACTTTCCGATCACGGCGGTGCGGTAGCCGGATTTTTTGAAAAACTGCGGGGCCATGGGGAGGTCGGCGCGCGGCAGGGAGCGGCCCATGCAGACAAAGTCGCCGCCGGTGCGGATGGAATCTTTCCCGGTCAGCAGGGAGCTGCGCGTCGGGGTGCACATCGGCGAACAGTGGTAGTTGGAAAACGAGACCGATGATTCTTTGAGTCGGTCGAGGTTCGGGGTATCGGCGATCGGGTTTCCGTAGCAGCCAAGGTCGCCGGTTCCGATGTCGTCGCTGAGGATGAAGATGATGTTGGGTTGTTTTTCCGCTGACACGGAAAAACAAATTAAAAAAAGCAGCGCGGCTGATTTTTTCCAACCATTGGAAACTCGTATTGTTCGTTTTTTAAGCCGGTTCATATTCGTGTTCGGGGTTGTAATGGAGGTTGTTGAGCCTG
>JBFHEM010000143.1:0-3090 GCA_041584215.1 Tichowtungia sp. | reverse complement strand
GTGGCCTCCGTTGCATCGGTTTATGTGAACGGCGTTCATGTCGGCGATCATCTTGGAATGTTTGCGCCCTTCTCGTTTGATGTGACCCCGCATGTGCGCTGGGGGGAGAAAAACCTGCTGGCAGTGCACGTTTCGAGCGGCGCGCTGGATTCCGCTTCGAAGGACAAAGTTCGAGCGGTAGCGATTACGGTTGAGGTGACCGATTCGATGCTGAACGAAATGCCGCGCGGAATGTACCGCGGGGTGGCGACCACCCCGGATGGAGAGCAAATTCGGCTGACCCGGCCGGCGGGAATCTGGCAGCCGGTGCGGCTGGTGCGCACCGCGCCGGTTGAGATTCAGGATGTCTTTTTCCGTCCGCGCTGCGACGGAGCGGGCATCGATGTCACGCTTTATAACGCCGGGGACGCCGCTTTTTCCGGGCGTCTCGAGGCAGAGGTTGCCGGAGTTATAAAAACAGTGGACGTGCGTGTCGACAGCGGCGGCGAAGCAAAGCTGACATTGGATCTCAACATGAATGAGCCGGATCTTTGGTCGCCGGATGATCCGAACCTGTACCCGCTGCACCTTCGGCTCTGCGCACAAGACAGAACCGTGGATGAATATTCAGAGCAGGTCGGGTTCCGGACGGTGGAACTGCGCGACGGCTCCTTTCTCCTCAACGGCAAGCCCTACTGGTTCGGCGGCGCCAATATGCCGCCGACCGGGTTGAAGCCGAACGACGGAGCGCTGGCCTCCCGATTCCTTAAACAGATGCATGATGGAAATCTGCGCATTACGCGTTCTCACGGAAATCCGTTCACCAAGCCCTGGGCGGATGCCGCCGACCGCGAAGGCGTCGCGGTTTCTCTGGAGGGAACCTGGCCCTGGCTGATGATTAATGACTCGCCGATTCCCGACGAGGCACTGCTCGAAATCTGGCGGGCTGAAATGCGCGATCTGGTGCGTTCTTTACGGAATCATCCCGGCATTGTCATGTGGACGGTCGGCAATGAAATGCACCCGGGCCGGGGCGTGGAAGGGTCGGAGCAATGGCTGAAAAAGTGGACCATCCTCTCGGACATGATCAAAGAGATCCGCAAGCTCGATCCGACCCGCCCCGTGTGCGCCTTTTCCGGTTATGAACGCGATGCGGAGCTCTATGAGAAGTTCATGAAACCCAATGGTCTGGACGACGGAGATTTCACCGATCCGCATCAGTATCACGGATGGTACGAGCCCTCGATCCGGGCGCATAGCGTGTACAACGGAACGTATCTGCACGGGGTGGAAAAAGCGCAGGCGATCCTGAGTCAGGAGGCTGCAACGGGATATCCGAACGATGACACCGGCAATCCGGAACGGATGTACATTCAGCTGTATGTCCCGCAGGTCTGGGTTGGCGACGACGCCTATGAGCACCGCAGCCCGGGGCCGTTTTTGGCGCATCAGGCGCTGGTCACCAAAGAATGGGTCGAGGACGTCCGCCGCACCCGAAGCACGGCGGGCTGGATGGCGTTCAATAACAGCTGCTGGTTCCAGAATGTGTGTGATGTCGACAAGAGCAAGCCGTATCCTGTCTGCGAGGCGGCGAAGGTGGCTTTTCAGGATGTGCTGGTTTCGCTGGATCAGCGCAACCGGCACTGCTTTTTAGAGGATACGGTTTCAGGAAAAATCGTGGCGGTGCATGATGATCCGGCCATCGACGTTTTGCAGAATTTAGAATGTGATGTATCCGTTGAAACATCATCGGGAACCGTCCTCGGGAAACAGAAAATAAAACTGGGCGACTGCAATTATTTTGCCAATACCTCGGCCGGTTTTTCTGTGCCGTTGAACCGCACGCTGCCAGCCGCCCGCGACCGGGCCTTCCTCCGATTGCGCATGCTCAGCAAAGGGTCTCTGGTGAGCGAGAATCAATACCAACTGACGGTTGCCCGGCGCGACTGGGCGCTGGCGCCGTTTGATTCGCCGGTCGAGGTCTGTTTGCTGAACGGTTCAGAATCCATCCGGAATGCGCTGCTGCAGATGAAGTGCCGAATTGTGGAAACACTGCCGGTATCAGAAAAAACGGCTGTGGTGTGGTCGGGCGGCGATCTTCCTGCTGCCGCCAGCGAGATGGGAGCGATGATGCTGGATCATGTGGAGCACGGCGGAACGCTGGTGCTGCTCGAAACCGGTGAAGCCGAAACGCTGGTGCAGGATCCTGCGATTGTGTCGTCGAAAATCTGGTACGGCGAAGGAAAACCCTACAACAACCGCAGTCCGCATCATGAGTTCATGAACATGGAGATCCCGTCACACCGCTTGTTTGACGGGCTGGAGCCGCACGATATCAAATGGTGGAACGGCTTAAAATCCGACCGGCATCCGGACAGTCCCTATGTCTGCACGGGTTCGTACGAACTCGCGAGTGACGCGACGAACATGGTCCGGCTGGGCGAGGTGATCCCGCAGCACAGTTACGCGTGGGTCGGGCCGAAGCGGTGCCCCGTTTTTGTGATGAAAAAAGGCCCAGGCCGCATCCTGGTATCCGAGCTGCGAACCTCCGCGTGTGTCTCCGACCCGCTGGCGGCGCGCTTCCTGCGCAACGCCATCGACTGGGCCGCGCATCCGGGTGCTGAACCTGATTTTCCAATGCCTGGAAAATAATAACTCCGGTTTTTTAGGTGAATGATTTGAAGAACTAAAGGAAAAGTGAAAATGACAGGATTCTATAAATTGAAGGTGTTTGGGTTATTGGTTCTCGCGGGCATTCAGCCTTTTTGCGTGGCTCGCGCTGAAGTTCCCGTTTACAAGGATGCGTCGCGAGCGGTTCACGAGCGGGTCGACGATCTGCTGCAGCGCATGACCCTGGAAGAGAAAATTTCGTATGTCAGCGGCGTAAATAATATGTTCATTCGGGCCATCCCGCGGCTGGATCTGCCGGCGATTGAATGCGCCGACAGTACGGTCGGTCTAAAGGGCGGAGGGATGGCCTTTCCGCCGGCACTGGCGCTGGCCGCTACGGGCGATCAGGACCTTGCCAGGAGAATGGGAGAAGCGCTGGGGCGTGAAGCCCGCGCGCTGGGCGTTCACATCTGTCTGGGCCCGGGGATGAATATGGCGCGC
>JBFHEM010000142.1:0-3210 GCA_041584215.1 Tichowtungia sp. | reverse complement strand
CCAGCCCATGTTCGACTGTCCGGCCAGAATCCAGACTTCGCCAATGGAAACTTGAAACTCGAAACTTGAAACTGGAGTACTCACGTTCAGGTTCCGAGGGTTGGAAGAGGCGGGCATGGGATCGAGAATAACTTTCCAATGCTTGGAAAAATCCGCAATAGCGGATTTTTTCTGCCCGGCGAACTGGACGGTCACTTCGGTTCCGGGATCCGCCTCGCCCCAGACCGGCACCGGCTTGCCGCACTGCAGCACCATGCCGTTACCGAAAATCGACGGCATCCACAGCTCCGCCTGCGCAGCGAATGAAATGAGAACCAACAGCAAGATCCGCTTCATAAAAACTCCTGATTACAGGCGGGCAGACCGGGCAGCAA
The DNA here is from genome assembly GCA_041584215.1 of Tichowtungia sp. Lineage (GTDB taxonomy): Bacteria > Verrucomicrobiota > Kiritimatiellia > Kiritimatiellales > Tichowtungiaceae > Tichowtungia. The sequence continues at coordinate 2,836 of JBFHEM010000142.1, read as the reverse complement.
TTGATATCCGCATCGGCCGGCGACCTGAATTCGACACAGAGGTTTTTATTGCATGATATTGCCCCCACTGCAATCCCCATCTCGGCTTTTATCAGCGGCGGATTGCGGCTGTGCCGCATCAAAATTCGGCGAGAGGCCCCATTTTTAAGTTGTCGATATGGAAGACGGTTGCCGCATCGCTCATGCTGAGGATTCCTACCCAGTCAATGCGCTGGAATTCAGGGTTCATGAGCGGGATCTCCCGGGCAGCCGACTGCTGCCCCGGGGCGTTGAGTGCAACCCGGCAGGTTCCGCTAAACCCGGATCCCAACCCGACATCCACTTCCACATGAACCCACTCGCCGCAAGCAATGGTGCCGAAAGAGACATCATTCACCGTTACAGATCCCCCCGCATCGACCGCAACGACCAGGCCGTTAACATAAGAGGCGCCGTCATACTGACGCAGAATTATTTTAAACCCGGCGGGGGCCTGCGGACTGTTGCGCAGGTCGAAAGACAGCCTGACGGTTCCTTCCGAAAAGGTTTTATTGCAATAGAACAACGGGGCCCAGATACGCGTCTGGCCGGGCGCATCCGTGAACCGCAGACTATGGTTTCCGCCGGCAGCGGTCTCCGCATCAACCAGGACTGAATCGCCGCCTCCGTCTGTTACAATCTTCCCGCTGAAGACGGGGCCCATTCCGACAATATCCTCTTCGAAATCATAGTCGACCGGCGGCTCCGGCGGAGGAGAAACGTCACGCAGCGGTCGATTTGAAAATTGTTTGGGCAATGCCGTCCACACCGCGTCGCCAGCCAAACCGGCCCGGCTGATATCGATCGGCTGAAAGCCCAGTGCGAAAGCCGGCGAGCTGACGTGAAGACTGAAATCCCCGTTTTCGGGATCGGCAAACAGCGGATCGGCGACCACGGAACCGGCATCGTTCCCGGCCGCCTTCCATTGATCAAAATTCATTCCGGCAAAGACAGGGTTCCCCGCTGCGCTCCAGTACACATTGCTCCCCATCCGCCAGTCTCCGTCGGTCCACGGACCGTCCAGAATTGGAGCCGCGCCTGAATAAATGATATTTTTTTCGATCACCCAGTGGCTTCGCTCGTCTTCGCGGCAGCGGTGCACCTGACTCTCTCTGCCAAAGGCAAGGATGTTGTTGCGCACAGTACAGTTCGCTCCGAAATGCATAAACAGAGGAGAGGAACGAACGTTATAAACCAGATTGTTCTCCGCCAGGATATCGGAACTGCCCTGATCAAAATAGATCCCGGAGGCATGCGACACATGGGCATAACTGTAAATATCATGGATGTGATTGTGGCGGATGGTCGTTCCGGGTGAAACGCCCAGCGTATACACCGCGCCCATATCACTCAATCCGTCGCCGTTCCCCAGATGATGAATATGATTGTATTCAATGCAATTATGGCTGGCCGTGCTCGGCTGAAAATTCCAGGACCAGCCGCAGGATATGCCGCTATAATCAAAGTCCGAGATTTCATTGTGAGTTATGCGGTTGCTGCTGCTTTTGCCGATCCAGACCCCGTGTGCTCCGTGAAACAGAGCGGAACCGTCATGAATAAAATTGTTGTTCACCACCGTTTTCCCGGCCGGGAAGTCATCATTCACGCCCCATCCGCCGCCGATGTAGACGCCGCCGCCGCCCAGGTCATGAAGGTGGCACTGCTCAATACCATTGCCGGAACAGCCGGCCCCCAGCCAGATCCCGTGAGCGCCGGTATGAGTTATCTCGCAGCCTGTAAAACCGGAATTCCGCAGGCCTCTGGCCTGAATGAGTCCAGACTGACAAATCTCTGCCTGCCTCGGATTGGTGATCGCCTGCAGCCCGGCGTTGCTGTGCTGAAACGAGATGCCCCTGAAGTGCAGATGCTCGACAAACGCCCCGGCCGCCGGGTCTCCCGCAAACTCGACCAGCGGGCCCGTGATCAGCGGGGCGACCGCCACCGCAGTCGCCATCGTTTCGCCGGGCACGGGATAATAATACAGCATTCCGGTATCCCGGTTCAGGTACCACTCGCCCGGCTCATCCAGCCCCTCAAACACATTCTCGACATAATACCGCTGCTGCCGCTCCCACTTGAGTCCGAACCCCCAGGGCGCCTCCTCCCGGAGACTCACCCGCCGGGCATCCGTGTCCAGAGAGCTGATATGGTGAATGGATGTTTCCCATGAATGATAGACCACAAGGATCACATCTGAAAGATTGCTCCAGTTCTGCAAGTCCCCGGCGTTGAAATAAAACGACCGATTGCTGTCCTCACGGCCGGACGGCCCCAGGGCGGTCCGCAGGAATGCGCCTTGATTCGGAATGCGGGCGCGGGTCCGGCGCGCCCCGTTCACAAAAAGCTGGTTGAATTCCCGCCCGGAAGAAACGGAGGTTTTCCACAGAACCCCCTCCTGCTCCCAACCGTGTATAACCGTTCCGCCGCTGACAACCGGCTTTTCTTCGGGATACGCTTCATAACAAACCGGATACAGCTCGGTTCCGGAATCCTCCGCAGTAAACACCAGCGGACTGCTTAAACGATAAACTCCGCCCCGGAGAAAAATATTCACGGGTGCCGTCAGGCCCTCCCGGCGACTCTTCATTTCCCGAACACAGTCCCGTGCCCTGGAAACGGTTGCGAAAGGACCGTCGGTTCTGTCGGCAGAAGGGTTCGCCAGGCGTCCTGTCCAGGCATCATTACCCTGCGGTGAAACATACAGGGCCGCCGCCGGAGCACAGTCTGCAGAAAACGGCAGCAAAAGCACAGCAGCACGGAGCGAGCAGCACACAGTAAAAGCGATCCTGTTGAAAAAAACATTCATGAGCATCGTTCT
>JBFHEM010000141.1:0-3359 GCA_041584215.1 Tichowtungia sp. | reverse complement strand
GCCGTCGCGGGCCAGCTGGTCAATGTTCGGGGTTTTCACATCGTCGAGCTGCCCCTGAATGCTCATGTCCGCCCAGCCGTGGTCGTCGGTGTAGATCAAAATAACATTCGGTTTTTTTGCCGCCGATGCGGTCAGTGCCGCGCCCGCAAACAAAATGGTGAATAACTGTCGTTTCGTCATATCAAACTCCCTGCTGATAAAATCAATTTTCAATCATGTCAAAAACCGGGGCCGCGGCCCACTGTAAACATTATCTTTTTTAAAAATTTTCTGCATCCGGTTTCTCAGGGCATCTCCACGAGCACACGGTAAAACTCAGACGATTCCAAAGCGGTGTTCGTAAAGACAACGGGTCTGTCTGAAGCAAGCGGCCCCCGCGAGTCAATCGTTGTCCATTGCGGAGCCAACAGACCGGAGGTTCTCTGCAACGAATACAGACGCCCCGCCTTGCCGTTCAGTTCGATGCCCTGCCCGCCCAGTTCAACGAGAAATGCATTTTCCGCAGAACCGGCTCTATCGGTTCCGGCAATATTTTCCTGCCAGTCGAAAAAGCCGTCGTTGTCGGAATCCTCATCCAGATAATCGGCAATGCCGTCGAGATCGGTATCGCCCGTTCCTTCAACGGCATCGCTAAATCCGTCCAGATCCGCATCGCCGTTGGCGGCGCGAATCCAGTCGATCTCGAACCCGGCACCGGCGGCGGCGATGGGATCGACGCGCAACCGATTGATCGTCTGTCCATCCCAGTTGGCGTTTCCAGCCATTGTAAATTCGAGCACCTGCCAGCCGCCGTTTCCGGTATAGGCCTGGTTCTCGACGTTCCCCGTAAAACCGCCGCCCTGGGGCAGCCAGTAGAGCTGGGTCGACGCGTTGGCAGCGGCGCGGATGCGCATCGTAATGATCGGAACGTGCGTACCGTCGAAACCGAGCGAATAGTTTGCGAAATAAGGGTCGCCGGTCAGGGCGGTGCCGGACACGACCCCGTTGGAAACCGCCAATCCCGAAATGTTTCTGGGACTGTTGGTCCACCCTTCAAAATCGCCATCCGCGTTGAAATGAAAGGCCATGTCGCCGGGGTTCGCGAGGTCGCGCCCCAGAGCCGCTTCCGCGGCATTATCCATTCCATCGCCGTCCGAATCGAAGCTGGCGGGCGTGATCACGAGGCGGTCGCGTACGACGCCGGTGGGATCCTGGGGATTCCAGAACGCTTCCAGCGTAACCGTCCGATCCAATCCTGACGGAACCACGATCTGGATCTGCGTGCTCTGCCCGGAGGCAAGGCGATTGGTATGAACATAGCCTTCGGCGCTGAGCATGGCGGCGGTAATATCCTGTCCCTCGGCGTTGAGGTAGATAACGGGACGATCGCCGCCCGGGCCTTCGAGTGCGATTATCGCGGGCAGGCAGGTGACATCGCCATGGTTCGTCAGCTCAATGAGATTCGTTGCGCCGCTGCTGGAAACCGCCAGCGAAAGCTCTTCCAAGTCGCCGGTGGTCTTGATGCCTTTCAGGTAGCGGATCGCGTCCATGGCCAAATTTGCGTAGCTGCCCTCTTTGGTCTCGGGCGCGGCGGCGTGGGGAATGCCGGAATACCAGCTCTCGAACAGGTAGACATTGGCGCGGCCTCCTTCCTGCTGATGCAGGAACATGGAGTTTAAGCTGGCGGCTTTATAGTAGTCGTCCTGCGCGTCGTCCCCGCCGGGCTGGCTGGCGGCATTGCTGACATTGCAGATCAACGTGTGGCGCGCGCCGCGCGCCTGAAGATGCCTTTCATAAACACGGATCTTGAGCCGATTCTCGTCATGTGCGGCGGGGTCGGAATTCGCGGCAAGCCCGCCGAAATAGTTCCACGGACAATCCGACTGGAACGAAAAATAAGGCCGGTCAATCGCGTCCGCCATGCTGACAAATCCATCCAGGATTTCATGCGCGGTGAAGGAAAAGTTCACGTTGGTTCCGTTCACGAGAAGGGGCGTGCCGGAGGCATCTTCAAGCGGCGTGTAAATCAGATTGTTGTTCGACTGCAACGAAGGATAATCATCCCATCCCCAATGGACCGGACTGCTGGTATGACCGGTTTTAAGATGCGGATTGTTCGCGTAATAGATGTTGAAAATATCGCGCCAAATGCCGTTGGTCACCTGGCTGCCGGCGCTTGCCTGCGAGAAATCGCCCGTCCACCAGGCGACCTGATCTTCCGCCGGCCAATCGGGATGCACACGGCAAACGTCCTCCATGTCTTCCATGTGGTAGTCGTGGGTGATCTGGCTCATGACGAGACCGAGATCCTGTTGCAGCGTCAGATGCGCGCCCCAGCCCGACGTGCTCTGATATTGGATAAATTGCGGGCCGGGCGTGCGCGTGCCGACACCGCCGCCGAGTTCAACGCAGAACTTCGTGTTATACGGGCGCAACATCGCGGCCAGCGCAGTCTTGTCGGCGCTGGTCAAACCGCCGTAGCCCGCCGAGTGGAAGAACAGGCCATCCTGGTATTGCTTCACGAAGTCCCACGGCTTGTCCGGATCAAGCAACTGCTGATTGGTGGAAAGACCGCCCCACCAGATTTCAGCGGGAAGCGGGCGCGGACGGACCGGGGTGTCGGCGGGAAGATTCAGCACGAGACGCACGCTGTTGCTGTACGTCGTGCCCGACGCGTCGCGAGCAAAAACCGTCACCCAGTTGGTTCCTTCGCACAGATGCCGAACCGTGAACGGCCACGACGACGATTGCGCATGCGCGCCGAAATCCAGCAGCACGCCGTCCAGCGAGTTCGAGCGCACTTCGTACCACATGATGTCCTGCGGTGTGCCGTGAACCACGGCCGTCAGGTTGGTGTAGAGCGAATCAACGATCAGATCGCCTTCCGAAATCTCCACGAAATCGTATCGGTGCAAGGCGGTGATTTTCACCTGCCCCGGCGTGGCGGTATCCACGCTCAGCTCCCAATCCGATCGCGGGTCCTCCTCAAGACCGTTATCGGTGAGCGCGCCCGTGTATGTGATGACCGCGTAAACCGCGCCGGTGCTGATGCCGCCGAGGTCGTCAAGCGACACCGTGCCGTCCAGGACGAGCGGGCCGTTGACCTGAACGCGGGCGTTGGCCGCATTGGAGGGCGCATGAAGGGATAGCTTTAGTCGTGCGTCGGGCGACAGGGCCAGTCCGCCCACCGAGACCGCGGAAGAAACAAGCGCGAGCGTCGCGTCAGCTTCAACGGTCAGCGGGCTGCTGTTGCTCAACGCACCGCTGATGACGAGTGTACCGTTCGAGACCACGGTCGGCCCCGCATAGGTGCTGGTTCCTGCCAGCGTAAGCGACCCCTCGCCGAGCTTAACCAACCCTCCGGCTGAACCGGAAAACGG
>JBFHEM010000140.1:0-3375 GCA_041584215.1 Tichowtungia sp. | reverse complement strand
AGAACACGCCTGCGATCTGGCATCGGTTCCCTTTGCTCTGATGCTGCAGGTCTGCCTGTTTCTGGCTCCGATGCTGTTTGTGATTCACAACTGGACCGGATTCAGCTGGGCGCTGGGACTCTGCATTGCCAGCTGGATCGGACTGTGGTTCTTCTGGTACCGCCATCTGCCGAAAGAAAATTTTTACGACGACTGATCGCCGGCGGGTGCAGCGTTTTTTTCAGAGTGAGAAACAGCACAATGATCTGCAGAGGTGCCTGAAGATGCGCCTGAAACTGCACTGGAACGCGCCATCATGGCGCGTTCGAGTGCGCATCACAGCCCTGCGACAGCTAACTCGCCCGGAGGTCGAGTTCCACCTGAATTCCCTGCAGTTGCATTGCGGGCGGCTCAGGGAGCCGTTCATTCACCGTTTCCAACCATTGGAACTTTTCTCTGACATTTTTTCCAATGGTTGGAAAAAGTCAGAATCCCCGCCCAGCCGGCTTCCAAGCCTTGGAAAAAACTGAGCGTGTCGATGCAATCGGCTTCCAAACATTGGAAAAAGGCGGATGCGCCCTGCCCTCACTGAACCGACAAAGGGGGACAGGAATGTCCCCCACCGGAGCGGCGACATTCCTGTCGCCGATACCTGAATCAATATCAGTCAGTTTCATTTCGTATAAACTGACACGTCCGCCACAACCGGGGCGCAGTCGGGCGCTGAAAACCCGATGCGAATATCCGCACCGTGGCAGAATCCTTCAAACCGGGCATCCCGAATTTTAAACGTCCTGGTTTTCCAGGCATTGGAACTCCGCACCCGCAACGTGCCCGCCGGCTTGAACGCTCCGGGCTTTTCGCCGGGATTCGGGTTCCAGAGACTGTCACTCGAATCATACTGCACAATCATTTCCGTATTGCCCCGATCCAGATACGTGATGGCGATCATCACCTCGGGAGACTGCCCGGCGCGCAGGCCGGCCTGATCAATTTTAAAATACAGGTAACTCATCCTGCCCGGGGTTTGCTGCGCCTGCCAGGCCGTGCGTCCTTCCACCTGGACGGTTGTAACTGCGGAGTCGGATGCCGGAACAGGAAACGCCGATCCGGCCCGAGCCCCCAGTGTGACAGGGGCCACCGGCGGCGTTTCGCCGGTGAATTCACCAAAGGGCCGATCCGGAAACTGCCGGAGCTCAGCGGATAAAGTCTTCTGCATCCGCCCGGCCACTTCAGGATACTGCGAAAAGACGTTGTTCGTTTCTTCCGGATCTGTCTCCAGGTTGTACAGCTGGTCCGCCTCGAAATAATGCGGATTATCACGGGCGGAGTGGAACCCGAGGTGCGTGTTGCGGGTCAGATACGGACGGTCCGGCGCGGGATTTTCTGCATACCCCGGAAACTCAGCCCCCCTCTCGATCCGGTGCCGGACCTCTTCCGGATAGCGGACGGCAATATACTTCCAGGTCTTGGATTTCACCGCGCGGGAATAACCGATTTCGCTGAACAGATGGTCCCGGATCGGCTCCCGGCTGCCGAACAGCGCGGACTTAAAGCTCTTTCCATCGTGGGGATAGTCCGGCGGCGGCGTGATCCCGCACAGATCCAGAATCGTCGGCGCAACGTCGATGTTGGCGGTAATTCCATCATAGGTCGAGCCGGGTTGAATCCGCCCCTTCCACTGCACCAGCATGGGGACGTGCATTCCGTAATCATACAGCGTCGCCTTGCAGGTCCGGTAGGAACCGTGATCGGGCACAAAAAAGACAATGGTGTTTTCTTCAAGCCCCAGGCTCTTGATCTTGTCGAGAATGGCGCCGACGCCGTCATCGAGCCACAAAGCGAACGCATTCCGCCGGGGCTTTCCGGCCGCCGCATTCCGTTCGAATACGCTTTGGCGCGACGGCAGCACATTGAATCCTTCCGCCACAAACCCCTCGCCCGTCATGCGCGGGTCGGCCTCCAGGGAGTAGACAAACTTTCCGTCCTCAGCAACCCATGGATTCGGCCCGTGATGCAGCGTGGTTGAGAAATACAGGAAGAACGGTTGGTCCCTGCTCTCTTCAAGAAACCGGAAGGCCTTGCTGACGGTCCAGTCCAGATTGTGCGCATTCAACGCATCGTTATGCAGTTCCAGCAGGTTGGCGGCGTAAACGCCATCGGCGTAGTCGAACCCCTGCGCCCGGACTTCTTCGCACCATTTGCGATGATTGTTCTGCATCTTCGCATTGATTTGCGGATCACGGGGGTCGGCATTTTGCGCATAACTCTGCAGCCCGTTGAGCTTCCACAGATCGCTCCCCTCCAGTCCGGTGTGAAACAGATGCGACTTCCCGACCAGGCCGGTTCTGTACCCGTTTGCCTGCAGCAGTTTCGGCAGATTCAAAAGCTCCGGCTCGAGTTCACAGAAGTTTTCGATGCGGGTTTCAGAGCCGGGAGGATGCAGCTGCATCATGGTTTTTCCCCGGCAGCGCCCGGCATAGCGCCCGCTCAGAAAACTGTAGCGCGACGGCGAGCAGACCGAGGTGGTCACATTGAAGTCGCTGAGATAGATCCCTTCGTCTTTCATCCGGTCGATCCGCGGAGTCGACACATTCCCGCCCATGAACCCGAAGGTGTCCCAGCTCTGATCATCGGTGATGATAAAAACAACGTTCGGTTTCCGGCCGGCAGGGTCTTTTTTCCCGGACTCAGCATGAGAAGACAGCCATGCGCCTAACAGGATCGCCGCGGGAATCAATTTACTTTTTTTCATCAAAACCTTTCCGGCGGCAACATCACCCTGCAGTTTCATATATCGAACCGACATCTGCCCGCCCATCCGCTCGCCAACCCTGTTGAGTTATTTTTGGTACGGTCAATGTTTAGTATACAAATTATGGTTTACCGGCAATCGTAAATTTGATCTACTGTTCTTACGGTGCAACTCAAACCGATGAGACGGGCGGTTGCCATTTAAAAACCAAGTTGGAGACGACATGAGCGCTATGGATTATTTTGGACTGGCAGACTACATCTTTATGGGAGCCTACCTGATTATTCTGATCGGGATGGGCTTTTACCTGAAACGCCTCGCATCACGCAGTCTGGAAAACTATATCTGCGGCGGTCGCCACATTCCGTGGTGGATGATGGGCGTGTCCGGGATGGCTAACTTTCTGGATCTGGCCGGCACGGCCGTCATCATTTCGTTCCTCTTTATGATCGGGCCGCGGGGACTGTTTGTTGAATTCCGCGGCGGCGCGGTGCTGATTCTGCCGTTCATGATGCTGTGGGCGGGGAAATGGCACCGGCGCTCCGGCTGCCTGACGCTGGCGGAATGGAACATTTTCCGGTTCGGCGACAACTGGGGCGGGCGGTTCGCCCAGCAGATGATTGTGGTCTCCATGATTCTGT
>JBFHEM010000139.1:0-3428 GCA_041584215.1 Tichowtungia sp. | reverse complement strand
CGCCATTCCGCCGGGATTGCGGCAGGTTCCGTCCGGATACGGCCCCCACCAGTCCGAACACCACTCACTGATCGCATTCGTCATTCCCTCAAGTTGAACGGCATCCGCCCGGCCGGCCGCAACCTCCCATTCAGCTTCCGTCGGCAGCCGGCAGGGTTCGCCGGTCTGTTTTGAAAGCCAGTCGCAGAATGCAGCCGCCTCGTCCCAGGTCACCATCCTGACGGGATCGTCGTCCCCCGAAGTTCCCCGCAACAGCGCATGGCCCGGATCAAACCGTTCATACTGGGCATTCGAGACCTCCGTTACCGACATTTTATAATCCGTCGAAATCGCTACCGTATGCACCGGCGCCTCGTCCCAGTCCGGCCCGCTGTAAACGCCCCGTTCCCCCTGCTTGAAAACATCCGCTCCCGGGCGGGCGCCCATGACAAACTCTCCGGAGGGAATCCGCGTCCAGCGGAAGCCGGATGCAGCCGCCTCCCCGACGACCCGGTCGGCAGCGGCCAGAACCAACACATGATCCAAAGCGAAATCCCCGGCATCGCCGGCGCGGCCATCATCCGATATCCGGTAGAAGAACCCGATGCCGGTAACCGTTCCACTGGATGGGAGAACCGTTGGCCGCCCGGTTTCCATGCGCACTCCCGGCTCAAATGTAAACGCCAGCCAGGATGCACTGCCGACGGTCAGTGTTTTTGTTTCAAAGCGCCCGGATGAATAAAAAACGGACTCCGAAAGATACCAGTTGCTGCCATAATCCAGCTGGATCGCAACCCGCACCCCGGCCTGCCGGGCCAAATCAAAACGAATCTGCTGCAAACCGGAAACATCGGTGTTTGCCGATGAAATTTCATCGGTGCAGATAAACTTGATCTCCGTGCCGGAACGACGGGCCGTCCGCTCCCCGCCGCCGGGTTCGTTATCGAGCAGATAATTGTCTTCGGCCCGGATGTACGGCGCGGAACGGTAATCCCCGCGGTTTGGATAAAAGCCGGACGCAGACGCCCCGTAATACGCATTCCAACCGGCTTTTGTTACAGGCATTGCGGCAGCAGGAGACCCGTTGAAATCCTCCTGATAGACAACCGCCGCGACAGCCATGCCGGAACAACATAGCAACCCAACAAAAAGACCCGCGTTTTTTATATTTTTCTTCACCTGATTTGCACTCCGCTCACGTTTTTACTGCTTCTATTTTTATAAACCTTCCAAAATCACAAACAGCACCAAACGCCTTTCTCGATCAGTTTGTGACAGAATTATTTATCGACAGAATTATTTTTCGATCAACAGCACAGCAACAAGTAATCATTCTGTCGTTAAATGATTCTGTCGATATCCTTACGCTGCATGATCAACTGTTGTGCTATTCCGTCGTTGCATCTGTCATCACTCCCAGGCGGGCGAGAAGGGTTTGCGCATAAATGCGGACCATGAAATCGTTCGGGTGGTTGACGTGATTGATCGACATGTCCCAATAGTTTTTGTTTTTCAGCAGATAGTCATGAATCGACCAGACATCGGCCACGGCCACGCCCGGGCCTTCCATCGCGTTGAAGGCGGTCAGATAGTCCGGCATGGGGCCGAACCCGCGCCACTTTTCATTGGGCTGCCAGGACATCAGCAGGATGAATTCGGTTTCCGGGTTCTGCCTGCGGATTGCCTGCATCATGAAGCGGATATTGCCGCAAAACTCCTCCACCGTGAACGGAACCGGTGCGGTTCCATCATTCATGCCGAATCCCAAAATCACCAAATCGGGTTTCTCGAATGAAACCAGCCCGTCGACGGAATCGCGGCCCCAGTCCGACCGAGTTCCGCCCAGCGAGGTATTAATGTAATCGATGTCGGATCCGGTCGACCGGCGCAGCTGGTCGGCGACCAGATCGGCCCAGCGCGGCAGCCAGGGCGCGCGAACCGCATGACCGCTCGCGCTGCCCCCCTGGGAAATGCTGTCGCCATAAACCACGAGTTTGAGTGGAGATCCGTCCTTCAGCTTTTTGAATGTTCGAGGAAGTTGTTTTTCTGCCGGCACGGGAACCGGTCCGTCCCACGGCTGCTCATGAAGATAGCTTACGGCCAGCTGGCGCGCCTCCAGAAAGGTTCCTTCACTGAAGGCGATGAATCCCCCGTCTTTTGCCGTCTGCACCCCCGGAAACCCTTTGGGATTCTGATGGTAAAGCTCTTCAAACGCTCGCGATTGAATCCGGCTGTTTTCCGTCAGGCGCAGGGTGCGTCCGTCCAGCACAAAATCCCGGCCTTCCTGATACTCTTCATACAGCCCGTAATTTTTGACGGAGAGTATTTTGGACGGGACCAGGGCCAGATTGCCTTCGGCGGGTTTGCCGCCATAAGACGTAGGAAGCAGGGTTTCGTTTTCGATCCGTGAACCGGCCCAGACCGGAGCCAGCAGTTTCTGCAAGTCGTATCGCGGCTGCGGCAGCTTGGCGATTTTCAGTTCAGGCTTCCCGGAGAATTCGACCGCCTGAGAAAATCCCGGCGCACTGCGCATCTCAATCAGAAAAGAGACCTTTTCATCGCCGAAATGATTCCGCAGATAACTGTTCACGGGAAAGATCAAGGTGCGGGTTGCACTTTCCCGAGTCACCACCTCGCCGATTCTGCAGATTTTTTTCGGCATGGAGTTGAAGGTGACCGATTGGGGATCCCAGCCGTTTTCAACGGCATACACCGCGAACGCCGGACTGGATCCCGGCCCCGATGCGGTCTCCGTCCCGTAGATTGCACTGTGCACAGAGTCCGTTGATTTCAAACCCCGCAAATCATACTGGAGCAGCATGGCGGAATAACCGGAGGCATCATCCCTGCGCTGCACAACAACCGGAGATCCAAACAGGTTTTCATCCGCGCGATCACCGCCCTGCACCGCAACGACTCCGGACGGCTGAACAACAAATTGAAGGCCCTCGCTGGAGATCTGCGCCAGTCCGGCAGTCGCCAGCAGGCAAAACCAAAGCAGTATTTTTCCTGTTTTAAATTGAGTGTTCATCGTCATCATTTCGCTTTCTTTTGGTTAAAACTAATATCTGTCCATCGTCGCAACCGGAGCCCATGGACGGATTTCTATGTTTTCAAATTCGACCTCCCCGCCTTCCGAAAACAGGAACAGGCGGCTGCTGCCCGGATCTTTCGAGGCGCGGGTCGTGACGCAATGCGTTCCGTTAATCTCCACATCCACCAGTCCATCGGGGCCGAGAATCACATCCAGATGGATCAGACGATCCAGCCCGTCAATTCCCAGGCACCTGCCCAGGCCCTGCTCAACATGAGTTCCGGGGCCGGTTACGCGGTCGAACACCGCGCGTTTCTTCGCCGGATCCAGAATCAGCATGGCGCCGGATTCGCACGCCCCGGTGCCGCGGAAAACCAGCCCGAAAGGCTTGGTGCCCGCCGGCGGCTTCACGGTT
>JBFHEM010000138.1:0-3457 GCA_041584215.1 Tichowtungia sp. | reverse complement strand
GTTAGATTGACCGGAACAGAGCCAGACCTCGCCGGTCAGAATGTCTGTCAGAATCCGCTCGCCGCTTTGCGACCCCGTCATGCGCAGCGACACCGTTAACCCCGCGGCAACCGCCGGAAGCTCAACCGACCAGGTTTGATCACTGGCCGCGATGACGGGCTCCGTCGTTGAAATGACGGACCCGTCGGCGGCCACAATTTCCACGAGAATACTTTCTCCTGCGGCGGCTTTACCCCAGATGGCCAGAGGCTTTTCAGCCTGCAAAACCATCGAGTCGTTGAAGATCGCCGGCAGCCAGATCCCCGCGTTCACCGGCGCGACCGCAAGAAGCACCGACGCTATGAACAGACAGATCCGTTTCATACATTCACCGCGTCAATCACCGGTTTTTTTTCTCCGGCCCGCAGCATGCATTGAATAAGCCGCGCCCGCAGGTCCGCACGAACATCAGAGTATTTCGGATCAGCCGCCAGATTGTTTTTTTCATGCGGATCGTTCTGCAGATCATATAGAAAATCTTCGACATAGCGTTCGGCCGCAGGCTCGTTGCCGGATACACCCGGCGCACGTACGCTGTATTTCCAGCGGGCGGTGCGAATGGACCGTCCGCACTGGCTTTCACTGATCTGAATAAACACCTCCTGCGGCCAGTCGCCGGGTGCCCCGTTAACGATTTCCTGCAACGGCCTGCCGTGCATCGTTTCCGGCGCAGGAATCCCGGCGGCCGCAAGAAACGTGGACGGAAGATCAATCAGGCTCGCAAGATCAGCCACGGACTTTCCTCCCTTGAATCCCGGGCCGCACATCACCATCGGGATGTGCACGCAGCCGTCGTGACAGGAGCGCTTGTATTCATCGTTGCGGGTCCGGAAATGGGAGCCGTGGTCGCTGGTGTAGATGACGAGCGTGTCGTCTTCGATCCCCAGCTCGTTCAACGTTGACCGGATGCGGCCGAGGTTTTCATCGAGACTGCTGCAGCATCCGAGATAGTCGGGATATTCCCCGCGCCAGTCGCCTTCGGTTCCTTCGAGGTCGCCGGGCACCGCAAAATCCCTGAACTTTTCCTTTGATCCATGCGGGCCTTCGTAGTGGTTGTGATCGTTCTGGTGGTGCGGCTCGATGTACGAGATGAAGAGGCAGAACGGGCGGTCGCTGCTCCGGTTCTGAAGATACTCAATCGCCCAGTCGGTCTGGGCATCGGCGCGGTAGCGGCCTTCGGGGAAAAACCGCTTGTTGCCGTCGGCATCGAACATGTATCCGTCGTAGCTGTGCGAGGTGTATTCGAGCATATCCGAAACGAGCCAGAAATCCTTCCAGCCGCCGCGCCGTTCCGGCGGAACCGGAATTCGAAACTCCTCATCGCTGCCGCCGATTTTGTCAGAGGCCAAATGCCATTTGCCGATGTACGCGGTCTCATAGCCGGCATCCGACAGATGATGAGCAATGGTTTTTTCGTCCAGCCGCAGCGCAATGTTGTTGATGTGGCAGCCGGTTGCGGTGGCGTATTTCCCGGTCTGGATACAGGACCGGGCCGGGCCGCAGACCGGCTGACAGGTAAATGCGCTTTCAAACAATACACCTTCGGTTGCCATCCGATCGAGATTCGGAGTCACATCCAGCGGCTGCCCGTAACAGCCGCAGGTATCCCAGCGCTGCTGGTCGGAAAAAAAGAATACAATATTTGGTTTTTTACTCATACAATTTCTCTATGCAGTCCCTTACATCTCAACTTCTATCCATTTTGCGTTCCTTAGATCCTTTACCCACTTATCCGCAAGAGATTTTGACAGAATCATTTGACGACAGAATTATTTTTGGGTGCATCCGTTTTTAATGATTCTGTCGCTAAATGATTCTGTCGTATTTCTGCTGCGAAGCCGCATTAGGGAATCCTTCTCTCTTCAACCGCTGACCGACGGCCCGCAGCACCTGTTCGTCTTCGGGGTCGATCGAGCCGTCCGGCAGCGGCCCGCTGTTCAGCAGCAGGTTGTATCCCTGCCGCGCGGCACTCCTCAGCTCCTGCCAGACCTGCTCTTGCGTCAGATGTTTTCCGGCCATGTTGGCGGCATAGCCCCAGCAGTGCGGAACCATGGTCGTGCAGACTTCGATCGGTGCATTCGGATTGGCTTTCAGCTTTCCGTGCGTGCGGGCATCGTCTTCCTCGCCGGTCGGAACGCCGTGCTCGGGCGCAAAGAAATCCTCCGTACCGGTGACGCCCTGCTTGTACGAAACCAGCACCTGCGGCTGAAGCGAATGGATATGGTCATACAGCTCCTGACATTTGAACTGCTCGGTCGGCCCGGTCAGCGGAACCAGCACTCCGTCGAGCCAGATCGCCGCAATGGGACCGTAGTTCGACAGCAGCTCGGTGATCTGCCGTTTCATGAATTCGAGATATAGATTCAAATCGTGCTCATCGCCCGCGGCGTACGTCGGCTCGGGCGGGTCATATTCCGGCCGGGCCCAGCCGCCCCACGCATCGTTATTCGCCGCATGCGGATGCCGCCAGTCGCGCCCATGGGAATAATAGAGGCAAAGCCCGAGGCCATGCCGCGCGCACGCGTCGGCCAGCTCGCCGACCAGATCGCGCCCGCACGGCGTGTTCATGACATTAAAATCCGTCTCCTTTGTTTCAAACAAACAAAACGAATCATGATGGCGGGTCGTCAGCGTCACATAGCCCATCCCGGCCGCTTTGGCAAACGAGGCGATCTTCTCGGCATCAAAGTTTTCAGCGGTAAAGCGCTCGGCCAGCTTCGCATACTCCGCCACCGGCATTTTGCGGTTGTATTGCGCCCACTCTGCGCCCGCCGCCACATCGGCGTCGCGCTCCCCGACCAGCGAATACAGACCGTAATGAAGAAACAGGCCGTACTTCGCATCGCGCAGCCAGGCGCAGGCGGCCTGCCGCGGACTTTCCGCAACCAGCGCCTCATAGCCTTTTAAATATTCAGGAATCGTCATGTTTTCATCTCTTTCAGACTGTAACTTTTTCACATACGGCGGCGGCCAGGTCAACCGGCTCCCCGTTCAAAAAACGGCGTCCAATCGCTTCCAGATCCTTAACCGCCAGCCACTCCTGCACCTCGCCCGATTCATCGTTCGTCCGCGGGCAATGCACCAACGAACGGTCGATTGACTGAATTGAAAGCTGTCCGTGCGCCAGTGCCGCGGCCTGCACCTGGGCCAGCGCCTGACGCGGCGTATAAACCGGCGTTTCCGGGTGACCGACCTTCTCAACCAGCTGCCGGACCATCGCCCGGCGCATCTCAATCGCTGCCGGAATTTCATGCCGGACCGGCGCTGCGTCCTCCGGCCGGATCTCCCAATGCGACTGAAACGACCAGTGCAGAGTGCCCTTCGTTCCATGAACCACCAGTTCAGGATGAATATCCCCAGCAGCCGCATGAGAAAAGAAAACCGAAATATCCGGTCCGGCGGCGGTTTCCCACTTCAG
>JBFHEM010000137.1:0-3470 GCA_041584215.1 Tichowtungia sp. | reverse complement strand
CCTGCTGGAAAAATGCAGCCACGCTTCACCCGACCGGAGGGCGGGAAAGCGTTTTGATCCGCACCGCGCGACGGCGATCCGCTTTCCGGCTGCGCCGGTGAAGCGGAGCTACATTCTAACGGGTGCAGGCTCAGCCTGCTGGAAAATGTAGCAACGCTTCACCCGACCGGAGGGCGGGAAAGCGTTTTGATCCGCACCGCGCGTCGGCAAACCGCTTTCCGGCTGCGCCGGTGAAGCGGAGCTACATGCGGATCGATCGATCCGCAATCCTGAAGGAACGCAGGTTTTTTAGTCCGTATCATTTTTTGCAATGTAGTGACTGCTTAACCCTATTCGGAAAGCGGGTTTTCCAATGCCTGGAAAAATTGGATCGAAAAGTTCCAACCATTGGAAATTTCCGGATCAAAGGTTTCCAATCGTTGGAAGCGGGGATTAATCGAGCCGGTTGGATTCCATCAGGGCGCGGATCTTTTGTTGATCCAGGGCGGTGTCGAAGACGTAGATTTCGTCGAGCCAGCCTTTAAAAAAACGGTCAGGAATGCTTTGGGTGTCGCTGGAAAATGCCAAATTCCGGCCCATCATCAGCGGGCGGGATTTTTCATGGTCGAGTTGCGTTTCAATCCGTGCGATCGATTTGATGGAGGTTTTTTCGAGCTGCCCGTCTACATAGAGCAGGACATGAGTGGAAAGGTCCGCGGCCTCGCCGCCATACATGACGACGGCAACATGGTGCCAGCGGTTATCGCGCAGGTCGGTCGTCCCGATCACCGGAGCTTTCATGGTGCCGATTCGGAGTCGGCCGAGCGGTCCCTCTTTCTCGGTCGGATTGGGAGAAATCTGCCAGGCAGAGCCGTATTGCATGAGTCCCCAACTAATCATCCCGTAGCCGTTGCGGACGGAAAAGTCCTGCGGGATTTTTGCCCAGAAAGCGACGGTGCGGGGCTGGCTTCCTCCAATTCCTGGAAACCCGGTTTGCACATAGGCCGATTCTCCGTTGAAATACAGCGCATCGCCAAACTGTCCATTCTGGTAGACGGGGCCTTGCCCGTCCGCGAGGGACATTAATTCGCCGGGGTAGCGTTTGCCATGGATCCCGGTGCCGTTGCATAAAACGCCATCCGATCCGGCATCGCAGGACCAGTGCAGGTATTCGGGATTATCGGCCGACCGCCCGGGCAGGGCGCGCCGGAATTTCCCCGGGTTGCTTTTGATCAGCTGGATGTGCTGGTTTTTATCGAAAATCATGCCCTCGTCCTTCACCAGGTTAGAGAACTCTTTTTGTTTCAGCGGCCTTGCTTTGACCTCACCGTCAAGCACATGAACTTCCGATGTACCGTTGTTACCAACGGAAACTCCGAATTCGGTTCCCAGATCCACCACTTCCGAGTTAGGCGTCAGTACGGTGAACCCGATGGCCGGTTTGGGAACCCGCGCCACGAGACGCCCGTGGTTGACCCGTACCAGATCTTCCGACTCGATTTCGAGTTCGATAGGCGCCTCTAGAATCAGTCGGACGCCATTGTTGAGGGTGATCTCGGAATAGCCGCCGGTCAGCTTGTAAATCCCTTTGCTCAGCGAATCACCCGGTTCAAGCCTTTGCGATTCCCATGCTGCGTCTGTCGAGGTGGTCAGTTTGGCAAGATCGTCTTCCAAGGGTTGAAAAAAGTAGAGGGCAGCGATGGCCAGAGAGGCGGCCGTTGCATACTGCACAAAACGAACGATCTTCTTTCGCTGGCCTTTTTTCAGTTGCGCCTGAACGTCGCGGACAAACGAATCATCGTCCCCGTTGGTCAGCCGCTGCCTCACCTCTGCAGCAAAAACTTTTTCATTTTCCTCATCGGCATGGAAGCTCAGCAGGCGATCAATCGCCACGAGCCCGGCCAGTTCCTTCAATAGTTCCGGGCGGTTCCGGCAGGCCTGCAGAAGTTCATCGGCCACGTTCCCGCCGGCCAGATAGGCGGCCATCAGCTTTTCCACGTCTTTATTCATAGCTCGTACTCTCAATACAGAGGCGCAACTGGTCGCGCATCCGGTGCAGCCGCATCGTCATGGTCGAATGCCGTACATTCATTTTTTTTGTCAAATCCGCCACGGAAAGCTCTTCGTGGTAGCGCAGGTTCAGCAGGTTGCGCATCGGCTCGTCCAGTTTTTCGATGCACCGTTTCAAAGATGTCAGCGCATCGCTTTCATTCTTTTCCGAATAGCGAAGGCCGATCTCCTCGTCGATCAGTGTTTCCAGTTCTTCCGATCCGCCCATCGATATGGCTTTGTGCTTCCGCCAATAGTTGCGCAGCAGATTGAATGCAATCGCCCGAATCCAGGGTCCGAACGCCTTTTGCTCATCGAATTCATCCAATTTGCGGAATGCGACGATAAAAGCCTCCTGAGCCAGGTCTTCGGCCTCGTGCTTGCTGTACAGCCGCACCGCGAGGCAGGCGCGCACATTTCCCTGGTAGCGTTTTACCAATTCTGAAAATGCATCCAGATTGCCCGCCCGCGCACTCATTATTAAATCCAGGTCGTTCATTAATTCTTATCGGCTTATGCCGTTATGATTAGATATTGTCGCACAGCGGAACAATGACACATCAAAAAGTTTACCTGGCTGAAAAAACTCCAAAGTTTGGAGGCATGAATAAATATGAATTTTTTTGTGTCAACTTCTGTGACGGGAACAATATCAAGTACGTTCTGTTGAATTGACTCAAAAGGTGAAAAATGAAGAAAATAATGATGGCCGTGGTGATGGTGGGCATGGGTACCGTTTCGTACGCGAATGTGGTCAATAATGGTGATTTCGAGACGGGTGATTTTACGGGGTGGACTGTGCTTAGCGAGGGGGCGGTGATTAACTCTGCCAGCCCGATTGCAGGCTCCTATGACGCCGGTATGATCGTTGGTTCCTTTAACAGATTACAACAGGGGTTTGGTAAGATTTTCACCGATTCAGTCACAGCGAGCTTCGAGTTCACGATGGCCGATCCTGGCGGTGCCGGAAATCGCGGGCTCAATTTTCTTGTCTTCGATCAAGCAGATGTCACGGGTAATCGGTGGAACATGCGCATCGTTGATGCTGATGACGACGGCGATGGTGACGTTCAAATCTATAGCGGTGGCAGCTGGGCAGGCGTAGTGGGTCTTGAAAGCCTGGTTGATTTCAGTGCTGTTAACTCCTTACGTGTCACATTTAACAGCTACGCAGATACTGCGCTGGATTACGACCTAACCGTAAACGGCACCACGGTTACCGGGTTGAGTGGAGCTCAGAACGCCGGCTTTTCCGGGGTTGGGGCCATACAATTTGAAGGGAGCTCATCATCTGTTGGCTATCATGTGGACAACGTCTCTGTCATCCCGGAACCGGCCACGCTCGGGCTCTTTGCATTTTTCGGTGGCGCGACACTGTTCATCCGCCGCCTCGTTATGTAAGCAGTCGCTGTATCGGTTGTGATAAAACCCATCCTTTTATG
>JBFHEM010000136.1:0-3496 GCA_041584215.1 Tichowtungia sp. | reverse complement strand
GTAAACAACTCCCAGTGCCGCGGCGACTTTTTCGTCTCATTCGCAAGAAGTATGTTAAACCCATCATTCCCGTCGAGCTTCACCCGGCATTCCACCGTCAGCGGCCATTGACTGTAGGCCGCATTCGACTCTGTTTCCAACGGGCCGCCCGTCATGTTGTATGACGAACCAAACGGTGCCGTTTGAGCCGCCGCGGGAAAGTGAAAAACCAACGTCATCACCGCGACCGAAATGGCTGAAACGGCATCGGAAAAACGGGGCTTCAAATTTTTTTTCATTTTCTTCATGCTGCTTTCCGGCCGGCTTCATTCGTCGGCGGCAGATCGACTCACTCCAGGATCAACCGCAGGAATTTCTGACTGCTGACTGCGTCCGTAAGATTTGTAACAAAATCCAGCGTGCCGCCTGTCACATTGGTTCCCGTGACTTCACAGCCCGCGTTGGTCCACGCAGGAGACAACAGATTATCCGTAATTTCGAGAGAATAAGTCACCCCGCAGTTCGGATCGTGCAACTGCGGATAGACATATTGCGCCCAGCTGGATCCATCGATCTCCATGAGTTCAAAAACAGGAGATGTTCCCCGATCCGCCGCATTGGTCGGATTGCCGTTCAGCGCATATTCACAGATATTGAGCAGGCCGTCGTTGTCATCGTCATCGGTCTTTCCGCCTGCCAGCCCATAGCGGACGGCCCATGCATCGTATGCATTGCCGACACCGATCTGAATGATCCCGCTCCCCTCACAGGTCCCGCCTCCCAGCGCACTCAGGGCCGAAGCACTGTACATACCGGCGGTCAGCATTGTATTTCCCCCATCGAGAGACAACCCGCCGACGATGTCCGTGCCGGCAAAACCCAGTGTTAATACGGACGAAGCATTTAAGATCAACGCCGCCTGATCATCGATATAGTCGTTCAGGACCCCGTTTGTAAGAACCAGCGCGGCGCCATCGGCAACGGTGATGTCTCCGCTTCCAAACGCGCTGTCCAAATTCCCGACCAGCGTGCCTGCAGAGACCGTTGTTCCGCGGGCATAGGTGTTGGTGCCGGCCAGGGTTTGTGTCCCGTCTCCGGTCTTGATGAAAAGAATATTGGTGTTTCCGACGCCGGTTCCGTCCGCTCCGATAACCCCGTAATAGGAACAGCTCACGCCGGACGCGACATCCACCGTGAGCTTCTGGATCTGAGCCCGGTCGGTTGTGATATAGGTGCCGGCATTGCCGGTCAGGCCGGCCACCGTAATGCCGGTTGTGTGCTGGTTGCGCATATAGATTTTCCCGGACGGGATCTGCAGTTGCGACGCGTGGGGAAGCACATCATCAATCTCGAGCCACAAAACACCTTTCCACCAGTCCGCGCTGCCGGGTGTCAGCTGGACAACAGTGCGCCCGGTATAACTGAGTGTCCCGGTGTAAGTACCCGGAAAAAAAGAATAATAACCGTTTGCCTGCCCCATCAATCGAACGTCTCCTGCACCGGAGATCGACTGTGTTGTGAACTTTGTGTTGTTTGCATTCCAGTTATACACCACCTCTCCCTCGACCACATCAACCGAACCCGTCGGGAAATTTTTTAAAAACAGCTGACCGGCACCGGTCTTTTGAAAATCCCCTGTCAGCGTGACCGTCGCTTCGATCCCCACATCCCGGACCGCATCGCTGACTTCGATCGTCGGAAGCCCGGATGTCACTGCCAGATTCAGGGTGCCGTTTTTGAACCCCCAAAAGCCGGAGCTTGGGGTGAGGTCGGTGAATTTCATATGGCCGACTGTCCAGCCGGCACCGCCCAAATCCATGAACTGCGACGCCTCCGCATCCACCGCGTCGAAGTGCGCGAATGCATTGGTGCCGTCCGCGATGATGCCATCGACCCAGTTGGTCGAATCGGCCCACAGGTAGGTATTCCCCAAGCCCGCCTGGTTCCAGGTTCCGTCTGCTGCCCGGGCTGAGAAACACCAGCTCATCGTTACCGCGACCACTGCACATGCCGCTTGCTTCATAATCGGCCTCCCGTTTTGTTTATTGCGCCACTTCCAATAGATAATTCAGGATAAGCTATAAAATCAGATAAATATATACTCATGTCGCCATTTTTATATGTACAATTCGATTCAGCACAGCCGTCAGGAACGCATTTTAATATGGAGAATGGGCAATGGCCACCAAAGAACTTGCCGTCAAGGCAATCGACATCCTGCAAATATTAAATGAAAAGCTGGGGGAAACCGTTCTGCTGGGCGGCCTGACAGAGGACAGGATGACCGGGACCGTGTTTGCATCAGCTGACCGGGCGGACGGGTTCTCTTTCCGAGTCGCAAAAGGATACCGATTCCCGCTCCATGCCTCTGCACCGGGGAAAGTGCTGCTGGCGTACCTGCCCCCGGACGAACAACAGACTCTACTCGCACAGCTGGATCTGAAGCGATACACCCCCAGCACGATCACCGGCATAGAAGACTTCAAAGCCGAGCTGAAACATGCAGCCACCAACGGATATGCGATTGATGTATCAGAACAGATCGAAGGATGCCATTGCATCGGGGTTCCCGTCTTCAGCGAAACGAGAGAAGTCATTGCCTCGATCTGGGTCACCGGCCCCTCTTCACAGCTGCCGATCCGCGATTTCAGCCGCATCGCAAAAACCCTGAAAGAGGGTTCCCGGGACCTGAGCCAAAGGCTGCGCAGAACCGGCCACCGTCCGAGCGATGCTTTTATTAACACGACGATCAGTCAGGCAAAAACGTACATCGACACTCATCTGTGCACGGTCATCCGCGTAGAGGAACTGGCAAAAAACCTGTATGTCAGCCCGTCGTGGTTCCGCAAAATTTTCAGGGAGAAAACCGGGGAATCCCCCTCTGCATACCATCTCAACCGCCGCATGGAAAAGGCCGCTGAATTACTGGAGCATTCCGAGCTGTCCGTCCGGGAAATCTCTGAAGAACTCGGCTTTAAAAATCAAAACCACTTTTCAGCGCTCTTCAAACGGAAACGCGGCCTCTCTCCCAGCTTTTACCGCCACAATTCCGGCGACGCGGCACAGACCTGCTGCTGAAGACGCCGGAACCCTGTTTCCAATGATTGGAAAACGCGCCCGGAGGGCGCGCTTCACCTTTTTAATTCGCAATGGCGGATCAGCCGGGCCCGCGTGCCGGGCGCTCAGTCGTTTTCCTCCAAATCCAGAATTCAGTCCTCATCCGAATCAACGCCGCAGACCGACACCAGCGCACGGGCCAGATCATCGCCGATCTGCAGCAGCGAAGCGGTTGTGTAATGATACTGCCCTTCAGCCAGTCCGGTCGAAACCTCGTAGTTTGCTCCCCCGGTTTCTGTGGCCACAACCTTCGGGTCGGCGGCGGCCACCGCATCCTGCGCGGCCATCACCATCGGCCACTGAACCAGCTTGTTCGTGTTCACCGTTCCTTCGATCTGGTTGAGTGATATTTTGTTAAGAACAAACGGCAGGTTCGCGCCAAAGGTTGCGCGGACGTCCG
>JBFHEM010000135.1:0-3499 GCA_041584215.1 Tichowtungia sp. | reverse complement strand
TGCCAAAAACGGAGCGGGGACATTCCTGTCCCCCTCAGACTGGTGATAAACTTCTATTCCTGTTCAACGGACCGATTAGCGGGCAAAAAGAGTAGAGTCAGAATAATTAAGGTCAGAATGATTACCCATTCAGTGACAGTGAATTATGAAATTATTCTGACCAAAATTGATCCTGAAGAGGTTTTCCATGTGTTTGATGGGTTTATCAACAAGCTGGAGGGGACATTCCTGTCCCCTTCGAATGAAAAGGAATGGGGGCGGGCAAGCCCCCGCTCCTGTGGAAATGAGTTTTGATATGAAAAAGTTTTGGTTTGGTGTGATGGTGTTGCTGCTTTCCCTGCAGGGGTTCGCGGGGCATCCGTGCGCTCACATCCTGATCTGCTGCCGCAGTGAAAATAAGGGCGTGACCTTTGAGGTCAACGGCGAGTTTATTGCAAATCATGATTACGGCGACATCAATCAGGTGCGCGATATTCTGCAGAAGATCAAGGACGCCGGAATTCAGAGCGTGATCGTCGATATGACCAATCCGTCGCAGTGGTTGAGGCTGTGGGGCGAATTTGAACCGATGGTGGACAACGTCGCGCAGGTTTGCCGTGAGAAACAGATGCAGTTCTTTCTTCATATCGGCGGCGGGTTGTCGGCGCCGGTCGTGGCAGAAAACAGGATCACGCAGCGTCATGTTGATTTTTGGAATGATGTCGCGGAAAAAATCTGGCATGGGTGGGCTCAAAAGCCGGAATACCGGCGGTACGGGTTCGGGGACGACCGGCCGGTTCTGCTGATCTTCACCCCTGCCAAATCTTTCTGGAGAGATATGGCCGAAGCCGCGCCGGAGGACAAAGCGTATCTGGAAAAATTCCACCTCGGGACGATGCAGATTAACGGAGTCATTAACGACACGGTGGAGTCCGACGGCTGGGGCTATCGCAGCAAATGGCAGAACAAGTCCGGAAGCGTGCGCTACACATCGCCCAACGGCGGGGTGCATCCTTCGACCTGGCACAAAATCGATGCAAAGCAGTGGGCGAAAGAAGTTCGGTGGGTAAAAGACGCCAGTGAATACAGCATCTACGGATCCTACGATGACACCTGCGACAGCATTTTCTGGGGCATCGCCGATACCTCCGCCTCCCGGCGCGAATGCAACATCTATCCGGATCCTGGCAACCCGCGCTATTATTACGACGTCCTCAAAAAAATTCTGACAACCCCCGGACAGAAGCAGTAACTCAAGCAGTGGAACCAGATATAGCGGCGACTTCCAGGCATTGGAAACTGACTGCATCAGGAAACAGATGTTTTTCCAATGTCTGGAAAAATCCTCGTTCCCGAAATCAGCGGTTAAAGACGCACCCCTCGTTCCCATCCGACAAGAGTCAAGAATAGTCTATTGCGGTTACGAAACGATGAGGTAGGCTGGTGAGCACAATCGCGGATTTAACGGGATCGCCAAATTTGAAGAAGAAGTGGCTGGCCGGTGCGGGTTGATTGCGTCACGAGGCGTCGTGAACGGTTTTATGAGCCTGGAGGCCGGCGGCCAAGGATTCAAGCATGCGGATTGCGGGCTATGAAAACGGCACGCAGCTCGAAAACGCCGCGGCGAGCGGTGCGCTCAACACCTTCTGATTCCGGAATAGTTTGAATGCGGCGAATGGGGAAAACAAAAAAAAGATGATGTTTACAGTGGGGCTTGAAACGAGTTTCTGGCATGGTTTGAAGCTGATTTTTTTCATCGCCAAGGAGTTCGATATGAAGACGAGACAGGTATTGCCCGTTCTGCTTGCGGGCGCCGTGCTGGTTGCCGGTCTGGCCGGTGCGGCGGAAACTCCGCCGGCGGTGAGCTCGTCGAAACCGAATGTGATTGTGATCCTGGTTGACGATATGGGGTACGGGGACCTCGGGGCCTGCAACCAATCGAAGGATCTGAAAACGCCGTATATCGATGCGCTTGCGCAGGATGGAGTGATCTGCACGGAGGGGTATGTCACCTCGCCGCAGTGCGCGCCGTCGCGCGCCGGTCTCATGATGGGGCGCCACAACCAGCGCATCGGATTTGATACCATTCCCGACGGGCCGCTTCCGCTGGAAGAGGTGACCCTTGCCGAACGCATGCAAGAAGCGGGCTATGTGACCGGTCATGTCGGCAAGTGGCATCTGGAGCCGAATCATGTCTGCGTGCCCTGGGCGGAACGCGAACATCCCGGACTGATTGAACAGCGTGACAATCAGAGTATCGTGAACCTGCCGTGGGAATTGATCGCGAAATACCAGTCCGGCAGGCAGGGCTTTGATGATTTCTTTTCGGGGGAGATCGACCACTATTGGCGCAACTTCGACCGGCAGGGCAAGGACCTTAAACGCACGGGGGAACACAAAACCTTTCCGGAAAGCGAATACCGGATTGACGTTCAGACGGATGCCGCCCTGGCCTTCATCGACCGCAACCACGAACAGCCTTTTTTCCTGTACCTGTGTTACTACGCGCCGCATATGCCGCTGGTCGCCACCGAAAAATATCTGTCGCGCTTCCCCGGCGAGATGCCGGAACGCCGCCGCTATGCGCTGGCCATGATGGCCGCCATGGATGATGGCGTGGGGGCCATCCGCAAAAAGCTGTCGGGCTATCAGCTGGATCAGGACACGATCATTTTTTACCTTGCCGACAACGGCGCGCCGCTCGGTGCGCAGCAGGGGAAAGGCGGGCACATGAACGATATTCTTCCGGTCACCGATTATGCGGGGGCCTGGGACGGATCGAACAACGGGCCGCTCACGGGGGAAAAGGGTATGCTGATGGAAGGCGGTATTCGCGTGCCGTTTTTAGTCTCCTGGCCGGCCCGGCTGCCGAAGGGGCAGATGTATGACGAGCCGGTCAGCTCGCTCGATATTGCGCCAACCTGCCTCGCCGCCGCCGGCCAGCCGGTTCCCGCGGAGTTCGACGGCGTTGATATCGTGCCCTTTCTGGCCGGCAAAAAAATGGAGCCGCGCACGCTTTACTGGCGTTTCTGGAATCAGGCCGCCATCCGGCAGGGCGATATGAAATATTTTATCCTCAGCGATGGGCGGGAATATCTCGTGAATCTGAAGGACGACTTGAAGGAAAAGCACAATCTGATCGCCAGCTGTCCGGAAACGGCTGAACGCATGAAACAGGATCTTTCAATATGGTGCGATGAACTTCAGCCCAAAGGTCTGCCGTCCGCTGCGCCGAACGGACAGGAGCTGGGATGGTTCGAGTATTATTTGAAGGACCAGACCCGGTAGTGATGGAAATCTTTCTTCCTCAGCTTTCGATCGTGCCGGACCATTTGAGAACAGAGAAATAACGGGAGAATAGAAATATGAGAATCATACCATTCACGCCGTTGTGTTCAATGCCCGGAATAAATCGGGGTTGCGGTCCGGTTTGGTTCGTCTCTCTTGCGATCCTTGCTTTTTCGCTGTCGGGGTTCTGCGCCACGATTGATAAGGACAACAACGCGGCGAATCTTAATCT
>JBFHEM010000134.1:0-3583 GCA_041584215.1 Tichowtungia sp. | reverse complement strand
GTGGTGGTGGCGGACGATCTTGGGCCGGGCGATATCGGGTTCTATCATCGCCGGCGGACCGGTGCGGAGGCGGTGATTCCCACGCCGAACATCGACCGGCTGATTGCCGAGGGGATGCGGTTTGACGACGCGCACTCCGCCGCCCCGCTGTGTGCGCCGAGCCGCTTCGGCATGCTGACCGGAAATTATTCCTACCGCAACTGCAAGCCCTACGGCGTCTGGGCCCCGTGGGAAAAGACCGGCCTGAATCCCCGCTCTGTCACCGGCGCCCGGCTTGCGAAGCAGGCCGGCTATGCCACGGCCTTCTTCGGTAAATCGGGCATGGGCGGCGACTTTAAGACGGTGGATTCGGAGACGACGTTTGCCTGGAAAGAGCGCTATAAAAAATATGATCTCGCCCGGCGGACCAACGGGCCGAACCAGTGGGGGTTTGATTATTCCTTCGAGCTGCCGAGCGGCATTCAGAACCATCCCTTCGCATTTTATGAAAACGGTTCGTGGATGCCGTTGAAGCCGGACTCTGCCTGGAAAATGATCGGGCCGGAACAGAATGGCTATGAGATGTCGCGCAAGCACAACGATCTGGCGCAGATCGGCGATTCGAACTGGGACCCGACCCGGGCCGGGCCGATGCTGGTTGAAAAGGCGCGGGCCTACATCCGCAAGCAGGTCGGCACGTCTCCAAAACAGCCGTTCTTCATTTATTACTGCTCGCAGGCGGTCCACATTCCGCACACGCCGCCCGCGGAGCTGGACGGAAACCAGATTGCGGGCGCCACGCCCGGCGCGCACGGCGATATGGTCAAAGAGCTCGATGTGCAGGTGGGTATGCTGATCCGGGAGCTGAAAGAAGCGGGCATCTATGAAAACACGCTGTTCATCTTTACCTCCGACAACGGCGGGGTCGCACCCGATCCGCAGGCCGCAGAGCGCGGGCACGATCCGACGGACGGCTGGTCGGGCCTCAAAGGCGCTGTTTTGGAGGGCGGGCACCGGATTCCGTTTGTCGCATCGTGGCCGGGCGTGATCGAGCCGGGCACGCGTTCGGCGGAAACAATCAGTGCGCTGGATATCGTGGCGACCCTGGCCGCGGTGACTGGCCAGGAGATTTCCCGCGATCAGGTGATGGATTCAATCAGCCTGCTGCCGCTGTTCAGGCAGGAGCGGGGAGCAAAAGGTCATGCGGTGCTGGTACACTATTCCCAGACCGGAAAAGCGGCGCTCCGTCAGGGCCCGTGGAAACTGCACGTCTACGGGAAAGACCTCAAAAACCTGAAAGCCAAATTTCTGTTTAATCTGGAGTCCAATCCCGCGGAGGACGAGACGCAGAACCTGTTGAACAATCCGGAATACGGGCCGCGCGCGGAGCAGATGCTCGATCTGCTGAAGCGCTGTCTCGCAGAGCCGTCTGCCGGGATGTGATCAGCGGCATGCGTTTTCCAACGTAGGACAGGCTTCCAGCCTGTCTGTGCACGCATCGAGCCGGGCCTCGGCAGACAGGCTGGCCCGGGCGGTAACGCCCGCGAAGTGCCCCGAATGATGCGCGAGCCGCGGTTGCAGCTGCAGGTTTTTGCCGTATTTTCCAATTATCCAGTCTTCCAGCCATCCTGTATTCCATATTGAGGGACTGCCTGTAGATTCCTCTAGGTGACAGCCGGGTTGGGTAGCGGTATCTTCTTTTAGTAATTGTTGGAAAGAGCGCTGTGAGCAGCGGGGAACTGAAAGTTAACTGGGAAAATGTGAATATGAAGATCGGAAGATACACAAACTGCCTGCTCGCAGGAATGTTGCTGAGCGGTTTACTGCCTGTTTCAGCGGCGGATACCTCTTCACCGAAGCCGGATGTACTGTTTATTGCCCTTGACGACATGAACGACTGGATCACGCTGTTCGATAAGAGCAATCCGATTCAGACCCCGAACCTGGAGCGGCTGGCCGCGCGCGGTTGTTTCTTCACGCGGGCCTACTGTACGGCCGCCGCCTGTAATCCGTCCCGTGCCTCGATTATCACGGGATTGCGCCCGGAGACGAGCAAGGTGTATGGCAATGGCGACCCCTGGGCCCGTTTGGTGCCGAATGCGCTGACCCTGCCGCGCTGTTTCAGTCAAAACGGATACGACGCGCTGGGGGCTGGAAAAATCTTCCATCACGGGCCGGCCGGAGCCGATCGCAAAGACGCGCCGTCGTTTGATGAATTTCAGGAACTGAAAATCCATTCCTTCAAGCCGGACCGGAATTACAATGGCTACACCCAGGCCATGGGAAAAAAGGTCGGCAGTCTTTGGAAAACCGGTTGGGACTGGGGGGAGCACAATGTGCCGAAACAGACCGATGAGTATACCGTTGAGTATGCGAACCGGGTGATGGCGGAGCATGCCGGAGAAAAGCCGCTGTTTCTGGCGGCGGGTATTTTCCGGCCGCATCTTCCCTTCTGGGCGCCCTCTGAATGCTTTGCGCGCTATCCGATGGAAACCCTGTCCATGCCGCTGATGCCGCCGGACGATCTGGATGATGTTCCACTGGCGGGACGGGATTTCACAAAAACCGAATCGTTTATATGGGAAAACACTTCCCGGAAAGAACCGGGTGATCCGGGGAGCCTCAAGAGAATGGTTCAGTGTTATCAGGCGGGCGCAGATTATGCGGATCAAATGGTCGGACGGCTGCTGGATCAGCTCGATGCCACCGGGCGTGCGGACGACACCATCATCGTACTGTGGTCTGACCACGGCTACCATCTCGGCGACAAAAACCACTGCGTGAAGTTTACGCTTTGGGAAAAGGCGAACCATGTGCCGTTCATTATCGTCGCTCCCGGCATCACCGAGCCCGGTTCGCGCTGTGAGCAACCCGTCAGTCTGGTCGATATCTATCCGACCCTGGTCGAATTGGCGGGGATTGACTGTCCTGCTGAGCTGGACGGAACGAGTCTGGTTCCGCTGTTGAAAGATCCGGGCCTGGAATGGGAGCAACCGGCGCTGATGACCTGGTTGAGAGGGAACCATGCGGTTCGGTCGAAGACCCACCGGTATATCTGCTATGCGGACGGAACGGAGGAGCTGTATGCGGACAGTGATCCGTGGAACATCACCAACCTTGCCGGGAGGTCGGAGTCTGCGGGTGTGATCGCGGACCTTAAACGGTGGATTCCGCAAGACTCCGTTGCGGGCGGTAAATCCGCTGTGAAGGAAGTCCGGGGCGTGGATGATCCCGATGCCTTGGTGATTGCCGATTTCGAAGGAGAAACGTATGGCGACTGGCAGGTGGAGGGCCGCGCTTTCGGCCAGCGGCCGGCCGTTGCCGATGTGTCCCCGCCCAACAAGGTTGCCGGCCAGCGGGGCCGCGGCCTCGTGAATACATATCTCGGCGGGGATGGCCCAACCGGAACATTGACATCTCCGGCGTTTACGATTGAACGCAGTCACATCAGCTTTTTAATCGGCGGCGGCCATCACCCCGGAGAGACCTGCATCAATCTTCAGGTTGACGGGAAAACGGTTCGAACCGCAACAGGCCGCAGTCGAAAAGACGGGCAGATGCGCGAAGTTCTCGAGTGGGAGTCCTGGAATGTCGCCGATTTGCT
>JBFHEM010000133.1:0-3747 GCA_041584215.1 Tichowtungia sp. | reverse complement strand
GCGGCCGCAGATGGAACATCAGCAAATACAGGATACAGTTTCCGTCTGGATGTACGATACGCAGCGAAAATGCTGAAACTTTATGATAACGGCGTGCAAGTCGGCTCCATGGATGTCACCTCATTGATGACGGGGGGCTGTGAATCGCTGGCTGTTGAATTTACGGATGGCCATACTGTCTCGGCCTCCTTTAACGGGGTCGACTATGATTTCGGATCCGGTCAGATGTCCTACACCGGAACACAGGAAGAGGAAAACAGACTGATGCTGGCCTGGTTCCACGATGGCGATCCCGGTTCGACCTCGGCGATATTCGACAATCTCATTGTGGAGGGGCGGCTCAGAGGGGGCTACGATGCCTGGGCCGTTTTGCACGGGTTGCCGGGCGCGTACGGGGCTGGTGCGGAGGCCCCCTCTGCGGATCCCGACGGAGACCATTATAGCAACTTCTGCGAATATTCCTTCGGCGGGGATCCTGCCGACGGGATGGATGTTGGTTTGCAGCCTGAAGGCGCCGTCGTTGCCGTCGGCGGCTCCAATGCGCTGGAATATGTCTGTTATCGGCGTTCGGCGCTCGATAGCGGCCTTCACTATTCGCTGGAATATAATACCAATCTGATTTTTGGAAGATGGGCCAACTGCCCCGGCTGCTCCGTCGTGGGGGCGGGAACCTGCAATGCTGAAATGGATGTGGTCACCAATCGCATCCCGACAGAATTTGAACAGAAGTTTATCCGCATCCGGGCGGAATGAACCGAATCGGAAGAGCGGAGCAAATAGAGGACAGGACATGATGAATAAAAAGTGGGTAATGAAATGGGCCGTTGCGCTGGCAGCTGCTTTGGTGCCTCGCGTTGAAGCCGCGGAACCTGCGGCTGTTCGGAATATTGTTTTCATTCTGGCCGATGATCTGGGGATCAAAGATCTCGGCTGCTACGGCAGCGACTATTACGAAACGCCTAATTTGGATCGTTTCGCGGCTGAAAGCATGCGTTTTACAGAGGCGTATTCGGCGCATCCGGTCTGTTCGCCGACGCGCGCCAGCATTCTGACCGGCCGCTATCCGGCGCGCCTTCATTTGACAGCCTATATTCCGGGGCAGGAATGCCCGAAGGCGCAGTTGAGTCATCCGAAGGACTGGATTAAATATCTGCGCGATGACGAAGTTACATACGCTGAGGCACTTCGTGAGGCCGGGTTCGCAACCTGCCATATCGGCAAATGGCATGTCGGAAGCCGCGATCCTTCTGAGCATGGTTTTGACACGGTGACTGCCGCGCGCGATGCGTGGTCGAATCCGGATATGCAGGATCCCTGGTTTGTCCGGTCTTACACGGAAGCGGCAGAACAATTTATGGAGGGGCATCGGGATGAACCGTTTCTGCTGACTCTTTCGCACGGAACGGTTCATGTTCCTCTGCATGAGAAAGAGGATCTGATTGCAAAATATCGCGCAAAAACTCCGGGGGCGACCGGTCAGAACAATCCGGTGTATGCGGCGATGGTCGAGCGGTTGGACTGGAGCGTCGGGCGGGTTCTCTCAAAAATCAAAGAACTGGGGCTGGAACAGAACACGGCGGTCGTATTCTTTTCGGACAACGGCGGGTTAAGCAATGTATATGACAAGGAGCTGAAGAAAAATATTACCGCAACGAGCAACCGGCCCTGTCGCGGCGGAAAATCCATTTTGTATGAAGGCGGAATCCGGGTGCCGCTGTTGATCCGCTGGCCGGGCGTTTCGCAGGCCGGAACGGTGTGCAATGAACCGGTGATCAGCAACGATCTCTATCCGACATTTCTGGAAATGGCCGGACAGCCTTTGCGGCCGGAACAGCATTTGGATGGTCAAGGCCTGCTGCCGCTGTTGAAAAGAGAGACCTTGGATCGCAATTGTCTTTACTGGCACTATCCTCATTATCAATCCGTGCCGCCGCACGGCGCGGTGCGCTGCGGCGACTGGAAGCTGGTTGAGCACTACGAAGACGGACAACTCGAACTGTTTAATTTGGCGGAGGACATTCGTGAAAGTCGCAATCTGACATCAACGCATCCGGAAGTGGCGGCGCGGTTGAAGAAAATGCTGAATGATCATTTGCTCAGTATCGGGGCTCAGATGCCTGCGAAAAATCCGGATTATGACGCGGCGGTTCACTGGCGTACGGACTGTCATAACAGAGAGTATGACTCGTTGGAATTCAGGCAGGCAGAAGATGCGCGGCGGATTGTCACGGATCCGAACCGCGATTATGGCGCATTCTGGGATTTGCCGGAAGGGGCTCGGGATGCGCCGTATACTCCGCCGCAGGCATTGACGGCATATGATGACGTTTCGCTGGATTCAGCGCTGCCGAATGTATTGCTGATCGGCGATTCCATTTCGATTCAGTATACGCCGGATGTTCGAGAGCAACTCCAGGGGATTGCCAATGTTGTCCGTCCATATGACAAAAAACAGAAAAAGCCGATTAATTGCGGTTCGACGGAAGTCGGGCTGAAAGGCATTGACCAGTGGTTGGGAACAAACCATTGGGACGTCATTCATTTCAACTGGGGGCTGCACGATCTGTGTTACCGGAACCCGAAAGTGACTAACATTTATGGTGGGCGCGATAAAATTGGAGGCAAGCTGTCCGTGCCGCTGGCTCAATATAAAGCCAATCTCGAAAAACTGGTTGTTCGTCTGAAACAGACCGGGGCGAAACTGATCTGGGCACCGATAACGGTTGTTCCGGAAGGTGAGCCGGGGCGTTTTGTCGGTGATGAAGTGAAGTATAATCAGGCGGCGCTGGAAATCATGCGCAAGCACGGCATCGAGGTCGACGATTTGTATGCGTTGAGCGCGTCATTCCCCGCTGATTATTTCATGGCGCCCGGCGACGTGCATTATGCGGATCCCGGAATCCGAAAGCTTGGTTCGCAGGTGGCAGGTTCTATTCAAACAAGCCTGGAGGGAAGGCGATGAATCCTGTTCTGAAAATTGCCGGTTCGATGGCTATGCTGGCGACCGTAAGCTGCCGGGCGGAAACTGCGGCCAGGCCCAATGTGGTTTTGATTATTGCCGACGATCACCGTGCGGATTGGATGGGACACAAGGGCGCCCCGTTTATGCAGACGCCGAACCTCGACCGGATGGCGGCGGAGGGAATTTCATTTGAAAATGCCTTTGCCTGTTCCGGCGTCTGCTCGCCGTCGCGCGCCTCGATTCTGACGGGGCGCTACGCGCACCGGGCTTCCGCTCCGGAAATCATCTGGCAGAACAATTCGTTTCTTCGCACCCAGCACACGTTCGCGGAACAGCTGAAAGCGGCGGGGTATCGCACGGCCTATATCGGCAAACTGCACCTCGGGGAAGACGAGCAGCCGAAGCCGGGATTCGATGAGTGGATCGGGTTCCCGTTTGTCGGGAATTTTCACGATCAGCCGCTTTGGGTGAACGGCGAGAAAACCGAAGGACACGGATTTACCGATGACCGGCTGGCGGAGCTGGCGGCGGAACGCATTCTGAACTGGAGCGGGGGCGACCAGCCGTTCTGTTTGATCGTCGGGCTGAAGTCGCCGCACATCCCGTTTCAGTTCCCGGACCGAATGAAGGGGCGGCTCGCCGGCACGTTTTTTGAAAAACCGGCCACGTGGGCGCTGGCCAAGCCGGGACTGAAAGGAAACTGCCTTCCTGCCGAAAAATTCCAGCCGGCGATTCCAAGCTATGGAAGTTTTCAGGAGTGGGTGCGCAGCTACAGCCGGCTGGCG
>JBFHEM010000132.1:0-3781 GCA_041584215.1 Tichowtungia sp. | reverse complement strand
GCTGCCGTTCGCGGCTTCGAGCACGCAGCCGTCAAGAACGAGGCTGCCGGAAACCGCCAGTTCGACGCCGTCGGCGAAGACCAGGTGGGAGACCAGCGCAATGGTATCGCCGCTCAGCTCGGTGTCGGCATCAAAGTAGACGCTGCCCCAGCTGTCGAAGATGGTAAATGTTCCGGCCAGGGTGGTCGGCTGCCCGTTCTGTCCGGTCAGCTGCAGCTTCCCGTTGATCACCACCAGGGAGGAGCCGGTTTTCAGATCCAGCGAATCCGCTTTCAGCGTTCCGTTGTTGACGGTAACGGCCGCGCCGTTGGAAACACTCATGGTTCCGCCGACGGTCACGTTTTCGCCCGACTCAACGTTCAGGTCTTCGGCAAAGGACGAATTGTCCGCATATCTCAGCAGCGTCATCGCTTCGTCGGCCCACCAGGGACTGACGGCTGCGTCACCGTCGACCAGCGCATCAAAGTCCGGTTTTTCCGCGCCCCAGTAGTTGCGGGTCGCGGCGGCGGAACTGTCCGCCTCCACAATCAACCCCTGATCATTCCCGGCAAACACATTGTTGCGAACCACAGCCGCCTGTGCTCCGCCTCCGACGCCCACACCGTAAAGGTTACCGGTAAAGATATTGTCTTCAACCAAAACAGCATCCGAACTGTAAACATCCAGGCCGGACTCATTGGAATCGGCAATGACATTGCCGGAGAAGACGGACCCATCAGACAGATAGATAAATACCGCCCAGTCGGTCAGTCCGCCGCTGTTTTCCAGCTTATTGCCGGTTACTGCGGCGGCCGGTGCGTCCTGAACATAGATGGCGGACTGTGCGTCCACCGTGTTTCCGCTGACAATCGCACCGTCGGCAGCCCCGTAGATCATGATCCCGCAGGCCGTCCAGGTTGCCGGGGAATAGCTGATCCCGGAAACCGTGTTACCCTCCACCGTCGCCGAAGCACCGTACGCGACCTGAATTCCGTTCTGCGCGGTCACCTCGGTTGAACCTGCACCGGTGACTGTACATCCTTTGACGACAGCGGTCATATTCGATCCGCTGAGTGCAATGGCGTTTTTCTGGAATTCGCTGATCGTTGTATCGAGCACTTCGACAGTGCGCCGGGTACCGGCAATGTTGTAGCCATAGATACCGATGCCGTGCTGGTTGCCGCTGAATGCAGAGTCCATCACGTTGACCACCGCGCAGTTTGACACCGTTCCTCCGGCATCCCAGAACCCAATGCCCTGGTAGCGGTAGTTGGTGCTGCCCTGATTGTCGCCGTCTACGGTCACACCGCTGATCGTCACGTCATCGGTCCCGTGAATGTAAACCACCGGATAATTGTCTTTGCCGGTATCGAAGAAAAGCGGCATATCGGCAATCCCTTTGATCACTGTCTGGCCGGCACCCGCGCCGATCAGATTCAGCGGTCTGTCGATCTCGACCTGTTCAGCATAGGTACCCGCGGCAACATTCACTGTCCCGCCGGCGGCGGTGGCATCGACCCCTTCCTGCACGGTCGCAAAAGCGCTCTCGCCCCAGCCCGGAGTCGCGGCATCGAAATCGTCATCAACAGACACTTCAAAAAACAGCAGTTGCGTCAGGGCCTCGTCGGTGTAGATGGATTCACACACGACCGGACCGCTGAGCAGAACGTCCAGCTCGGGCGTGTCGCTGCCAAAATAGTTTGCGGAGGCATCAGCAGATACCGTGGTCAAGTTAATGAGATCACCGCCGTCCGAGGTTTCACCCACATAGGCAATCAGGTTGCCGTAGATCACGTTTTGGCCGATGACCACTCCCGTGGGTCCTGTCATGCCGGTCTTTCCGGGCTCACCCAGCCGAATACCGCGCTCGTTTCCGGTGATCGTGCACCCGGTAATCGTTACTCCATGGAGGGTTGCCGGTCGACTGGCATAGCTCGTGTCCGTTCCTGTGCCGCGCGCTTTAATACCGATTGCCGAGCCCTCTTCCGCGCCGATGGCGCAATCGGAGAATACACAATCCGTGATCAGGATATTGGAATAGTCACTGTATTTCAGATTCATGTCGATCGCAGTCGCCCACTTGTAACTGCTGTCGGAGCCAACGCTGTTAAATGCGCAGTTGGTGATGACCGCATTGGAGAACTTCTCCACGTAGATTCCTTTCATCGATGCACTGAATGTGCAATCCGCGAAAAGAATGTCATCGGCGATGCTGGGAGCAGATGAACTCTGAGCAGCAAAAACATCCTGCTTATTGCCACTGAACTCCAGTCCGACAAACTTCACATGGCTGAAACTCGCAGCGGTTCCGGAACGGATGCCGACATTGGCTCCAAAGACCCGGCAATCTTCCACGCGAGCATAGCTGATCCCGTTGTTGAGCTCGATGGCCGTCTCATCGGCATCAATCCGGATTCCTTTGATCAAAATCGGTTCATCTGCCGAAACGCCGTTCGCTGCGATCGTCAGGGCCCGGCCGCTGGCCGATGCCAGTACGGTGCCCGATGCGTCGGATCCTGCGCCGATCAGCTGAAGCCGTTTGTTGACGATCACGTTTTCTGCATAGGTTCCGGCGGCCACCTCGATCGTGTCGCCGACCGCGGCACTATTGATCGCCTCCTGGATTGTGGCGTAATCGCCCGGCACACTGACGGTTGCCGCCAGCGCGCTGCCCGCCGCCAGAGCGGCCGCAGCTGTTATGATGTTCCTGATCCAATTCTTCATTCTCTGTCTTCCGTTGTTCGGTTAACGCCCCCGTTTTGCCCGCTGCATCCACCCTGGACGCAATTCCGGCAAAAGATTGGCGTTTATCTAACAGGAAATTTAAGAAACCGGGAATACGCACAAGTTCGTACGTAAAAGGGAGTGATTCAGTCATCTTCGCCGGGCCGGCGCTTCAGTTCAGGTCGAATCCGGAACGGCGGATGTGCCGGGCGGGCGATTGTTCAGCGGGGCGGGCCCGCAGCGGCCCGGCGCGCTTCGCCGGAAAGCCGGCGCAGGATCGTATTGCCCGGCAGAACGCCTACGCCATCCGGCGTACTCTGCGCATCCAGGGGAAATTAAAAAATCAAGGGATATTTTGCGACACAGGCTGACGGGCAGGGTTGATTCGCGCGGGAAGGTAACGTGCTGTACATAAATAAATAATGACGAAACACCCAAATACCCAAAGAAAAACGAATGACAAAATCCGAAATACCGTATGTCTTTGGCAAAAATGTTCGATATTTTGATTTCGGTTTTCTTTCGGGTTTGGGTTTTCCGGGCTTCGTCATTTTATTTGCAACAACTTACGGCGACACATAAATCAGCCTTGGCTGACGGGTGCGTCGCCGGTCAGGAAGGCGGTGTATTCCGGCAGGCCGGCCGGTTCAAACACGGACTCAGCGCGAAGAAACCTTTAGTCAACCGTCCAGCACCGGCGTACCGGACACGGACAGTGCCGCCCCGGCGGCGGCATGAACTGCGGTGCCCGGCCCGACTTGAGCGAGTGTCTGAAAATGCGAAACCCCGTCCGGAATTGGACGGGGTATACGCAGGGTCTACTGAGACATGCCCGGCCGGGAGAGCCGCCTCTCCCGGTCGGGCAGGCAGGGGCCGGCCCACCCCGTCCACAGGGACAGGAGGAGCACGGACCCCGACTTTTTACCTATCGAACAGCGTCTCATTCTTTCGTCTACTGTTCGTTTCCGGAAACATACCAGTTGGCACGCACGATGGCGTAATCGGCGAAGTTCACCGCGCCGTCACCGTTGATGTCGGCCTCTGACGCCGCCTGATTTAAGAAGTAGCGCAGGCGGGC
>JBFHEM010000131.1:0-3799 GCA_041584215.1 Tichowtungia sp. | reverse complement strand
GCCCCGGAAAAAGTGGTGGTGAACGTGCCGACGCGCTGGGCGCAGCCGGCGGTGATCCGTTCTGCTGACGGGCAGCGGGCGGTCATGCTTTTGCGTTACAACGGATCGGGACAGTCCCTTTTCGCTGTCAGTGAGGACGGGGGCGAAACCTGGTCGGCCGCACGGGAAGCCTCCTGGAATGTGACCGGTCATCGTCCCCACATGGTCATGACCCCCGACGGGCGGATTGTCGCTGTTTTCCGTGACACTGCCGCCGGCTCGGAAACGATCGGTCATTTTGTGGCATGGGTGGGTACATTCGATGATCTGTTTTACGGTCGGGCCGGGCAATACCGGATTAAGCTGTTGCACAGCAATGCCGGTTGGGACACGGGCTATTCCGGATTGGAGATCTTGCCGGATGGAACCATCGTCGCGACCACGTATATTAAATATCGGCCAGGTCCAAAAAAACATTCGGTGGTCTGTACCCGGTTTCAACTCGAAGAAATCGATGCGCTGCTCAACGCCGGCACGAGTGAATAAGTGCGTCGCGGATGACGTGCGTTTTAAAAAGTAAAAACCAAGGATTCAAACTATGAATAGGAAGGTGTTGTGGACATTATTTTTAACCGCGGGTCTGCTGGGGTCTGCTTTCTCTGACGGGGTTTCAGGGACGCTGCTCAATGGATTTGAGCATCCGTCCGTGATTTTTAATCCGGGCGAAAAATACAATGCCGAAGCGCGGAAGTATCAGGGGATTCCCACCATTGAGCGCGCGCCGGGCGGACGCCTGTGGGCGGCCTGGTATGCCGGGCCGATTCACGAAGACCGCTATAACTTTGCTATGGCCGCGACCAGCGGGGATGATGGAAAAACCTGGAGCGGCCTGAAATTCGTCATCGATCCCGACGGCGACGGGCCGCTGCGGGCTTCCGATCCCTGTTTTTGGATGGACCCGGCCGGGCGGCTCTGGCTCTTCTGGTGGATGAACGGCCAGCATGACGGACAGGATCTGAAGGTGACCCTGGCAATTGTTACCGAAAACCCCGACGATCAAAATCCGGTCTGGACAGAGCCGCGCGCGCTGTTCCCCGGTGTCATGCTCAACAAGCCGATTATCAATAAGAGCGGCGAGTGGCTGATGCCGGCCGCCATCTGGAAGCGGGATGGCAGCTGCCGGATGATGGTTTCCAAAGACAGCGGAAAAACCTGGTCGCTGCGCGGGACCGCCAATGTCCCGGAGCCGCGGCGCAACTGCGACGAGCCGATGATTGTTGAGCGCAAAGACGGTTCCCTGATGCAGCTGATCCGGGTCTCTGATTTCGGAATCGCACAGAGTCTGTCCACGGACGGCGGGCACACCTGGACGGAGGCTGAGGATTATCTGCCGGATGCGACCTCGCGCTTTCATTTCCGCAGGCTCAAGTCCGGCAACCTGCTGCTGATCAAGCACGGGCCGCTCGACGAGCGGATCGGGCGCAATCACATGACGGCCTATCTGTCCAACGATGAGGGCAAGACCTGGCAGGGCGGGCTGGTGCTGGATGAGCGAATTACGGTCTCCTATCCGGACGCCACCCAGGCGCCCGACGGAACCATCTACGCGATCTACGACTGGAACCGGGCCGACGAAAAACACATCCTGATGAGCACGTTTACCGAGCAGGATATTCTGGACGGTGCGTTTAACAGTGACGTGGCCCGCTCCCGGGTGCTGATCAACTATGCGACGGGTTATAATTCCAAACCCTGGAATAAAAAAGCGCCGAAGAAAAATGTGTCCAGCACCTTGAGAAGCAATGCGAACGGGAGTGAATTCAACTCCGGATCCATGGCCGCGATGGCCGCTCCGCAAGATCCGGTTCGAACCGTTAAAATCAATGATCCGATTTTCAGCAATCGGGATTATACGTTTTGTGAACAGGTTCCCGCCGAACTGCAGGGGCTGGGCTTTGTTTTCGGTTCGATGGATCAGACCCGGGCGGTCTGTACGCAGCCCGGAACGGTGTATGTCATCACGCCCGCGCCTGACCGGAACCGGGACAGCGTGGCCAAAGCGCTCCTGCAGAATGGCTTTTTCCTGACCGCCCTGCCGGAATTTATTCTGTTTGCATCGCCCAATGGAAATGTTTCATTCGCCAATGCCTGTTCCGTTTATCAGAAAAAGGTTGAGAAAGGCGAAACGGTCGAGTTCGGTAAATGGGGCGTGATGCTCTGCTCGGCGGCCGCGGCCGCCGCTCCGGGGCCTGAAAACTCATCTGCTCCGCTGCGGGTTGCCTGCATCGGGGACAGCATCACCTACGGCCACCGGATTGAAGACCGCGAACACAACAGTTATCCGGCTCAGCTCGGCACTTTGCTGGGACCCGCATATCAGGTCGGAAATTTCGGGAAGAACGGCGCGACCGTCCTGAAGAAAGGGAATGTGCCGTACTGGAAGACGGCCGAATTCACGCCGGCTCATGACTTCAGCCCGGATATTGTTGTCATCATGTTGGGCACCAATGATTCCAAACCGATGAACTGGGTGCATCGGAACGACTTTGTCGCGGATTATATTGCCCTGATCAATGAATTCCGAAACCTGAAGAGTTCGCCCGTGGTTTATGCCTGCCGTCCGGTGCCGGCGTTCCCGGGGCGCGGAGGAATTCGCGGGGATGTTATTGAAAACGAAATGATTCCGCTGATTGACGAGGCCATCCGCAAAACCGGGGTCCAAATGATAGATCTTCATGCCGCGTTGAGCGGTCAGGCCGGCATGTTCCCTGACCTTGTGCATCCGGATCAAAATGGAGCCCGCCTGATTGCAAAAGCCGTTTGCGCGGCAATTATTAATGATACGAAGAACTCTAATTGAGGTGAAATTTTAACCACGAATGGATATGGCGCGGCATGGCCACAGCCAAAGAGTTTTGACAAAATCATTTATCGACAGAACCATTGCTCGTTTCTGTGATTTGAATTAAAAAAATGATTCTGTCGATAAATGATTCTGTCGTGTTTTATTGCGGATTCTGATCCTGATTTGTTGCCAAGGATTACAGTTTATAAAAATCGATTATCAAAGTTGAAGGAATGAAATTATGAAAACATCGAAATCACTTCTAATGGCCGCGGCCTTTGGCTCCCTGCTTTGTTCGGCGGGGGCGCAGTCCGCAATGCAGCAGAAACCGAACATCATTCTGATTCTGGCGGATGATCTGGGATACGGCGATCTGGGCTGTTACGGCTGCGAAGACATACAAACGCCCAATCTGGACCGCCTGGCGGAATCGGGCATCCGCCTGACGGATGGTTATGTGACCCATCCGTACTGCGGCCCCAGCCGGGCCGGGCTGATGACCGGGCGCTACCAGCAGCGACACGGATTCTGGAAAAATCCGCCCGTGAATCATGCCAGCCAAATCATTGGTTTGGATCTAGAAGAAGAGACCCTCGGGGATGTGTTTACACGCGCAGGATATCGCACGGCGTATTATGGAAAATGGCATTTGGGAGCATCGGAATCATTTCATCCATGTAATCGCGGATTCCACGAGTTCTACGGCTTCCTCGGCGGCGGCCACTGCTTTTTTCCGATGGAGTATGAAGAAAACATGCGGAAATGGGCGAACAGTCCCAAGCCGCCGGTGCCCGAGCTGTACGGCTATGCAACGCCGCTGGAAATCAACGGCATCACGCTGCCGCCGCAGGAAGGTTATTTGACCGATCTGCTCACCACCCATGCGATTTCATTCATGAACGGAGTCAGGAACGACCCCTTCTTCCTGTTCATGGCCTATAATGCTCCTCACGTTCCGCTGGAAGCGAAAGAAAG
>JBFHEM010000130.1:0-3800 GCA_041584215.1 Tichowtungia sp. | reverse complement strand
GGTTATGGAAGTCCCACCGGATCTAAAGCATTACTTTACCGAACTCGCGGAGCCGCGCGAGGTCGTGGAATGTTTTGAGAAGCCGGACTATGCCTGGATGCCGCAGGTGATCGGTACCACCTGGCTGACGCCGGAGTTGTCGCTGGGCACAGTGAATCGAGGTGACATGTGGAATCAGCGCCGCAATCTGCAGGCCTACTGGGGAACCGCACAAAAGCCCGCCTATCTGCGCACCCGCTTCCTCAAAAATGACTACGACTTTGCGTCGGTCAACTTTTTCAGCGTGCAGGAGGGACCGCGCGTTCTGGCCGGGCTGAACTTTTCCACGGACGGCGGCGACCACCATCTTCATCAGGATCCGATTTCAGGCGGGAAATTCAAGGCAGAGGATCTGAGACTCCGCTTTGAATTCGGCGGGGCCGCTGCAAACGCAAAAATAAACGCGCCGGGCAGCCTCAATGAAGCCGCAGTGGTGGAGGCAAACGGACTTACCTTTTTTATCAAGGCCCCGCTGGCGGTGTTTGACGGTAAAGAAGGTCGCTGGGAATCCGGGCGGGACGGCGAGACGGCCTGGTTGGATCTCGTTCTTTTCCAGGGATTGGAAAAAAAACAGGGTGGAGGCTCAGCCTCCGAAAAACAGTTCTTCCTGCCGGAGGCTGCGCCGGCACTCATCGGGTTCGGGCTGAGCGTCACCTCCGCAGCGGACGGAAATCCGGCGGAACTATTCCGTGGTTTGCAGGCGACTGCTGCCGGCGAACGGCTGGAGATGAGTTGGGACGGCTTGTCCTTTAGTGCGCTGGCCGGGCCGGGGCCTAAAATTGAACTGCAGGCTTCTTATGAAGGTTCGGTGAACGGAGCGTGCCGCACCCGGTTGGAAGAGGAGGGGAATTGATGCGTTTTCGGAAGTTGATTGTGCAGGGAAATGCCCGATTAATTGTAGGGCTGGAACGGTT
Source organism: Tichowtungia sp. (assembly GCA_041584215.1). Taxonomy (GTDB): domain Bacteria; phylum Verrucomicrobiota; class Kiritimatiellia; order Kiritimatiellales; family Tichowtungiaceae; genus Tichowtungia. The sequence continues at coordinate 2,847 of JBFHEM010000130.1, read as the reverse complement.
GAGGAACGAAACCTTCCTGCCGCGGCGGGAAGGTCTTCAACCGTTCCCGCCCAACCAATGCGGAACCGCCTGTTTGACTGCAGCTTTGAGTGCTTTGATTTTATTCGCAGGGGAGGCCTGCGCACAGGTACCGGTTTTTGTTGAGACTTTTGACGCCGGATATGCGGAAGGCTTTCTCGGCGGTCAGAACGGATGGGTTGGAACCGGACTGAAGCCCACGCCGATCGTAATCCAATCCGATGGCGGGGAGTGGGGCCTGTCCGGCTGTAAAGGCGACCACATGGCAAAGCGGAATCAGGACCTGCATCTGCGTCCGGATGATACGCTGGTGCTCGAAGCCACGGTTTCGCTGCCCGCGGATCAAAGTTTCAGCGTGCTGTTCGGCGTCGGGCAGGCAACGGACTATGACATGACGGCCTGTTTCGGTGTTTCACAAAAAGGCGTGATGGTTCGCGGCGCAACCTATGGGGGCGGAACCACCATTGCTGTGGATTCATCCGGCAAGCCTGCCGATTTTTCCGGGCAGAAAATTGCGGTGCAGTCAAAGTGGAATTTGAGGACGGGCAAGGCATCGGTCTCGGTAAAAAATATTTCCAGCGGGGAGACGGAGTTCAAACCGTGTTTTTTCAACAAGGAGCAGACGCAGGCGGAGGCATCTCTGGCGGATAGGTCCGGTCTGACGACCTGGTCTGAAATTTTCATTCGGATCGGCGGCGGTTCGGATATCCGCGTCCATGATCTTCGGATTGTCCGTCCGGCTGGACGACTGTAAATCAATTTAAGAAAGGGACGATCAGCATGGGTGACTATGGATATTTTGACGACGCACAGCGTGAATACGTGATGAACCGCCCGGACACGCCGCTTCCGTGGCTGAACTATCTCGGGCAGGAAGAGCTCTTCGGCGTCTGCACCAATACCGGCGGCGGCTACACCTTCTGGAAGGATGCCAAGCTGCGCCGTCTGACCCGCTACCGCTACAACGACATGCCGATGGATCCCAACGGCCGAACTCTGTATGTCCGCGACGGCGAGTCCGTTTGGAACCCCGGTTGGAAACCCGCCAAAACCAAGCTGGACCGTTACGAATGCCGCCATGGCCTCGGCTACACCAAAATCACCGGCGAAAAAAACGGCGTCGAAGTCGAACTGCTGTTTTTTGTCCCGCCGGGTGAAACGCTCGAGCTCTGGAAAACCACCGTCCGCAACAAGAGCGGTAAAATCAAAGACCTGACGCTTTTCTCGTTCGTCGAGTTCTGTCTTTACGAAGCACTCAACGACATGACCAACTATCAGCGCACCTACTCAATCGGTGAAGTGGAAGTCGAAGGCTCCGGCATCTACCACAAAACCGAATACCGCGAGCGGCGCAATCACTACACACTGTTCGGATGCACCCGCCCGATCGACGGCTTCGATATCTCGCGCGACGACTTCGTCGGCGTTCACAACGGACTGCATGATGCAAGCGTTCCAATGCTTGGAAAATCCACCAACAGCAGTTATTGCGGATGGAACCCGGTCGGTTCGCATCAGATCGGCCTCAAGCTTGCCGCCGGCGAAGAAACCTCCTTCGCTTTCATCCTTGCCTATGTCGATCAGGGCGATCTGCCTAAGTTCGAAGCGCCGGGCGTGCTCAACAAGGAAAAGGGCCGCGCGATTCTCTCCAAATACGCCGACGTCGCCGCGGTCGATGACGCGTTTTTCAAGGTTCGGAAAAGCTGGGACACACATCTCTCCAAAGTCGCAGTTGAATGCCCGAATGAACATTTGCAGCGCATGGTCAATGCGTGGAATCCGGCGCAGTGCATGGCGACCTTCAATCTCTCGCGTTCGGCCAGCGGGTATGAAACCGGCATCGGCCGCGGCATGGGCTATCGCGACTCCAACCAGGATCTGCTGGGCTTTGTCCATATGATTCCGGAGCGCGCCAAAGAGCGCATTCTCGATATCGCCGCCACGCAGCTCTCCGACGGAACCTGCTATCACCAGTATCAGCCGCTCACCAAGAAGGGCAACGCCGAGATCGGAGGCGACTTCTACGACGACCATCTCTGGCTGATTCTCAGCACCTGCGCCTACATCAAGGAAACCGGCGATGCCTCGATTCTCGATGCAAAAGTGGGTTACGCCGATGTGGCGGAAAAGAGCGCGACCATTCGCGACCATCTGGAACTGAGCATCGCCTACACCATGCGCAACCGCGGGCCGCACGGCCTGCCGCTGATCGGCCACGCGGACTGGAACGACTGCCTCAACCTGAACTGCTTCTCCACCGAGCCAAACGAAAGCTTCCAGTGCGCGGGTGACGTCGAAGGATCCAGCGCCGAGTCGGTGATGATTGCCGGGCTCTTCCTCTACGCTGCGCGTGAGCTGGCCGGACTCTACAGATGGATGGGCAAACCTGAAGACGCAGCGCGCATTCAGGGGCAGTACGGCGAAATGCTCAAAGTCGTTGAGGGTGAAGCCTGGGACGGCGAGTGGTATACCCGCGCGTTCGACGCCGGCGGCAATCCCGTCGGCTCGCACGTCTGTGCAGAGGGTAAAATCTACATTGAGAGCCAGGGCTGGTGCGTGCTCGGCGGAGCGGGCGCGGACAATGGCCGTGCGCGGCAGGCGCTGGAAAGTGTCGACAAACATCTCTTTACGCCGGATGGCATACTTCTGCAGCAGCCGCCCTACAGCGAATATCACCCCGAACTCGGCGAAGTCTCCAGTTACCCGCCGGGCTTCAAGGAAAACGCCGGGATCTTCAGTCACAACAACACGTGGGTGCATCTCGGATGGTGCCTGCTCGGCGAAGGCGACAAAGCCCTCGAATATTATTTGAGCATTTGTCCCTCCGCC
>JBFHEM010000129.1:0-4231 GCA_041584215.1 Tichowtungia sp. | reverse complement strand
GTACTCCAGTCGACCTCTCCGATCTGCGCACGGACGACATCGCCTTCGGCGCGATCATACAGCTCCTTGCGCGCAAAGCGCGGGCCGTGGACATAGGCGTGCGCCACATAGAGAAAGAACGGATCTTCGCGGTGGCGTTTGATGAAATCGACCGCATCATCGGTGATCACCTGGCACAGCAGCGACTGGCTCGCCCCATCGGAAATATGAGCCACCACGTCGTTGCCCCGGAGGAACGGGAGCGGCGGAAATTTCCTGTTTGCGCTCCACATATCGCAGGAATAGGGAATCCCGGCATATTCATCAAAGCCCTGCGCGAGCGGCAGGAATTTCGGATCATCACCCAGGTGCCACTTCCCGAAACAACCGGTGGCGTAGCCCCGGGTTTTCAGCAGCTCGGCGATGGTGATCTCCGAAGGATTGAGCCCCCGTTCGCCCGCCGGGAAATTCACCCGCCCATCCATGCCGATGCGGTCGGCATAGCACCCGGTCATCAGTGAAGCGCGCGACGGCGTGCATTCGGTCGCACTGACATAATAATCGGTCAGCTTCATCCCTTCCTCCGCCATGCGGTCGAGTTCGGGCGTTTTGTTTTGGGTCGACCCGAACGGGCCGATGTCGCCATAGCCCATATCGTCGATAAAAATAAAAACGATATTCGGTTTTTCCACGGCCATCGCCAGCGAAGCCGCTGCCAGCCATGCAAACAGTATTAACTTCTTCAACTTCCGCCCCTCACTCAACTTAACCACTTTTATCAGAATCATTTACGAATAATTACTGCCGGATCATTTCTGCGGGGCCGGCGCCCCGCCAACCCTGTTTCCAACCCTTGGAAAATTCCGGCGGAAAAGTTCCAAGGGTTGGAAAAAGCTTCAGATAATTAGCTCGAACTACTCAATGATCAGGCGGATGAATTTCTGATCTTCCACCGTGTCGACAACGTTGGTGACGAAGTCCAGCTGTCCGCCCGTGACGTTGGTTCCCATCACCGCAACCCCGGCGTTGGTCCAGGCGCCTCCAACGAGATCCGTGCAGGTTTCGAGGAAGTAAGCCAGCCCGCTGTCCGGATCAGACAGCCGCGGATAGACATAACTGAACCCGCTCCCCTCGACTCCGAAGGATGGCGAGGCTCCCTTATCGAGCGCATTGGTCGGATTGCCGCCAAGACCGTATTCATACAGGTTGGACAAGCCGTCCGCATCGTCGTCGCCGGACGGACCCTCCACCAGGCCGTAGCGGTCTGCCCAGGCGGCGTATCCGGAAGGATCGGCCGTGATCTTCAGGTCGTCGAACACCGCATCGATCACGCCGGTGGCCGTCGTGTTGGTGTTGATGGAATTTCGCAACTCGAAGAAACGGCTGCCGTCCGCAAAGGTGGCCGGGAACGAACCCAGGCTGACCGTGTTCGAAGACGCTTCGAAATACACCGTAAGCGCGGCCGTTCCAGCCACCTCATCAAACGCCGCGGTGACCGTATAGTTGTTGTAGAACGTATTCTCGCCCGCATTGCCGCTGCCCACCTGCGACCCGGCGCTGTAGACCTTCCACGCACCATACGGTTCAATCTCGAAAGAAAAGCCGTTGCCTGCGCCCGACGTCGTATCCGCCGGGTTGCCGACGGTGAAGCCGGTGTATCCGCTGTAAACAATGGCACGCTGAAGGCGCGTCCGATAGCTGAACTCCCAGCGCCGCCCGATCAGGTTCGAACCAAAGTCCGTATCCAGATCCACGCAGGAATATTGATTGCTCTCGGCCGGCCCTTTGGTCCTCATCAGGAATGTGTCGCTGCCAAGCGATCCATTGGCTCCCAGCGTAATACCCCCGCCCGCTCCAACAATGGTTGGCGTATAGCTGCTGGTCACAGCGCCCCCCGACTGCCGCCACAGCAGGCCGGTGTTGATATCACCAAAGTCGTCTCCCCGCCGATCGAACGTATCCAAAAATACAACCCCGTCCTGGGCTTCAATCGTTTCAATCTTCAGGTCGTCGAACACCGAATCTATCCGTCCCGAAGCCGTCGTCGTATTGAGGTGGCTTCTCAACTCAACGTAGCGGCTGCTATCCGCAAAGGTGGCCGCGAATGTGCCCAGAACAACCCGGTTCGTGGTGCCATCGAAGAACACCGAAAGCTCAACCTTACCCATCGTTTCGTTGAATAGCGCGCTGACCGAGAAGTTGTTGAAATAGGTGACCTCACCCGCATTCCCGCTGCCCACTTGCGATCCATCGTTGTAGACCTTCCAGGCCCCGGTCGGCTCAAACTGAAACGAGAACCCGTTGCCCGCACCCGAGGTCGTGTCCGCCGGGTTGCCGACGGTGAAGCCGGTATAGCCTCCATAACCGATGGCTCGCTGGATGCGCTCCCGATAGCTGAACTCCCAGGTCTTGCCGACCAGGCTCGAGCCAAAGTCCGTATCCAGATCCAAGGCCGTATACTCGGCGCCGTTTGTTGCCGGTCCCTTCACAAGCAAATTAATATTATCTCCACCGAGCTGTGGATTGGAACTCAGCGAGCAGTTCCCATCGCCGACAACGGTCAGCGTATAGCTGCTGCCGGTCGTACCGCCCGTCTGCCGCGCCACCAGATTGGAGTTGATGTCGCTGTACACGGCTTCTGACCGGTCAAACGTATCCAGAAAAATAACCTCTCCCCGAGCCTGCACCAGCAGACCGAGTGTTAGCACACATAATAATCTCTGCATGTTCTTCATTTTACTTCTCCTATTGCCTTTTCTGTTTTCCCTGAAACAAGCACCCTGCCTGCTTCCTTCCTCGATCCGAAATACAACCCCGGCTGTTTTTTAAAGCTCAAATTTAAGCGAGTAGAGGTCCGCCTCCATCATGGTAAAGCGCAATAAAACCGGCCTCCCCGCCAGGGAGGATACGTCCCTGTTCCCGTTCCAGCTGACTCGTCGATCCAGCGTGTCGCCGTAAATCACATCGCATTCGTTCGCGCTGAAACCCGGCACAACCTCCCCGTTCGCAGCGCAAATTTCCACGCGGACGGTTCCCCGCGCACTGGTGGCCACATTCAGCGAAAGTTCCTTCCCCTGGAAAACAAACGGCTTGGTGGTCACAACCCCTTCCTTGGTTTTGGCATGCAGCGACGCGAAGCCGTCGACGCGCAGAACATAGCGCCGGCAGAATGTGTCCGTGCCGGTAAACCGCGACTCCGAAGCAAAGATTGAGATTTCCCGCCCTTCATCGCTGTTGACAGACGTGGTTTCCAGCATCCCGCTCGCAATGTAGTTGTCACCATAGCTCCAGTTGCCTTTGGTTTTCAGCCCCGGCGCCAGATACACATCATTACTCTGACGGAAATGAATGCCGTCCCGGGAAAGAATATAGACCGAATCCGTTGTTACCGAACCGAACCGCGGATGGCGCTGCGCCCGTTTATTTCGCTCTTCGAGTTCGGGCAGCAGGTCGCGGGATACGGTTTGCCCATGATCGGTGTATCGCGCGGGGAAACCGATGTAGATATGCGGCGCACGATAGTAGGGCCGGATCTGGTTCGTGTAGAACTGCCCCTGCTGCTGGGGGCCCTCCCCCTTGGGAAATTCAATCAGGCCGTCTTTGACCCAGTGAATGTAATCGTCCGACACAGCCCGTTCGACATGGCGGATCCCGTTATGCTTCACGCGGTAGTACAGCACATATTTCTGTTCCGACTCCGACCAGAACGAATTGCTTTGCGAATCGAAGGCGTTCAGCGTACCCGGATGAAAAAGTTTTTGATTTTTCCCCATTTGTTCCCATTGGACTCCATCTGCGGACTGCATGGGAACCAGCCCCCGGGGCAAATGGGCAAATCCTTTAAATTTCGCGTCCGGAGCGGCAGCAGGATTGGTATCCAGAAATGGAGTAAAATCATAACAGCGCCGGAACAATATATTGTTGTCATCCTGATTGTCATACGGGTTAAGTCCAAGATTCGGTCGCTTCCAATGGATGCCGTCGTCGCTGAACGCACAGCATGCCGACATGATTTCTTTAGTCAGGGCCTCTCCCTTATTGGGGGCCTGCCAGGTGGCGTAATACATGCGATAGGTCTCGCCATCGAAAAACACGGTATTGTAGGATGTCGCGCTTCCCTCCCACGGCTTGTTGAACTTCATGGCCAGTTCCTTGCGCACAGGCGGATGGACGAGGATCTGCACGTTTTCCATTGATGCCGTGAGGTAATCATCCATGAACAGTTCACGCCGCGAGCCCAGGTCGAGCGGCT
>JBFHEM010000128.1:0-4245 GCA_041584215.1 Tichowtungia sp. | reverse complement strand
CTCTCGTCACGCTGCCCGAACGGCTGCGGGCGGCCGGTTATCAGACGGCCGCCGTCGGGAAATGGCACCTTGGCATCGACTGGCCGACGGTCGATGGAAAGCCTCTGTTATCAAAGTTTGGCCGGCGGCCGACGGTTGACCAGTTCAAACTTCTGGCGAACGAAATTGACTATGGTGGCCGCATTGGAGGCGGGCCGGTCGATCACGGATTCGACACCTACTACGGGGAGGACATTGTTAATTATCCGCCCTATATGTTCATTGAAAACGACCGCTTTGCCGCGCCGCCCGCCCGGCTTCGCGACGATCCAAAAGAGCTGTCCGGAAAGCCGGGGATGATGGAGGCCGAGTGGAGTGATGACACGGTTTTGTCCAGGCAGGTTGATAACGTGCTGGAGTGGATTGATCAGCGAGCGGCTGGGACGGACGGCAAACCGTTTTTCCTGTATTGGGCAGCCAATGCGGTTCATTATCCGATCCGTCCGTCAAAAGCCTTTATTTCAAAAACCAGCTATGGAGCTTACGGCGATTTTGTATTTGAGCTCGACGACGGCGTTGGGCGGGTGTTGGAGAAGCTGAAGGAAAAAGGGCTGGATTCGGATACCCTCGTCATTTTTACCAGCGACAACGGCCCCCTGCCGTACAGCATTCCGGGCGGGCATGTCTGCACCGGCGGGTTGAGGGGGATCAAGACAACCGGCTGGGACGGCGGCCTGAAGGTGCCGTTTATTGTTCGCTGGCCACAACGGGTGCCGGCCCGCAGCACGTCCGATGCGACGATTTCCCTGGTCGATTTGTATCCTTCCCTGTGCGCGGTGGCGGACACCGGCTGTGATGATCAGTTTAAAGACGGGCGCGATATCCTGAATGCGTTCCGGGAAGGAACGTATGAAGACAGCGAAACCCGGGCGATTGTTACGACCTCGACACGGGGGGATTTCGGCATTCGCCGCGGCCAATGGACATATCTGGACTATTCCGGGAGCGGCTCGGCCAAAATGGCCGATCAGAAAACAGCTGCGCAGCAGCTGTATATGCACTCCGACCTCGGGCAGACCAACAATCTGGTTTCGGAATATCCTGAAAAGGCGTTGGAGCTGAAACGGGAACTGGAGCGCATCAAAGGACTGGCGGGGCATGTCCGGAAATGACGGTCTTGCATCTATGCGTTCCTGAGCGACCCTGCTTGCCCTGCCTGGGTTTGAGGTGATCGACTGCGAAAAAACCAACCCGGCGCAGCCGGAACCAAATAGAAAGTGAGAGTATGGCAGAATCAGAAAAATCCTTTGCAAAAATCAGGATTCTTCTTGCTTTGGCATTAAATTTCGATATATTTCGCTCGTCTGTTGTTTAACGGATAAAATGGAGGAAATATGATGGAAAATACAGCGAATCGGAACGGACATCGTTTGGTCGTGCTTTGCGCGGTTCTTCTGACTGCCGGAGCGGCAGCGGCGGCAACCTTTACGGGGGCGGATCCCGGAGACAATCTGTTTTCAACCACCAACAACTGGGATGTGTTTCCGGCCGCAGGTGTGAATTTCGGGTCACCGTGGGCGGCGGCAACGAGTATCGATAATCCGGGGCAGCTGGATCCAGCATTCAATATTCTCAATCCCGGTGGATTCGGCAACACGTTTATCAACGGAGATGGAGATGGGACGGTTTATGTAGAAGTGCTGCCTGGCGCAACGTGGAAGGCCGTCAACATGACGATCGGTCATGGGAATTCCGGGGTGAGCAGTCGGCACGGAGTGCTGACCTTAAAACCCGGTTCATCGCTGGTTCCTGGTTCTGCGAACAACGGCACGCTGACTATTGGCGGGGCAGCGGGCGGAAGCCGCGGACGGGTGACGGCAGAAGACGGTGTGACTCTTTTTTCCCATGCCAATCTGAATCTCAGGGCCGAAGGCACGCTGGCGTTTCAATTCGGTACCAATTCTGCATCGACCTTTGTTTCCACCAGGAACAACGGTGCCGCCACCATGGTACTTGACGGCGCGGTCGAGGTGGATCTCGGCGCGCTGAAACAGACCGGGTCTTATACGCTGATTACGGTTAGTCATACCAATTCGGTGCTCACCGGTGGGCTGATCACCTGGCTGGACAGCAACGGCGGCACAACCAACGGAACGGGAGATTTGAACACGGATCATTTTGATGTGGTCAATTCCCCCGGAGTCGAGTGGTCGTTGACCACCGCCTCATCCGGAACAGAATTGTTGCTGACTGTGACGGATTTCAAGCCGATTGTAGAGCGTACGCTGGGCTCGTCCCAGGACACCTTCGTGAGGAGTACCGGCACCAACAACCGGGCCGACTATGGAGGCGCGGATACCATGTTCGTTGATGGCGATGGTGGAATCAGGGGCCTTCTGGAGTTCGATTTGTCGGCTGCTGAGTATGAAATCACCAATGCGGTCTTGGCGCTGACCCAGACCACCGACCGCACCGGTAGCTGGACATTTGACATCTACCCGATGACCTACACGATAAACAACTATGACTGGTACGAGGGAACGGGTACTGTCAGTTTCGCCACCAACGAGGAAGCCCCTGCCGCGTCGAACGGTGCAGCCTGCTACCAGTACAGTGCCGATGATGCCATCTCGCCGATCCGATGGGAGGATGGGGCTGCAAGCTCGTTGTCCAATGTTGCTCAGGCCGGCCTGTGGAACGCATCGATCGGTTCGACATCCGGGACCAATTCGATCAGCGGCCGGCAAATTTCCTTCGTGCTCGATGCGTCGGTGCTTGAAACGTTCCGCACCAACGGGGTTGGCCGGATCGTTGTCGGGGTCTGGGGGACGGACACCCTTTCCGGCAACCATTTTCTTGCCACGAAGGAACATGCTTTTGCCGATTGGCGGCCGTCACTGGATCTGTCGATGGACGGGCCAGAAGTGGCTCCCTCTGCGCCCAATATCACATCCGTCAGTGTTGCAGCCGTCGGCGGCAACAGCGCGGCTACGATCGTTTTTGATGCGGAGCAAAGCGCCTCGCTGTGGTTCACGCCGGATTTGGTTGTCCCGACCTGGACGAACGTGGTCTCCGGGGCGAGCCCGTTGACCCACACCAACACGACTCCGGCCGGCTTCTACAAGCTGACCATTCCGTGATGAGTCCGGGTGTTTTGGACTGATGAATGGGCTTCCGTCCGCTGATCATCCGGCGGGCGGAGAATGCCGCTTCTGTAAACAGACAATGCCCCGCAGGGTTTCTAGTACGAAGTGATGGGCCAATCCGAAACAATGCGAAAGGGAGCCAGTCAAGATTTGCTCGTAATCAGTTTTTTTGCGAATTTTTCGCATGTTTTGCGGACAAAAGCAGCCCCGGCTGTTGGATGATACCGCATGAAGGCGTGCGCATATCTGCCGAAAACTTGTTTTTAAAACAAACTTTGCGGGAGCTGGTTTCTCCAGCGAATAACAAAAAGCAACGAATGGAGAAACCGAAACTGCCGTCGATTCGTTGCTTTTTGTCATTCGTTGGTAAAATAATTTGGTGCGGCTATGCCGCGTCAGGTATTTCGTGGTCAAAAAATACTTGAACTTGGCACCTGCACTTCATGTGTGAAATGCTTGAGGTGTTTATGCGGGTGCTGATTGGAGATAGAAAAATGATGAGGTGGAGTCATATGAAGCGAATCACGTCTATAGCGCTTTGCGTCGCAGCCGGAACGGTCGTTGCCGGACAGGAACTTGGGCCTTCGCCTTGGACGCTTCTGAAGGTCGGCGAGGTCCGGCCGGAGGGCTGGCTGAAACGGCAGATGGAGCTGGATCTGCGCGAGGGGATCGCCGGGCATTACGATCAGATTTCAGAAAATGTGTCGCAGAACCTGTTTGCCTCCCAGCAGCGTGTGCCGGGCAGCATGATTCCCGGCAGCCGGGGCATGAAAGAAAAAGCCTGGTGGGCCGGCGAACACGAAGGCTACTGGATGGACGGTCTGATCCGCATGGCCGTTCTGACCGGCAGCCGGTCCGACCTCCGGCGCGCTGAAACCTGGGTCGACCGGATTCTGAAACGTTTTGATGAAACCGGCTATATCGGCATTTATTCGCCGGAAACCCGCTTTCCGGCCAAGGGGTTTGATGGCGAACTCTGGACGCAGAGCCGGGCGTTTCAGGCTCTGCTGGCCTGGCATGAGTACACCGGCGATGCCCGCGTTCTGTCCGCCGTTGAACAGACCGTTCACAAAACAATCGACCACTACCGCGCCGCCGGAACGTATTTCAAGCGGGACGG
>JBFHEM010000127.1:0-4262 GCA_041584215.1 Tichowtungia sp. | reverse complement strand
GACCTGGGGCGGGCCGGAAGTCGAGGCGGAATTCCTGGAGGTGGCACCGAACCTGAAAGCTATTTTTTATGGAGCCGGATCCATCAAGGGGATCATGAGCGATGCCGCCTGGGAGCGCGGGGTCCGCATCACCAGCGCCTATGCGGCCAATGCCGTGCCGGTGGCCGAGTTTACGCTTTCTCAGATTCTGTTTTGCCTGAAAGACGGATGGCAGCTGAGCCGCCGCACCCATGCCGGCGAACAGGAAATCTGGCTGGGCGGCAAAGTGGTTCCGGGCGCCTATCGTACGAAAGTCGGCATCGTCTCCTTCGGGATGATCGCCAAAAAAGTATGCCAACTGCTCAAGCCGTTTGATGTACAGGTGCTGGTCAGCTCCTCCTACGGTTCGCCGGAACTCGAACGCGAGTACGGCGTGCGCTTTGCCTCCATGGAGGAGATTTTTGAGACCTGCGACTGTGTGTCGCTGCACACCCCGCTGCTGCCGTCCACGCACGGGCTGATCACGGCGGAACACTTTCGTTCCATGAAGCAGGGCGCCTCGTTCATCAACACGGCCCGCGGAGCCGTGGTGCGGCAGAACGAGCTGATTGAGGTGTTCAGAGAACGCCCGGATCTGACCGCTGTGCTGGATGTGACCGATCCCGAACCGCCGGCACCGGACGACCCGCTGCTGTCCATGCCCAATGTGGTACTGACTCCGCATTTGGCCGGTTCGTTCCATCATGAATGCCGCCGCATGGGACAGTATATGATTGACGAACTTCGACGCTTTCTGGATGGGGATGAATTAAAATGGGAAATCACCCGCGAACAGGCTGCGAGGCTGGCATGAACAAATGTTCTATTTTCAATGTTTGGAAAAAGTCAGGGTGGAGGCTCAGCCTCCTTCCAAGGTTTGGAACCGACTGCGTCGGGGCACAGCGTTTCGCATCGCAAGATCGACCCGGGTTTCCAAAGCTTGGAAAAATTACTGGGTGCAGGCTCAGCCTGCTTCCAAGGTTTGGAAATATTTTTTTTCTTTCGATTTGTAGGACACGCTTCCCGTATTCGGGAGCGTGTGCCGACACAGGCTCTCTGAGTACAGAGAAGCCTGTCCTACAAAAGATTGGGAAGACAATAACGTCGTTGGTTGTTTTGATTCTGCTCGGAATGAACACCGCGAGTGCCGCTGAAAAACCGGATATCGTTTTCATCATGACCGATGATCAGGCGGCGGATGCCGTGACGGCCGGGCGGCGCTTCCCGTTTTTCGAGACGCCGAATCTCGACCGGCTGGCCGCGTCCGGCGTCACATTTCAGAATGCATTTGTAACCACGTCGATCTGCTCGCCGAGCCGGGCCACCTGTCTGACCGGACTTTATTCGCACAAGACCGGGGTGCCGACCAACGATCCGGCGCGCGATCCGGACGAGAGCGTGACGCTCGTTTCTGAACGGCTGCAGGCCGCCGGTTATGAAACCGCCTTTATCGGCAAGTGGCACATGGCCGCCACCGACCGGCCGCGCCGGGGTTTTGATCACTGGGTTTCGTTCGAAGGGCAGGGCGTCTATCAAGATCCGCTGCTCAATGTGAACGGCAAACATGTGCAGGAGAGCGGATACACAACCGATCTGCTGACCGACTATGCCGAAGAGTGGATTCGCACCCGTTCTTCGGACCGTCCTTTTGCGCTGTTCCTGTGGCACAAGGCGCCGCACGCAAAGTTTATCGCCGCGCCGCGCCACAAAGAGCTTTATGCGGAAGAAACGCTGGAGGAGCCGCCGAACTTTCGCGACAGCTATTCCGGCAAGCCGGAGTGGCAGCGGCGCGGACTGCTCTATGGACTTCATAAAAGCGTATGGAATGAGAGCCTTGAAGAGCCGGTTCCGCCTGCGATCGGCCTGCTCCATTCCTGGGATGAGCTGTGGCGCAAATACAACTATCTTGAGTACCTGCGGGTCATACAAGCGGTGGACGAGAGCACCGGACGGGTGCTCGATGCACTGGAGAGCTGCGGGCGCAGGGACAACACACTGGTGCTTTACACAAGTGACAACGGCTTCAATGTGTTCGCTCACCAGAGCCTGATCGATAAGCGCAACATGTGGGAGGAGTCGATCCGCATCCCGCTGATTATCGACTTTCCCGGTGACACCGATGACGGGGTTGTGACGGAAGCCATGACGCTGAACGTCGATTATGTTCCGACGCTTCTGACGGCCGCTGGACTCCCGGTTCCGGATGAACTCGATGGCCGGCCGCTTCAGCCGTTAGTTGCCGGGGTCCCCGCGGACTGGCGCGATCATTTTTTCTATCTCTATCAGCAGGAAGACTACGCGCCGGGTATCGTCACCATGCTGGGTGTGCGCACGGAGCGCCATAAATATATTCATTATCCGGATACGCCGGAACAGCTCGATGAACTGTTTGACCTGCAGGCCGACCCGTATGAAATGAAGAACTTCTTTAATGATCCCGCGTATCAGGATGTTCAGGAACAGATGAAAACAAAGCTGCGCCAGGCTGCGCAGGATGTGGGGTATAAAATAAAATGATGAAAACGGGACTTTGCTCAATTACATTTCGCCGGCTGACAATTCAGCAGATTGTGGACCTCGTTAAAGAGGCCGGACTCGACGCCATTGAATGGGGCGGCGATGTGCACGTGCCGCCCGGCGATATTTTTTCGGCCGAAACCGCAAAGCGGCTGACGGAAGAGGCCGGGCTGGAAGTTTCTTCGTACGGCTCGTATTACTTTGTGCTCGATGCCGAAGGAAACGAACAGGATTTTGCGCCCGTGCTCGACAGCGCCCTCGCGCTCGGCACCGATACCATCCGCATCTGGCCCGGGATGCTGCCGTCCGAAGTGGCGTCAGAAAAATATCGAACACAGTTCGTTGAAAAACTGCGCGCCGATCTGGATGCGGCGGCCGCACACAACGTCCGTCTGGCGCTGGAGTTCCATGTGAACTCCTTTTGCGACAGCAATGCCGCCGCGCTCGCGTTGCTGGATGAAGTAAACCATCCGAACCTCTACACCTACTGGCAGCCGATGTACTGGATTGCCGATTCCGACTACCGGTTCCAGGGTTTGGAAAAACTCTCTGACCGCATTTTGAACCTGCATGTCTTTCAGTGGCTCTTTCATCCGATGCGCGGCGGCTGGGGCGACAACATCGAACGGATACCGCTTGCGGAGGGCGACGCCGAGTGGAAAAGGTACTTTTCCGTCAACCTGCCGGAAGGCGACCACTATGCCCTGATGGAGTTCGTCCGCGGCGACGATCCGGAATTGTTTAAAAAAGACGCGGCGGTTCTGAAAACGATTATTTCACAAAAAAAGCCATGACGGATGCGCCCGGCCAGTTAGACCTCTGCGAATAAATGAAAGGTGATTTTTTGCGAAACATTTCCGCCGAATTTCTATATTCTGAGGTTCTGTCCTCAGGCCGCATGGACATGCTGTCGAATCATTTTCAGCTCGGATTCCTCGGCTTTCTTCGCGGCATAAAGATCGCATCGAAGCTGGAGATTGATCCAGAAGTCCTCAGATGTCCCAAAAAATCTGGACAGACGCAACGCGGTTCTCGGTGTGACTCCTCGTTTGCCATTCACAATCTCATTGATTCGCTGGTAGGGTACATGAATGGCGTCTGCAAGATCCCGTTGGGTGACTGACATCGGAATCAAAAACTCCTGCAGTAGCATTTCTCCCGGATGAACGGGCTGTCTGTATTTAGGTATTCTGACCATTTTAATCTCCCGATTTAATGATAGTCGATGATTTCGACATCGATTGGCCCCTCAACGGACCACTTAAAACAAATTCGATACTGATCATTGATACGTATGCTGTGCTGCCCTTTTCGGTTCTTTTGTAAAGTCTCCAGCCGGTTGCCCGGCGGGATTTTCAGGTCGTTAAGAACGCCGGCGGAGTCGAGTTGTTCCAGTTTTCTGGAAACCGTTTTCCATAAAGATGCGGGGCAGGTTTTTCGTGCGCTTTTACTATTCTTCCCGTCAAAAATATCCTCTGTGGCCTGATTTCTAAACGACTGAATCATGCTGTCACGTTAGCACGGCTTCCATGCTATGTCAATTCACGTTCATTTTCCAATGCTTGGAAAAACTGGCGGATCGGATTTTAACCCAAGTTTCTTATCTGGCATCGTAAGTTGTTGCGTTGCAACAGTCGGGTTTTCTGTGGCACTACAACGTCGTTAGAGTTGGAGTTCGGTTTTGCGGGGGCGATAGGCTTCTTTCCAGTTGATTCCCAGCAGGGTGT
>JBFHEM010000126.1:0-4405 GCA_041584215.1 Tichowtungia sp. | reverse complement strand
TGGCGGCTGACCTTCCGGTTCGAAAACGGAAATATCCACATCTTAAACTACGAGGACTACCACTGATGAATATGCATAACCCACCCCACCCCGGAGAATTTATTGCGAAAACCTATATGGAGCCCTGCAAGCTGAGCTGTCGCTATCTTGCAGCTCAGCTTGGAGTCGCAGCGTCCACCCTGAACCGCATTCTAAAAATGCAGAGCGGCGTCAGCCCAGAAATGGCCATGCGCCTCTCCTGCGGATTGGGAAGAACCCCCGAAAGCTGGCTAGCGATGCAGGCTCACTACGACCTGTGGCAGACACAGAAAACGTTTAAGCCCAAAACCGTGCATCCCGTTGAACTTCAGTGCGCATAATCACAAACCTTGCCACAGTTTGATCACACGATTTCTGTAAATATATTCGAGCAAACGACTAAACCTGCCGTTCGAAATAATGCTTTTGGGGAAACCAGCGCAGACCCTGCCGGGATGCCGGCGATGTGCAGGTCCAACCTGTCGCCGCGGCTGCAGAAGCCGGCCGAAGTTCCATTCAAACGGCTACTCGCTGCGCAGCTTTTCCTTGATGGAATAGATCTTGCGCTTGACCTCGTCGCGCCGCCGCGGCCGGGGGATGGTGACCGCGCCGCCGGTGTGATAGTCGTCGATCAATTTCTGGATAATCTGCGCGGCCGCATCGGGACGGCCGAGCGCACGGGCGCGGCGGCGCATCTTGGCCATGCGCTCCGGATCCTTGAGCAGCAGATCCACCTTGTAGGCCATCGTGGTGATCTGGTTGCACTTCACCGCGGCACCGTTTTCGAGCAGGAAGTCGCTGTTGCGCTCCTCCTGCCCCGGGATGGGCTGATAAATCACCATCGGCAGGCCGCAGCTGAGTGCCTCGGCGGTGGTCAGTCCGCCGGGCTTGCCGATATACAGATCGGCCGCCTTCATCCAGTCGTGAATCTCATGGGTATAGCCCAGAACCCGGATGTCGAGATGGCTTCCGCCGGCCGCCGGACCGCTGCTCCCGCTCGGACTCTCCTCGAGCTGACTCAGAACCGTCTGGCGCAGTTTTTCATTGGTCCCGCAGATGACCACCACCTGCACCGGGCTGACCAGCGTGTTGAGCACCTCGACAATCCGCTCGGCGGACACGACGCCGAGCGCCCCGGCCGAAACCAGCAGCAGCGGAAGGTCATCGCGCAGGCCGTGCTTCGCCCGCAGCTGCGTGCGGTCAGCCGGCTCGGCAAAGGCCGGGTCGATCGGAATGCCGGAAACGGTGATGCATTCGGGCGGGAAGCCGATGGTTTCGAGCTGAACCCTGGACTCCTCATTGGCGACAAAGTAGTGATGAAACACGCGCGAAAGCCACATGGCATGGACGCAGTAGTCGGTGATGGTCAGCGCCAGCCGGGTTTCAATCTTTTCGCGCTTCATCAGGTGCGAGAGAATTTCAGCCGGCAGGAAGTGCGTGCAGATGGTGATGTCCGGCCTGAACTTTTTGATCCGGTGCACCAGCGGACCGGTGTTCATGCGGTCGAGCATCAGGCGCATTTTTTCGGTCTTCCACGGTTCGTCCTGCGAATCATAGAACCAGCCGAGCAGCACCGGCGCGCTCCGGACCAAATCGATGTAAAACTTTCCGTAGAAACGGCGGAACACCTTGTTGGTGTGCTGCAGCGCATCCACATTCATCACCTCGCCCACATCGGAGCGGGCCCGCACGGCTTTTTCCAGAGCCTCAGCCGCGCGCAGGTGGCCGGTTCCCGCGCTGACCGAGAGGATCAGGACTCTGTATTTTCTGTTCATATAATCTGCTGATGAACCAGCTCATGGAGGAGACGGTCGGCCTCGGCATGGGCGGTGTCGATGAACTCGCGGAAGTCGTCCGCGTTCTTTCCGGTGGGATCGGGCACATCGAGACTGCCGGGCTCGTCGTCGCCCTGGCAGCCGTATTCCATCAGGCGGAACACCTTGCCGTCGGCCTGCGGAAACCGTTTCAGGATATCGTCTTTATGCACCTGCTCCATGGTCAGGATCAGGTCGGCGGCTTTCACCACCTTCTTCGTCACCGGGCCGGCCTGATGATTGCGCAGACTGAAGCCGTTGTTGCGGGCAATCAGCGCGACGACATCATTGGGCCGCCCGCCGGAAACCGCCTTCGTGCCGGCCGAGGTGATCTTCAGCGTCTTCAGCGCCTCAGGCCGGTATTTCCTGAGGTAGTGGCTCAAGTACGCGGAAAAGTAGGCGCTGCGCGTGCGGTTGGCCGTACAGACAATCACCAGATGATATTTTTTCCGGAAAGAAAACATGCGCGGATGTTCAATTAAAACAGCTTCAGAAGCAAGTCATTCATCAGCCGGTTGGTTTTTCCAAGGGTTGGAAAAAACGGCTGCATTTCTTCCAAACATTGGATAAACGGCGCGTCTTCGATCTCGTCCGCGGCGTTTTTGTAAAGCCGCATCAGGCTTTCTTCCGTCGTCTCCAGGTGGAACTGCAGCGCGAGCACGTTGTCCTTATAGAGAAAGGCCTGATTCTGCGTCGCCTCGCTCGACGCGAGCCGCACAGCCCCCTCCGGAATGCCGAACGTGTCGCCGTGCCAGTGGAACGCAATAAAGCTCTCAGAAAAGAAAGCGGAACGACTGCCCCGTTCGTCTGAAGCAAGCGGGACGCTTGCTCTACATTCATAAAAGCCGATCTCTTTGTGGGTCCCCGGCCGCACGTCGGCTCCGAGCACATCCGCAATGAGCTGCGCGCCGAGGCAGATGCCCAGCACCGGCTTGTTCTGGTCGATGACTTCTTTGATGAAGGCCTTCTCGGCGGCGAGCCACGGATATTCGTCGTGGTCATAAATCCCCATCGGCCCGCCCATCACGATCAGTCCGTCAATATCAGAAACGGATGCCGCATCATGACTGAATTGTTGCGCTTTCATTGCAGGACACGCTTCCCGTATTCGGGAGCGTGTGTGCTTCTGCTTGCGCGAAATACACAAGCTCTCTGAATACAGAGACGCAAAGCGAGGCTTTCGGAACGAAAGCAATGCCCGTAGGGCATGGCAACCTTGTTTTACAACACGACAAGGTTGGCTTGAGGTCTTCGGCAACTCGTCACCGGCCCACAGCCGGGTGCAGGAAACATGGTGCCCGTTTTCTTCCAGCCACGGCCCGATGCAGCCGAGCCCCTCAAATTCCACATGCTGAATCCAGTGAATAGTCATGGAGAATGAAATACTGGAATGACGGCCAATTGAAAAGAGCGATGTGTACGAAAGCCGGCGGGCCCATTGCCTGAAAATATTTCCAAAGCCTGAAAATAAATTCCCGGTACGGGAATTTATGCCCAGAGGTTTTCGGGATAGACCCCGGCATCGACGAGGGCGCGGATGCCGGCCATGACCTCGGGTTTGTCTTCCGTGTAGGTGACGCCCATCCATTTTTCATTGGAGGGCAAAACAGTGACGTTCGCTTCGCCACTTTGGATCAGTCCGTCAACCAGCTCGGGCAGCAGGTATTCGCTCTTGAGCTCGCCACCGGCGCGTTCCAGAAACTGCACGAAGCCGCGCTCGAGGAACTCGAACAGGCGCGGGGTGAAGCCCCAGGTGTTCATCGAGACCATGTCGTCGTCGGCCATCTCGCCGCCGGCATGGCGGATGATGCCGTCCTCTGACCGTTCAATTTCAAAATACTCCTCAACCGTTACCAGCTTGCCGTCGCGCACATCGCAGTAGCCGCGCGCCACACTGCCGTTGGTCGAAAGGGTGTTTTTGATGTAAAAGCCGACCATGGAAAAGTCGGTGCTGTTCACATCGGTGGCCGCCAGCTTGCGGCCGATCACCTCAAAGGTTTCACGCCCGTAAAAGTCGTCGGCATTGATGACCGCGAAAGGCTCGCGGACCGCCTCTTTCGCCATCAGCACCGCCTGCCCGGTGCCCCAGGGCTTGGTGCGGTTTCCAGGGATTGGAAAGTTTTCCGGAACTTTTTCCAGGGTTTGGAAAACGGTTTCAACATCGATCTTTCCTTCGAGCTTGGCGCCGATGGCCTCTTTAAAATCGGCCTCGATGTCGGGACGGATGATGAAGACGACTTTCCCGAATCCGGCGCGGATGGCGTCGTAGACGGAATAATCGAGCACGATTTCGCCGGAGGGGCCTACGGGATCGATCTGCTTGAGCCCGCCGTAGCGGCTTCCCATTCCTGCGGCCATAATCACGAGAGTCGGCTTCATAAATCTTCCTTTTTAAAATGCAGTCAGAATAATTATTTTGACCTATTTGTTCCTGAAAAAATCGATGGTTGCGGCGAGGCCTTCATCGAAGCTGGAGGCCGGTTCGAAGCCGGCGGCTTTGATTTTATCGACAGAGGCCATGGAGTGCTTCACGTCCCCTGCCCGCTCCGGCGCGTATTCAATCGTCGAGGACG
>JBFHEM010000125.1:0-4468 GCA_041584215.1 Tichowtungia sp. | reverse complement strand
TCACAAACACCAGCGGCGCGGGTGAATCGGACGTGGCCTGCCAAAGATCCATCACGTGCCGTTCATGATTCCCGTAGCGGATGTCGGCCAAGGTCGGCGGGCGCAGCGTCAGGGATTTCTGCACGGCGGCGGCGACCCGCTCCGCCTGCCGCCGGCTGCCCGCCTTTGTGCAGCCAATAGAAATTGAATCGCCATTCAGCAGCACATGGGGCAGCCCCGCCTCCGGCGCATTCGTTTGCGTCAATCCGTCCAGATCCTGTCCGGGCGTATGAAAGGGCTGTTCGCCGACGGCCGCCAATCCGCCTGCCAGCAAGAAAACTGCAATCCATTTATCCAAACACATATTTATCGGTCCCCTTAAGATCACTTCGCTTTTTCTTTCATAAACTCAACCATCAGGGAAACGTCGGCATCACTGCCTGCCCCTGATCGTCCACGGGATAAAGTGCACCTTTGGCATTCAGTTCCCTGGTCATTGCCCGTACCAACGAGCTCACTTTCTCAGGATTCTGCTGAGCCACATCATTTGACTCGGAGGGATCGGCCGCCAGATTATAGAGAGAACAAGAACGTTTCCGCTTATTCATCGCCGGGAAATAGTGATAGATCAGTTTCCAGTTTCCATCCCGATAGCTGGTAAAATAGTGATCCGACCGCGGGTGGGGAAAATGGGAAAGAAATGTACTCGGATGGGCGTGATCCGGCTTCCCCGTCAAAAGGGTTTTCAGGGTCTGCCCATCGAGCTCATGCCCCGATGGAACCGGGACATCCACCAGCTCCGTGAGAGTCGGAAACAGATCGCAGCATGAACCCATCTGCTGCTGAATACCGCCGATCTCGATCGGCAGTTTCTGCTGCCACGGATTTGAGGAATCCGGCTTTGCCCAGGCGGCGATAAAGGGGACGCGAATCCCGCCCTCCCACATGCGGCCTTTTTTTCCCCGCAGCGGTTCACTGGACGCAATCCCGTCTGTCCCGTTCAACGGGGACGCAGAGCCGTTGTCGCCGAGAAAAACGATCAGGGTATTGCCGGCCGCGCCGGACGCCTCCAGGTGATCCATCAGATCGCCCAGCGATTTATCCATGCCTTCAATGAGCGTGGCAAACGCCTCCGCCGGTTTGCCTTTTCCCGAATTCGCATAGTGTGCGGCAAAACGCGGGTCGGAACAAAAAGGAGCATGAACCGCATAATGGGACATATAAAGATAGAACGGCTTTTTCTCCTCCAGTGCCAAGTCGATTTGAGTGATCGCTTCGAGGGTCAGAGCTTCGGTCAGAAAGGTATCAGTGCCGTGATATTTTTCCAAATGCGGGACGGCACACAAAACGCCGGAGGGTCTCCCCTGCCCGTAGTTTTCCTCCCCGTAGTAGGTGAGCGGAGCACCGGCGGCGCAGCCGCCGATGTTGACATCGAAGCCGAGATTCAGCGGATCGGCCCCCTCTGAACCCAACGGTCCGAAATGGGCTTTCCCGATGTGAATGGTTTTATAGCCTGCCCCGTGAAGCATTCCCGGGAGCGTAACGTCCTTTTTCTTCAAGCCGCTCCAATTCCACTCCGGCGGCCCGTTGGCCCCGCGGTTATTCATGCCGGGATGAATCCAGTTGGTCGTGCGGTGCCGGGCGGAATTCTGGCCGGTCATAATCGAGACGCGCGTAGGCGAACAAACCGAGTGCGCATAAAAATCCGTGAAGCGGATTCCCTGCTCCGCCAACCGTTCCATATTTGGCGTGCGATACCAATCGTTGAGCGGATAGCGCTTCGGGTTTCCATCGGCATCCACCAGCATCGGCACCGACGTATCCATCAGCCCCATATCGTCCACCAGAAAAATCACAATATTCGGTTTTTCTGCGGCGCCGACAACGGGCGAAAAAACGCTCAGCGAAAAAATCACAGCCAGTACAGATAACAACTGTCTCATAAAATAAACCCTCTCCTGAAAATGCCGGCTAGAGCAAATAGCTTTTGAGATACCGTAACAAATTGCAGGGCTGAAATGGCAAGAAACGATGCCTTTCAGCCGTTCGGCGGGAAGGTCTCCTTCGTCAACCGTTCCCGCCCTGCAAAACAAGAACGGCATTTTCATTCGTGAAATGCTCTAACCGGTGCAACGCATGCCTCTATAATTAATGTGATGCATTCAGCTCAACAATATATTCCGGCTGAAAGGTGAAGCCGTACAAGGCGCCGAACTCGTTTCCAGTGCGCTCTTCTTCCAGCAGGATTCCATCCGACACGCTCTGCTGCACCGTGCCGTCAACTCCCGTGGCGCGGAAGAGAAGACCTTTGCCGCCGAGCTCGCTCTTAAAACGCTTCAGGCCGACGCGCCAGATGAAATCCCTGTCCCACAGCTGATCCCCGACGGGCAGACCGCTCTCCAGATCAAAAATGCGGCAGATCAAACCCTCGAAATCGACGGTGGCATAGATGTCGTTGAGACCGCCGAATTCCTGTTCGTCCAGCTTCAGGACCATTTTTTGAGCATCCGTTCTCTGCAGGTCCACGTTGATTTCACGCTTCGTCACGGATGCGGTGAAGCAGTCGAAGATTCCGGTTTTTCCGGCCGGGAGCCCTCCGCGCCAGTCAACGGATGGATAGGACAAGAGACTGAATTCACCCGGGTCCAGACTGGTAAGCCGGACCCGGTTTCCATCCACGACAAGATCCTGCTCAGAGATGAGATACGTCTTCTGTCCATTCACAATCGCCTCCACACTGTGACGAATCGTCCGGGCCGGAATGACGGCAAAGACAAGCCGCTTTCCGCCGGGCGCTTCCAACGCGACGGTTGCATCCAGCGCGGGCGCGATGGTTACGATGGTACGGGGGCCATCCGTCCGCGTCTGCCCCCGGGTGCTGACGCTGATTCCGGCCGGCAGCTCGAATACGAGTTCGGCGGTCTGATCGCGCAGGGTGGACACAAAATAGACCGTTTCATTATCATTCACAACGTGCCCCGAAAGCTGGGCCGTGGATGAAATCAGACGCACGTCGTGTTCCAGCTCCAGATTGAAGGGCAGCAGGGCGCAGTCTCCGTTCACCAGATCCAGCTCGCCACGGCTCGGGATGCGGATATTGCCCGACCTGGTTTTAAGTTCCAGATGCGTCGTGCGGTCGCTGAGGGGATTCACATTACCGTAATGAAGCAAAAATGCGGCACCGCCCCCCTGCCCGTTCAGGCGGACACTGGCCCGCACCTTGTCTTCGCGAGGACCGACTTGCGGGTCCTGATAAACCACCCCGCCATACGTAAAGGTATCGGCAAAGTTGAGCAGGGTCTGATGAAAAGGGCGCAGGTCATAATAGGCCGGCCGGGGGAGTCCGTACTCACTGAGGGGCGCATGGTAGTCATACGACATCAGCCCCAGATTGTCGCCTTTGGTGCTCCAGCCCCAGTCGGGATGAAGCGGGCTGGTACCGCCCTGATACATATACCAGCCGCATGCAAGCGACGTGGAGGCCCCGATCCGCGAGAAGACAGTCGAAATGGCACTCTCCACCGGCGGTTGCGGCACCCAGCCTATCCGGGCAGGAGAACCGGCCGCACCCAGCTCAATATACTGCAGCGGATACGGAGAGCTGACCTGATAGTTCGACATCAGGCACGTCAGGGTCGAATTGTTTTTGCCGGGTTTCCCCAGATACATATAGCCGCCATACGCATAAATAAAGTTTTTCTCCGGCAGGGTCGTGCGGCTGCCGCCCCAGGCCGTCATGGTGTAAAACGGCACATCAAAACCCGCCTGAAGGGCCAGCTCGCGAAGACGCTGGTAATGCTCCACAAACGCTGCGGGATCTTTCGGCCCGCGGTGCTCCTCCGCCGCGCCATGCCGATAAACCATGCCCCAGTTGATCGGCGCGACCCCCAGTTCATTTTCCACCTGGACCATGAAGATCGGCCCCCCGTCTTTCCAGAGCTGCCCCTGAATCTGCCGGCCCAATTCCCGGTAGTACAGGCTCACCCGCTCGAGGTAACCGGGCTCGTTGCTGCGTTCGGCAAACGGCATACCAAACAGCCAGGGGGGAAGACCGCCGTTCAGAATCTCGGCATTGCAAAAGGGGCCAATCCGCAAAAAAACCAGCAGGTCGTGCTTTTGACACAACTCGACGAACCGGCGGATATCGTTGTTTCCGTCAAAATTAAAAACACCGGGGCGCGGCTCGATAAAGGTCCAGAACCAGTAGCAACTGATTGCATTCAACCCGCCGGCTTTCATCTCCAGCACCACCTCTTCCCAATACTGCTCGGGGTAGCGCTGCGGATGAAATTCCCCCATCACCAGCGGCAGCGGCTTCCCGTCGCGCAGAAGAGTTGTTTTGTCCGACGAAAGCGTCACGCCCTCCGGATTGGTGGAAGTCCAGCCCGCCAACTCGGGAGCCCGATGGTCTGGAACCGGAATATGGCTGACATCGAAAATCAGCGTTTCATGTCCAGTCTCCCGGACCGGCGCCTCGCTGACTTCCGCC
>JBFHEM010000124.1:0-4526 GCA_041584215.1 Tichowtungia sp. | reverse complement strand
TCTTCAGGGTGATGGAGAACAGGAAGCCGGCAGTAACCAGAAGCGCGACGCTGATCCAGCTGGCAATGCAAAGTCCCAGCGCCCAGCTGAATCCGGTCCAGTTGTGAATAACAAACAGCATCGGAGCCAGAAACAGGCAGACCTGCATCATCAGAGCAAAGGGAACCGAGGCCAGATCGCAGGCGTGTTCGTGGGTCATTTTTTTCCGCTCGGCTTCCGGCAATTCGTTTTTCAGGTGTCCCCAGACTCCAAACGGGCGGGTTTTTAAATAAAAGGTGCGCAGGATGTCCGGATCGGTCGGCTTGGAAATATAGGTGCCGGCGATGGAGCCGATCAGCCCGATACCCAGCGTGAAGAGAAACTGGTAGATTTCATTCAGTTCCGGCGCGACGGCCCGCTGAACCAGCGCGGAAACCAGTCCGATCATGGAGCCGATCGCATAGCCGCCGCCGTTGAACCGCCACCAGTAGAGGCGCAGGATTCCGGGAACCAGGAATGCCGAGCCGAGGCCCATCATCAGCCAGCCCCAGACATCGTTGATGCTCTTCAGGGTGATGGAGAACAGGAAGCCGGCAGTAACCAGAAGCGCGACGCTGATCCAGCTGGCCAGAATCAGCTCGCGGGTGGCCGCTTTGGGCCGCAGCCACTTTTTATAAAAATCGTTGACCATCATGCCGGTTGCCAGATTGACGGTGCTGCCGAAGGTGGAGAGCGCGGCGGCCACCAGCGAGATCACCAGAATCCCGCGCATTCCTTTCGCGACGGAGAGCAGCAGGACGGCCGGCAGAATCTTCTCCGGATTGACGGTTCCCTCGTAGCTGAGCATCTGCATCTTTTCCGCCCACTGGTCGGCGCCCAGGGTCTGCTGAAGCCCGGCAATCAGTTCCTGGGGATATTGGCCCTGTGCATTGCAAAGGCCGGAGATCAGTGCGCCCCATTCCGGTTTGGTGATTTCCGGATACTGTGTGTGAATCAGGGCTCCCGCCTGGCTCAGCGCATCCGGATCCGGCAGCAGTCCGTGGACCAGATACAGCCCCAGCACGGCAATGCCGATCATCAGCGGCCAGCGGAACGTCATCAGGCCGGTCCAGAGCAGCGACAGCTGTCCGCACTCGCGGTCGTTGCGGGCCCCAAAATAGCGCGGATCCGCACCGGACCCGAAGCCGCAGAAAATGTTGCGAAGCAGATAAAAGGTCATGAACAGGACGAGGTGACGATACACTTCATAGCCTTTCGGCATGTGCGCATTCCAATGAGGGAGTCCGCCGATCCAGTCGGGGTTTCCGGTGACCTGCATTGCAATTTGCGAAACTTCAGCCGAGCCGCTGACGACCATGAAAGCTTTGACCGTAATGTAGATGACGGCCGCCATGATGATGGAGACCTGAAACATGTCCGTAAAGACGACGCCGTAGAAACCGGAAACCATGTTGTAGACGGAGGCCAGAATCAGCAGAACGATCGCGCACTGCATCGGAGTGAACGGCAGGAACATCGAGAGGAAGGAGCCGGCGCCGATGATCAGGTAGGCCAGCATGCCGATGGTGGTGATTACGGTGGCGAAGACACACATCTGCTGGGCAAAATGGCCGCCCCACGTGTCTCCGAACCGGAAAATGTTCCATTCGGCCGCCGTAAGGCAGCCGGAGCGCCGGTGCCACTTGCCGGTCCAGAGCATCATGAAGACCAGCACCAAGACCGCCCCGCCGCGAAACTCGATGAACAGCCCCTGAGGACCCAGCAAAAAGAGAAAGGAGACAATCACCGCCGTGCCGGTCAGATCGAGAAAGTTGGCCATGCCGGAAATGCCCATGGCCCACCACGGAATATGCCGCCCGCCGACAATGTAATTATCCAGACTGCGCGATGCCAGCCGCTTGAGGTAAAACCCCAGTCCGACAAGAACCAGCACGTAAAATCCCATAAAAATGTAATCCAGCAGTCCAAAATAATTCATCGCGTTCATGTGGTCTCCAGTTGCAGGTGGCAGTCGTCGCAGGTAAAGATGGTTTTATTAATTACAGTAAAAATAGAATAGATCAAATTTTCAGTTGATGGTAAACCACAAATTGTATACCAGTTATCAACCATACCAAAACCAACGCATTTGATTTGCTGTGTGAAAGGGCGATAATGAACCGGTCTGATAGTCAGAAAAAAGAATTTTATGTTGTGTCTCATACGCACTGGGATCGTGAGTGGTATCAGACGTTCGAGTCCTTCAGGCTGCGGCTGGTGGATTTGATGGATGAACTGCTCAAAATTTATGAAGAATATCCCGACTATGTGTTTCATCTGGACGCGCAGACAGTCTGCCTGGAGGATTATCTGGAAATCCGGCCGCATCATCGCGAGCGGCTGATGGAGCTGATCGCCGCCGGCCGTCTGCTGGTCGGTCCGTGGTATGTACAAAACGACTTCCATCTGACCAGCGGAGAGGCAACCGTTCGAAACCTTCTAATCGGATCCAGCCTCGCCGAAGAATTCGGCCGGTGTGAACGGGTCGGGTACGCGCCGGATCAGTTCGGACTGATCAGTCAGCTGCCCCAGATTTTCAAGCGTTTCGGGATCGACAGCTCGGTCTTCGGCCGCGGATACAATTTCTTCAGTCGGGACGAGAGCGGAAAATATACCCGGGATGCCCGGCCGGCGGAATTTGAGTGGGCCTCGCCGGACGGTTCCGTCGTGCAGGCGATTCATCTCGCCAAGTGGTACAACAATGCCCAGCGCTTCTCAGAAAATCCGGATCGGGCCTTGCGTTACCTGAAGCATGTGAATGAGGAAATTGAACCGTTTTGCACCACACCGTTCCGCTTGCTGATGAACGGCGTTGACCATCTGGAGGCGCAGGGCAATCTGCTGCCGATTCTTGAGCGGTTGCAGAGTGACCTCGGAGATGAAGCCACCATTAGCCAGTCGAGCTTTCAGACCTACATTGATCGGGTTTTTGAGTTTTTGAGCGATCAGCCGGTTCCGCGCGAAACCGGGGAACTGCGACATGGGGTCGATCTGGACCTGCTGCAGGGGACGCTGAGTTCCCGCCGTTATTTGAAGGCGTTGAATGCGCGCTGCCAGACCTTGCTGGAGCTGGAAATTGAACCGCTGTATGCCGCGCTTTGCGCGCAGACGGGCGGCGCGGTCACTTATCCCGCCGACATGATGCGCTATCTCTGGAAAGAGCTGATGAAAAATCATCCGCACGACAGCATCTGCGGGTGCAGCGTGGACCGCGTTCATCAGGATAATGAAAACCGGTTCCTGCGCGTACTGGATGCCGCGGAGGATTTGAAGCAGCGGGGTCTTCAGGAGCTGCTCAACCGCATTGACCGCGCCGGCATGAATGAAAACGCCTACCTGCTGGCGGTTGCCAATCCGCTCCCGTACGCCCGGTCCGAAGTCGTCACCGCCCGGATTCGTCTTCCCCTGAAAGAAAAAATCGGCGGCTTTACGCTGCTGGATCCGGACGGAAAGCCGGTGGATTATGAAATTGTGGAGTCGGCAAAACACAACCGGATGACACTCTCTCCGTTCAATCTGCCCGGGCAGCTGGCCGTGGAAGAGCTGACCGTCCGCTTTTTTGCCGAAAAAATTCCGCCCTCCGGCTATGCGGTGTATCAGCTCGCTCCCGCAGAAGCAGGGGCGGATCGCTGCTGCGCTGAAGTCGATCCGTCGCATCGGATTGAAAATGAATTTTTGTCACTGAGCGTGCACGAAGACGGGCGGATCGAGCTGCATGACCGGCAGAGCGGCCAGACGGTCGATTCGCTGATTTCACTCGAAGACAGGGCGGATCTCGGTGACTCGTACTGCTTCCTGCCCGGCGAAAAAACAGATCTTTCCGGCGTGCGGCCGACCGTAACCGCGGTCGAAAAGAGCGCCCTTCAGCAGTCGCTTCGACTGGAATACAATCTGATGCTTCCGGCGGAACTGGACCGGAAGACAGAGACCCGCATCGGTTCCGTGAGCAACCGCCTTTCGATGACCCTGACGCTGCGCAGGAACTCGCCGCTTCTGGATGTCAGCGGCACGGTGGACAACGCCTCGAAAGATCACCGCTTGCGCCTGCTGGTTCACACAGGGATCGATTCGCAGCACAGCCTGGCCGATCAGCCGTTCGATTGCATCGAACGCCTCCGCTATCCGGAACAGGAAGGTTTGAATACCGACCTGAGTCAGCCGTTCGCCGCCTGGGTGTCCGTTAAAAATGCAGACGAACAGGTCAGCGTGCTGGCCGAGGGTCATTACGACTACGAATACCTGCAGGATGACCGGCATTCCCTGGCCTTCACCTGCGTGCGGGCAACCGGCCGGATTATCAATGACCTGTTCGGAGCCGATGGCAACGGGGTCGCGCAGGCGCCGGAATGGGCCGCGCCGGAAAACCAGTGTTTGCGGACTCTTCCGTTCCACCTGGGCATTCGCCTGGGCGAGGCGTCGCCGAGCAAACTTTTCCGCGAGCAGCAGTGCTGGTCTTCGCCCCTGTTGTGGGTATTCGACTCGGTCGATCCGCATAAATTCCTGAGCGG
>JBFHEM010000123.1:0-4536 GCA_041584215.1 Tichowtungia sp. | reverse complement strand
TTCCGGCAGATGATACGTGTGCAGGAGATCGGTCTCCGCAATTAAAAAATCGTCGACAAAGAGCTGGCGTCCGACATCAATCGAAATCACTTCCGGCGGATGCTCCAGATAGGGAACCGGCATCGGCTCATCGGTTGACATGTCCTTGGCTGGCGGCCAGACATCGGGCAGGTGAATTCCGTTATAAAGACGG
Source organism: Tichowtungia sp. (assembly GCA_041584215.1). Classification (GTDB taxonomy): domain Bacteria; phylum Verrucomicrobiota; class Kiritimatiellia; order Kiritimatiellales; family Tichowtungiaceae; genus Tichowtungia. Next base: position 4,343 of record JBFHEM010000123.1, on the reverse strand, counting down.
TCGCCGTCATTCTCGCCCCGCGGCATGGGAACCGCATCAGAAAAACCGACGGCGACCACCCATTTTTCAAACGTGAACTGTTCTCCCGCCGTCACCTGTTTCTGAAAAATCTGCACCTGCTCGAATTCGCGGTTGGCGAACAGCTGAAACTGAGCCGGTTTTTCGACCCGCTCAAACCCGGCGCTTTTGAGCGCCTGAATTTGCGAAGAGGATTTTTCGTGTTCGATCGGTGTCAGCACGGTCAAAACTCCGGCCGAACCCACCGTCCAGCTCTCCGCCTCGCCAATCCCGTTTCTCAAAAAGTTTTTCCCTTTCAACCAATCAGGACACTCTTTCAAAACATAGGGCCGATCCGTGAACAGCTTGACGCCCGGGACAAACCGATCGACCTCCCCTTCGCCTCGAACGCTCAGCGATGCCGCGACCTCCCCGGCGGCCCACTGGGCGGACAGGCAAAAGCCCAGTGTGAAAATCACTCTACATATAAATTTAATTATCATTAATTATTTTCCATCACTTACTGTGTTTCATTGTTGTGTGAATTTCAAAGCCGCTTTTCCCTCGGTGTCGGTTGGGCCTGTGTAGCCGGGACCGCCGCCGGCCAGATAGCCGTCGCTGCGGCCGGAGTCATCCTTGCTGACCCAGAAGGAATAGAGCTCGCCATCGCTCAGCTCGAACTGGAACCGGACAGGTCTGCCTGCCAGTCCGGAAAGATCAGACCCGCCCTTCCACGTGACCGGCTCCAGGGTGCTGTCGGTCGAAAGCAAAACACAGTTTGCAAGCGTAAACGGCTCGATGGCGTTTCCGTCCCGATCCAGCACGGCGGCGCGCAGACCGCCGTGCGGGGCATTCACATTCACAAAAAGATGTTTCCCGGAAAACGTCACCGGCCGCGTTGTCAGCGTTCCGGACTGATCTTTTGCATCCATGGATGCGAAGCCGTCGCGGCGCAGAAAGGCCACGCCCGTGGCGCTGTTGTCATACAACCCGTGGGGCTTTCCATTGCCCTGGAACCCGATGTAGTAAAAGAACAGCTTGTCGCCGACGATGGTGCAGATGTTTCCCAGCGACTGAACGTAGCCGCGGTCCCAGAAATCGCCGCGCGAAGCGGGGATATGGGCCTGGCGGTCCGGCCGGTCATAATAAAAACCGTCGCGGCTGAACGCATACATCAGTTCGGTGATTTTGGGCCGCCCCACGGCCGCGCAATCCGTGTTGTGCGGTCCCTGATGGATCTCGAACCAGCCCAGCATGATGCTTTCATAGGCCACGGCATCCAAATTATAGAGCTGGGGGGTGTCGCCGATCAGATAATCGACCCGATCATTGCGATCGACCCGCATCCAATCCACCACATCGGATCCTTTCCACATCGCGCCCTTTATAAAGTCATCGCATTCATAATAGCGCCGCGCGCGGGCTTTTGCGCCAGCCCGGATACTGAAAACCCATTTTTTACGGAACGGATTATAATGGTGCGTTGAGCGGTCGCCGGTTCCTTTGGGGGTTGATGTCCGGTTGTTCCAGTGAACTCCGTCCGGTGATGTCAGGCACAGGCTTTGGCCGGTCGGACCCGGCTCGCGCAGATACATCGTCCAGGCCTCCTGCGGATCGGCGGCGTTCCAGTTGCGAACCACCGTCCAGGAATCGGGCGTGATCCCTTTCGGCAGCACAATGTTGCTGCCCGGCAGGACATCCAGATCCGGCCGTTCCCAATGCAGGCCGTCGCGGCTCTCCGCCATGGCAATCGGGCCGCACCAGGAGGTTTCATACCACAGCTTGAACACCTGCTCTTCCGGGACCCACCAGCAGCCCCCGCTCTTCGGGGCCGCGCCGGCATGCCCCTTTCCATGCCCTTTGGGGTATCCCTCCGGCTCAACCTGTCCCCGTTCGATCGGGGTCTCCGGCTTCAGCACCGGATTCCCCTCATATTTCTGCGGCTTGTGAAAACTCCGGCTCAGATCGCTCTGCTCAATCAGGAAATCATCGACAAACAGCTGGCGGCCGACATCGATCGGAATGATTTCCGGCGGTACCTCAAGATACGGCACCGGAATCGGGTTGGTCGCCGTCAGGTCAATATCGCGCGGCGGCCACTCCTGCGGCAAAACAATTCCGTTATACAGCCGTTCCCCGGTGTTTTCCGCCCAGTTCGCGACAATTTCCGATGAAACCGTCTGAAACCCGAGTGCAATCACATATTTTCCGATTTGAAACCGGTCCCCGGCATGTACCTCTTTCTGATAGATCCAAACGCGGTCGATTTCCTTGTTTCCGAACAGCTGGAACGATGCGGGGTTTTCAATTCGCATAAATCCAAGTTCGCTTAAAGCCGCCGCCTGGGTTGCCGAATGAGTCGTCGGGTCCGGCGTAAGAAAAGTCAGCACACCGTCCCTGACCACCTGAACGTCCGTGGACTGAATGCTGCTGCGCAGAAAGTTTTTTCCCGAAAGCCAATCCGGGCATTCTTTCAGCGGCACCACGCGGTCCGAGAACAGTTTCGCGCCGATTTTAAACGTGTCCACCTCTGCCGCTTCCGTCGGACGGATGACCGCAGAGGTTCCATCGATTGAATGGGTTTGTGAACTGGACGTTTGAGCAGCCGCCTGACCTGCCATCAGAAAAAATAGTATAAACCCCAGCTGTTTCATCATGTTGCTTTCTCTCTTGTAAGTGAATGGTGTGTTCAATCAGTCAAAACCCGCCCGTCGCACCATTTAGGCCCTTTAATAAATAGTGAGGTTATTCTCACAGGCTCTTCGGAATACCGAAGAAGCCTGTCCTACAACTACTGTTTGCAGGACAGCCTTCCCGAAGGGAGGCTATAGTTTAGATTAAAACGATCTAATTCATGGTTCCCTTTTAATATTCACTTTCGCGGGCATCGGTTCTTTGAGCCACGCCAGGTTGAAATGGTAGTACCGCCGGCTGGTCACGATATGAATCATGTTATCCGGGGTCTGCACCCCGGACAGATAGCCGCCGCGCTCCGCGGAGTCCCCGACGCTATAGAGGTCGCCGTCCGGATCAATGGGAATCAGCCTGCAATGCTGCCATGTCTGCCCGTCGTCAAATGACAGGGATGAGAACATGCCATAGATGGTCCGGGGATTTCCGGCGCGATCCACGATTTCCATTCCCTTTAAAGTTCCATCCGCATAGCTGGCGGTGAGGTCTGTATAGGACACCAGCAGCAGCGGCCCTTCGTTCAGCCGCTTGATGATCGCGCGCTGCCCCGAGCGAATCGGCGGAAACGGGCTGGCCCGATAGGTCCAGGTTTTGCCGCCGTCATTCGACTGGCTGAACGGGGCAAACCCGTTGATATTGCTGTCCCGTCCGAAGGCCAGAAGATCCCCGTTGTTCAGCTCCACGACGGAGGCGTGGATTCCGGCAATCCATCCGGCCGTGGCGTCATCCTGTGCATACTGATCCGCATTCCACTTGTAGCGGTTGACCAACGTCCAGGAATCTCCTCTGTCATCGGATTCAAACAGATTGGTGCCGTCCTCATTGTGCCCGCCCGCATCGGACGGGAAGATCCAGGTGCCGTCGTTGAGCTGCAGCAGGTCGATCTGCGCCCACACCCGGAATGCGACCCGGCCGCGATCGTGCACAACGGTCGCCGGCCCCCAGGTCGCACCGTTGTCGAAGCTCATCCGCTTCGTCACTGCAAAGCCTCCGCGGAACTCGGGGCCGCTGAGCGAATTATAGTGGTGAATCGCGCCGTCGGGCGCATGCCACAGGACGGCGCTGTTGACGCTGTGATCCGGAGCAATGAAAAAGCAGGCGGGGACATCCCACTGTCTGGAACCCTCGCGCAGCCGGGACAGCAGCACGGCAATCTGGGAGGATCCGTCATTCGGAGCCGTGAACGCCGTCACGAGCAGGTCGCCGTTGTCACACCAGGTCAGGCTGGGGACATGATGCCGGTCCCAGTACGGCACGTCCGACGGAATCACATCCCGCCGGAAAAAATCGGTTCCGCCTGAAAAAACCGGCTCGTTTTCCGAAACCGGCAGCCACGTTTTGCCGGATTGCCGCACGTCCGAGAACGCCGCGTCCGGCGCTTTCTGCCTGTACGAAATATCCGGCGGCAGCGCCCCCTGGACAACCCGAAACCCGACAAATGCACTGCGGTCGGCGGGTATCGACCCCATCCGGTCGGTCACGCTGTCTCCGCGGATCACCCGCACACTGCCCGACGCCATTCCGCCGGGATTGCGGCAGGTTCCGTCCGGATACGGCCCCCACCAGTCCGAACACCACTCACTGATCGCATTCGTCATTCCCTCAAGTTGAACGGCATCCGCCCGGCCGGCCGCAACCTCCCATTCAGCTTCCGT
>JBFHEM010000122.1:0-4670 GCA_041584215.1 Tichowtungia sp. | reverse complement strand
CGCCCCCGCGCGGTCTTCGCGGGTAATAGCCCTCTGAGGAAACAAACAAGCCGAAACGTTGCGGAAGACCCCGGCGGAATCTTCAAGGAACTGCGCTTCGTACTCCTGGCGGAACACGTCGGCGGGAAGCGTCCGTTTGGCGTCGTCCCACTCCTGAGACGGAAAATACGGGCTGTCCGAGCTGGGAAACTGGAAAGCGGCGTAGTCCGGCTCGTGCGGATCTTCGCCGCGGGTGAACAGGTCGTAAAACCAGTTGCGGCCCTTGGGGGTAGAAATGAATACCGCCCAGCCCATCGTCTGGCCGATGGTGGGGCGCAGGATGTAGTTCCACACATCCGGCGGCACCATCGCCGCTTCATCGACCACAATTCCATGAAAGCCATAGCCCCGGATCGTGTCCGGATTATCCGCCGACAAAAACCAGACCCGCGAGCGGCCCCCGTGCTGGCAATCGAACTCCACCCGGGCCGGCGCCCGGCCGACGAACCGCGGGCGCCCATGCTCCGCCGCCGTCATAAACGCCTCGCGCCCGCGCTCCGCCACATTATAGGTCGGCGCAATCCAGCCGTAATCGCCCGCCACCGCCCCGCCGCGGTCCAGCAGCTCGCCCGCTAGGCACAGCGTCTTGCCGAAGCGCCGCCCCGTACAGACCACCCGAAACCGCTTGTCGCGCGCATCGTGAATCACTTGCTGCTTGACGTGCGGTCGGTATCGCAAAGGGTACGCCACGGCAGACCTCCTTCCGTCGACGGCATGGTTTTCGCCGCCTGCTTCGGCAGCAGCGGAACCACAAAGCGCAGAAAAAACGCCGCCGGATCGCGCAGCAGCGCCGCGCGCAGCCCGTCGCGCAGCGCGGCCTGCGTCTCCGGCTCGTTCAGCAGCCGGTCGAGCTCGCCGAGCGCGGCCGCGCGCCCGCTCACCGTCCCCTTCGGGCGGCCGGCCGGGTTTCCAGATTGTCCAGGTTCAAACGGCATGGGGTTTCAGTTTTCGGTTCGTGGGAACATCGGGTTTCTTACCCTAAGGGGAAAAATCAAACGGCGACTGTTAATATCAACAGGAACAACAGCCTATGAAACCGGATGGAACGCTTTGCCGCAGAACGGGCGAAGGCGAAAAACAGAGGACCGCTTTCCAAGGGTTGGAAAACGTGGGGCAGGCTTTCCTGCCTGCCTTCCAAACATTGGAAAAATTCAACCGCGGAGGGCGGGCATGAACGCGGCTCGTCCACCCCTTGGAAAAACAAAGGGTGCAGGCCCCGCCGGCGTCCAGACCCCTGGAAACCGATGCATGCAAAAGGATCGAATATTTATGATTGTTGTATATGCTTACAGGAATTATCGTGTAGCTTCCTACTCTGTGCAGCATAGAGAATATAAATGATCGGACAGGAAACAGCATGGCAAACGAGACGCTAACCGGTGCAAAAAAGGCCAAAAAGGACGAGTTCTACACCCAGTACATCGACATCCAGAAAGAGGTCGAGGCCTACCTCGAATTTGATCCCGACACGTTCCGCGACAAGGTTGTCTACTGCAACTGCGATGACCCCTTCGAGAGCAATTTCTTCAAATACTTCGCCGCCAACTTCAACAAGCTCGGACTGAAAAAGCTTATCACTACCAGCTACGACGGCTCCCCGATTGCCGGCGCACAGCTCACTTTCGGCGAGTACGACGAGGCCGCCGATGTGCGCGAAAAGCCTCAGGCCGTCACCGTCGAGATTAGCGAAGTGACGGATGTTAACGGAGACGGCAAGACCGATATTGAAGACGTCGAGATTTTCCTGAAACACAATCCCCACACCCGCACACCCCTCGCGGGCGGCGGCGATTTTCGCAGCCCTGAATGCGTCGAGCTACTCAAGCAGGCGGACATTGTGGTCACCAACCCGCCCTTTTCCCTTTTTCGTGAATACGTGGCTCTGCTTGTGGAGCACGACAAAAAGTTCCTGATCATCGGCAACCAGAACGCAATCACGTACAAGGAAATCTTTCCGCTCATTAAGGACAACCGCCTTTGGCTCGGAGTTGACAACGGTGGAACAAAGTGGTTTCAGGTTAAAGACGACTACGACATTAAGACGGGGTCACGTAAGAAGGTCGTGAACGGCATAAAGTATTTCAGCATGGGAAGTATTATGTGGTTCACGAACCTCGACCATGGCCGCCGCCACCAAAAGTTGCCCCTCATGTCTATGGAAGAAAATTTACGGTTTAGCAAACACAAGCAAATAAAAGGCAAGGCGGCCTATGACCGATATGATAACTATAATGCAATCGAAGTGCCGTTCACAGATGCAATCCCCAGCGACTACGATGGGATAATGGGCGTGCCGATTACATTTCTAGATAAATACAACCCCGACCAGTTCGAGATTCTTGGGATCACCAAGACTTGGTTTGGAATCGCCAATAAGACATTCCCGAACCAGATTCAGGTGAGTAAAGACGGCAAAAGAAAAGTCGTCTCCAAGCTCAACGATCAACCAGCGATCAAAGTTGACAAACCACCAACCAACAAGACGTACTACATCGTGGACGACGAGTACTTCATCGCCCTTTACCAAAGAATCCTCATCCGCCACCGCACCCGGTCGACAAAAAGGAGAAAAAAGTGAATACGACGCTGAGGACCGATATCACCGTGGCCGAGATCTGCGACGGGTTTGTGTATAATCAACTGGAGGGCAAGGGACTCTACGGGTTGGGCGGGAAGCTCACCATTCAGCCGGAATACCAGCGGAACTATATCTATGCGGATGGCGGCGGCCAAAGAGAGCAGGCGGTCATTCACTCCCTGCTTAAAGGCTATCCGCTCGGGCTGATCTACTTTAACAAAGTCAGCGAAAACCAGTTCGAGGTGCTGGACGGCCAGCAGCGCATTACCAGCATCGGGCGGTTTGTGACCAACAAGTTCGCGATCATGGAAAACGGCAACCCGAAATATTTCGACAGCCTGTCTGCCGACGAACAGGCCAAAATTCGGGACTCAAAATTGCTGATTTACGAGTGCGAGGGCACGGAGAAAAAAATTAAGAAGTGGTTTGAGACCATCAATATCGCCGGTGTGCCGCTCAATCCTCAGGAGCTGCTGAACGCCATCTACTCCGGGCCGTTCGTGACGCTCGCCAAGGCCGAGTTCAGCAACAGCCAAAACGCAAACATCCAGAAATGGAGTGCCTACATCAAGGGCAGCGCAAACCGGCAGGATTTCCTTGCGCGGGCTCTGGACTGGGTGAGCCAGGGCGATATCGGCGATTACATGAGCAGCCATCGCACTGAAAACAGCATCAACGAGATGAAAACCTATTTTAATAGCGTAATCGACTGGGTTTCCACTGTGTTTACCGACGTTGAGAGCGAAATGCGCGGGCTTGAATGGGGCCGTCTATATGAGGAGCATCACAGCAAGGCCTTCAACCCGAAGCAGGTATCCGCTCAAGTTCAACAGCTCTATGGCGATCCGTATGTGAAGGACCGCAAGGGTATTTTCGAGTACGTCCTCGGCGGGGCAATGGACCCCAAACTGCTGAATGTCCGGGTTTTTGATGATGCCACGAAAAAATCCGTCTATGCAGCTCAAACGAAACAGGCAGAAGCGAACGGGGCCTCCAACTGCCCGCTTTGCGCCATGGGGCATGATGCCAATAAAAGCAAACTCTGGAGGCTTGCGGAGATGGATGCCGACCATGTGACCGCATGGAGCAAAGGCGGTGCCACCGATGTAAAAAACTGCCAGATGCTCTGCAAGACGCACAATCGGGCAAAAGGGAACCGCTAAGGCCGTTCCGGGCTTCAAATTAAATGTTCCAACCCTTGGAAAAAACCTTTCCAACCCTTGGAAACCGGACGTTCCGGCAGCCGTTTTTTTCCAATGTCTGGAAAAAATCCGGCGCGATCTTCCAATGATCGGAACATTTCTACACCTTATTTGCCACTCCTTCCAGTCATTGCTTTTGAAAGAATCAAAAGCCTCTCGCCTGACCCAACCCGCCCGGAGGTCGGGTTCCACCTTCCCCCTTTTTGTGGCTTTTTGTGTTTCTTGTGGCTACTCCCCATCCGCGGTTACCCCCTGACCCAACCCGCCCGGAGGTCGGGTTCCACCTTTGTGTTCTGTGCGCTCTTTCGCGGTTAAAAAATTGTTCGCCTTTTTTCTGTCATTTACCGCCGGCCCGGAGCACGAGCTATGACGCTCGTGAATGTCCCTACCCTGCCCAATCTAAACAGCGCGCGGGGGACGCAGGTCAGATTAAGAGCAAGATTACGATTAAGATTAGGATTAAGATGATGATTTATGAGAAAGGCGGCGGCGGCGCTTGGCGGTTTTGTAGGGGAAGAGGGATTTCAAGGCCGGCCAGTCGCGCAGGGCGCGCTTGTGGCGCATTTCCGCACACTGGATGGTGGTCCCCTGCCGTTTGGCAATCTCTTTGTACGGCAGGCCCTGAAAACGCATGGATACAACGTCGCGCAGCTCGGGCGGGAGGTTGAGCAATCCGGTCACAAACTGAGACAGGACATCGACGGGAAGCATGGGGGAGCCAGAGGTCGGAGGACGGAGGTCGGAGGACGGATGAGAAGCAGGCGGGACGCCTGCGGTACCGGCCGGGGGATGTTCTTCATCAAAAGGGACGGAAAAGAAGGTGTCTTCACCGAGTTTGCAATGGGCGCAGG
>JBFHEM010000121.1:0-4692 GCA_041584215.1 Tichowtungia sp. | reverse complement strand
GACAATCCCCGAACGTCGTATTTACCAACGGAACGATCCTCGAGGATGACGGCACCCTGCGGATTTACTACGGGGCTGCCGACCAGGTGATCGGACTGGCCTTCGCTTCTGTGGAAGAGCTGATTCAAACCTGCCTGAAGGACTCCGCTCGATAGATACCCCGTGGGCTGCCGGCCCCGGCCCGGCAGCCTTCCTCTGCATTCACAACCGACAGAGATTCCAAAAGGTACACCGCAATGAAAAAGACACTGTCCAACAAAATCCGCGCACTGATCGTCATGCTGATTCCTGTGCTGAGCTGTGCCTTTAATTTTTCCATTGTCAGTGGCACCACCTCTCAGGAAGTTTGGATCTCCAACGGTAAAATCGACGGACAGAGCTTCTATCTCGCCACTCAGGATGTTCGATTAATGCCGGCCGGGGCCACATTCTATGGACAAATCCAGATCGGAGCAAAGAATATCACAGTCGATGGAAATCATTGCACCCTCGACGGCTCCACCTTCCACCAGTCCACCTCGCCAATATCCGGCATGGTCTGGAACAGCTTCACATTTACCAACAGCGCGACCACCTATTATAAATATTGCGGAATTGTCGCAAAACCCACCAACGGAGTAAACCTGCCGTCCGTGGATATCTCGGGCACAACGATCAAAAACTTAATTGTAAAAAACTGGAGTAATCACGGAATCTATTTAAGGCGTTGTCGAGAGCAGGATGCCGCCGATTTTGACGGGGACGGCAATCTGACCGAAGAAATCCCGGAAGAGGCCTATTTCAACGGATCATCCAGGGGATTGCTGTATGAATTCGCACCCCGGAGCATCCGGCTGCTCAACATGCTGATTCAAGCCAACGGCCGAACCACAAACCCGGCGGACGGAACTGCTTTTGTGACGGGCAACGGAGTGTTTGTTCCGGCATACAGTGAATATTGCTTCATGCAAAATCTGGAAGTCTATAGCAACGGCTCCGTTGGTATCTATCTGGAACGCGAGTCCCGTTTTGCCAACATCATTAACTGCGAAATTCATCACAACTGGAGAGAAGGCATTGCCGTGGATTCATCGGCTCACAACATGATATTTCACAACGAACTTTATTATAACAACTGGATTCAGGACTTCACCACGCGTGCCGGAATCAAACTGTATAAAAATGCAGGCGAAAGCAACGTGAAGCGCTATCAGCACAGCAGCTTCAATCAGATTTTCCACAACATAATCCACCATGAACGAACCGGAGTTTGGGTAGCATCCAGACAAGCCTCACAAAATGCCGAGTCCCGCTGGAACTTTGATGCGAGCGCCTTGGGAGAAGAAACCTTTCCCTACGACGGTGATGACGGAACAATGATGGATTACGCCCGCCATAATATGATCTGCTACAACAGCTTCAGCAACAATGCGCACGCACACATCAAAGTTGAAGATGACTTCACCATCATTGTTAAAAATTCATTTGGAAATGTGACCGGAGCCAGTCACACCTGTGACCTCAACCTCGGAAATGAGTTTCGCAACGAGCGAGGCCGCGCGATCAGCGGAACGACAATTGTGGGGAACATTTGGAGCACAGGTGCATCTCAAATGCTGCTTTATGATGCCTCGACCCGGGAAACACTTATCGACCTGTACAGCAACGACGGGCTTACCGACGCAGATGACGCGGCGCTGGACCGAAAAGGCATTTACGCTGATTGGGGATATGACGGCAAGGGCTATTTGCCGTCTATACGTATGTAATATTTTGCTTCAGCCAGCTGAGCGAAGATCTCGTCACGTCTTAGGAATCCGAGCCGGAAAACTATAATTCAAGGAACACTATGAAACGTTTAGGAATGGTCATCGAAGTTACCGAAGGAAAATTGCAGGAATACAAAGAACTGCACCAAGCAGTCTGGCCAAAGGTGCTGGAACGAATCTCGGCCAGCAACATTCAGAACTTTTCGATTTATGCTCAAAAAATGCCCGACGGGAAAAATTATCTTTTCAGCTATTACGAATATGTCGGCTCCGATTATGAAAAAGATATGGCGGCCATGGCCGCCGACAAAACCACCCAGAAATTCTGGGAACTCTGCCGCCCGTGCCAGGTTCCCTTTCCCGAATGCCCCGAAGGTGAATGGTGGACTGTAATGAAAGAAGTATTTCATCACAATTGATACAGCCATTATGAATGGTCTCAAAAAAAAGCCCCTGACCTTCGGACTTATTCCGCGGGATGCATTTTCGTTTTGGGAACGGCCATGCGGGCGCCGCTGACCGTCCAGTTTCGAAGTCATAGTTCAAACGCACGCCGGCATAACAAACTCGGGCCTTTTATCCACGCCGAACGGCTGCAAAAAGGTATTGTACCGATGAAAGATGCCTGCCTATCGCGGGGGACGATAACATCTGCTCCCAGCACCTGCTGGCTCCCAAACCGGTCACCATTCGAGTTTTCAGCCATCAGATCGACATCCAGGCGGTCGAAACGCTCCTGCATCAAAAATCCCGACATGCCGCAGCTCATCTGTGCCCTGAAACCGCAACTCATTCTTCCGGCTTAGTTTTCGATGCGTTGCTTTACCGCCAGCACGGCTTCGGAAACAGCTTCATACGGCAGCACGCCGGAGCCGATACAGACGGCTGAGCGGCCTTCGGCCAGCGCCATCACACGGTCGGCCTCCGCAAGGGCGGCATCTGTATTTTCGGAGCAGAAAACCGCCGGGTTCATGTTGATGCGCACCATCACTTCCGGATGCGCCGCCATCTGCTTCATGAAGGCCGCCTGATCGGTTTCGCCGGGACAGATCACATACCGCGTGCCGGTCGAGAGCATCGGCTCCAGGATCGGCTCGGTGTTGCCCCCAATAATACAGGAAGACGTCCCGACAAGTTTTTTAAGTGCAGGTAGAACGATCTCGCAGAACATCTGCGGCGGAACGAGCGGCGGCGTGGCGGCCGACTCGAAGAAAGTCGGTTCGATGCCCGCCGCGCGGATCGCTTCGACGAAGCGCAGCTGGTTGACGGTCAGTTTTTCCAAACATTGGAAAACCACATCCGGATCGGTCATGCAGTCGCACAGCAGATTTTCGAGGCCGCACAGGTTGGAGGCCAGCGAGAACGGCCCGCTGACCGGAACCTTGACCACGGCATCCGGCAACTGCGCGCTCAGCTGCTGCGCAGCCTCGATCACCATCGCCAGCCGGCCGGAGGTCGCGGGATCAAAATCAGTCAGCGACAGGATTTCCTCGGTATCTTCACAGAGATGCCCGTCCATAGACGGGATTCCCTCGTCGTCCGGCTCGGCAACCGCCGCACCGAAAGCTTCGGCTTCGAGGTTGTAAATATCGACCCCGACCACCACCGGCGTGTGACCGTAAAGTTCAAACGCGGCCCTGTGGCCCTCCACCATCAGCTCCCTGCTGCGGGAAACCTCCCACGGAGTCTTTCCGATCAGCTTGGCGGCGTGCTCATAAATGGCGGGTTCAAATTTCATTAAAAACCCTGCCGCACCAGCCACCGGGCGCACAGATCGCGCCAGTGCGCGAGATACGCATTGCGCCGGTCACCGATACTGCACAGTCCCAGACCGTGCCGGCCCTCAGGAAAAATATGAAGTTCATACTCTACACCGGCCTTGCCCAGCGCCTGCGCCATCCGAAAAGAGTTATCGACTGGAACCCCCGCGTCATCGGCGGTATGCCAGAGAAAAACCGGCGGAGTATTCGACGTGACACGATTCTCCAGGCTGAACGATGCCCGCATTTCATCCGATGGATTGTCTCCCATTAAATTGACGACCGACCCTTCATGGCAGGTTCCACGATTTGCGGTGACCACCGGATAGCACATCACCGCCAGATCCGGCCGGGCGGAAACAGAATCGAGCTCGTCGCCGATGGCCAAAGAAACATCCTCCCACATCACGGCGGCAGAGCCGGTCAAGTGCCCCCCGGCGGAAAAACCGAGCACACCGATGCGGTCCGGATCAATATTAAATTCGGCGGCATTCGTCCGCACCCATTGAATCGCGCGGCGCACATCATGATACGGCTGCGGATGGCGGGCCGGAGCCACCGAGTAGTGCAGCACAAAGGCGCTGATTCCGAGGCCGTTGAGCCAGCCGGCCACCGGGTCGGCCTCCTGCGGCGAAAGAGCTTCATATCCGCCGCCGGGCAGCACGATCACACAGGAATAAGGCTCACCGGCCTCCTTCTGAACAAACGGAATCAAATGCGGAACATTGGCCGCCTTCAGCTCTTCTGCGGTCTGATCCGTGATCTTATTTTTCCAAAACAGTATATTTTTCATAAAAATATACTACATTGGCACCCATGCTGAAATCAATTCAGAAACCGCCGCAATGCCGCCGCATCGCGGATAAACTGCTCCGGGTCGTCATCGCAAACAAATTCGAGCAGTGCAAAATGGTCGCCTTCCGGCAGATCGACGGACAAAACCTTTTTCCACTCCGCCTCGCCGTCGGCGAGCGGAAGGCGTTCGATGTTGTCGCCCCAGCCGCCGCGCATGGGATGGAACAGCCACTGGAATACATGGAGGTTTAACCCAGATTTCTTATTGGCCTGTTGAAAATAGCTGAAAATCGACTTTTTTGACCCGATTTGAGGCCGTTTTTGTCGTAAGTCATTGATTTGCAACGCGAGATTTTTGATGTAGTGCCTAAAAATGCTTTGGGCCGGTT
>JBFHEM010000120.1:0-4719 GCA_041584215.1 Tichowtungia sp. | reverse complement strand
TCATGGCGAGAAACTGTTTTAGACGCGGTGCAACCGTCGGCCACCAATGAGTGGCAGCAGTTCACAGCCGTGTTCGACGCCTCGGCGCTTTCGGCATTTGACGAAGAGACGATTCAGATCCGCTTTAACAGATTTGATGACGATGTGACCCACCGCATCCTGCTCGACGATGTTGAATTCGGGATTTATGTTCCGGAAGAAATTGTGGATGAAGTGCTGCTCGATTTTGGCGGAAGCGATTACCAAATGACCGTCGTGGACGGCAGTGCGGTTTTGGCCGATCTGGGAGACCACACGGCGCTGGATGTTTCCTGCGCGTCGAACGGGCCGGCGCTAATCCGCCTCAAGCCGCCGACCGGAACCTGTTGGGACCTTCGCTTTTATGCCTTCATTGCCGCGGAACTCGAAAACCTCGGCGGTGATGCGGTTAAGTTTCAGATCGATACGCGCTCGGACTACCCCTACACCGTAGATCTAAACCGCGGGCGCGGCGACCTTCTGCATTGGGGCGGACTCGCCCCCTTCGAGTTCCGGCAGTTCAACTGCTACCTCGTGCGCGACTCCCGGGTGAGCGATCCGGTGTTTGACATCAGCGCGTTTGAGTTCCAGCGCGGCAAGCCCGATAAAATGACCGTGCTCAGCTGGATGGGGCTCGATGCCGGTAAAATCGATGAAGTGACGATCCATTTGGAGGCCGCCCCGACTGCACAGACGGTGCGCATCCATTCGCTCTTTAAGCATCTTCCCGCGCTGGCGGAATCGTGGCGGAATGATCGGGAAAACTTTTATCCTTTCATCGACGAATACGGGCAGTACAACAAAACCGACTGGCCGGGAAAAATCCACAGCAATCAGGACTTGCTGGACGCCAGGGCGGCGGAGGATTTGGATCTGGCGGCAAACCCGATGCATGATCAGCTCAACCAGTACGGCGGACTGCGCTTTGGGCCGCAATATGCAGCTGCCGGCCATTTCCGCACGCAGAAAATCGATGGGCGCTGGTGGGTCATCGACCCCGAGGGTCGGCTGTTCTGGTCGTTCGGGGTGAATGGTGCCGGCGGATTGAGCAGCGGCCCCACCTGGGAGAGAACGCATTATTTCGAGTGGCTTCCGAGTGAAGCCCCCCTGACGGACCCGTTCATGGATGGTAACACTTTTCTGATGGGGGCGCTCAATGCCTGGCGCAAATATGGAAGCGATTATGAGAGCATTTATAAAGACCGGGCATTGCAGCGCATGCGCTCGTGGGGGCTGAATACCCTTGGCGGGTGGCAGAAGGTCGATACCGGCGAGGCATTCACCGATAAACTTCCCTACACGATTTTCGTCAACTACACCAACCCCGCGTTGGACGATGATAAAAAAATCGTTAATGCCTTCCATCCCGGTTTCCGCACCGCGATCCGTGACGCGCTGGCCGGGTTCCCCAGCACCTGGGACGATCCGTATTGCATGGGTTATTATGTGAACAACGAGTTGCAGTGGGGTATCGGTAGGGTATTCGATGCCGCGATGACCAATGCAACTGATACCACCGCGCAGGATGCGTTCATTCTTTCGTTGCAGGATACTTATGACACCATTGGCGATCTCAACGCAGCGTGGGGTGCCGGCCTGGCGTCTTTCACTGAGGTCGGCTCAATGGATCCGGCCGCGATCCGCTCCGTCGGCATGGATGATGTGAATGCTTTCTACGACGAATGGGTGGACACCTATTTCCGCATTATCGACGAGGAGATCGAGGCCGTTGCGCCGAATAAGCTCTACCTCGGCTGCCGTTGGAACAACTGGAACGAGCGTATCATTACGGCTGCCGCAAACTATCTGGACATTTTTTCCTTCAACCTCTACCGCAAAGAGATCGCGTCGCACGACTATTACGGCATTGATATGCCGTTTATGGCAACCGAGTTTAATTTCGGTGCGGTGGATCGCGGCAAGTTTTTTCCGGGCCTCGGCTGGTCGAGTGACCAGCGCAACCGCGGCGAGCAGATGGGCTATTATCTCGAAAGTGCCTGGGACAACCCGCTCTGCGTGGGTGCCCACTGGTTTGCCTGGATGAATTCGCCCACCTGGGGGCGCGGAGACGGCGAGAACGCGGGCATGGGCTTTGTCGATGACTGCGACACGCCATACCCGGAGGTGGTCGCGGCCGCACGCTTCAATTCTGATCGGATGTATGAAACTCTCGGCGTTCAGATCGCCCCGCAGCCGCTGGGTCCGGCCGCGTTCATCGTGGAACCGCATGCGCTCGATGGCTGGACCGTTTCCATGGCGGCGTCGGCATCCGGCAGCTACACGCCCTTCGAATTTTCCTTTGCGGAAACCTCTGGACATCCGGGGGGCGCGGCGTCCGGCTGGCAGATGGATGATACGTACGCCAATCACGGGTTGGTGCCCAACACGATCTATGGCTACGCGGTGCAGGTGCGCGATACGGAAGGCAACACCACGCAAACCAGTCTCGTGGTTTCGGTTACGACGCCTGCAGGGTCTCCGCTCCCGGCAACGAACACGCTGTTTCATGAAACCTTTACGTCAACACCCGAACCGGAAAATGAAAACAGTCCGTACCCGCTTGCCACATGGCACGCGCCTGCGTCGCCAAACTGGGCGAGGGATGAGTCGTCCAACGGTTCATCCCTCAAGCTGACTTCAGGCGCGTTGCGCATCGGCTGGGGCTACGACGAGCTGGTCGCCAATTATATGATTTCCAATTCTTGGAATTCCTCCAGCAGCTATCGCCTGACCGGCGAATGGCAGATTGAAAACACCTTTGAAAATCATCTCGGCCTTACGGTCGGGCTGGGCGAATACGATTCGGCCAGTGGTGTGCTGGTGCGCCGCATCAAGGAAACAGTGGTCGGCGACACCAATACCCCGACCGCGGGGCAAAGCGGTGCCTTTGTTCTGGAGCTTTCCCGCGCTGAACTGTCAGACGTGATCCCCAACCGTTTGATCGGCGTTTTCTTCCACCATGATGACGATGGCACGCTTTTCTACGAAAACCTGGACGGCAAAAATGATGTCTACGTGATCGACAACATTAAACTGGTGCGCTTGGAGGCCGCAGCCGATTCGGATGGTGATGGCATCCCCGACTCTGTGGAGGATGCGCTGGGGCTTGCATATGACAATCCGGCTGACGGTCTGCTCGACCTGGACGACGACGGCGTGAGTAACTCCGATGAATTTCAGGCCGGCACCGCGCTGAACGATGGTGGTGACATTTTGCTGCTGGTTCCGGTGCTCCCGGCAGAGGGAGATGCTTTTGAAATCCATATTTCAGGTGACCGGGTGCATGCCGGACGGATTTATGTGCTGGAAGGCGCGGCGGCGCTGGATCAGCCGTGGGTACTTATAGACACCCGCGAGCCCGCTGAGGGTGAAGCGCTACACTTTTCGTTGCCATCCACATTACAGTCCGTCTTTGCACGCATCCGTGTAGAATGGGCACAATAATTCTTTTGTGTATTTTTTAGACAGGATTATGCGGGAAGAAGTCATATGAATAAAATATGTAGTATTACTTTGGCAATCGTGGCACTCGAGGCGACGGCCGCAACGAAACCGAATCTTGTGGTCATTATGACCGACGATCTGGGCTATTCCGATGTGGGCTTTAACGGCTGCAAAGACATTCCGACACCCAACATTGACCGCATCGCTGAAAACGGCGTGCGCTGCACCAGCGCGTACGCCACCTATTCCGTGTGCGGGCCGAGCCGCGCCGGGTTTATGACCGGCCGCTATGAACAGCGTTTCGGGTTTGAGCGCAATCCGCAGTACCGGCCAGACGACCCGAACATGGGGCTGCCGAAAGAGGAACGGACCATCGCCGAAACCCTGAAGCCGGCGGGATACACATCCGGTGTGGTCGGCAAGTGGCATCTGGGTGCCCATCCGGGCAATCATCCGCTGAACCGCGGGTTCGACTTTTTCTACGGTCACCTCGGCGGCGGCCACTGCTATTTTCCGGAAGAGCTGACGATTCAGGACAGTGATGCCGCCAAGGATGAAACGCAAAGTTACCGAACCTGGATTCTAAGAAACCACGAACCGGTTCCGCCGCGCACCTATCTCACTGACGAGTTTTCCGATGCCGCCGTGGAATTTGTTGAAACCAATAAAGACGACCCGTTTTTCTTGTTCCTCTCCTATAACGCTCCGCACGCGCCCCTCCAAGCTTCGGAAAAATACCTGTCGCGGTTTCCAGACATTGGAAACGAAAAACGCAAAACCTACGCCGCCATGATCAGCGCGGTGGACGACGGCGTCGGCCGGGTTCTGGATACGCTGAACGAGTTGAACCTCGAAGAGAAAACGCTGGTCTTTTTTCTGTCGGACAACGGCGGTCCGGAAAGCCATAATGCGTCGGACAACGGCGTGTTGCGCGGCGGCAAGGGCGATGTCTGGGAGGGCGGATTCCGGGTTCCGTATGCCGTCACATGGCCGGGCACGCTGCCCGCCGGTGCCGAATATGATCAGCCTGTCAGCTCGCTGGACATTCTGGCGACCGTCGCGGAGCTCGCAGGCGCCCCGCAGGATCCCGCCCGTCCGCTCGACGGCGCAAACCTCATTCCGTATCTGACGGGACAAAACACCGGCGTTCCGCACGATGCCATCTATCTGCGCAAGTTCGACGGCGGACAGTACACCGTGCGCAGCGGCGATTTTAAGATGATCATTTCAGGAGAAAAGGCCGCCGCGAAACTCTAC
>JBFHEM010000119.1:0-4772 GCA_041584215.1 Tichowtungia sp. | reverse complement strand
GCAGCCGAAGCCGATTCCGCAGGAGCTTCAGGCGCATTACGGAACGACGTGGAATCAGCAGTACAACGGCTGGAATTCGTCGCGTATGCAGGTGAAGAATAAAGACAACGACCGCCTTCCGTCCGGCCTGCTCGGCCCGGTCCAGTTGCTGATTGGCGGGGAGTGAAGTCCGGGCGAGTTGGAGGCGGGACGCTGGACCGGTGCGGTTAAATGGAATGCCAGGGATGGATCGTGATGCCGGTTTGGGTAAAATGGTTTTCTCCGCCATAAATCAGTGCAGAATTTTCGTGCGGTGTTCCGGATTGGCGGAGCCACCATTTCAGGCTGTCGAACATGCAGGGGTTTACGGTGGCTCCGGATTTGATTTCCATTGGATAAAGCGCGCCGGCTTCATCGACCAGCAGGTCGATTTCGTGGCCGGTCTGATCGCGCCAGAAATAGAGCGGGGGTTCACGGCGATGGTGCGTATAGGCTTTGACGGCTTCTGCAATGATATAGTTTTCGAACAGGGCACCACGTGCCGGATGGGAAAAGAGCTGCTCGCTGTTTCGGATGCCAAGCAGATGGCTGACCACGCCGGTGTCGTAGAAGTAGAGTTTTGGACTTTTAATAACCCGCTTGTTGAAGTTGTTGTGGTGGGGGCGCAATAGAAAAATGATGAAGCTGGTTTTCAGGATCGAAATCCATCGCCGGGCCGTGTCAACGGAGATTCCACAGTCGGCTGCCAATGCCGAAAAATTCAACAGCTGTCCGGTTCGTCCCGCGCAGAGGATCAGAAAGCGTTCGAATGTTTCGAGATCTCCCACGTTGACGAGTTGGCGTACATCTCGCTCGATATAGGTTCGGATGTAGTCCCCCGTCCAAATTTCGGGAGGGATGCTTTTGTCGTGGATTCGCGGGTAAAACCCGGTTCGTATGGCTTGCCAGCAGTTGAGTCGGCTTGATGTGTTGCCAAAAAGGAGTTTGGGGTTTTCGGGCTCCGGTTGCGCTTGTTTTTCAAGTTCCCTGCGGGAAAACGGCAACAGATGCAGAATGCCGCAGCGTCCGGCCAGAGACTGAGAGATCTGCTCCATAAGCAGAAAGTTTTGTGATCCGGTCAGGATGAATTGGCCCGGTCGGTCATTTTTGTCCACCAGCGTCTGGATGTATGAAAGGAGATCCGGAGCCCGCTGAACTTCGTCAATAATGACATTTTCACTGTAGCGAAAAAGAAATCCGCGGGGATCTTCTCTGGCCAGATTGCGGTTTTCTGATTCTTCGAGCGATACGTATTCGTAATCCGGAAAGCAGGTTCTCGCGAGGGTTGTTTTTCCTGATTGTCGAGGTCCGGTCACGGTTACGACGGGATACCAAGAGGCGTCACGGAGTAGATAAGGGGCGAGCGTTCTCTGAATCATGTGTGCAATCTACGATTCAATCGTAGATTTGTCAACAAGCTGGGTTGCTCAGTTCAATATCGGAGTGATGATGAGCCAATAACAGTTGCTTTGCTATGCACAGGAAATTTATTGGAAAAGCCCGGCTGCGGGCCGGGAAAAGGGAAAAGGTGGGAAAAGGGAAAAGGTGTCAGGAAAAGGTGAGAAAAGGTGTCAGTGCATGCATCCAGGAAAAGGTGGAAAAGGTGTCAGGAAAAGGTGTCAGTGCATGCATCCATGAGCAAACTACTTGAATGAAGGGGTTGTTTTCAGGTAGAAGAGGTCATGAGCCGCACGCCGCGAGTTGAATACGAGGGAGCGATATATCATGTAATGTGTCGGGGTAACCGCAGAGAAATGATTTTCGAAGATGAACTTGATCGTGCTCTATTTATAGACTTTTTCCGTTTCAGAACACTTGAACGATCTGATCATGAGCGCATAATAACGCGTGGAGATAATAGCGGCAAGCGATATTAATATTTTCCGGGTGAACGTTTAATGAGCGTCAGATCGTTTTTCTGAAAAACTAATTTGAGTCTAACGGGTATTTTGTCGGGATGCCATGGACGGTAGTTTTCTTCCGATAGAAACCTGTCGTTTCTCCGATGACGGTCGCGTCATTCTTCCTGTCGATCTGGATCCGTGGGCTTCGCCGTTCGTGCTGTTTACACCGGAGCGGGGCTTTCCAATGTTTGGAACGTTTCTTTCGAGGGGTTGGAAAACGTTTCGGGCACCGCCACCTATTCTACCGAGCTTCAAGTTTCCAGTTTCAAGTATCGAGTTTCCCTCTTCCTCAGCGAGGTCTGCGATGTCGCGACGGTGACCGTCAATGGCGAGGAGGCGGGGTGCAGATTGATCGGTACGGCCTGTGCGGCCCTTTTTTCAGCGATCGGGCAAACGGTGATCCCGATGATGGAAATCGCTGTTCCGGCTTCCCGAAGACAGATTGACAGAAAAAATACACAGGCTGACATTTGAATTTTACGTTGAAATTGCTATAAGAATATTTGCAATTTATATTTGCTTCTGCCGTGAATCTCTAAAGAAAGGTGTGCCATGAAAAAAATAACAAAAGTGAGTGCTGGAATTCTGTTTTCGTTAATTGCTTTGGAATCACCTGCTGAGGTGATTCTCAGCGACGACTTCAGTTACGGAAGCGGTGACCGGGTTGCGGTCAGCGATGGAACATTTCTGGACGGATATGCGGATCAGACCGGCAACGGAACCTTCAGCTCGGTTTCTGGAATTGGCCGCGCGCGGTTCGGCGGCGACGGATATGCGTATGCGGCATACGGAAACTTAATCGCTTACCTCTCTGAGGACATCACATCGATTGTGCCGACCCCGATCACGGTTTCGGCCGATTTTACAGCAAACCAGCAGATGCTGGACGGCGGGTCGATTGATAATGCTGCGGTTTATCTCAGCGGCTATCCGGTTGTTCCCTGGACGGATTCCAGTATTGCCTCCAATTTTTACATCGGTGCCCGGATCGCGTTTAATGCATCGGATCCCGGCAGCAGCACGCTCAGGCTGGAGGCCAGCAGTGCAAATGCGCCGACCGGGCTGCAGCGGAACGAAACCAGTGCGGTGTTCGGCGACAATTATGATGCAGCTGATGTGATCCGCCTGTCGGTCACGTGGGATCCGTCGACCGGAGAGATCAGCGCATCGGCATATAATATGACGGATGACGAAATCTACAGCGTGAGCGCAGCGAGTCCGCTGAATACATCGGCTTACGGTCTGGGTGATTTTGATACGTTTGCCTTTGCCGCCAGCGGGCTGAACAGCTCCGCGACGACCAATTTCACAACGTTTGATAATTTTTCCGTTGTCTCGGCCGTGCCCGATTCCATCAGCGATGATTTTTCATTTGGCAGCGGCGATCGTTCGACGATTGCGGACGGGGATGACCTCAACAATGTGGAAGCCCAGTCGGGCGATGCCTTCTGGTTCTACCGGGCCTCCAGCAGCAAAATGGTGTTCCGCAGCCCCGGTGTGATGGGGGCGGAGAACACGCAGGGGAACGGCGGCGCGTACATTCCGTATGACTTTGATCAGGTCGCCGCGTCCAATACGGTGGTCATGAAGGCTTCATTTGTGGCCGGTGATCAGATGCTCAATGGCGGTACTGTGAATGGATTCCATCTTTCAATCTGCGGGGATGAAACCGAGTTGTCATCCGAGTCAACGGACATGGATCAGATTACACTGCGTTTTGCGCCGAACCAGACGACGCCGTCCAGCTCCAGTCTGCAGCTCTACTGCAATGTGGTTGTCTCTAATGGGGTGGAACGAAAGGTGACCAGTGACAGCTTTTCCGGCTACAGTTTCAGCGACCGGATGGATCTGCGCCTGGAATGGTCGATCGATAGCGGCGAGGTGACGGCAACGGCTTCCAATACGGTGACCGGTTTCAGCCAGACCCTGAGCCTGTCGGTTCCCCTTAATCCGGACTATTTTTCACGCAGCCTTTTCAGCTTCCTGACCGTTCAGGCGACCGGACTGGACAGCAGCGGAACCTATGCCGATCTGCTGATCGACGACTTCAGTGTCGATTTTCTTTCGCCTGAGCCGGTCCTGTGCCGAATTGTCGATCTGGTTGCCGTGTCGGCTGATCAGCTGAAGCTGCTGATTTCGCTGCCGAATGATCCGTCGCAGTATTCGCTGGTTGGGCGCGACAGTCTGACGGACGGAGACTGGGTGCCGGTTGCTCATTCTGACGACGGGCTGAACGCATACCTTGCGACCAACCTGAGCTACTCGGCCGCAGAGGGGACCAACGTGGCGGTCTATGTTTCTGCCACAAACAGCGTCGGTTTTTACGGGATTGAGTAAGCGCAGATTCAATGGTTGGAAACGTCACGCTCCAGGGTGGAACGCGACCTCCGGGCGCGCTGGCGGTCGCAGGGTCGCAGTCGCAATGCGGCTGGCGTGCAGGATCACGATGCGGTCGCAAGCGTGCCCGGAGGTCCCGCTCCACCGGTTAGCTGAATGCATAAGAGGTGGAACGCGACCTCCAGGCGCGTTGGCGGTCGCAGGGTGGCTGTTGCAATGCGGCTGGCGTACAGGATCGCGATGCGGACGCCAGCGTGCCCGGTCCCGCTCCACCGGGCAGCTGAATGCATGAGAGGGGGGGCGCGACCTCCGGGCGCGCTGGCGGTCGCAGGGTCGCTGTCGCAATGCGGCTGGCGTACAGGATCACAATGCGGACGCAGGCGTCCCCGGAGGTGCCGCTCCACCTCACCGCTTCGCCGGAGAGTTTTTGATCCGCCGTCGCTGAAGCTATGGCGGACAAGTCGCAGGCACCTGTTCTCCTGTGCCCTGTTTTTACCGCTCGCTCTGTGCCTC
>JBFHEM010000118.1:0-4904 GCA_041584215.1 Tichowtungia sp. | reverse complement strand
TCCGGGCCGCTGATGATGAACGGCGTTTTGAGGCTCTCTTCGTAGGGATACTGTTTTTCCCAGGGCGGCAAACCGTGCATGCCGAGCTGGGTTCCGTGATCGGAGGTGAACACAAAAACCGTGTTCTCCATCAGATTGTTTTCTTCGAGAAAATCGAGCAGCCTGCCGAGCATTTCATCGATCGACAGAATCATGGCCAGGTAATGGCGCAGCATTTCCTGAGTTTCGTCCACCAGTTCTTCGGGAACGGACGGCGGCAGGTCGAAGCGCTCGGGCAGGTCCCGGTAATATTTTTCGGGGGCAAAGACGCCCGGCGTTTTATGCGGCTGGTGGGGCGAGAGCATCAGGATGAAGGGATTGTCTTTGTTCTGGGAAATAAACTCCTTGGAAAATTCCAGCAGTCCGTCGGTTTCGTAGCCTTTCCATTTCGGGCAGTCCGGCTCGTGCGGTTCAATCTGATCGCTCAGCCAGTCGCCGGCATGCACGGGGCCGTCGAAATAGATCATGTGCTGGTTATAGGCGCGCCAGTAGTCCCATCCGAGCCGCGAGCGGCCTTCGGGCACCCAGTCGCACGCCATGGAGTCCGGGAACGAACCGCGGTGCAGGTGCCACTTGCCGACATAGCCGGTCTTGTAGCCCGCATGGGCGAATGCATCGGCAATTCCGATCTCATCGTGGCGCGAACACAGGTGATTGACGATGTGGCCGGTGGTCTGCGGGTAGCGGCCGGTCATCAGCATGGAGCGGTACGGGGAGCAGACCGGAAAGGTCGACACGCTGTTGTCGACCGTTGTTCCCATGCGGGCCAGCCGGTCAATGTTGGGCGTATTGATCCAGTTTCCGCCGTACAGCTTCAGCGCACAGGCCGCCAACTGGTCGGCAAACATATAAACCACATTCTTCTTTTCCATTGCTTCGAACTCTCTGCTTAATTCTTTTTCTTTGCCGGCGTCTCAATCTTTGACCCGTCCGGGTTGCGAACAATCTGCGTTCTCATATTCAATCCGCCGCCGGCCTGAACCCCGATCTGATCCGGCTGATATTTCGACGGATCAAACGCCGGATTGGGCTGCGGAAGAACGGCGGCCGTTTCCTCCAGGTGGCGGCTGATCAGGCGATCCATTTCGCTGACCTTTTCGGGGTACTTCGCGGCGAGATTCTCTTTTTCTCCGATGTCCTCTTTCAGGTTGTAAAGCCGGTAGTCATGGGCTCCGTTTTCGCCTTCATGGAACAGGCGGATCAGTTTCCAGTCGCCGACATGCACAGCGGCGGACGGCGGCAGCCAGTCGGCCACGTGAGGACCGTAGGGAAAATAGGTGATCACCGGGTCGCGCTCAAACGCCTTGCCGCGCAGAGCCCGGGAAAAATCCCGCCCGTCCAGCGTCCAGTCGCCGGGCAGGGAAATGTCGAGGCCGTTGAGCAGGGTCGGATAAAAATCCGTGCTCTGAATCATCGCATCCGAGCGCGAACCCGGCGTGGTGACGCCCGGCCAGACCACGACGCAGGGGACGCGGATGCCGCCGTCATAGATTGTCGCTTTTCCGCCGCGCAGCGGCGCATTGGACGTCGCTGCCGTTTTATATTTTCTGCCGTCAACGCCTGTTTCCCAGAGCCCCAGGTGCGTGCTTCCGCCGTTATCCGACAGAAACACAATAATCGTCCGGTCCGCGATGCCGGCCGCATCCACGGCATCCAAAAGTTTTCCGATCGCCTCATCCATGGTCTGGATCATCGCCGCGTAGGTTGGGGAACGCTGCTTTGAACCGGGCTGGACCGCGGCCCGGTATTTTTCAACCAGCTCCGGTTTTGCGTCCAGCGGTCCGTGGACCGAGAACATCCAGTAGTTCATAAAAAACGGCTGGTCACCGGATAGATCCCGGAGCCACCGCACCGCCTCGTCGCCCATGCGGTCTTCGATGTTCTCCAGCGGCGTTTTTTCCTTAAAGCCGCGGGACTGCGGGTCGGCCCCGAAGTTCCACGGCGCGAGATAGCTGCCGGCCGGCCCGGGGCCCGGTGTGTGCGGAAGGTCAATATCAAACCCGTGCTGCAGCGGGCTGAACGGCTCCGGCCCCAGATGCCACTTGCCGAAATGCGCCGTTGCATAGCCGGCGGATTTGAACATTTTTCCGAGGGTTGGAAAGATTGTATCCAGCCGCGTGACCGATTCGCAATCCAGCGCCTTGGCGCCCGGCGCGGCGGACGCCGCCACCTGCGGTTTCATGCGGACTGTTTTCAGATGATGCTGAGGGCGGACGGAGCCGTTGCGGGCCGGAGTCTGGCCGGTCAGAATGCTCGCCCGCGTGGGCGAGCAGAGCGGACTGGCCGCATAGGCGCGGGAAAAGGTCATGCCGCGGGCGGCGAGCCGTTCCAGGTTCGGCGTGCGGTAAAGGTCCGTTGTTCCGTACAGCGTCGTATCGCTCCAGCCGAGATCGTCCGCCAGAATAAACACCACATTCATCCGGTCTTTGGCGGCCCCGCTCAGCGCAACACCGCATCCGGCGAGACAAAGCAGCGAAATGATAGATTTTTTGCTCATTCGATTTCCAATGATCTGGTTTTGTAAAATTCTCTCATCTGATCGAAGGCCGACTTTTTGAGGCCGCGATCCGAAATGAGTCCTTTGCGATTGTAAAAATCCTGAACGCCGTTGAGCGCGCGCAGCGGCGAGCGGAAATCCCGCAGGATCCAGGGAGACATTCCGCGCAGCTGATCGATCTGCGACAGCATTTTGAGCTGCTGTTCATAAACCCAGTTCATGTGCTCCTCAGTCCAGATCCATTCTTTCGGGCCATGGAACCCCTGCTGAGCCCCTGCCCCGAATTCACTGATAATCAGCGGCTTGCTGAAGCGGATATCCCAGCGACAGCGGGGAATATCCTCGACAGCGCCGGCATACCATCCGCGATACTCGTTGCAGGCCAGCACATCCACCTCCGCGCCGAACGGATCGTCCAGCACAACGACCGGCAGCCCGCCGGCCATATCCGGCGGCTCCTCGTGCGCCTCCAGCGCGGCGGACACCAGCCGCGTCGGATCCATGGAGCGAACCAGCCGGGCCAGGCCGGTGCGGAATTCGACGGCTTCAGCCGACTGGCCGGTTTCATTTCCGATCGACCAGATCATGACGGAGCAGCGGTTTTTATCGCGCTGAATATTTTCGGCCAGCTGCTGACGGGCCGCGCGGGCCGCCTTCGGGCTGGCCCAGTCGATGGCCCAGTAGACGGGGACTTCCGACCAGACCAGCAGCCCCATTTCATCGGCCAGGCGGGTCATGTATTCATGATGAGGATAGTGCGAGAGGCGGACATAGTTGCAGTTCATCTCTTTGGCCCACTCCAGCAACTGACGATAATCCTCCTGGCTGTACGCCCGGCCCTCGCGCAGCGGGGCCTCCTCATGAATGCAGACGCCGCGCAGAAAAACCGGTTTTTCATTCAGCAGAAGTTCGGTTCCGCGCACCGCGACCGACCGGAATCCGATCTGCTCGCGCACCGCATCGGTTGCGCAGCGGATTTGCACATCATAGCGCTTCGGATTCTCCGGGCTCCACAGATCCCAATGGGACTCCAAAACAAATTCCGCAAGGCCGTTCTCATCGGCCCGAACCGTAGTAGAAATCTGCTGACCGCCGATTTCGACCGTAATGTCCTGCTCCAGATCGGGCCCGTCGAGCTGCACCCATCCGCGAATTTTTTCGAGCGACCCCGGCTCCAGCTGAACGGAATAATCCGCAATAAAGGTTTCCGGGACCTCGACCAGCAGGACGTCACGCGTCAGGCCGCCATAGTTCCACCAGTCGGTTTTCCGCCCCGGAACCCGGTCGGAACGGCGCTCGTTATCCACCGAGACGGTCAGGAAATTGTTGGTTGCCCGCACCAGGTCCGTGATTTCAAACTGAAACGGTGTGAATCCGCCCTCATGCATTCCGAGCGGCGCGCCGTTCAGCCACACTTTGGCTTCATAATTGGCCGCACCAAAGTAGACAAACAGCCGCCGGCCCGCAGGCAGTGCACAGTCGAAATGGCGCCGGTACCACAGGATGCCCTCATAAAAGAAGAGTCGCTCCTGCTGCGTATTCCAGTCCCCCGGCACATTCAGCACATCGCCGGTAAAAAAATCGTGCTCGCGCCGGTGTTCCGGGCCTTGATCTGCGCCCTCGTGCCAGAAGTTCCAGGGCTGGTCCGGCGGGCGCGCTTCCAGCCGCGCGGTCAGGTTCCCGTTGTTGTACGGATCAATGATGGTTCGCCAGCTGCCATTGAGCGAAACCGTTTTGCGACCGTATACATTCGCAATGCAGGCCGGTGCGATAGATTCGGCCAAGCCGCAGCCCGCCCCGAGTCCGAACAAAACCAACCCGCACCCGAATATCTTTCGGAGATTGTTCCGTTTCCAACCATTGGAAAAATCACAGGCGGCACCGGATCTATTTTCCAACCATTGGAAAATCACTTTCACATATTTCATTGCGTCTTTCTTTGTGTTCGTGCACCCGGCATTCAATTTCTCTAGTTCCGATCGAATCGTTTTCCAATGGTCAGCTTCTGCTCCCACGCCTGCAGCAGTTGACGGTGCTCCGCCATCGTTTCCGCATGCGATGCATCTGCGGCCAGATTTTTTATCTCCCACGGATCGTTTTCGAGATCGAACAAAAACTCGTTCGGCTCCTTCACAAAAAGATCTCCCCGTCCGGGAATAAAGCGCGAGGGCTCGCCCGTATCCTTCCGGACAAACGGCAGGTCGGGCACCTGCGGACTGTCCGGCGGTCTGGACACGCTCCCGGAGAATTTATAGCGCATCACATATTTATATTTCTGAGTCCGGATGCAGCGCCCGGTGTGCTGATAGGAATAATAAACATGATCGCGCCACTCTTTTGGGGCCTCGCCCCGCAGCAGCGGCACCAG
>JBFHEM010000117.1:0-5136 GCA_041584215.1 Tichowtungia sp. | reverse complement strand
GCAGAACATAGCGCCGGCAAAATGTATCCGTGCCGGTAAACCGCGACTCCGAAGCAAAGATTGAGATTTCCCGTCCTTCATCGCTGTTGGTCGACGGTGTCTCCAGCATCCCGCTTGCGATGTAGTTATCGCCATAGCTCCAGTTGCCTTTGGTTTTCAGCCCCGGCGCCAGATACACGTCGTTGCTCTGCCGGAAATGGATGCCGTCCCGCGAAAGGATGTAGACCGAATCCGTTGTAACCGAACCGAACCGCGGATGGCGCTGCGCCCGTTTATTTCGTTCCTCCAACTCGGGAAGCAGGTCGCGGGATACGGTTTGCCCATGGTCGGTATAGCGCGCGGGAAACCCGATGTAGATATGCGGCGCACGGTAGTAGGGCCGGATCTGGTTCGTGTAGAACTGC
The DNA here is from genome assembly GCA_041584215.1 of Tichowtungia sp. Taxonomy (GTDB): domain Bacteria; phylum Verrucomicrobiota; class Kiritimatiellia; order Kiritimatiellales; family Tichowtungiaceae; genus Tichowtungia. The sequence goes on along the minus strand of JBFHEM010000117.1, from coordinate 4,732 downwards.
CCCTGTTGCTGGGGGCCCTCCCCCTCGGGGAACTCAATCACACCCTCTTTGACCCAGTGAATGTAATCGTCCGACACAGCCCGTTCGACATGGCGGATCCCGTTATGCTTCACACGATAGTACAGCACATATTTCTGTTCCGACTCCGACCAGAACGAATTGCTTTGCGAATCGAAGGCGTTCAGCGTACCCGGATGAAAAAGTTTCTGATTTTTTCCCATTCGTTCCCAATGGACTCCATCTGCGGACTGCATGGGAACAAGCCCCCCGGGTAAGTGGGCAAATCCTTTAAATTTCGCGTCCGGAGCGGCAGCAGGATTGGTATCCAGAAATGGAGTAAAATCATAACAGCGCCGGAACAGGATATTGTTGTCATCCTGATTGTCATACGGGTTGAGTCCAAGATTCGGTCGCTTCCAATGGATACCGTCGTCGCTGAACGCACAGCATGCCGACATGATATCTTTTGTCAGGGCCGCTCCCTTAATGGGGGCCTGCCAGGTGGCGTAATACATGCGATAGGTCTCGCCATCGAAAAAAACGGTGTTGTAGGACGTCGCGCTTCCCTCCCACGGCTTGTTGAAGTTCATGGCCAGTTCCTTGCGCACAGGCGGATGGACGAGAATCTGCACGTTTTCCATCGATGCCGTGAGGTAGTCGTCCATGAACAGTTCACGCCGCGAGCCCAGGTCGAGCGGCTCATCCGCAGCACCCGCAGCTGCCCCGAACACCCAAGCGAACACCGCTATGATTACCGTTTTCATTCCTCTTGATCCGCTCCCAACTTTTTCCGCCCATGCTGCGCAATCCCCTGAAATACGGAACTAGCGTATCGGTCCGGGCAGGATGTATGTCCTTTTTGCTTCTTTTTCCCACAGGGCCGCCATTTCGGCGGTCAACTCGGGATGTTTTTTCGATAAATCATTGGATTCGGACCGGTCCTGATCGAGCGCATACAGCTCCCACTCTCCCTTGGGATCTTTCACTATTTTCCAGTCGCCCCGCCGCAGCGCACATTTGAGCTCGTGCTCCCAGACAAACGTCCGCTCATGCAACTCATCCGAATTGAACGCCGGCACCAGGCTTTCCCCTTCGAAGGGAAGAATGTCATGCCCCTTATAGACGCGCGGATACTCGGCCCGGGCTAACTCCAGAACCGTCGGCATCAGATCGATCACGTGCCCGGGCTGTTTCCGCACAGCTCCTTTGGAATGGATTCCGCCGGGCCAGTGGGCGATCAGGGGAGTTGAAATTCCCCCTTCATGAGCATTGTTCTTATGGCGCCTCAAAGGCGTATTGCATACCAGCGCCCAGTTCAGCCCGTACGCCATATACGTATCCTCGGGCCCCGGAGTAATGCCGATACCGCTTCGGATGGGACGGCCGTCCCGGGTGACCATTGGACTGATCCACTGCATTGCATTCTCATGCCATTTCAGGGGCCATTCATACGGCTGAAGTTCATCATCCGCCAAGGGGCGCAGTTCCACTCCATCGTACGCTTTTGCATAGTATGCCGGCAGATGGTCCCGGCCGATGGGTTCATGACACGCCCCGTTGTCCTGAAGATAGAGAATGAGCGTATTATTATAGTCCCCCGTCGCTTTCAATTCCTTGACGATGCGGCCCACCCCCTGATCCATATTATCGATCATCGCCGCATACACCTCCATGAAGCTGACTTCCCACGGGGCATCGCGCACCGTGCTGAAATCCTGAATCGGCGGCAGCGTCCAATCCGGATCCACCAGCCCCATCGCCTGCATGCGTTCAAATCGTTCTCTCTGAACGGCCTGATATCCCCGATCGTAGCGACCCCGATATTTATCGATGTCCCGTTCGCGGGCATGCAGCGGCCAGTGAGCGGCCGAGTAGGCCACATACATAAAAAACGGTTCGTCCGCATACTCCCGATGATGGTCGGCAATGAATTGAACCGCGTTGTCACTGATGGCATCCGTATAATAATAGGCTTCCGAAGGTTGATAGTCCGGATCGTTGCGCGGTGAGATCATCTGGTTATCACGCACTAACGATGCCGGGTCGAAATAACTGCCGAAGCCGTCAATCGTGCCGTAAAACCGGTCAAACCCTCGCTGCAGCGGCCAGTTATACTTCGGACTGTCGGGCTGATTATGGTCATGCAGGGTCAGGTGCCACTTGCCCAGCATATATTTCCGGTAGCCGCTCCCCGACAGGGCCTCGGCAATCGTCACCGCGCGGGTTTCCAGCTGGGCTTCATATCCGTGCCCCTGGTTGTAAGACGTCATGCGCCCGATCCCCGCCTGATGGGGGTACAGTCCGGAAATCAACGATGCCCGCGACGGACAACAGCGCATTCCATTGTAAAACTGGGTAAAGCGCACACCGTTCTCGGCTAAAGCATCCAGATTCGGCGTGTCAATCTCACTGCCGAAACAGCCTGTATCCGAATAGCCGACATCGTCCGACAGGATGATGATAATATTGGGTCGTTCACCCGGTTTCTTTGCAGTCCCGCTCACCGGCAGTTCGGCGTTCGTCACCGCTGCACAACATGCCATTAGACACCAGATCGCTATCGTCTTCATTCGACACCCTTCATTTCCAAGCCATTCATTCTCTATTCTCCCAGTACATAGCCATCAATTTGCCGGCGGGTAAATTGTTGGTTTTTTGCAGGGCTGGAATGGCTGAGGTACGATGCCTTCCAGCCGAGCGGCAGGACGCGTAGCGAGGTCGGCCAAAGGCGACCCAACGTCTCCTTCGTCAACCGTTCCCGCGGTCTATAACGACCGCGAAGCTACAATTTTGACACCTCAAAAATACCCTTTCATTATCCGACACTTCATTCCTGACTGAATACTAGTCAGGATATAACGACCGCGCGGCCGCGCCTTCTTCGTCTCTCAACGATCCATATCCCGGGCCGCCTCCGGCCAGATACCCGCCGCTCGCACCGCTTCCATCCGAGACCCAGAATGCATACAGACTGCCGGTCGTCACATGGAACCGGAAGCGAACCGGCTGATCGCACAGGGCCTGCAGGTTTGCACCGTCCTGCCAGCGTATTTCCCGAAGGGTGCTGTCTTCCGAAACCGGCAGGCATGCCGCGCGGGTCAGCCCGTCAACGGGGCTGCCATCTTGATCGAGCACCTCAACGCGCAGTTCCCCGTCGCGGGTGTCGGCATTCACAAACAGACGGGATCCGCCGGAAAACACCACCGGTCGCGTGGTCAATGTCCCCCCTGCCGCATCGGCATCCATGGAGGCAAACCCGTCCCGCCGCAGGCGGGCAATCCCCATGGAGGCATTCGCATACATGCCGTTCTTGGCCGGATTCTTCACATTTTTTTGGGCGGGATCGCCTGCAAATCCTGTGTAGTAAAACCAAAGCTCATCGCCCACAATCAGACAGAGCGCTGCATTTGAATGCAGATACGCACGGTCCCAGGTTCCCGCCGCCCGGCCCCCGGGAATGAAGGCCGTCCGGTCATCCGGGCGCGACCAATGAAAGCCGTCCCGACTGAAGCCCAAATGGATCTCGGTCATCTTTGGAACCCCTTCTTCGCTGCAGAAATTGTTCGCGGGCCCCTGCATCAGGGTGAATGCGCCCAGCATCAGGGATTCGTACGCGACCGCATCAAAATTATAAAGCTGAGGCGTATCGCCTTTGACTCCAGGCTGGCGATCAGGGAAGGCATAAAACCAGTGCTCGCCCGGCAGATCCAACTCATCGGCCCGCAGCCATTTGACGCGATTGCCCAAACCGGCTCCGCCCAGAAAACCGGCGGACTCGCTGTATTCGCGAGCGCGGGCATGCCAGCCGGAGCGAATGCTGTACACCCAGACCTTGCGAAACGGATTGTAGAAGATCGTCGACCGGTCACCCGTCTTTGCCATCACAACCGGATCGCTCCACGACAATCCATCGTGCGAAACAAACAGCTCGCCGCCCTGCGGACGGCTCCACACCAGCATTTTATAACGCAACCCGTTCGGCGGGGCATCGGGATCGAGAATCACCGCGGCCGAATCCCGCACCCCGTTGCGGGGAATGATCCGATTGGTGCCCGGTTCAACCGGAAGCGACGGGCGCTCCCAGTTCAACCCATCCCGGCTGAATGCATACGCGGTGCCGTCGAACCATCCGGCGCAATACCACACTTTAAAAAGACCGTCCTGTGCGTCATACCAAACCCCGCCGCTGAACGGCGCGGCCATCGGGGCATGACCGTCCGCTCCGCCCAGCTCCAGCGGAGTTTCCGGCTTCAGCACGGGGCTGCGCGAATCCTTCTGCGCTTTATGCCAGGTGCGTTTCAGCGTGGTCCGCTCGATCAGAAAGTCATCCACAAAGAGCTGCCGGCCCAGGCCGATCGGAATGACGGCCGGCGGGTTTTCCAGATAGGGCACAGGCAGCGGGGCATCCCCGTAAGCGGTCATATCGGTCCGGTCACGCGGATCACTTTCCAGACTGATCCCGTTGTAAAGAAGCTCTTCATCGATTTCTCCGCGCGGCGGCTTCACCGACCGCACGGCATCGGAAAACCCGACCGCAACCACCCATTTACTGAACTGAAACCGCTCTCCCGGCTTCACCGTTTTCCGAAATACCTCCACGCGGTTAATTGCACCGTCTCCAAAAAACTGAAAGGAAGGAATCTCATCGACCTTCTGAAACCCCGCCGTGATCAACGCGTCAACCTGAGTGGCCGCTTTCGGCAGGTTGACCGGGGTCAGCACGGTCAGCACG
>JBFHEM010000116.1:0-5175 GCA_041584215.1 Tichowtungia sp. | reverse complement strand
GATTATTCTGCGGGGATCCGACCCGGTTTCAATGGCGTCCGCGCTGAATTGGTATCTGCGTTACACGGTGCACCGGGAGACGGATTTCCGGATTCAAACCATCCAGCTGCCGGAGTCGCTGCCGCCGGTTGCTCGGAAGATCCGGCATGTCAGTCCCGCCCGCTACCGCTGGTTCTTCAATTTTTGTACGTCGGGGTATGATACCACCTGGTATGACTGGCCAAAAACCGAGCGCCTGCTGGATTGGCTTGCCATGAACGGGGTCAACCTCGCGCTGGCGCCTGCCGGGCAGGAGGCCGTGTGGCGCGACCTTTTTTGTGAAGTTGGATTTTCTGACGAGGAGGCCCGCGCCTTTCTGGGAGGCCCTTCGTTTCTTCCGTGGACGCTGATGCTGAACATTGATCATTTTGGCGGACCGATGCCGGCGGGCTGGATCGATCGCAGCGTGCAGCTCCAGAAGCGCACCGTGAAGCGCATGAATGAGCTGGGCATCACACCGGTTTTCCCGTCCTTCAACGGGCATGTTCCCGCCGGTTTTTCTGAGCGCCACCCGGGAGCAAAACTCAATCCGATTCACTGGTACGGCCCTTCCAAAGAGACCCTGATGCTGGATCCGGAGAGTCCCATGTTCGAACAAATGGGCTCGTTTTTCGTCCGCCGTCTGAACGAACTTTTCGGCACCAATCATTTTTACGCATGTGATACATTCATCGAAATGCTTCCGCCATCCGGCGAGCCGGACTATTTGCGGAGCGTCGCCGCAAATATTCACCGGGGCCTGGTTGCTGCCGATCCGGATGCGGTCTGGGTTTTGCAGAGCTGGATGTTCATGAATCCCGCGCGCGCAAAATTCTGGCAGAAGCCGCAGCGCGAAGCCTTTCTGGGCGCGGTGCCTCCCGGAAAACTGCTGGTTCTGGATATGTCCCGGGGGCAGAAAGCACGGGAGCTGGACTGGTTTGAAGGCCATGCCTGGCTCTGGTCCACCGTGCACGATTTCGGAAATAAAACAGGGTTCTTCGGACGTCCGTTTTCTCTGATGAAAACGTTCGATGATGTCCGGAAAAACACGGACACCTCCGGCTGGTCCGGCATGGGGCTGGTTCCTGAGGGCTTGAGTTCGACTCCGATGGTCTATGCCGCACTGATGGAAATGACCTGGCGCGATCAGGTGCCGGACAACGGTATGTGGCTTGCGGACTATGTACAGAGCCGCTACGGGCAATCGCTGCCGGCCGCCCGGGAGGCCTGGAACCTGATCGCCGACTGCCTGTTCGATCGGGGCTTGCCGATCTGTCCCGTTGTGCAGAGTCCCGATGTGATTTGGCGGGATCTTTCGGCCGGAAAAGAACCGGCCGGCCGCCTGGCGGCTTTGCAGCGCGACAACCTGGAAAAAGCGTGTGAAAAGCTGTTTTCCTGCCGCAATCAGCTTTCAGACAATCCCGGCTACCGCTACGACGTGGTGAGTATCGTCCGCGATCTGCTTTCCGACTGCAGTTTTGAGATGATGACGCAGATGCAGGCCGCCTTCTTTGCAAGGGATCGTGCGCGTTTTCGGGCTGAGTATTCAAAATTCCGGGAGCTGATGCAGGATATGGATCGGCTGGCCGGAACCCAGGAGGAGTTTCTGCTCGGCCGCTGGATTGCGGATGCGCGGGCCTGTGCCGGCAACGCCGCAGATGCGGATCTGTACGAATGGAATGCCCGCAACATCCTCACGCTGTGGGGCGATCAAAACCGCAATATCCGCGACTACGCCCGCCGCCACTGGGCCGGGCTGATTTCCGGTTTTTATCTGCCCCGCTGGGACCTTTTTTGCGGTTATTTGAACGACCGGATGGACGACGGCTCCGAATTCAACCGGGGTGCCGCAAAAAAACACTTAACCGGGTTTGAAGATGAATGGTGCAGGGAAAAAAGTGTGTACAAAACCGCAGCGACCGGCGACCCGGTTGCGATCGCAGGCGAACTGTTTAAAAAATACCGGAGTCGGAAGTGAAGGCGGATGCGATGACATATTATAAAAGAAAACAAGCCATTGGAGCCTCGGCATTTGCCGGATGGGCATTGTGTGCCGGACTGTCGGCGTCGATCTCTTGCGCGGAAGCGATTGCTTCCCGGCCCAATGTGCTGTTTATCTCGGTGGATGACTTGAGGCCGGAGCTGGGCTGCTATGGGCAGCAGCACATTCACAGTCCGAACATCGACCGGCTGGCCGGACGGGGCGTTCTTTTTGAACGCGCCTACTGCCAGTTCTCTCATTGTTCGCCGTCCCGGGCCAGTCTGCTGTCCGGGGTGCGCCCCGGCAGCCGGTCGGTTGCCGCCGATCTTCCGAAACACTTCAAGCAGCAGGGCTGGTTCACCGTGTCGATGGGCAAGGTTTACCACGGTACTTTTTCGAAGGAGTTTGATAAAACCAACAGCAGCAAGCCCGATTCCTGGTCGGTGCCGGCCTGGTATCCGCCGCCCCGTTTTTATTTTTCCGAAGAGGGCATCGCCAAGGCGGAAAAACGGTTTGCCCCGCAGGCCAAAAAACTGGAGGTTCCCGTGGACCAATGGACAAACCATGTGGTGCGGGCGGCGGCCGTCGAGTTTCCGGATGTGGAGGACAGTGTGCCCCGCGACGGGCAGATCGCCGAGCGGGCCGTCCGTCAGCTGCGCGAACTGGACGGGAAGCAGCCGTTTTTCCTGGCCGTCGGACTGATGGGAACCCACCTGCCGTTTGTTGCGCCCCAAAAATACCGGGATTTATATCCCGCGGACAAAATCCGGCTGCCGGATAATTTATTTGCACCGCAAGGGGCACCGGACTTTTCCTTAATTCCTCTGATGGAAACGGGGCAGTATTCGGATCTTCAGGATCTTGCATCGAACGGAGAAACCGCCCTGCAAATGGTGCGGGCCTATTACAGCTGCGTCAGCTACGTCGATGCCCTGATCGGAAAACTTCTTCAGGCACTGGACGAAACCGGGCTGGCGGATAATACGATTGTTGTGCTGTGGGGCGATAACGGCTGGAAGCTCGGCGAACACAACGCCTGGAGCAAATATTCAAACTATGAAGACGACACGAGGGTCCCGATCATACTTTCCGCCCCGAACAGGGTTGCCGCCGGAAAGCGGACCGCGGCGCTGGTCGAGCTGGTGGACATCTATCCGACGCTGTGCGAGCTGTGCAATCTTCCGGTTCCGGACGGCCTGGAGGGATCCAGCATGGTTCCCGTGCTTCAAAATCCGGACATTTCATGGAAAAAGGCGGTTTTCAGTGTGATCCCGCGCAATGTCAGCGGGGGAGCGCAATTTGCCTATGACGGAAAAGGCTATTCGATCCGCACGGATCGCTACCGGCTGGTGCTGTGGGTGAAGCAGAAAAACATCAACCTGAATGTTTTAACCCCGGAGGCTGATCCTGAAATTGTTGCGATGGAGCTGTATGATCACAGCCGGGATCCCGGAGAAAACATCAACTGCGCGGACAACCCGGAATATGCCGGTGTGGTAAACGATTTAAAACAGCAGCTGCTGGCGGGGTGGAAAGCCGCGCTGCCTGATTCCCGACAGAAATAAGTGAAATGGAATAAGATGAAAAACGCATTATACTTTCAGAATTGGCTGCTCCGGCGATTGAATGTTGAGGCACGTTGCGATGCAACGTGCTGCGTAGAACGGTCCTCCGGGCCGTTCGCCGCTGCATGCTCTCTCGTTCGCGGCTATCGAAGAGGCATGGCAAAATCACAGTTTATATTCACCGGATCTGTAATCTGTTTTTTTGCCGGGCTTGTCTGCGGCGCCTCTGCCGCAACGGGCGGTCACGTTTTTTATGAGCATCCGGACTTTACCGTCTATGCGGATCGTGTGGAACGCGACGGGTTGCAGGCCATAGTGGATGCGGGTTCTTTGCGCTCGCCGGCGAGTTTTGATTACAAGACCTACGGGCGGGCCCCCTTTAAGCCGCAGGAGCGGAACGCAACCTGGACCCCGGATCAGGTGTCAGACCTGCTGCCGCGCTTTCAATCGGACTTTCCGATCGTCGATGCCGCCTATAGCATGGCGCTGGAGACCGTTCAGCATATGGTGGATATGAAGCCGGAGGGCGTTCTCAATGCGTCCGAGGGGCGGCCGCCGTGGGTGCGCGATACGTCGTATGTTGTTCTCGACGGCATGTCCTTTCTGTTCCCGTCCGCCTGCCGCAAATCGCTGGAATTTACAGCCGATGAAAAATCAACGGTCAAACCCGAGCAGATGTACGCCCTGCATTCCGGCGCGCTGGGCGTGCCCGGCATTCCCTCGCTGCAGCCCTGCTATGCCATGAGCGATTTTGCAATCTGGATTCCCGCCGCTATGGAATACGCGCTGACGGTAAACGATCGCGACTTTCTGAAAAAATACTACGACAGCATGTGCCGCACAGCGGACCTGCTGCGCCGCGAAAAATTCGACCCGGTTGACGGGCTGTACGACGGCGGCGAAACCATCGGCGACGGCAGCACGGCCTACCCGGAAGATACAACCGGCCTCGTCGAGCTGAAGGGAACCAGCGTGAATTTTATTCAGTACGAAGTGCTGCGGACACTGGTGCGCGCCGGCGAACTGCTCGGCGTCCCGGCTGCGGAACGCGAGCGTTACCTGCGGCAGGCCAACCGGCTCAGGGATGCCATCGACCGCGAGCTGTGGCTCGATGGCCGCGGGTTCTACTCGTATATGAAAGTCGGCCGGCAGCCGCTTGCGCTCGAGCGAACCTCTGCCATGGCCTGCGCATTCAGCATTTTGTTCGATGCGGTCAGCCCGCAGCGGCGCGCCAGCCTGCTGAAGAATTTTCCCGATCAGAAATGGGGCGCGGCCGTCGTCTGGCCGCCCTGGATGAACCGGGTCGCCTATCACGATCAGAACATGTGGCCGAACGTCGACGCCAACTGGGCGGTCGCCGCGGCCCGGGCCGGCAATCCGGACCGGCTGACCAAAAGTCTGGCCATTCTGACGGAAAATGCCGCGTTTGAACTCGGCTTCAATGAAATGATCAGCCTGTTTCAGGGTGATCATCGCGGAAAAAAACCGCAGTTGTGGGCCGCCACCGGTTTTTTGCGGATGATACTCGAAGGGGTGATCGGCCTCGAAGCCGGTTCGCAGGGACTGATCATCCAGCCGAATGTTCCCGAAGCATTCGGTTCCGGTGTGGCG
>JBFHEM010000115.1:0-5871 GCA_041584215.1 Tichowtungia sp. | reverse complement strand
GCCTTATGAAGGCGCCGGCTACGATGCCTGGGCTGTCGATAACGATCTGATCGGCGGGGCGACTGATGATGACGACGGCGACGGGGTCGACAACCTGACCGAGTATGCCCAGAACGGCGATCCGAACGATCCTTCAGACGCAGGCACCTTGCCGGTGCTGGGTGCGATGAGCAGCTCCGACGGAACCAACTGGATCGAATATGTCTATCTCAAGCGGGTGTCCGCGGACAACGGACTGACCTATTCGCTGGTGCAGAATCAGGATCTGGTTCAGGGCAGCTGGACGAACAACGACGATATCGTCGAGGTCGGCGAAAGCGCCGTGGTCGGTGATTTCAAATCGGTCACCAACCGCGTCCCGACCGACGGAAAAACTAAGGAGTTCATCCGTCTGCAGATTGAACAGAACTAGCGTCATATCACGTTTTCAGTGGTCTGGGTTCAGCGACAGGAATGTCCCCGCTCCGGGGGGGGGCGGCACTGCTGTCGCCCGCAAACTGTTGATAAAGTTTATTTCCTGCCAATGCTTCGTAAAACTTGTCAAATATGCCGCGTGGAAATATCGACAGAATTATTTGACGACAGAATCATTAATAGTTGCACTGCTGTAAATGATGAAAATTGTTCTGTCGATAAATGATTCTGTCGTAAATTGATACTGAAAGTCGTTTAGCGCTGTTTATTTACTCAGACAGGTTTATCAACAAGTTGGGGGCGTCATTCCTGTCGCCCGCATTTAATAATTGAGATGACTCGGGATTTTTTATAATGAAACACATCTTTTATATCCTGTTTGTTCTTTGCGCCTCCCTGTGTGCCGGGGCCGTAACCCTGCCTCAGCCGGATCGAACCGTTGTCTACAAAACAACTCCGCAGGGAGAACTGAAGCTCAATTTCTTTTTTCCGCCGCAATACCGGCCTGAGAAGCAAACGCCAGCCATCCTGTATTCCATATTGAGGGACTGACTAGAGATTCCTCTAGGTGACAGCCGGGTTGGTTCGCGCTATCCTTTTTTTGAAACTGTTCGGAAAGGCGCTGTGAACAGCGGGTAACGCCGGGTTTTCAGCCGCCGAACGTAAAACTGAAACGAAAAAAAGGAGAAGTGGGATGAAAAGAGGCATTGTACCGATGTTGGCCAGTTTGCTGGCGGGAATTTCATTCAGCGGCTACGCGGCTGTGGTTACAAACTGGATCACCGATGCGGGGTTTGAAGAATCAACCCTTTGGAGTTATCCGAATGCAGATACAACGCCGTGGTTAGCCCTCGGGGAAGGAGCCAATGATGCCGGTTGGGCTTCGCGAGAGCTGGCAATTGTCCATAGTGGAAGCCAGGCGCTCAAGTATTCGACATGGGGCAATGCCCAGGCCGCGCAGGACTTCCCGTTGACGGTGGACAGCAATACGGTTTATGAGCTCCGTTTCGCCATGCGGCTGGATACTAAATCAACAAATGCCGCACATACCAATGATACGGATATCGCCGTTATTCTTTCAACCAGCCCGACGCTCGGAGGCACTTATATATGGAGCGGGAAGACCATCTATGAACAAAAACCCTCCACGACCGGAGTCTGGGAAAACATCACACTGATTATTGATGGTTCAGATCCGTTACTGGCTGATAACCACGGCGAATATTTGCGGCTGGGGTTAAAGAAATGGAACAAAAGCTCCGAATATGTAGCATATGTCGATGATGTACAGTTCGGCGTGTACACGAATTCTCCTGAGCCGGCACCGGAGGGAGTCCTGATCGCATGGGATGGTGGTTTTTTAGGGTCAACCAGCGCCGCTTATCTCGCGGCTGGCATCAGTGGCTCTATTCTTCCAACGGCTTACTTCGGTGTTGAGACAACAAAGGGATCTACGGACGGTACATTCGGCGCTTCGGTTCTCGGGGCTTCAACGGAGGCATCTGCATTTTCGGTTTCAACCTATCAGGCGAGCCGGGGCAGAATTGATTTCACAGTGGTGAACAACAGCGGAATAGACCAGCAGTTGGATTCAGTCGTGTTCGACTGGGCCGTTTACTGGTCTAGCGGCCCCGACAGTATTTCTCTTTCCTATTTGAGCGGAGATTTGAATGCTGCGGATAATACGCTCATCAACAGCGCAACCAACCTGCCCGTGGATCAAGGCGCCATCGCAGACTTTGATGATTATGATTGGTCCCTGGGAGGTCTTCCCGACCGCATCCTGGCGGATGGGGAATCCGCGACTTTCCGTTTGAGCGTGCCCGCCACCGGGACATATACCGGCGGCGGATTTGACAATATAGCTATCCTGGGAGAGGCCTATGCCGGTACCGGTTACGATGCATGGGCTGTTGAGCATTCGCTGACTGGCGGAGCACTGGATGACGATGATGGCGACGGCATCGACAATCTGACGGAATATGCCCAGAACGGTGATCCGACGAGTCCATCGGATGCAGGAACGTTGCCGTCAATGGGAGCGGCACTCCATGCCGATGGAACCAACTGGATTGAGTATGTTTATCTCAAGCGGGTGTCCGCCGACAACGGCCTGACCTATTCGCTGGTGCAGAATCAGGACCTGACGGGCGGAAGCTGGACCAATCAGGGCGATATCGTCGAGGCCGGCGAAAGCGCGGCAGTCGGTGATTTCAAGACGGTCACCAACCGGGTGCCGACCGACGGAAAAACCCAGGAGTTCATCCGGTTGAAGATTGAGCAGAACTAGTTTTGTTTTACGGTTTCGGTATCCTTGTTGCTCTTATCCAATGCGTGACATGACAAGGGGAGATTAATCGTTCAATAAGACAATAAACAGCTCCGGGCTCCCTGACAAATTCCGGGGAGTTTCGGAGCTGTTTTTTAAGATGGTACAGGAGGTATTCAGTGGTTTTTTTGATTAAACGAACAGCGGCCGCATGTTTTTTGTTTTGTGCGTACGTCGCAAGCGCGGCGGAGCTGGTTGTCCCTGCGGGCCAGCCAACCGCTATTAGCATTTTGAATCCCGGAGTAAGTCTGTTTGCTGATCGTAAATATACCTTGTCGGATCAATGTCCCCAAATCCTGAAGGGGATGTCGTTTGTTCATTCCACCATCAGCGGATCAAAAGGCTACACGGTTCGCGAGGGCGGAACGCTGTATGCGTTGACTCCGGTCCAGCGCAAAGGGGCGGCCTCGCAGGTTTGGATGTTGGAGAAAATGGGATTTTCGCGGCACGACACACCGGAATTTCAGTTGTTCGGTTCCAGTGCCATTGACCGGGTTGTTCTGTATCAAAAACAGGTCAACTCCGGTGACGTGCTGACGTTCGGCAAATATGCAGTTTTGGCAGCGCCTCAACTGGACGTATCTGTTGCGGAAACTGATTGGACTGAAAATGATGGCGAATTGCTCTATAATGGAATTCGCCTTCCATCCGCCTGGCCGCCGCGGAATATTGGCAGCGATGTGAAGTCTCCGATTCCTGTTCCGTATCTTGATCATCCGCCGAAGGTGACCCCCATCGACGTGGGGCGCCAGCTCTTCGTGGACGATTTTCTGATTGAAAAGACTGATTTGAAGCGCACGTTCCACTCGCCTGAAAAATATTCCGGCAATCCGGTGCTGCAGCCCGAGACGGAGCTGGAACTCAACCGGTCCCGCTCTTCTTCTGTCCATCAGGGAGAGCCGGGCAACGCCGCGGCCGTTCCCAAGAGCGGGGGGATTTTGTGGGACCCGGAAGAGCAGCATTTCAAAATGTGGTATGAGGCCGGATGGATTAATACGATTGCATTGGCAACCAGTCGGGATGGAGTGCATTGGGAACGTCCGGAATTTGATGTTCGACCCGGTAGCAATCAGGTGCTGCCGGCGGATATGGTGCCGGATTCGTGGACGGTTGTTCGCAATTGGGAATCCGATGATGCCTCAAAAAAATGGGTGATGTATGTCCAGCCTCCGGGGAACAATAAATCGGGTACGACATTGATCTCTGCGGACGGGATTCACTGGACATCGCGTGTGCAAACCGGAAAAACCGGCGACCGCAGCACGCTCTTCTACAACTCCTTCCGAAACAAATGGGTTTACAGCCTGCGAGCATGGCCCAATCTGGAGATTAAACGATCGCGCGCATATTATGAGTGTGACGACCTGATCGGGGAATCGGAATGGAAACCCGGTCAGCCGACTTTCTGGTTGCGAACCGATGTCGATGACCTTCCGGATGCGGCGATCGGCCAGCCGCCTCAGCTCTACAATTTTGATGCGGTGGCCTATGAGAGCCTGATGCTGGGAATGTTTGAGATGCATCTGGGACCGCATAACGAAGTTTGTGCGGAGACGGGACTGCCGAAAATCACGGATCTTCAATTTGCTTTCAGTCGGGATGGGTTTCATTTTGATCGACCCGACCGGCGGGCTCATATTCGTTCGGAACGAAAGGATGTGTGGGATCGTGGATACGTACAGTCCGTCGGGAATGTGTGTGTGGTGATGGGCGATGAGCTTTGGTTTTACTATTCCGCGTTTCAGGGAGATGCCTCCAAAAAAGACCGGTTCTGGATGGAAAACGGAATGTATGATCGCGGCGCTACTGGCATTGCCATCTTACGTCGGGATGGTTTTGCCTCCATGGATGCCGGCGCCGAGCCGGGCACCTTGACGACCCGGCCGGTTCAGTTTACTGGAAAATATCTTTTTGTGAATGTCGATTCGCCCGATGGCGTATTGCGTGCAGAACTGCTGGATGAAGCCGGCCAGCCGCTTCCTTCCTTCACTCTGGAAGAGTGTAGTCCTGTTTCAGCGGACAGTACGTTGACGAAGGTAACATGGAAGAACGGCTCTGATCTGTCCTCATTTTCCGACCGGCCGGTCCGGTTGCGCTTTGAGCTGACCGGCGGATCACTTTACTCGTTCTGGGTCAGCAGGGATGGATCCGGGCGCAGTGACGGCTATATCGCCGGCGGCGGCCCCGGCTACACCGGTGCAACCGATACAGTTGGGCGGTCGGCATTAAATATCGAATGACGAAAAACATGAAAATGCAGAAAAAGGTTGAAAATGAAGACACATAAAAAATCAATAACAGGTGCCTTGCTGACGGTCGGGTTGCTGGGCTCATTGGTTCAGGCGCAGGAGCCGCTCAAGCCGCTGGATGGCGGAACATTGGTCCAAGTTGCCGCAGGTGAAAAAGCATGGAGCGATCGAGAGTATACATTGAGGGAGTGGCCGGACTCCCTGAAAGACCATCAGGTTTTTTTGCGCTCCTCGATGAAATCTACCCGTGTGGAAACCTTTACTCCGGGCTGTGTGGTCGTGTTGACCCCTTTGAATAAAGCGCACAATCAATCAGAGCGATTGCTCAAACAGGGCTTTGAGTACGTCGAGCTCGAGCCATTCCATCCTTACCTTGCGAACGCCGGAAAAGAAGGACAGCTGTGTATCGCGCTTCAGAAGCAGGTGCAGACAGGCGATATTACAGAGTTTGGATACTATGGGATCGCGCTTTGGAGTTCCCGTGTATTGCCGGTGAAAGAAGGTGCATCAAAAACATCTTCGACCATTACCATTCCAACGGTCGATATTTCCGGAGACACGCAGCGGCAGGTTGTGATTGCTGCCGGAACCGAAAAGATCTATCAGGGGCATGTCGATACGGTTTTAATGCCGGATGGAAAAACCCTGTTTGCCACATGGGCGATTAACCACGCGGGACACCTGGGTCCGCTGGCCCGCAGCGGCGATGGCGGACTGACGTGGGAGCGGATTGAAACGCCGCCCGATTGGACGGAGGTGCATGTCACCACGCCGACCATTCATCGGCTGGTCGATCCACAGGGGGTTGCCCGGTTGTTCGTCTTCGGGGGGCAGAATTTTCCGGGACGGTTGCGGCAGGCCTATTCCGAGGACGAGGGG
>JBFHEM010000114.1:0-5887 GCA_041584215.1 Tichowtungia sp. | reverse complement strand
TTGGAAAAATCGGCAACCGCCGATTTTTCCTGCCCGGCGAAGGATACCGTCACCTCGGCCCCCGGATCCGCCCAGCCCCACACCGCGACCTGTTGATCGCGCTGCAGCACCATTCCGTCCGAAAACACGGCCGGGAGTTTCAGCTCGGCAACCGCCGCAACCGACAGCCACAGCGCCCCCATTCCAAGTAAGATTCGCTTCATCATCATTTACCCTGTACCTGTTTTGCCTCTTCCGGCTCACCCGCACAGGCAACGTCATCGCTCTGGACAATGTAATCGATGTTGATGTGCCCCCAGCCTCCTGAATGCTGATCGACAATTTGAAGCACTGCCTTTTTGCCTGAAAACTCGGCGACATCCCACGAATGCCAAACCAGTATCTCGCGTTGCTGGTCGTCTTTTTGGGCCGACCCTGCGGCGGTCCGTACGACCGCTCCATCCACCAAGAGATTCATGCAGGTTTTCCCAGCATGATTCCCTGCCCCGATCAGAAAATGGAGGTGCTTGCGCTCAATGGTGAACTCCGGGGACGTCAGCATTCCGGTCGGCTTGTCCCCTCCGAGAGAGGTGTTCACCAGCCCATGGCCCTGGCAGCCCGTCACCTTGTTTTTCGGAACAACATTGGCAATCGCGGGACGCGCTCCAAACGCGTCTCCCGCCACCGTCCAACCGTCATACGTTTCTCCCTCGAAATCGGCGATCAGGATGTCGTTGGGACCGGCCTTGACGGCCAGGCCGACAACCGCCGGAGCAACCGTCTCTCCACCGCTCGTCGACTTTCTTTTTCTTCGTGGACGCCAGCCTTCGGGGAAATAGGCCGCCTTCTCTGTTTTGGGAAGCCACTGCTTATGCTCCTCAATAACAGACGCATAGCGGGCATCCGATGCAAGGTTGGTTATTTCCCACGGATCGCACTCGTGGTCGTACAGCTCTTCCGTGCCGTCTTTATAGTGAATGTACCGCCAGCGATCCGTCCGGATGGCATGATTGCCCCGGCCCTGCGTCATAATGGCGGGACGGCTCCATTTCTGCTGCGGATTTTTCAGCAGCGGAACCAGGCTCTGCCCGTCATTATCGGCCTTCGCCGGAAGGCCGCACAGCTCCAGCAGTGTCGGGTAGATATCCACCAGGCTGACCGGACGGTCGCAGCGGCTGCCGGCTTTCGTAATTCCGGGCGCAACAATGATGAAGGGAACGTGATTCGCCTTTTCCCAGAGCGTGAACTTGACGCAGTTCTCCTTGTCGCCCAGATGGTAGCCGTGGTCGGCCCACAGCACGATGATCGTGCTGTCCGCCCGCCCGCTCGCGTCGAGCTTGTCGAGCAACCGCCCCACCATCGAGTCGGCAAAGGTTGCGGACGCCTGATAGCTTTGCACCATTTTCTTGAGGGAACCGGGGCTGTTCACAGGCGCGGCAACCGGCTTTTGATAGCGTTCGAACTCACCGTGCGCCATGATCACGCCCAGCGGCGGCACATCGTTCAGGTCGTCCTTCGGCATCGGCGGCATCCTGGTTTCGTCAAAGGGATACTGCTCAAAGATCGCCGGCGGCGCATAGAACGGCAGGTGCGGGCGGAAGATGCCGGCCGCCAGGAACAGCGGGCGGTCCCATTCTTCATCCATCCTTTCCTCCACCCACTCGACCGTGTCGATATCAATCATCTTCTCGGCATGCTCGCCCCAGTCGCCCGACGTGCTGGCGAGCAGACCCTCCGTGTACCCGTTGTAGGTCGGCCCGGTCTTGCGTGCCGGCAGCATCTTGAAGAATTCCTGAAAATCCGGGTTCGTCTCAACCCCCGCCCCCGACGGCCCGTGGTGCAGGATCTTGCCCGCGCCGCGCGTCGCGTAGCCGCAGCTCTCGAAGTACTGCGGCAGTGTCACGGCATCGGGCAGCGCCTCGCGCCATGGATTTGCCGTGTAAACGCCGCTCGAGGTTGGAAGCAGACCGGTGAGCAGCGCGGTGCGCGACGGATTGCAGCCCGCCGACGCACAGTAGGCCTTCGAGAAGAAACAGCCGCGGGCCGCGAGCCGCTCCAGGTTGGGCGTATGGATGGGATTGGACTCATCAAACAGCGTCGTCCAGTCATTCATGTCGTCAATGGCGATAAACAGCACATTCGGTTTCGACGACCCCGCCGCCGCAACCTGACCGGCCGCCAATACCAAAACGACACACGCCGCAAAAACTTTAAACAATTCTTTCCTCTGTCTCATGAATCAACCTTTAATCTGTTTAACCATACGATCTCCCAACAAGGGGATCTTTTGAAAAATGCGCCCGGTACCCCGGGCACCCGGGCACTGCGGCCCAACCATCCGGCATCATGGGAGGTAGGAAACCGTCCCGGTCTCGTCAACTTCGTATCCCCATTTCCGGACATAATCCATTCCGTCTGAAAACGTGTCGCGGGTCGCGGCCAGCTTGCGGTTCAGGATTTGGTCCAGCTGCTGCCGCAAACCCAGCTGTTCAGGGGCATCCACCAGGTTGTTCAGCTGGCAGGGATCGACGAGGTTGTCAAACAGCAGCCACGGCCCGTTAAGATCGCGCACATAGGTGTATTGCTCCGTGCGAATCCCCCGCCATTCTTTGCCGCCATTCGTTGCGGGGCACTGACCAAATGCATGATAGTTCGCAATCAGGGAAGGTTCGGCTTTAAAGGGGAGTCCTTGGACCAACGGCGTATAATCGCGCCCTTCCACGGAGCCCGGAACCGGCAGGCCGCACAGTCCGCACAGTGTCGGCATAATATCGGGTGTGTTGATCGGCGACGGCTCAATGCGTCCTGCCGCTCCCGGGGCTTTCATCAAAAACGGCACACAGGCGGACTCATCATAAGGTTGCTGTTTATGCCACAGCCCGTGAGATCCCAGCATGTCTCCATGGTCGGACGTAAATACAATGATGGTGTTATCATCCAGCCCCATGGACTGAACCGCCCGGCGCAGTTTTCCGAAACAGGCATCCAGCGCGGAGCAGTGGGCATAATATCCCGCAAGATAGGTACGGGCCTTCTGAAGGCTGTCGCCTAGCTCGGGATCCCAGTTCAGGGTCATTTGAAATTCATCCGGCCGGCCCGGCAGATTGGGGCGCAGTGTCACTTCTTCCGGGTCATACATCTTCCGGAAGGCTTCCGGGGCCTGCTGATACGGCGAGTGCGGAGGCCCCCACGACATCCACAGCATAAAGGGCCGGTCCCGGTTTTCCCGGATATAGGAGATGGCGTGTTCGGTCTGATCAAACGCGTCATATCCCTCCCACAGTTTTCTCTCCTGATTGTTGTTATCGTAGTACGGGGAATGGTTGTAGTTGTGGGAGCATTCCAGCGCCTGCCAGAAGCCGAACCCCTGCCGGCCTTGCGGCGGAATGTATGCGCTGCGCCCCCGTCCGTCCAGATGCCACTTGCCGATATAGGCCGTCTGGTATCCGTGCGCGGAAAAATGATCGGCAATGGAATATTCGTCGTCCTCCAGATGGACATCATTGACAAACACGCCGTGATTGAGCGGATACTTGCCGGTCAGCATCGAGGCGCGGGCCGGCGAACAGACCGGACAGACCGAGGTCGCGTTGACGAAATCAATGCTCTCGTTCCGAAACGCATCGAAGTTCGGGGTTTTCACGTCGGGGTTGCCGGCATATCCCATCGCCGAGGCCCGCCACTGATCGGCAAACACAACAATCACATTGGGCTTGCGCCGGGTTCCTGCGGTCATACATCCGGATAACAATCCGGTGCCTGCCGCGCCTGCAATTCCAATAAAATCACGTCGGGTTATTGCCATAGATTTTTGCTCCTTTTCCCTGATTTCTTCGTTAGAAAACGACGATACCATCCGCCGATACAATTCCCAGATCATCCACAAATACCGTCTCATCGGCCGCAACCAAACTCTGCAGCTTAAGCATATGCGCCCCCTCGGCGGACACCGTAAATGTTTTCTCAAAATATTCGTAGACCCCGGTTGCCGGAGGCTGGAATGTCCCGATGGAATCTTCCCCCGCAAACAGCTCGACCTGCTGGATTTGCGATCCGTAATTTTTCCGCTGAGCGGCCCGGAAACAGACGGTGTACGTTCCGGCATCCAAGCTGACCGTCTGGGATGCGCTGGCAACTCCCTTTAAAAGCAGGACCTGCTCCCCTTCCGGGGGCTGCGGGTTACCGGACGTAAAAGCCGTCGATGCTTCGCTGTATCCGGCAAGGCCGGCAAATATCCAGGGCGGCCCGTCCGGCCGGAATTCAAATCCATTGCCGTCCGGATCTGAAAAATCCGACTCAAATCCGCCATCATCCAATCCCGACAGCTGCGCATTTCGAACCAGTCGCATTTCATCCATAAAAACCGTTTCATCGGCAGCGACCAGGCTCTTCATCTTCAGCAGGACCGTCCCGCGAGCCGGCACCGTGAATGTGCTCTCAAAATGTTCATACACGCCGTCTGAAGAGGGCTGGAAGATTCCCAACGAAACCCCATCAACGAACACCTCTACCTGCTGGACCTGCGATCCGTAATTTTTCCGCTGGGCGGCGGAAAAAGAAAGGGTATAGCCCCCCGCGTCGAGATATAAATTTTGAGAGGCCCTTGACGCACCTTTAAGCAGGAGCACCTGGGAGCCTTCCGGCGGCAATGGATTCCCCGACGTAAACGCAGTCGATGCTTCGCTGTAGCCGGCCAGGCTGACAAACGTCCAGGGCGGCCCGTCCGGCCGGAATTCGAACCCATTGCCGTCCGGGTCTGAAAAAACCGACTCAAACCCTGCGTCCAGCAGATCCGTATCTGACAAAAACACATGGGTTGAATCTGTAATTTTTACCGCATCCAGCAGTTCACGGCCATCCGCATCACTGAACTGATTTTTTTTGATCGTGATCCAGTCCACATTCTCCAGCTCCACCGCAGGAGTCTCCGCAACGGTTATGTCGTTATCGGAAATTTCAATATGATTGACCGGGCTGGTATTCACAGCCCCGGAGATGGCACTGACCCGAATCGGGGAAAGGTACGTGGAGTGAAACCGATTGTTCCGAACGATGACATTCTCAGGAAACGGCCCCTCAACGTCACCGCTGCATTCGATGGAAACCCCGCGTCCGCCAACCGAGTCAATCAGGTTGTTTTCAACAATACTTTTTGGCGCCCTCAAAAGGATTGCATGACGGCGCTGCGGCATAAACACATTGCCCCGCACCACGGCCCCCTCATTGGCCAGATCCATATTATAAAAAAGGCTGGCATTTGTTTCTCCCTGCACAACCACATTGGTTATCGAGCTTTCCAGAGTGATGATACCCGGATCCTGTGAATCCACTCCAATAATCGCAACCGGGCCGACATACTCTCCCGTCGCCGGATGGAACACCCGGATCCGGTCGCCGACCGCATGGGAACCGCCGGCCACCCAGCCTCCAGTCAACCGGAAGGTTTTGTTGGTTGTGCCCGCGACCACCTCGGCGGCCCAGGTCGTACTTTGACTTAAATTGATACTGTCATCGAGGATCGCTGAAAAATAGCAGTCCTCAATAACGGGGCCGACCCGGTTGTTTTTGCAATGCATTCCATCCCGCCAAACGGAAACAACCCGGTTCGTCGCGAGCAAAGGAATTTCCACCCGGAACCGGCGATAGGTAATCAGTCCATCGTTATCGCTGATCGTATTGCACATGGAGCTTCGCCCGCTGTAGAGCGTGATGTCTTCCATGAGGATGTCGGAGCTCTGTGTAACCCAGATATTCGGATCACCGCGCGCCCCGTCAATCAGCGCGAGTCGGGGTTTGGAATTAAAATGAAGGGGCTGGAACCAGATGTCCCCGATCCGCCCCTCGTTTTTCAACCGGGTTCTGGTGAACTCGTCATCGATTACATTTACCCGGAACGTGTTGCTTGCGC
>JBFHEM010000113.1:0-6030 GCA_041584215.1 Tichowtungia sp. | reverse complement strand
TGACCAACAACATTGCGGGCACGGGGTCGGCTTTCGAATGGCAGGACCCCTCCCCGAACCTGCAGTGCTTCTACCGGGTTCAAGTGCGCAAAAATTAGCGTTTTTTTTGCGGCAGCAGATACTCCTCAATGCCGCCGACGCGTGGATCAAAGCCCGAGGTTCCAAACCTTGGAAATCGCGAGCCGCGACGGGCTTTCTATTTTCCAAGGGTTGGAAGGTTGGGATTGCGCGCGCGTGACGGATTGGTTACAGTTCTGTGCATGGAGTATGAGATTGAGAAGACGGTGCGCTTTGACCGCTGGCTGAAGCGGCTGCACGACCGGCGGGCGGTGGTGGCGATCGTCACGCGCCTGAACCGGGCACAGGCCGGCAATCTTGGCGACTGCAAGCCGGTAGGAGGCGGCGTGCGTGAAATGCGCATCCGCACCGGCCCCGGATACCGGCTCTATTACACGATTCGAAACCGGAAACTGATTGTGATGCTTTGCGGCGGCGATAAGTCCACTCAGCGGAGCGACATTGCCAAAGCAAAAGAAATGGAAGAAACCCTTGATTAGGAGACCCCAATGAAAACAAGCCCCTACAATCCGTTCGACTATCTGGAAACCCCGGAGGAGATCAACGCATTTATGGATGAAGCGTTTGCGGATCCTGATTCGCGGGTCGCTCTGATTGCGCTTGGCCAGTTGGCGAAAAAACGCGGCATGGCCAAGGTTGCCAAGGCGGCGGGACTTCCGCGCGAAAGTCTGTATCGGGCGTTTTCCGGCGAGCGCAACCCTGGCTTTGATACCGTCATGAAAGTGACCCGCGCGCTGGGTATTGAGCTTCACGCCGCCGCGCAGGCTTAATGATTCCCCCAGCGAACCGCGGGTTGAATTCTTAGCATTTTTTGACCGCCAAATACCTTGTAATTTTCACAGGCTGAGCCTGCACCCATCAATTCTTCCAACCATTGGAAACGCGGTGAGGACACCGCTTCTACGGATAAGGTTCTTTCAGGATGCGCGGGGGTCAAGAGGTTCCGGTCAAACACAAAGAACGGGTTCAGGCAGAATGTTACTCGAAAGAGTACTTTGCATCTGGCCGAAGCCTATTTCAAAGAACCTCTATCTGGTTATCAGCCTGCGCAGGTACCAGCCAATAAATTCTTCGCCTGCCCGGCGCGGTTCAGCGCCAGGTGATGTCGGCCCGGGGCTTGTAATCCGGCGTGAGCAGGAAGCATTGGGCCACGTTGGACAGGTTGTCGTTGCGCACCTGCCAGACAACCCGCTTGTCCGGCGTGATCTCGAAGAGGTCTGCATTCACCTGCTGTTCTTTCCCCCAGTTGCACACCAGCGTATTGCCGTTCGGCAGGCGCTGAACCCCGGCCAGAATATGGATCTGAATATCCGGCACATCCTCCGGCGTGATTTCCCAGACCACCCGGTTGTTGGGGTCATATTCCGTGATGCATTTATCGGCGGTAATCAGGGTGTTGCCGTCGGGCAGACGCACGGCGCAGATGGGCTGGGTCCGGCGTGGGAATTCGCGCAGCATCCGGCCGCTCCGATCGTATTCCCGCACGGCACCTTCCGCCGCAAACGGAACCAGATAGGTCCCTTCCGGCGTTTGGCGGCACATGCGGAACTGGGCGTGCGGCGTTTTGACCGTTGTCTCCAGCTGGATCGAGTGGACAATTTCTTTTTTCCGGTTCACTTCAATCAGACGGCACTGCCCGACAATTCCGATCAGGATATTGCCGTTCGGAAGCGGCTGGCAGGTGGGGGTCTGATCCGGTTCTGCGACCGGATATTCCCACACAACTTTTTTGTCACGCGAAATTTCCTGCACCGCATGCAAGGTCGCAACCAGAACATTTCCGTTGGACAGCATCCACACATCCTGAGGATTCGGAGCCGGACAGTCCCAGGTGATGTCGCCTTTTTCATCCATCAGATAGATCGACTGCAGCGCATGGCTTCCGCCGAGAAACGCATGCGGCCCATACAGGTTTTCATGCCAGAAATTGCGCTTCAAACCCGGCAGCGTTTTTTCCACGCCCAGAACGTTGGCAGGATCCACATCGAGCGTCGGCCAGACCAGCTCTCCGTCCAGCTGTTCCTTTTCGCGAATATAGGCCCCCAGCCGGGGCGAGTTGCAGTCGAGCCAGACAATGATTTTATGCCGGTCTTCCGGACTGACCGCCTCCCGATGGGTCTCATTCAGCAGTGCCCGGCCGATCCGGCAGTAAGAAGCCCCGAACCGCCCGGGAATGGAGCGCGAACCGCCATGGATACCGCTGTAGGAAAAGCGGGTCATGGTTCCGCTCATGCCGCCGGCAAACCAGAAGGTGTCGTCCTTCAGGGCTTCGTAGCTCATGTCAACCGGCCCTTTTCCCTTTTTCTGATGGCACCCGACACAGCTGCTTTCGAAAATCGGTTTGATCTGCCGGTAGTAGCTGATCGGTTCAACCGGACCGATTTCCGGCTGGATTGGGGACGGGGCCCGCTGCACGGCCAGCGGCATCCGTTTCATGTCCGGCGGCCGGTTTTTGGGCTCATGGCATCCCTGGCAGGACAGCTGCTCGCCCGGATGAACAAAGGCGACGGAACGCATGGACTGGATGGCCATAAAGTTCTCATCCAGCGGCTGGAAAATCAGCTCCTTGGCCACCGGGGCCTCAAAATACACACTGCCGTCTTCTTCGACCGGCACAATTCCCAGCGGAATGCGCGGCGTGTTTTCTTTTTCATAGCCGATCATCGGCCGGCCCATCGTGTGATTTGTTTTCAGGATATTCTGAACAATGCGCAGCCATTTGACCTTCCGGTCTTTGGGAAACGGCAGGTCCGAATCATAGATATTCATCACCGCCAGTGTGGCTTTGGGCGCATCGGGACCGGACTCCTCGCCCTGATGGGTTCGGGGAGGAATGACCGGCGGACGGGGACGTACCCGCAGCGGAATCGGGTCGATCAGGCGCAGCCGTTCGTCGGGCAGATCCGGAATCAGGCTCAGGTCGCAGATCTGCTCGGCATTTCCGTAGCGGTCCAGCAGCGCGAGGTTATCCCAGATGTTGCAGAGGTAAAAATCCTCACTCAGCGGCCACGGGGTTCCATACTTGTAATGCCCGCGCATGCCGTATTCAGATTCGGGGAACGCCTCATCCGGCGTGAGGCGCTTTACCTGCGACATATGACCGTCATCGTCGATGCGCAAATCGAGAATGCCCAAGGATCCATAGACCTGTCCGTGGTGAGGTGCGCCGGTAAATACATATTGATGAGATCCGGGAATCGCCCGGATGCCCATCTCCACCAACGGCGCGCCGCGGCGACTGTCAATTTCGACGCCGTTCGGGCCGATTTTCCAAGGGGTGTGATCCAGAAATGTATCAAACGGCAATGGATAGTTGCCGTGAGAAGTGCGGGGATCGGTGCCGTCGGGCCCGCTGAGCCAGAACCGTGACCCGAGGCAGTTTTCACGGTCCGTATAATCCCAGCGGGTAAAGGCAAGCATCCCGTCATTGTTGACCGATGGATTCCACTCGCTGGTTTCATAGTAGCTGAGCGGAACGATATCCTGCCCGTCGTCGCGCATACTGAACAGCGTGTAGTTGCGGACTTTATTATGTGCCCCAAAACAGCGGATATACCCGCCGCGCCTCTCGGAGACAAAGGCAATCCGCCCGCCGGGCAGCCAGCAGGGATCAAAATCATTAAAACAGCCGTCTGTCAGCTGGGTCAGCCCCGATCCGTCCACATTGACCTTAAACAGGTGAAACATCCGGTCCTCAGAAAAAGACCAGTTGTGATCCGGGTTCGCCGTCCATGCAAAAACAACCTGTTTGCCATCATACGAAAGGTCGGGCGTGCAAAAGGCGCCGTGATCCAGCTTCTGTCCTTTCAGCCGGCCGTTTTCCACAACCGAATGTTCAAGAATATCGATTACTTCCGGATCCGATTTCCAGTTTTTCACGATATAGAGACCGCCGCCGGCCAGTGCATTGAAGCCGAAATACTGGGTGGCAAAATGTCCGCCCTGCTGATCGGTTGTCCCCGGGTTGGACCGCACAGACCCCTCGTAGGTTCCGCGGGCCACGCACAGGATTGAGTCAAAATCCAGCAGCGGATTGGAGAAAGCCGCCTGACGCCGAATGGCACACGCGGCGAAATAGCACGCCAGCCTGTCCTCCGGAGCATTGAGGTCTGAGCATCCCGAAGACAGTTTTTCAAGATCCCCGGACCACCGGCTCAGCTGAGCCTGTTTTTCAGCATCCTTGCCGACGGATTGCCGCAGGGAATCGATCAATGCGCGGGTGCGGCGCAACGCCGTCCCCGCCGGCCCTGCATCCTCCGGAAGAACGAGCTCCTGGCGATCAAACACCTGCTGCCCGGCCGCCTCTTTATCCATTGAGGCATTCCGGTCATAATCAAATTGATCGTGCCAGTAGAAGTCAAAAAACCACTGCTGCCAGACGGCATCCCGAATGCCCTCGGGATGAACGGTCTTCAGATCCAGCTTTTCGACCCACTCCTTCGTCAGCGCACGGAACGGTTCTGCCTCCTGTTTTGCGGGAAGGGCCAGATACTCTTCTGCCGGACCGATCGGTTTCGTTTCGAAAACAGCAGGGCCGCACGCGCCGGCCGCATCCGGATAACGTTCCATTTCTTCGCCGTCAAAGCGCCACAGCCCCAGCGTTTCAGCATCCGGCTTAAACGGGGGGACGGCCGCCCCGTTGAATGTGCGAATCCCTTTTGAAATACGAAGCATACCCAGCTCGCCTGCAGTTCCGCGAAGGAATCCACCCGGCAATCCGCCCACCGTCAGGGTTTCAGCCGGTTCCCACAGCGGACAGCCCGCCAGCGTTGCGCCGGACGACTTCAGCACGTGTTGAGAGGCGCATTCAACCCCGTCCACCAGCAGGGTCATCTTCGTGTCGTCCAGCACCAGCGCAAGATGGTGCCACGCCCCGTCCAACATCTGTTTTTTTGTCCAGACAGGCTGCCCGGGAACATAAAAACGCAGCTCGCCTCTCATGATGTCCAATCGCCAGAAATCCGAAGAAGGCACGTCATACTGGTGCCCATGCGCCATAATAACCTGATGCTGCCTTCGGTCGTTCGATTTCGGAAATTTCATCCAACAGTCAATCGTCAGCGGATCGGCGCCCGTCAGGGCGGCAGTCGGTATTTTCACCAGCCCGCGGCGCAAATCGAGACTGGTTTGGAACAGCTCGCCCAGCGGCACCGCTGCGTTATTGTGCAACGGCGATTGGTCGCGCACGACACCGCCCCGAGCATCATCAAACGACCACAGCCCGACCGTATCCCCGTCGGCGGCAAACGGCTGATCCGGAATGCCATTGATTTCGCGCACGCATTTTGAAATCCGGACGGCCTCGATCTGACCGGCGCAGTCAAACGGCCCCTCAACCAGCCCTCCGATTTTCAGCATTTCACCCAGGGCCGCTGCGGACGGCGCCTGGACAGGCTGTTCCCGCCTCAGCTCGCCATCCACATAAAGCTGAATGTTTGTTTCTTCCACAACCAGCGCCAGGCGATGCCTCTGTCCATCCGTAATGGAGACGCCGGAATCCAGCAGGCTGGGCTGAAAGCCGGGCAAATAGGCACGGAAAACGCCGCTTTCGGGAACCGTAAACAGCTCCCAGTGCCGCGGCGACTTCTTCGTCTCATTGGCGATCACGATGTTGTACTGATCCTGCCGGTCCAGCTTCACCCGGCACTCCACGGTCAAAGGCCACTGGCTGTAGGCCGGGTTCCCGGGAATTTCAGCCGGCCCGCGGGTTAAATCGTACGCCGGCGACTCCAACGGGCTGGTACGGGAAGACGATGAAATGGGTTTCTCGTCATCAAACGGCCACAAACCCACCGTGTTCCCGTCGGCGGCCAATGGCTGATCCGGAATGCCATTGATTTCGCGCACGCATTGGGAAATCCGGACGTCGTCGATCTGACCGGCGCAGCCAAGCGGTCCTTCAACCAGCCCGCCGATTTTCAGCTTTTCGCCCAGGGCCGGTGCGGACGGCGC
>JBFHEM010000112.1:0-6055 GCA_041584215.1 Tichowtungia sp. | reverse complement strand
TGCCGGACAAGGCATTCAGATCTTTTTCATCTGCCGGAGCGGCAAAGGTCTTCACCCGATCCGGAGCCGTTGTCATCAACTGCTGCATGATTTCGGCAACGGTTTCATCCGCGGCATCCGTCCTGCCCGCAGCCGCCGACGGGGCCGCCCCGACCACGGCCACCTGCCCGCCGGCCGATACGAAATCACGAAGATGCAGCATGGTTTTCAAATGAACCGTCTGGACATCGCACAGCACAAGCAGCTTGTAGCGCATCGGTCCGACCGCAATCCGTCCCCGGGAAACATCCGCCAGGTCCAGGGTGGCCTCTCCGAGGAGATCAACATTGGCCCCCCGGTTGCAAACCGCTTTCCACAGGTGATCATATGCGTACCAGGCTTTCCCGTGAAACGCTTCGCGATCCAGCCCGGCTTCTCCCCGGGCATCTGACGCCGGCCCCAGCAAAGCGATTTCCACAACCGGTTTTGTATCCTGAAACACCTGCGACAGGCGGGCGTTGTATTGCGTCCATTTGGGCAGAAATGGCCACCAGGTATTGTTTTCCCCGAAGAACGTGCCGAACTCGATAATCCCCGGCCACTGCACCTCCGGCGGACTGTAGTTGAACCCATGCAGCACGGAGTGGTTGATGCCTGTGATAAAGTTGAAATCATCTGCGCGTTTAACCCAGTCCAGCGGGATCTCGAACCGTTCCGAGACCGTGGTCATCGCCTCGGTGCTTATGACGCGGCGGCCTTTCGCATGACCGGCGGAAGAGGCAAATTTATTCCAAGCCGCCCCCCTCAGAATCTTTTCTTCATCGACTGTCAGCCAGTTGTTTCCTTCGGGGATATCCGGAATCAGGTAGCCGGTTTCAATGCCGAAATGCCAGGGGAAGCCATACACCTGCAGCCGCGATTTCACATGGTTGTCCCGGCACCAATCGTGGAAACCCCCGATAAAATTTTCATGTATGAGTTCGACCAGCGTGTTGTTGAAATCAAACCGCACTTTGCGCAGCTGCTCGCCCATTTCCGCAGACGGAACGAACCGGTCCCTGTAGGGAGGCAATACAAACGAAACCCATGGCTGAATCGAATATCCCCGGCGCGCGAAAAACTCCTTTTCAAAGAAACGGGTCCAGTTGCTGCCGGCCACTTCAATGCTGTCGGCAAAAAATGAACGAATCCCCGAGCCGAGATTCCCGTCAAAATACGGCGCCATTTTTTCGGTGATATGATCATGGTAGGCCTGTACGGCATCGCGATCGTAATGATCCAGCATATCCCCCCGGAATTCCCTCACCAGAATGCCCGTCTGCAGAACGAATTTCCCCTTCGGCACCTCAATGCGCAGGGTATCTCCGGCTGCCGCCGAGTCGAAATTCAGCACCTCGTCCAGGCTGCCGAGCTGCATGGGAACGAGACGGGCATATTTCAGAACCGACTTTCCTTTTTTCCAGTTCCGCAGCCGGCTCAGAGGGGTTTCATACAGCGTCGGACCGGTAACAACCTGCTGTGAGGAATAAATAATGGAGGCCCGGTGTTCCGGCCGCAGCCAGGATCCTTTGGCGGGCCAACCGTAGGCATGGGACATGTCCACCCGCATATCCCGCCTGGCGGCTTCATCACAGGTAAACTTTACGACCTTGCACCATTCCGGTGAAAGCCAGGGTTTCTCCGGGGTCGAGAAGCCTTCTCGCGGGCGCGCCCCCAGACCAATCGGCAAGATTTCCACTCCGCCAATCCCGGCGCGTTTCAGCAAATCCAGCTCGCGGACAATTTCATTCGTCGCCACCCGGTTTTCACCCCACCACCATCGCACAAACGGTCTGGCCTCGGACGCGGGAGATTGAAACCGTTCAAACAGCTCGTCCGGACCGGCCCGTGATGCGGCGAAGCTGCAGGTGGAACCCGGCGAGATGCCCAGGCACAAAACGCCCAGCCCAACCAGTCCCGCATACCCCATGGGCTGGAAGCTGCGGATGTGCTCACATACGACACGCAGTTTTTTCCAAAGCCCAGCGTTCATTTCTCTCATTTGTTTTCCTGCCCTCATTCTGAAGCCGTCAGGAGAACTTTTATGTTCCCCCCGACACGTATTTCAACCTGTGCTGCTCAGTCGTATTTGAATACGACGGTGGCCGTGGTGTCAGCGGTGCTGACGGCCCGCACCCAGTAGGCCGAAAACCCTTCGGGGAATGAGTGGGTGAGCGATGAACCGCCCTGAATCGCAAAGGTCTTGTAAGGGATCCATATGCCCGTTCCGTCGATATCAATCTGCAGGGTGATCGCCGCATCGGTTGCGGCAGAAAGCGTCACGGTCTTGCGGTCAAAGCCGGTCATCAGATAGGGGTCCGAGGGCACGCCGGCCCGCACGGCCGTGTCCTTCCAGACGCCGCCTTCTCCGCGCGGCTTGCCCAGCCGCCAAAGGTCGTCAATCACCCCCGCCCAGAGAGCGGCGGCTCCGTCGGCGCTTTTAATGACGCGGTCATTGTTATTTTCATTAAGGCCGGTCAAAAACAGCATGCCGAAATGAGAGGCGTAATCATGAATCTGCAGGTTGTGAGTAGCGATCGGTCGGATTTTGGCAAAGCCCTGTGCATTGCGGGCCGGCAGTTCATAAAACGTGCCGTGGACATTGAACAGGTCGCGTTCGGTGGCCACCTCGCGACAGATCCGGGCGACCTGCCGTGCTGCGCCGTCAACGCCGCCGAGCGCCGGCGGTTCTTCAAACACCGCCACTTCATAGACCCGGTTGAATCCGCCATCTTTAAAATCAATTCGCAGCTCCTGCGCGGTAACCGCCTGATCACTGTTCACCACAACAACCGTCCTGCTGTTTTCTCTGACCGCACCGGCGGGAAGTGTGACCCAGGCGCCGCCCTGTTTGATTTGAACATCAAAATTCTTTGCTGCGAACTGTGGTTCGCGCTTCCATCCGGTGGCAATGCAGACACTGCGGAATGTCTTCGGCTCACCGAGGTCGAGGGTCACCCAGCTGTTGAAGCCTTTCGCAATCCAGCGTGAATCCTCGGTAAACTGTCCGTCCACCAGATGCTCCGCATTGAAATCCTGATAGGTGGAGCTGACCGCAACGGCGGCTCCTTTTGTCAGCGATAAAGGCAGGTACTCTTCCAGCGGTTTTGCCGGGTTGCTGCCGATCCCCTGCGCCACGGTTTTTTCATACAGAGGGTTTTTCGGAAGGCGGTAGCGCCGGCCGTCCTCTTCAACAATCACCGAAGCGGCATCCACCCGAATGCCGCCAGCCGGCTGGGCACCCTGAGATACAAGCCCGGCGGCAGACGGATTCGTTTCGGGGGTCAGTTCCAGCTGATCATTCAGCTCGAAGTACTGCCGGCCCGAGAGCATGCTCAGCACTTTGCGGTTGCTGCGAAGCACACCCTGCGTGACCGCCTTTTCGCCCGCTGCGGCCAGACTGTTAAAAACGGCATCATTCTGATGGCTGCGCGGATCGATATTTCGATAGTTGAAATGAACCGATGCATTCTTCACGTCGGAGGCCACGCGGACGCGCACCCAGGCCGCTTGCTCCGAGCGATCAAAAATGTGGATTGCAGAGCCCGTCACGTCGAAGGTTTTGAATTCCTCCCAGATGCCGTTTCCTTCCCTGTCAAACTCGAGCGTGAAGCGGACCGGGCCCGGATTGCCATGCCGGATGGTCATCATCCGATAGTCGTAGCCGGCGAACAGATAGGGATCGCTGACCTGACCTGCTTTCAGGTCATCACGCAGCCAGACCGAACCGCGGCCGATGACCGGACCCAGCTGATCGATTTGGCCGGGGTCGACAAACCAGAGGTTGGAATTGGACTGCACCGGAGCACCGTCGGGGGCTTTGAACGGACGGCTGTTCAGAAATTCCTTCTGGGCGGAGTCATCGCACCCGAACACAATCTGATTCTGCCAGCGCGCGAAGTCGCCGATCACCCTGAGATAATTGGAACGGGGAGTGATTCCGGCGGAGTTTTCGAATGAGAAAGTCGCCGGAAATTTCCAGAAGGTACCGTGCATGGTGGCCAGCAGATCTTTTTCGCCGATCTCGCGGATGCGAGGCCACTCAGTATTCCATCCGTGGGCCCCGTCGTAGGAGTGACTTCCCTTCGGCAGGCGGTACGCATGCCACGTCTGATTCTCGAGGAGCATCAGAAGGACCGAGCGATAATCCCAGCCCATGGCCCAGACGGGGTCGGACTCCGGATTGGCGCTGCCGTAGATTCCGCCGGGGCCGGTGATTTCCGTGAACTGATTGGTGCGAATCAGCGTCCAGTCCCCCGAGCCCTGCCAGCAGGCGAGCGCCCCGGAGGGAATGTCCGGGCGCTGCGTGGCCTCCTTGCTGCGCATTCCATTATTGGCGTAAAGCAAAAATCCCTGGCCGGAGTACAGCCCCTTGCCATGGTAGCCATGAAGGTGCGACTCCACCCCCGAGCCGATCTTCGACTGGCTGTTGCCGTCCTTGATGAGCTCGTCAATCTCGAGTGTGTTAACATCTACGGAGTAAAGGCCTTCCTCCATGGTGGCGATATAGATCTTATGTGCCGGATCGGTCAGATGGCGTGCCGTGCCCGTCAGGCGGCCCGGCATCGCTGCCGGCTGCAGCACCCGCACCGCGCGGTTGGTATCAATCAGATAGGGGCCGATGTTCAGCTGTTGGCTTTCCCGATGAATCATGCGGTTGGCCGGCGTGCCGCCGACGCTTTCGGGCCGGATGATCTGCTCCAGGTCCTGCGTGATCTCATACAGTTTGTCACTCGATCCGTGCGGCAGATGAGGTCCGTAGGTGATCACCCACAGGCGGTCGGCCCAGGGCACCACGGCACCTGTTCCGCATTCGCCTTCCTCGTTGTACATCGTCAGATGCGGATAGACTCCTGAGATCTGTTTCGGCGCAGCCGAGACCGGCAATATCCAGCAAGCGGAAAACACAAACAGACAGAGCAGGTTCACTGCGTTTTTCTTCATTTTCTACACCATTTCTATCAACTGCATGAACGGGTTGATCCTGTCATACAAGATGAGCCTGACGGATATTGATTCAAGGTTCGGCGACAGGAATGTCGCCGCTCCGAAATGGGGACCTTCCTGACCCCCTTTATGGAACCGCTGCCGCTGAACGGAAAAAAGCAGGCCGACAGAAACCCCGGCGGCCTGCCTCAGCGGATCGTCCGAAGAACTATTTTTCGATGATCAGTTTAATAAACTGCTGCGGCTTGACCGCCGTCGGAACCTGATTGGTCACATAGTTGAATGCACCGGCAGTTAGATTAGTCCCCGTCACCGTGTAGCCGGCATTGGTCCAGCTGCCGGCCATCAGATCGTCCCGGGTCTCGAGGTGATAGGTCACCCCGCTGTTGGAATCCGAAAGCTGCGGATAGACATAGGTAAAGACTCCGTCCCCCGTCAGGCTGACCGGAGAGATTCCCCTATCGGCGGCATTGGTCGGGTTGCCGCCCAGGCCGTATTCACAGAGGTTCGACAATCCGTCGTTATCATAATCAGCGGTTTCGTCACCCAGCTCCACGCCCCAGCTGCCGGCCCAGCCGGCATATCCACCCGAGACCGCTTCGACCTCAAAGCTGCTGAAATACAGGGGATCTGTATCAGAAGACACCGAACTCACTCCCGCGGCGGCGTAATTCAGCCCGCTGATTCCGACCACGCTGGCCGTACCGGTATTGATGACAGAACTCTGTGTAACATTGTATGCTTCCGCAACGGCCTCTCCGGTTTCGAAGTTGTATGACATCGTCAAACGGATCACATCATCCGAAGCAAACGAAACAGCCTCTCCTTCAGACGACGTATCCTTCGCCGTACCTTCATCAAAGATTTTCCATACAATCTTCCCTTCACTGTCTCCAGACGTTATGAAGCGCACAGACACAAAGTCATCATTATTGATATTTTGCAAATAGCCCTTATTGATCGTTTCGTAAAAACCAAGTAAAAACAGCGGGCTGTTTGTTTTGCTGCTTCCAACCGCAAAGGTCGTCGAAACCTGCAGCGTATTTGTGTAAATCGAATAGTCATTCAACAGCGCCATATGCCCGCCCGA
>JBFHEM010000111.1:0-6327 GCA_041584215.1 Tichowtungia sp. | reverse complement strand
TTTTTTTCCAATGATTGGAAGCAACTGCGTGCCTCGATGCGCTCGGGCTTCCAAACCTTGGAAAAATTCAAACCCTCCACCCTTTCCGGCACTTCGCGGATCACCCCGATCCGCACTCCGCTAGAATAGACGCCGGAGATCCTGCATTGGATAATGCATTGACATAACCCACAATTGGCGTATTTTCTAATTCATAATCTGTAACTGGATTCTATTGGCATCACGAAGCAGACAACTGGGCACGGAGAGTAAAATGAATAAAGTAACGGCGATTATATTATCCGGAGTGCTGGTCGGATTGGCAGCACAGGCTGCGGTCGTATTGGAATTTGATGCGAACGACCTTGCACTGACGAGTGATGCGAGCGCGACATCGTGGACCCCCTCGGTGAACAGCAATACGGGCAGTGATAGCATGAATATGACACTTGGCACGGGTTCTTCGGTGGTAACACCCGCCAGTTCGTATTTTACCCGCGCGGTGGACAGTCCGAATGTTATGGGGATGAAAACGCTGGATGCACATAGTGCGACTTCCGGAGCAACGGTGGATTTCTCCTTCGAACTCTGGGTCAAGATGTCTGATTTGACCGGATCTCATATCCTGTTTGAAACGGGCGGCAGCACGATCGGGACGTCGATCACGATGACAGATAATGTACTGGATTACCGGGTGAATTACAGCGGATCGACGGTCGGCGCGGCCTCAAAAACACTCTCGGCCCTTCCTTCAGATTTTATTCAAATTATCGGGGTGACGGATGTGTCCGACAGTCTTTCGCTGTATATAAACGGAGCACTGGCTCAAACCGTAACCGGCCTGACCATCTCAGACTGGGCCGGCGCGAATGAAGGTCAGTTAGGGGGTACGGACCTAAACGTTGCAAGACCCGCAGGCTTTATCCCGACAGCATTTGATGGTCAGGTGGCGCTCGCGCGGTTTTATGATACGGCGTTGACGTCAACTGAAGTAACCACCCTGTACACCACAACCATTCCGGAGCCCGCGACCCTGGGTCTTGTTGTTGCATTTGGCGGAGCACTGATGTGGATCCGTCGCGTATTCACAATATAACGCATGTTCAAGTGAAAGACCGCTTAAGCGATACCAAACCCAGCTCGTTTTCGGTCTTCGCAGATGGAGCAAAGAGGGGCACATCTCAAAGCAAAGAAGGAATCAATTTATCAACCGCCCGTCAATGTTGAATATTGAGACGTGACCCTGCCCCCTTCACTTTATCAACCGCCCGTCAATGTTGAATATTGAGACGTGATCCTGCCCCCTTGACCCTGCCCCCTGCTTTCGTTGCCGGAAAAATCTTGTAGCTCCGCTTCACCGGCGAAGCCGGAAAGCGGACGGCCTCCGCACCGTGCGGAGCAACACGCTTTCCCGCCCTCCGGCCGGGTGAAGCGCGGCTACACGTTTGCAAACAGCAGTATTTCACCACCCGCTTCGCTGGAGGAAACTTCGGAGAAAGTCAGGCCGCCTGACTCGTTATTGGGCGAGTCGCTCTCCCCGGCAGGCTCGAATATACGCCCGACCAGATTGCCGCCGATCACGCGCACCCTCAGATAGATGCCTGCCTGAAGGACCGCTTCCGTGATACCAAATTCTGATCGATTTCGGTCTTCGCAGACCAAACGCCAGTGGCACGTATCGCAGGCGTCCCGCCAGCCTTGTCCCCAAAGCAACCAAAACAGCACGAAAGGCCGGCTGGATTGCCGCGGAAAAATATGATCAACTGAAAGAAAAGGAGCTGAAAAAATGATCAAGATGCCCACGGCCGCAGCATTTGCGGCACTGTTTATTACGTCTGTATTTGGCGCGGAAGAACTGGCCGACCGGTCGGAATTGTATACCGGCAAAGAATATTCGTCGGCGTTTGCCAATCCCGCGGACCATCCGGACCTTCCCAACGTCCTGCTGATCGGCGATTCGATCTCGATTGGCTATACCGTGGATGTCCGCAAACAGCTGCAGGGAAAAGCCGACGTATTTCGGAACCCCGGCAATGGAAAAAATTCAGCTTACGGACTCAAAAAAACTCGACGAGTGGATCGGATCGCGCACCTGGGATGTGATCCACTTCAACTGGGGGCTGTGGGACCTCTGCTACCGCAACCCCGAGGCGAAAACCTCGGGGCATCGGGACAAGATAAACGGGACGCTGACCGCGACACTGGAGCAATACCGGGCCAATATGGAAAAGATTGTAGCCCGTCTTCAACAAACCGGGGCCGCACTGATCTGGTGCACGACCACGCCCGTTCCGGAGCATGAGGCGGGTCGCGTTCCGGACGATGACATCCGATACAACCGGGTTGCCGAAGAGATCATGAAGGCAAACGGGATACGGATCAACGACCTGAATGCCCATGCACGTTTGAAACTCCACGAGATACGGAACAATAACAGCGATGTGCATTTTAAACCCGCGGGATATGCCTATTTAGCAAAAAAGGTTGCGCTTGAGATCTCCGCCGTGCTTCCAAACAAGAAATAATGCCGACCTCCAAAACCACCACAGCGGAGCCGTTCATGATGGACCGCGACAGGGGCGGGATTTTATCAGAATGATTACGGTCAGAATCAGTGGATAAAGCAGGGTTTATGAATAGAAATCATTCTGACCTTAATTATTCTGACTCGCGGAGCGGGTGGTGAAAAAAGCGATCCACACCGATTCCCGGCAGTTCTCCACCACCCGTTCGCGATGCTCACTGGAGAGAGCCGCCGAGCAAGTCAGAGAAGATTTCCAAACCCTGAAAAAAAACTCTGCATCCGATTCACTCGTGAGGCAGGCTTTCCAGCCTGCCTGCCGCCGCCCGGCTCCCTGTGCAGATGGCAGGCGGGAAAGCCTGCCCCCCCTTTACCGATCCCAATCTGACCCGCGGGACGCCTGCGGCACATTGTACAGGCAGGGCCCCTACTTCAGCTGGTCAATGGGAAAGACCGCCAGTTCAGCATTGTTGAGGTTGCCGCTGCGATAGGCATTGTTGGAATAACCGACATACAGAACTCCGTCTTTTTCCACGGCACAGGGGTAGGACAGTTTCGAACCGTCCCACGGGGCATCGGGCTGCACAGCGCGCCGGATCACCCGCAGCTGCGTGAGCCCGATTTCCCCGGGCAGGCTGTAGGCAATCGTCAGCGGCGCCCGGTCGTTACCGTTGCTGCCGGAGCTGTTGGAAATCAGATAGCGCTGCCCGGTGCTCAGCAGGCCCGCACACGGCTTGCTGGCCGCCATCGGCAGATTGCCCGGTTTGAGCTCGGTCCAGCTCGCTCCGAAGTTGGAACTCTCGGAAACCAGGGTATACGGGATGCTGCCGGTCCAGCGCGACACCAGGGTGATATGCGCCCCGTCCACGATCACATTGCACTCGCCCCAGGGATCGGCCAGGCCGTCCAGAATCGGAATCACGGTCATGTCCCACTGCGTAAAGTCATTGCCGCGGCTGATGGCAACGGCCGGCAGGTTAAGGTAGCCCCCGTCCATGCCCTCCTGCGTGTATCCGTTGCGCACCCGGATCCCCGCCATGATCCAGCTGCCGTTGTCCATGCGAACCGGCTGCTGCAGCGGCCAGAACCCTTCCCCGGCCACCTCGCCCTGCGGGTCCCATTCGCCCGTGTTTTCATTCAGCCGATAGGCACGGCAATGCGTCAGCTGGAACCGGTCGTAAAAGGCGCCGTGGAAGGCCCACAGGCCGTTGGTGCCGGCATAAAAACAGCCGTGGCTCACACTGCGGGTCCCCTCCGGACCGTCGATGGTCTGGACCGGCCCCCACGTGACGCCCCCGTCCTCGCTGACGCGGCAGTTGGCCGTTTCACCGGCGGAATTTTCGCCGTTCACATTGTGCCCGAACGAGGCGTACAGCTTGCCGCCGTACCATGCCAGGCCGACTCCGTGCAGCCACCGGTAGCCGTCCGTTTCGGGTTCGTATTCCTTAATGGCATGGAACTCCACATTGGTAAGAGCGGGAATCGCATCCGCCGCAGGCAGGGTCCACAGCAGCACCGATGCGGGCTCCTGAACGGGCAGATCCACCCCCGGAAGCGAATGGGGTTCCGGATCGGGAATATCGACCAGTTCGGCAATCGCCGACGCGTCCAGGGCGGTGCTGAACACCTGCACGGCATCCAGCGCCCCGTAAAACTGCTGCAGCAGGGACCCGTCACTGATGCTCGCGCCAATGGTTACATGCGCATCGGTTTCCGGAAGAGACGTGACCAGCTGCTCTTCATTTTCGAGAACGCCATTCACATACAGGCGGACGTACCCCGCATCGCACGTGACGGCGACATGGCACCATTCTCCGGGCGTCGGACTCGTGGCCGAACCCAGACTGTACCAGGTGTTCCCCTGCCTCAAATAGACAGCAAAACAGTTGTCGTCGTCAATCATCAGGCCCCATTCGCGTCTCCCTGCCGAATAATCGTTCTTGGCAAGTATCATCTGCTGGCTGTCATCCAGCAGGTAGGCATTGACCCAGGCGCTCAAGCTGAACGTCGCATTGGTGAAACTCAAATCATCGGCATCGGCGACAGACAGGCAGTCCGACTCCCCATCGAAGACAATCGAGTTGGAAACCGCCCCGGACAGAATATAGGGATCGCCCAGAACGGTTGCATCGTGCGATCCGGCGGAATCAGAAACCGTGCCGCCGTCCAGGCTGTCGAGGCTCCATGCGGCGACGGGAACCGCGGCTTGAGCACCGAGCAGCTGCACACTGAAAGAGGCCCACGCGGCCATCGACGAAAAAACCAAACCCGTCACGATCGTTTTAAACATTGCATCCTCACTTTTTATATCCGGGCCGCGCCGGCATCCGGCGCGGCCATTCGCATGGGCAAACCGCTTTCAGCGCTTACTGCAGGGCACTGACCGGGAAGACGGCCAGCACCGCCGCGTTGGCATTGCCCCGCCGCCCTTCCGCGTCGGAATAGCCGACATACAGCATCCCGTCGTGCTCGATCGCACAGGGATACGAAAACCGATTGACGGGTTTGAGTGCGGCGGGATCCGGCCCGTGCCGAATGACGCGAATCCCGGTGAGCGCGGTTTTTCCGGGACGGCTGTAGGCAATGGTGAGCGGCACCCGGGCGCTGCCGTTGTTGCCGCTGCTGTTGGAGATCAGATAGCGCTGTCCGGTGCTGAGCATGCCCGCACACGGTTTGCTGGGTGCCATCGGCATTGTGGACGGGTGCAGCTCCGTCCACGTGCGGCCGCAGTCCGGACTCTCTGCAACCAGCGCATAAGGCGCATTCCCCGCCCAGCGCGAAATCAGCGTAATGCTGGATCCGTCAACCATAACGGCGGACTCTCCCCATGGCGCAATGAGTCCGTCGAGCAGCGGAACAACCACCAGGTCCCACTGGGTGAGATCGTCCCCATGGCTGATGGCGACGGCAGGCAGATTCAGGCCGCCTCCTTCAAGGCCCTCGGAACCATAGCCGTTTTTAGACCGCAGCCCCGCCATGATCCAGTTGCCGTCCGCCATTTTCTCCGGCTGCTGCATCGGCCAGAATCCCCGGTCAACCACCTTGCCGAGCGGCTCCCATTCATCGGTCTGCTCGTTCAGACGATACCCCATGCAGTGGGTTCGCTGAAAGCGGTCATAAAACGCACCCTGAAAGGCGTAAAGCGTGCCCCCGGCCGAGCAGAACACCCCGTGACTGACCGAATGGTTCCCTTCACTCGCCGCAATGGTTTTGACCGCCCCCCAGGTTTCACCGCCATCATCGCTCACTCGGAAGCGGGCCATCTCACCGAGCGAATTCTCCGCGCCTTTGTTGTGCCCGAACGAGGCATAGAGCTTTCCCCTGTGCCACATCAGACCGACTCCGTGGAGCCAATGGAAACCGTCCACATCGGGTTCAAAGGCCTTGATGGAGCTCACACGCACGCCCTCGACCGGTTGCAGGTCGACGGTATCCGGCAGCGACCACAGCCCGACCGTCTCCGGTCCGGAAATGACGTTCCAGCTGACAACCGGCGGGGCCGGGAGCGCATGCGACGCGGGCGGCGTCACATCGGCCATGGCTTTCACCTCGGCGGCATCGAGCGCCCGGTCAAACAGCTTCACCTCATCCAGCGCCCCGCGGAACTGCTGAAGGAGTTTTCCGTTCGGGCCCGCGGCCGCGCCGATCACAACCGGCGCGCCCGTCACCGGCAGCGACGGCGCCGTCTGCTTATGCGCATCCAGCGTACCCCCGACGTACAGCCGGGCATCCCCCCGGTCCACGGCGACCGCCACATGGTGCCACCGACCCGGTTCAACAACGGCCGAAGAGGCCAGCTCCGTCCACTCGTTTTCCTGACGCAGATA
>JBFHEM010000110.1:0-6437 GCA_041584215.1 Tichowtungia sp. | reverse complement strand
TGTTTTCAAATCTCAAGGAACCGACTGAAATCACGCTGCGCCTGCTGGAGGCCCGCAGCATGTGGGACCGCAAAACAGTCCGTGAGCCGAAAGAGCTGGGCACCGCCACGGCAACGGTTCTGCCCGGAGACAACGGATATGTCCGCTTTGACTTTGATGTCCCGGTCGAAACGCCTTTCTTTGCGATCTATTGCGAGCCGCGCGGCGCGAAAGGCGTGTGCGCCTATCCGGCGGTGCGCGGATTCCCCGGCAGTGTGAATTTCTGGAAGGATGCGAACGGGCTGGTCGAATCGGTGAAGCCGCGCCTGATGGTTTATACCGATCCGCCGCTGAAGCTGGCGCGCAATTATGAGCCGCAGCAGGCGGTCAACGGACTCAGCCGGCACGTGGGAATCGATGCGAATCAGTGGCGGTCGGATCCCGAACAGCCCCTTCCGCAGTCGCTCACGCTTTCGTGGGATTTGCCCGAGCTGATCGATACGGTTCAGCTGACCTTTGATACGGATCTGGATGTGAACCCGGTGTTCCGGAAGTTTGTTCCGGAATGCGTGAGTGATTATACCGTCTCCGCCTTTGACGGAAAAACCTGGAAAACCGTTGTGACTGAAGCTGATAATTTTCAGCGTCTGCGGGTGCACCATTTTCCGAAAACGACTGTCGAAAAACTGCGCCTGACCGTGACGAAGACGCACGGCGACCCGTCGGTCCGCCTGTACGAAATCCGCGCCTACTAGTGCAATTGGTTTGATGAAAGAAAGAAGCACATGAAACGCATAAAAACGACGGCAAGCCTGGCGCTTGCCGCAATGATCGGCGGGGCCGCCGGTTCGGCTGGCGCCGCGCCCGCAAAGAGTGTTCAGAATGTCGTGTTCATTCTGGCCGACGACCTCGGCATCCAGGATCTCGGCTGTTACGGGAGCACCTATTACGAGACGCCGAACTGCGACCGGTTCGCTGCAGAGGGCGTGCGGTTTCTCAACGCCTACTCCGCGCATCCCGTCTGTTCGCCCACCCGCGCGAGCATCCTGACCGGGCGCTATCCGGCACGACTCCATTTGACCGCCTATATTCCAGGCAAAGAGTGTCCGTACGCAAAATTGAGCTCGCCCGACTGGATCAAATATCTGCGCGACAGCGAAACCACCTATGCCGAAGCCTTTCGCGACGCCGGATATGCCACCGGTCATATCGGCAAATGGCATGTCGGTGCCCGGAAAAATGCCGCGATGCACGGCTTCGATTTTGTGATCGAAAGACCTCCGGTCGATACAACGGATCTGAGCGACCCCTGGTTCATCGAGTATTACACCCGCGAGACAGAACAGTTTATGGAGAAAAACCGGGAGCACCCGTTTTTCATCACGCTCTCCCACGGCACGGTGCACGTGCCGTTGTACGAGCGGGAGGACCGCATCGAGAAATACCGCAGGAAAGCCCCGGGCGCCAACGGGCAGAACAATCCGGTGATGGCGGCGATGGTCGAGCGAATGGACTGGAGCGTCGGCCGGGTGCTCGCGAAAATAAAAGAGCTCGGACTTGAAGACCGCACCGCCGTGGTCTTTTTCTCGGATAACGGCGGGTTGTCTCAGGTGTACGACCCCGTGCAGAAAAAAACGGTGATCGCCACCAGCAACCTGCCGTATCGCGGCGGAAAATCGCAGCTGTATGAGGGCGGCATCCGGGTGCCTCTGATGATCCGATGGCCCGGCGTGACGTCCGCCGGCAGTACGTGCGATGTTCCGGTTGTCAGTACGGATTTGTATCCGACCTTCCTTTCCATGACCGGGCTTCCACCCCGCCCGGAACAGTGCCTGGACGGACTCAGTCTGTCTCCGCTGCTGCGCGGCGGGCAGCAGTTGAACCGCCCGGCGCTCTACTGGCATTATCCGCACTATCAGACCCTGCCGCCGCACGGTGCGGTGCGCTGCGGCGATTGGAAACTGATCGAGCACTACGAGGACGGCAAGCTGGAGCTTTTTGATCTGTCCGATGATGTCGGCGAACAGCACAACCTGGCGGCGCAGCGGCCCGAGCGGGCCCGTGAACTGCGCAAAATGCTTCGCAATCATCTGGAGGCGATCGGTGCGCAGATGCCGGTCCCGAATTCGGGCTATGATCCGTCCGTTCATCGGGGGAAAGACAGCGTTAACGGAGAGTACGACGACTATGAACTGAAGCAGGATGAAGATCCCCGGCAGTACATCACCGATCCCCGGCTCGATTACGGGGCCAACTGCACGTCCGCTGCCGCGGCACCCGTCGGGAAGTCCCTGCCTGTAACCGGTTTTGCCGCTTCCGGTTCGGAGGCGGTGGCTTGTTCTGTCGTGGCGCACCGTGGATTTTCCCATGTGGCGCCTGAAAATACGCTGGCTTCTGTTCGCCAAGCGATTGAGGTCGGGGCCACCGGTTGCGAGTTCGACGTCTATCGCTGCAGAAGCGGAGAGCTCGTTTTGTTTCACGACAAGGAGCTGGAGCGCACAACCGATGGCTTCGGGCAAATTGTTGAGACAGATTTTGACGAGCTGCGGAAGCTCGATGCCGGGTCGTGGAAAAACCCGGCGTATTGCGGCGAACGGATCCCTGAGCTCCGGGAGGCGCTGCAACTCCTCAAAGACAGCGGTTGCCGGGCCGTTGTTGAAGTCAAAATGAACGGCATCACCGATCAGGTGCTCAAGACCATTGAGGAAGAGGCGATGTCTGATCAAGTGACGGTTATTGCCTTCAGCCAAAAGGTGATTTCTGAGGTGCGCAAACAGGCCCCGGATCTGTCTTGCGCCTGGCTGTACGGGGATAACACCCTGGAGGGCTCCGCAGAGCAGAAAGCCGATCTGATTGCCGAAAAAGCCCGGGCCTGCAATGCCTTGGCGGTAAACCTGAATCAGGAGATGCTGGATGAAGCGCTCATTGCGGCCCTGCACGATCGCGGGCTGTCCGTTTGGACCTGGACGGTTGATGATCCGGACCGGATCCGGCGGCTTCTTGCGTGGGGAGTGGCTGTGCTGACGACCAATCGCCCTGATTTGGCGCTGTCGGTTTGCACAGCTGCTGAATGACTGGAAGAGAGATCTTTTCAGGAAGAAGCTCGTTCCACGAGTTCTACCGGGAAAATGCGGCTGCCGTCTTGTATTTGATCGTTTAAAAGCACATCGACCATGTGGTTTCCGACCTCTTGTTTCGGCATGCGCAGAGTGGTGAGGGATGGCACCCAGTATTCAGAACAGCGCAGGTCGTCGCATCCCACCAGCCGAATATCCTCCGGCACGGAAAGGCCGGTCTCCATTAAAGGGGCCCAGGCGCGCAGCAACTGAATATCACGCATGGCAACGATGGCATCCGGTTTTTCTGTTCGCAGCAGTTTTTGAAATTCAGAGGCGTCGGAGGGTTTGTTTTCTTCCCCGAACAGCGTCCAAATGGCATCGGTGCCGCCCGGGAGACCGTGCCTGCGCAGGGATTCGTGGAAGGTTTTGCGCAGCACACTGCGGTTGCGGGACCAGGAGGAGGAACGCGGTTTGGCCGGGCGCCAGTCCAGCATCACAATTTTTTTGCAGCCTTTTCCAACGAGGTGGTCCACGGCGAGCCGGGGCGCGGAGGAAATATCAAAATCCACGCAGTAAAAACGGCTGTCGGCAAGTTCCGGCGGGCAGAAAAAAACGGACTGGATCCGGT
Organism: Tichowtungia sp.; assembly: GCA_041584215.1. GTDB lineage: Bacteria > Verrucomicrobiota > Kiritimatiellia > Kiritimatiellales > Tichowtungiaceae > Tichowtungia. The sequence continues at coordinate 2,771 of JBFHEM010000110.1, read as the reverse complement.
TGTCCTTGAGCAGGTTGAGATGTTGGGCTGACGGATCGACCGGAACCAGAATGATGCCGTCCACTTTGCGGTCGATCAGGTTTTTAAGGTAGGTCAGTTCGGTCTCGCTGTCGTCCAGCGAGTTGCAGAGCACCAGCTGATAACCCGCTTTCAATGCGGCCTTTTCGACCGATACAACGATTTCGCTGTAAAACCCGTCGGCAATGTTGGGTGCAATAAAAGCCAGTGTCTGCGATTTTCCGGTGGCCAGGAAGCGTGCGCCGTAATTGGGGCGGTAGTCGGTTTGCCGCAGGACCTGACGTACCCGCTCGGCAGTTTCCGTTTTGATTGCGTATTTTTTGTCCTGGTGGTTGATGACAAAAGAGGCGGTCGTGACGGATACCCCCGCCGCGCGGGCTATATCTTTAATCGTCACTTTTTTATCCGCAGCTTTTTTATCACTCATTTTTGTACGCTAACCGCAACGCGCGCGTAAATCTAGCGCATTATAAAATAGGCTTGCAATTTAAAAGCTAAAGCGCTTTAGTAAAACATATGGTGGGGGTGGGAGTGTAAAAAAGTGATTGTGGCTTTTGGCGTATTTGCTGGGCGCACGCTTGAGGTGCCAGATACGGACTCGCGGTGTGAATTGTTGAAATCGGTCGGTCGGGCAGAAATTTCAAGCGACCCTAAAGAGTTGGATGCTAATGAATGAGATATGTAAATTAATTCTGGATACCGACATCGACATGGATGTCGATGATACCGGCGCGCTGGCGCTGTGTCATTCGCTGGCGGATCTCGGGGAAATGGAACTGATCGGAGTGATTTGCGACAGCGCATCGTCTCCGGCGGCGGCCTGTGTGCATGTGATCAATGCCAGTCGCAATCGGCCGGAGATCCCGGTCGGCACCATTTACTCGTCGGCGCTGGCTGAAAAACTCGATTATGAAACGTTTCGGCAGGCGATTCCCCGGCGCGGCAATGCATTTTATAATCAGGCCGTTGCGGACATGGACCCCGTGGCGTCGTCCCGGCCGGTATGGAACAGCACCAAGCTGTATCGCAAGCTGCTGAGCGAGGCGGCGGACAATTCTGTGGTGATCTGCTGCATCGGCTTCCTTACGGCGGTTGCCGACCTGCTGAAATCGGCGCCGGACGAATGGAGTCCTCTGTATGGAAAAGAGCTGATTGCCTGCAAGGTGAAAAAACTGGTTTCCATGGCGGAAGCCAACTCGGAAACGGGCTACGACGTCTGCAACTGGATGATCGATCTGGAATCGGCCGACGCCGTGCTGCATCGCTGGCCGACCGAGCTGGTCATTACTCCGCTGGGCCGCAACGTCTGGACCGGGCAGACTTTGTCGGACTGCCTGCCGGAAGAGGATCCGGTGCGCCGGGCCTACGAAATCTACATGCGCGGCCCGAATATTCCGCAGCAGAGCTGGGATCTGATTGCGGTGTATTACGCTGTGCGCGGATGTGAAAACCTGTTTGAGGAGCGCCGTGGAAAACACTGCTATCTGCATGCGGATAACGGGCTGTACCAGTGGGCCGGGCCCAGCCTTCACTGCCGGGAGCACATTCTGCTCGACCAGATCGCGGACGATCAAACCGTGGAGCACGCGATTGAAGGATTGTTGAGCCCCCATGCGGTTCAGCGGGAGGCGACTGCTGGTATTTGCTGAGAGGCGGATTTTAAAGGAATAGCCGCGAATACAGGAAAACAACGAATAAGGACGGTGATGAGGTCGAAATGAGTTTCCAATGTTTGGAAAAATAAGCAAGTCGCAACCAAAGAGGAAGAGTTGAAACAGAATAATGAGAACAGAATGATCAATCCAATCTCATCATTCTGTAAATTTTGATTCAGTTTCGTTGTTAAGGATCTGTCGTTTATAAAGTAGAAGGTTTTGCGCGGATTTTTTTGAGGATGATTATGAGAAGAGTGATTTGGATGAGTCTGTTGATGGCGGTTTCTGCGGGGGTGTTTGCGGACGCAAAAATCCTGCAGGTCGATGATTTTGGTGCGGTCGGTGACGGGAAGCACGATGATGTCGGGGCGCTGGTGCGGGCGATCAACGCCCTGAACGCGGCGGGCCCCGGAAACACGCTGGAGTTTTCCCCCGGGAAGATCTACCGGCTCGGTCTGCGGGACGACAGTATCGCTCAAATCGATCTTCAGAACATGACCAATGTGACTGTCAACGGCAACGGCGCCATGATGCTGATGACGCCGCGCCAGGCCGCCATCCGGGTGAAGCATTGCGAGGACGTTGCAGTAAAAAACCTGATCATCGAGCAGGACCCGCTGGCCTTTACGCAGGGAGCCATCACCCGGGTTTTTCCCGAAGAAGGCTTTTTTGAAATGAAAGTTATGGAGGGTTACGATGATCTTCCGACGGACGAAATGCGCAAAGCGACGGGTTTCCCCGGCTGGGAATGGGGGGCGATTCTCGATCCCGAACTGCGGCGCATTCGATGGGACACGCGCGACCATTTCAGGGTGGTCAGCATTGAGCCGATCTCAGAGCGGGTCTATCGGGTGCATATCCTCAAGTCGTTCTGGAATGACTTAAAGACGGTGCGCGCAGGTGATGTGTTTTTTCTTCCGTTTCAATACAATGAGCAGGAACGGCTGTCCAAACTGGATGAAGATCGCTATGCCGCCAGCATTCATGTGACCAACAGCGGGGACTGCCTGATTGAGAACGTCACGCTGTACAGCGGCCGCAGCTCAATGACCAGCCGGGTCGACCTCAACTATGGTCGAATCACCTTCCGCGGGTTCC
>JBFHEM010000109.1:0-6488 GCA_041584215.1 Tichowtungia sp. | reverse complement strand
GAGGAAGGCGGCGCGCGCCTGATAGTCGACCAGTCCGCGGACCCACGGCCACCAGGTGTTGACGTGGCTGATGCGGTTCATCCACAGCAGGTCGCGCGAGGGAGCCAGCTCTTTTTCGGGCGTATAAAAATAGCCGTGATTGTAGAACTGGGTGATGCCGTCGCGCAGGAACAGATCGGTGGCGCGTTTGATCTCTTCCATGGTCGTGCGGTACTTGATATTGACGAAGGTGAACGCCTCAGCGGACACCCATTTTTTTTCAGCGGACGGATAGAGCCATGCTCCGCTGGTGGTGAGCTTGTGCCAGAACATCGGCTCGAATGTGTGCTTCGAATTTTCGGTTTCCGGGCGCTGCAGCACGCCGGAGGCCGCGATGAGATCCGCGGTAAACCGGTAGTGGGGCTGCTGGCGCATGCCGATGCCGGCCTCTTCGCTGACAGCAGACAGTTCCGCGATGGTTCCTTCCATTCCGAGCTGATGCAGGAAATGTCCGAAATCATAGCGGATATACGGGGTCTCCGGGGCGCCGCCGTGAATCAGCAGCGGCAGGTAAGGACGCAGGTCATATCCCTTTTCGCGTTCAAAGCGTTCAAACAGTCCGTCGCTCCAGTAGCTGAAGTCCTGCTGCAGCTCAAAGCTGTCGTTAAAAAAGGAATCCACGGTCTGACCGAAGTCGGCCCCAAAGGCATGCCGGTATTTTCCGCTCATCACCTCGGCACATCGGCGCACAGCATCCGGGTTGAAATGATCCACAATCCACGAGCGCGGTTCGTAGTTTTCGGCGGCGCATTTCTGCCCGGTGAAGACCGTCCAGAAGGTCATCAGGCGCCAGCTTCCCTTCGGCAGATCCACCCTCAGCCGAATGTCCGGATTCGCATTCCACTCCGCATGGCCGGTGAGCTGTTCGCTGAGATCCATCCGACGGTTCGTGTCCAGCGTTCCGTCCGAGGCCTGCGCCACCGCGACCAGCGCGACCGGCTTTTTCCTGTTCCACTTTGCATACCCGGGATCTTGCGGCAGCGACAAAGTCAGCTCGCTCTTTCCGCCGGGCACATCCTGCTCGGAAACAACCAGCGCTTTGGCACGGTCGGCCTCCGGCACCTGCGAATGACCGAGATTCCAGCCCGGTCCCAGCGAGAGGGAAACCTCCATGCCGAGACGGCGGCACTCGTCCACCGCGTGCTTCACCATTTCGACAAACTGAGGAGAATCAAACCCGATGTTGCCTTTGTCGTAGATCTTCATGAAACTCATGATCTCCACGCCGCCGAGTCCCTGTTCGTGCATCTGTTCGAGCTGCCAGGTGATCCCTTCCCTGGTGACGGCATTGCCGGGCCACCACCAGCGGGTGTGCGGGCGATAGGTGGCGGGGGGATTGTCCCAGCCCTCTTTCAGGGCCGCCAGGGTTTCAGCGGGCGTCTCTGCGCGGTCGATTTTTTCATCCAGCGCTTTATTGCGCTCATGCTCGGCGTTGATGCGCACGCCCGTTTCAGGCACCAGCACCACCGGATCAAACCGGTCCTCTTGCGTTTCGATCTTCAACCAGTCCACCCCGCCCGGCGCGGCAATGCGGCGCAGCTGAAAACCGCAGACCCTGAAGTCGGCCGGTGCCAGCGAAACGAAACCCTCCAGCACCTTTTCGCCGTTTAAAAATCCGGCAGCCGTCTGCGTGCGGAAATCGTATTCCAGTGCCACATCGCACCAGCCGCTGCCGGCGGTTTCGAAAATTCCGAACGCCTGCGGATCGCGTCCAACGGCCTGGCCCAGGCCAAACGAAAGGTTTGTTCCGTCCGTGGAAAGCACAATGGAAAGCCGCGAGCCGGCCAGGCCGGCAGCCGGATTCGGGTCGTTCATCAGGCCGAGCGCCAGCCAGGCCGGATTTTTGCCTTTGGGATGATGGGTCAGCCGGTCGCTGCCCGGCAGGCCGGCGGCGTTGACCCGCGCCGAAAGGCGCACCCAAACGGCATCGGCGGGGATATCGAGGGCACGCTTCACATAGGAGTCGGCACCGCCGGACAGAGTCGCGGTTCCTGCCCCGTCAAGCCGGATGAAGCGGTTTCGGCTGACCCAGCCGGTTCCGGAAATCAGCGGAGAAGCCGCTCCGTCAAACTCATGCGTTTCAACAAGCGCCGCCAGCAACTGTGCAGCCGCCAGCACAGCAGCCCAAATTATTTTTTTCTGATGCATTGTATTTTCCTCGATGAATAAAAATTTTACGGAACGACGATCGTTCCGCGGAAACAGACGGGATCGTCTCCGCCGCGCTCACTCGACCGAATTCATTCGGTTAAAAAAAACACTCCCGCAGGCCGGGGGCTGCCCGCATCCGCAGCTACCGCCTGCCGGCGGCCCACTGCCGCGCCGCATCGACCGGACGGGTGCGCAAAATGCCGGTGGACGATTTCTTCCAGAAGTCGATATAGCCCTGGTTTCCCATATCCTGCGGATCGACCGTTGCCTCGGTCAATGCACCGTAGGGCATGAACGGATCGTCAAAGCGGGCCATCCACTGCTGCGTTTTGCGATGAAGCTCCTGCTGAACCGATTGGAAGCCGGGATCATCAAACAGGTTGTTCAGGCAGCCGGGATCGTCCCTGCGGCTGTACAGGACATTGTATGTGCGTTTCCCCATCTGTTTCGGCTCGTAGGGGTTGTACGAATAGATCCAGTCCCGGGTGGCGACGCCGCGCCACTGGTCCAGCGACGAAACCATCATGGGAACCGACTCCTGCGCCTGTGTGTCTGCGTTCTGAAGGGCGGTTGACAGGTCCCGCCCATGGCAGGTTTCGGGCGGCTGAACACCCATCAGGGAAAGGAGCGTGGGCATGATGTCGAGTGTGCCGAACGGCAGATCCGTATTTTCACCGGCCCGGCCGCGATTCGGGAAACGGATCATAAACGGAACCTGCGAAGATGCGGATTCGGCCCGCGATTTAATGAAGAGATTTCCGTCCTCCACCTTGAGCATATCGCCGTGGTCGGCGGTATAGACCACAATAGTATTGTCGTCGAGGCCCCGTTTTTTGAGCGTCTGCATGAGCTCGCCGAAACAGTCGTCGACACTGCTGACCAGCGACATATAGCCATGCATCATGCGGCGGTTCTGTTCGGTCGGCGGGGTGCCTTCGCGCACCTGCACCTGATCGTAGTCGTACAGGTCGAGATATTTCCGGGGGGCGCTGTACGCATAATAATCTTCGACCTTGCGGGTTTTGTGGTTGTGGGGCGGATGCCAGGAAACGAACAGCGCCCAGGGCCGGTCCGAGTCCACCTCATCGAGAACCCGGCAGGCCTGCCGGGTCTGCCCGAACTGCTCCCACTCGTTGAACTTAATTTTCCGGCCGGAAACCTGGTCATAGTAATATGCGGCTTCCGGCTGATAGTTCAGGTCACAGTTGTTGCTCAGGAACACATCGTCAAAGCCGTAACGGTACGGTCCGGCGGGGATCGGCTGATACCAGTACCCGCCGTAAAGGTGCCACTTGCCCACATAGGCCGTCCGGTATCCGTTTTGACGGAGCACTTCGGCAAAGTAGGTTCCCTTTCCGTCCATCATGCGGATATTGTTGTCGTAGGCGCCGTTGTGCAGCGGGTGCTGTCCGCTCAGCAGCGCGCCGCGCATGGGTGTGCACAGGGGGGAAACCGAAAAACAGCTGTGCAGATTCAGGCTTTGGCGGGAAAAGGCATCGAGATGGGGCGTTTTCACCTGTTCATGGCCGTTGCAGCCCAGCAGGTCATACGAATGCTGGTCGGAAAACACAAACAGCAGGTTGGGACGCTTGCGGGCCTTGGCGGCGGCCAGCGACGGCATCGCGCCCAGGGCCCCGGCCGCCGTCAGGTTCTGCATAAAATCACGTCGTTTCATTTTGATTTCTCCTGCTCAAACATCCACTTGACCAGCCCGGGGGCATTCCAGGCCTGGCCCATAATCACATGTCCGCCCTCGGGGAACTCCGTATAGTGCGCGAGTGTTCCGCCGCACGCGGCCAGCGCGGCCGCCATTTCGCGCGACGCCGAAACCGGCACAGTCGGGTCTTTCGCCCCGTGGAAAATCCACAGCGGAAGGTCTTTGATCCGCTCGGCGTGCTTCGGCGAGCCGCCGCCGCAGACCGGCACGGCGGCGGCGAACAGATCGGGATGGCGCAGCACGAGATCCCAGCAGCCGAAGCCGCCCATCGACTGGCCGGTGGCATAGACACGGCCGGCATCAACCGGCTGCTCTTGCAGGGTTCGGGAAATCAGCCCGGCCACCTTTTTCATATAGACACTTTCGGGCACGGCATCCAGGTCGTAGGAGCCCTCCGCCCACGGGGTGTCGACCCACTGCGAGTCCTTGGCGCACTGCGGAACCAGCAGAAAGGCGGGATGGTTCGCCTGGGCCACGGAACTCTTCAGCAGCCCGTAGGCATGAATTCCGCGCCCCTGATTGTCCGTTCCGCGCCCCAGCGCCCCGTGCAGGCAGACCACCAGCGGATACTGCCTGCCCTCCCGCACCTGCGGAACAAACAGCTGATAGGGCATGCCCTCAAAATCGCCTTTCAAAATCTCCGCCGGAAGCATCCCGACCGGAAACAAAAACAGCCACAAAACTGAGAAGATAATTTTCATGGACACAAATTATCATGCCAACCCGATCAATGAAATGGACACAAGCGTTTAATTTATGTCATTTTGTCTTTCATGGACACACTGGAGTGCATTGCGGAACTGGAATATATCCGGCACGAGGCCATTGACTACAACTTTGAAACCCCGGACCGCCCGCCCAATCTGATCTACTACTTCACCCGTCAGCTGCGCAAACCCCATATGCGGATTGAGGCCATCGACCACATGGGCTTCTGCATCGGCATCATCACCCGCGGCCAGGCCGTTTTTGAGCATCTCGGGCAGCGCGCGCAGCTGCGCCGCGGATCGGTTTTTTTCCGCCGCCACGAAACCCCCTATACATTCTGCAAAACCGACCCGGACGAACTGGAACTGACCCTGATTATGCTCGACCCGGCCATTCAAAACGTCTGGGAGAACTTTATTCCCGAAAGCTGCATCGCCCGGCAGCTCGGCAACGCAGCCAGCGTGATTGAGCTGACGGATTCTTTTTTTGACCTGCTGAACCACAATCCCGTCCGGCGCATTGAGCGGTCCAATGCCTTTGCGCCCCTGCTGCTGGAAACACTGGCGGCCGAAATCGATTTCGACCCGGTTCCGAACCGCGAAAAAGAGCTCGCGGAGCGCTGCTGTCATTACCTGCACAAAAACTTCCGCACAGTCAGCACGATGGAACAGGTTGCCCGGGCCTGCCGGATCAGCCGCTCCCGGCTGTACACCCTGTTTGAAAAGCACATCGGGACGACGCCAAAAAAATACCTGGCGGACCTGAAACTGCGCGCCGCCGCCGACCTGCTGGCGCAAACCGACTGGACCCTGGACCGGATCGCCGACGAGATCGGCTATCCCGATGCCGCAACCTTTTCAAAGTCCTTCCGGCGCCACCACGGCATTTCACCGGGCCGGTGGCGAAAAAACACCGCGACCTATGCGCACTGAGAGCGGAACCATGGCCAGGTTGGGGTCAGTCAAAGAATCTTGACCGTTAAGTGCTAAGCCGGAATTGATTCATTCAGTCAGAATTCTTTGACGCCCCCCTTCGCCGCATTGAAACATCCACCTGCCCCGCGCCCTTGACCTCCAGCCCGGCTGGAGATGAGGTCTGGCCAATCAGCAGCCGGACCGGGCCGAGCAAGCCGGACGGCAGACGAGCGTTTTTGAAGTTGCGCTTTTTTTTCTGCAGCGTGGCCCAGCCGTTGAAGTTCGTATTCCATTCCGCACTGTAATGCGCGTGCAGCTCTTCCGGAATCGGCTTGGGGGCCTCCAGCCCCGCGACATGATTCCACAGCCGGTTGGCGACAATCACCTGCAGCTCATTTTTTCCGGGCTTCACCTGTTTGGAGATGTCCACGCGATACGGATGCATCCAGACCCGCCCGGCCTCGGTTCCGTTCACAATCACCGTCGCGACATCGCAGACCTCGCCGAGGGAGAGGGAAACTTGAGACTCGACACTTGATACTTGAAACTCGGTGGAATAGGTGGCAGTTCCCGAAACGTTTTCCAGACCTTGGAAACTCGTCCAGTCCGCTAGAGTTTTCATAGTCAGGTTGGTCGCAAAGTTTCCCAAACCCTGGAAAGAAACTTTCCAGGGTTTGGAAAGTTCGATTTCGGATTGGAGCGGGGGCTTTCCTGCCCCCATCTCCCGGGGGCTGGGAAGCCCCGCTCCGGTGTGAACAGCACAAACTGCGACTGCCACGGATCGAGATCGACCGGAATGACAATGCGACAGTCATCCGCCAAACGGAAGGTTTGCCGCTTCGCTTCTTTTTGAATACAAAAAGCACTTTCGGAATTCCTCAGGTCCAATGCTTGGAAACTGCCGTCCATGGCATCCCAGACCTGCGGCTCGACCGTTCCCGCGGCGGCTGGAAGGTCTT
>JBFHEM010000108.1:0-6539 GCA_041584215.1 Tichowtungia sp. | reverse complement strand
GTCATCAAATCTGTTAAAGCGGATCTGAATCGTCTCTTCGTCAAATGCCGAAAGCGCCGAGGCGTCGAACACGGCTGTGAACTGCTGCCACTCATTGGTGGCCGACGGTTGCACCGCGTCTAAAACAGTTTCTCGCCATGAATACGAACCGCCAGGAGTCGGCGCGGTATAGACCCCGACGTTGATGGCCGGAGCGTTAGTGTGGTTAATGTTTCCGCTCTCGTCGCGAATCATCATCCAAAACGAAACCTCATAGGTTCTAGAGCTGTCCAGCTGGAGGTCGAGGGTCTGGTTGACAGAGCCGTTGTCAAAATAATAGCCGAATTTGACCGACCGGTTTCCGCTATGCGCATCGACCGTGTCGGTTACAAAACTGCCGGGCTGCCCCTCCCCGGCCGTAAACCACGGAGACGTCGCTGCATCGGGTTCGTTCCCGGAGATCGCCTCAAACCCGCTGTCCGCAAAAAAGTTCGTCAGCACCGCGGCAGACGTGTTGAGTGCCACGAACCATACAGCAAAAACAGGTAGGCTCAAACGAAACAAAGCAGTCTCCTTTTCTAAAAAACAGCGCCGGCGGACTGAAGCCGCCGGCGCATGGTTCATCCGGAACCGTCCGGCGGGTTACCAGTTAATGCCGAAGAATTTATTTTCATCCGCGGCATCGACATAGATGAACAGGTTGGTTCCGTCGGTGGTGGAGTGGCTCAGATCGTTGGTGACATAAGCGGTGACTCCGTCATCGGAATGGCCGACGCCTTCCCAGCTTCCATCCACCAGGTTGCTGCGAGCAAGCAGCGAATAGTCGCTCGCTTCGCCGACGGCATAAATGATCAGCTTGAGTTGGTCGGACGAAACCGCTTCGGTTCCAACAAAGTACGCCTCGGCCTCATAAGCCAGCTGCTGACCGACAAAGGCGATGTTGTCGAATGCACCTTGGTCCCAGATACCCCCGGCATTATCGATGGAGAAACGGAACGTCGCCTGTTGCCCCTCTGCCAGCACAACATCATTCAGATTGGTCAACGGGATATCGAAATCATGATAATCGCCGTATTGACCGGTTACATCCAGGTTTGTCGCCGTGAAAATTTGTGTGTGTTCGGCCTCATCGAGATTTCCATAGGCATAGCTGAGCGTAACATCCTGCGGACTGTTTTCGTACATGCGGCCATAATCAAAACTGATTGACTCGAGTTGCAGCGGACCGCCTGTATTATTCTGAATCCGCACATCCACCCGACTGTTCTTATTGGTATTCCCCTCCCGAACATGATAGCCGGTCTGCAATACAGAAGCACCGGATAACGTACCGAAGGTGCCATCGGATGAACCCGCCGATGCCAGAATAACCCCTCCTTCATAGTTTGCCCCGAACAGGGTGCCACCGACACCGGTAGTCGCATAGTCATAATTGGTGCCAATGCCGGTATGATACCCAAGCAATACACCGGCCGGAGGAGCTTCCGTCGCATATTTGCCGAACTCAACATCATCAATAAACAGTTCGTACGAACTGACATCGCCCGAATCGTCACTGTCTTTTTTAATGAAGCGAATCTGGATGTATTCACCAATGACATCCTGAAGCTCCGAACTTGATGACTCGAGAATCCCTGTGAACTTTTCCCATGTATCGTTGACCGAATTGGTCTGATTAAAGAAGAAGCCCGCCTGATAAATATATGGACCGGCCGGGTTCCCATTCGTTGTTGCGTACAATGAGATGGTCAGTTCCGGAGCATCCGTCTGAGTGGCGTTTTCAGCACCACCCGTAAGGATCCATGCAGAAGCCTCATAGGCCGTGTTCGATTCGAGCAGCACGCCAGTATCCTGTGTGATGGTTCCCTTATTATAATTAACAACACGAACCGACTGGATTCCGCTATGGCTTTCATCTGTCCGGCCGGCAGCAATCCAGGATGCCACCTCAATGGCGTTCCAAGGCGTATCTCCGTCGTTCGGCTCGTTTGCCGGCGCGGCCCCATCCAAAGCCTCGAACCCTGCATCTGCCAGCAGATTACTCTCAACTGCCGCCTGACTGACGGCAGTTAAACCCGCGGTTAACAACAGCACGGTAATGATCTTCTTCTTCATTCCATTTCTCCTTTTTCTATTTCCCGACCAGCGGCTGAAAACGCGGCTTTGCCCGCTGTTCACAGCGCCAATCCGAACAGTTTCCAGAACAGAATAGCGCGAACCAACCCGGTTGTCACCTAGAGGAATCTACAGGTGATCTGCAGCCCGTATCAACGCCGCATGGCCAACGGTATCCGTCGCCCCGACATACCCCGGCCCGCCGCCGGCGATATAGCCGTCACTGCGCCCGGATCCATCCCTGCTGACCCAGAACGAGTAAAGTGATCCGCCGGTCAGCTCAAAGCGAAATCGAACCGGACGGCCAGGTTTCGCCCTCATCGTTGGACAGATAGGCCGTCATGTGATTGCGCCCAATCCGCTCGTCGAGCGGCCCGTGCTTGATCAGCAGCAGGTTGCCGGACTTGAGCCTGCGGAAATGAAAGCGCGAGGTCGCATCCGGCAGATAATCCTCAGCCTCCGTCCAGGTGTGCCCGCCGTCCGCGGACAGACTCTGCGCGATCCCGAAATCAGAGACCCGGATCAGCTGCATCAGAGATCCGTCCTTGCGCTCAACAATCATCGGCTCATCGCAGTTACGCCGCGGCTCCGGGACATTGGCGGGTCCCCGCAACACCCAGGTTTTTCCGCTGTCTTTGGAACCCATCATCCGGCAGCTGCCATCCCGCTTCCAGATGGCGGCCGGCATCAGCCATTCGCCGGCCCGGTTGATGATCGGCTTGTTGAGCATGACACCGGGGAACAGCGCGCGCGGTGCCGTCCAAACCGGGTTCTCATCGTCGGGATTTTCGGTCATAATCGCCAGGGTCACCTTCAGATCCTGTCCGTCATGCTGGCCGTTCATCCACCAGAAGAGCCAGAGCCGCCCGGCCGGGTCCTGCCACAGGCAGGGATCGGAGGCCCGCAGCAGCCCGTCGCCGTCGGGATCGATGACGAATTTCAGGCCGCTCCAGGTTTTTCCGTCATCCCCGCTGGTCGCGGCCATGACAAAGTTATAGCGGTCTTCGTGAATCGGTCCGGCATACCAAGCCGCCCACAGGCGGCCGCCCGGCGCGCGCTCAATGGTGGGAATCCCCTGATACTTGCGCGCTCCGGCATTGTATTTTTCGCCCGGATTAAAAATCACGGACGGATGCTCAAATCCGTTCAGCAACTCGTGCTGAGAAAACAAGCCCTCTTTGTTCAAAAGCTCGCTATTGGACTGCCCTGCGGCCCACTGGGCGGACAGACAAAAACCCATTGTGAAAATGACTCTGTATATCAATTTAATCTTCATTGTTACAATCCCACTTCTATCATTGACACATCGTGTGGGCCGCGCAGGCAACTTTATTTGTTATCGGACACGTTCACCATCGCATCGATTTCTTCGAGTTTAAACCGGGTACAGACCACCGAATGTTTTTTTGGACCTGGCCGATATTTAACATACGTTGTCGCGACGATGGTTCCATCCGGCAAGATCTCCAATCCGGAATAGCCCGTGTCCCACCCGGCATTGCTGTGCAACAGCTTGATCCGGTATTGCCCGTCCCGACCGTAAAACAGATCATCAAATGTACCCACCCAGGCCACAAAATGTCCTTTAGTTTCAGAACCCTCAGCGGAATCACGAAAAACCGCGACGATCCGCCCATCGGGATTCATGACCATGTGGGGACGGTGACCGGTCACATTCCAGGAGGCTTCCCGTGCGGCCGACCAGGTTTCGCCCCCGTCCTCACTGACAGCAAAAAGGGACTGTCCCGATCCGTTGTAACGCAAAAGCATGACCGCCCGCTGCCCGTCGCGAGAACGAATCACCGCCGGCTGCGCCCAGCGCGTCGGCACGTTCACTACGACTTTTTCCGGGGCCCAGCTCAGTCCGCCATCAAATGATTCGCTCATCCAAACCACCGGATCCGCCTCCTCTGTCCGTGATGATGCCGGGTCGCGGCGATCACACCACATGACCTGCCGCTTTCCGCCGTCGAACGATAAAATGGTTTTGGGCGGACACTCCGCCGCAAGGCCCGTGTCGCGCATCGAGGTCCAGGTCTTCCCCTCGTCCTCGGAATAGGCCTGCCGCAACCGTCCCGGAAAATTCTGCCCCCCGAAGACGAACAACCGGGCAACCCCCTGTGGATCGACCAGCCGATGAATGGTCGGCGTGGTGACACGCACCTCCGTCCAATCGGGCGGCGTTTCAATCCGCGCCCACGTCAGTCCGCCATCGCCGCTGCGGGCCAGCGGCCCCAGGTGTCCCGCGTGGTTGATCGCCCATGTGGCAAAGATGGTTTTTCCATCCGGCATCAAAACCGTATCGACATGCCCCTGATAGATCTCCTCGGTTCCGGCAGCAATCACAACCTGCCGCTGCGTGTCTCCGGAAATATCGACCGTTGGAATGGTAATGGTCGAAGATATTTCTGATGCACTTTTTTTCACCGGCAATGCGGAAGAACTCCAAAGCGCGATCCCATAGTATCCAAACTCTGTAATATCGCCTGTCTGCACCTGTTTTTGAAGCGCGACACACAGCTGCCCTTCTTTTCCGGCGTTCGCAAGGTAAGGATGAAATGGCTCCAACTCGACGTACTCAAAGCCCTGTTGAATCAAACAGGCTGACTGATTATGCTTCTCGTTCAACGGGGTCAACACGACCACACAGCCCGGAGTAAAGGTTTCCACGCGGGTGGATTTGATCGAGGAGCGCAAAAAAACCTGATGGTCTTTCAGGGCATCCGGCCACACGTTCAATGTATACTCCCGGTCGCTCCATGCGCTTTCACCCGGGGCAACCTGAACCAGAGTTCCGCCATCCAGCGGCTTGAGCGGCTCCTGTGCCTGAGCCAAAGAGCCCAGCAGCCCGACCGTCAGCAAGGCACCTATGGTATTTTTCATGTGATGATTCATTTTTCCCCTTGTTTGATATTTAATGCCGACCGCCCAACTGTATCGGTTGCACCGGTGTAGCCGGGGCCGCCGCCGGCCACATAGCCGTCGCTGCGGCCGGTTTCGTCACGACTGACCCAAAAGGCGTAGAGCGCACCGCGCTGCAGTTCGAAACGGAACCGAACCGGCCGTCCGGCAAGGGATGCCAGATCCTCCGCATTCTTCCACATCAGGGGCGCCAGCGTGGTATCCGCGGACAACGGAATGCAGTTGGCCAGCGTAAACGGCTCTATCACCTGACCGGATTCATCCAGAATCTCGGCTCGCAAAGCGCCCTGCGGACAGTCGGCATTCACAAAAAGGCGGCGGCCGCTGAAGCGGACGGGCCGGGTCGTAAGTTGCCCTGCAGATGCGCCTGCATCCAGAGAGGCAAAGCCGTCGCGGCGAAGCACCGAAACCCCGATCGCATTCGGGTCGTACATGCCGTGACTGGAGATCGATCCATCCGGACGGAACGCGCCATCCATATTGCCGCGACACCCCGAATAGTAAAAGTAGAGCTTGTCGCCCATCACGACGCAGATATTCCCGCCGCTCTCAACAAACCCCCGCTCCCAGTCATCTTTCCGGCTGGCGGGGATATGCGTCCGCCGATCCGGTCGAGAAAAATGAAATCCATCGCGACTGTAGCCGAAGGCGAGTTCATTCAATTTAGGCAGCCCCATTTTCGAACAGACCTTATTGTGAGGGCCGCGGTGTATTTCAAAGAAACCGAGCATCACGCTCTCGTACGCCACCGCATCGAAGTTATAGAGCTGCACGGGATAGTCGTACCCGGCCTCCGGCGCATCGAACCGATCCGCTGAAAGCCAGGGCACAACATCGCCACGCTTCCAGGACGCGCCGGCGAGAAAATCGTCACATTCATAATAGTCGCGCGAACGGCCGCGACCGGGGTATCCGCTTCGGATGCTGTACACCCACTTTTTGCGAAACGGATTATAAAACATGGAACTTCGATCCCCGGCGGGTCCGGTCGAGGTCTGGTTCGTCCAGTGAATCCCATCCGCCGAAACAAAACTGGACGCCGGTTGCGGAAGTCCGGGATTGGTGACAAACATCTTAAACCGCTGCTGTGGATCGCAGGCTTCCCAGTCGGCTACAATTCCGTAGGAATCCGGCTGCACGCCGACCGGAAGCACCTGGTTGGAACCGGGGAGAACGTCCAGCGAAGGGCGGGTCCAGTGCAGCCCATCGGTCCCCGTCGCCAGCGCAATGGTTCCTTTAAAATAGGCTCCCGCCTGATACCAGAGATAGAACTGCTGCTTTTCCGGGTTCCACCAGATACACGGACGACACGTGCCGCCGATCAGTTCGGTTTGGCGTTCCAGAGCCGTCTCACAATGCAGAACCGGGTTGTTCGTATATTTTTCCGGCAGATGATACGTGTGCAGGAGATCGGTCTCCGCAATTAAAAAATCGTCGACAAAGAGCTGGCGTCCGACATCAATCGAAATCACTTCCGGCGGATGCTCCAGATAGGGAACCGGCATCGGCTCATCGGTTGACAT
>JBFHEM010000107.1:0-6662 GCA_041584215.1 Tichowtungia sp. | reverse complement strand
CGGCTTGGCGCCAAGCCGCAGGCCTTGTTGCATACCCTGGAGAGGTGACACGCACCGCAAAAGCCGGTGCGTTCGGCCGCCTCGGCCGGCCCGATGCGCTCGTTCTGGAGCAGCAGAAACGCTTGTTTGACCCGTTCGCGGTGCAGCCCTTCGGTCGGGGTGGCTCCCTGCCGGGTTTAAACACGTGAAATCTTACGAACGTACATGATTATCAGAGTTGCATCCATTGCCGAAGCCGGTAACTGCGGGTATACTTTACATATTAACGGTGGGAACGGTTTGTCCGTAAGGAGCTTGATTCATGAATAACAGAGAGCGGGTGAGGGCGATTTTACATTACGAAGAAGCGGACAGGCTTCCTGTTGTACATTTTGGCTTTTGGAACGAAACGCTGCTGAAGTGGCATGCCGAAGGGCATATCAATGCAGAGGAATCCAAAACCTGTTACGAGGGCTGCCTTTCCCTGAACCGGAAGCTCGGGTTCGATTTCAACTGGTTCAGCACCTTTTTCTATCACAGTTCGCTGGATCCGATGTTTGAGCGCAAGGTGCTCGAAACCCTGCCGGACGGCTCCATGAAGGTGATGAATGCATACGGGGTGGTGGAGCTCGAAAAGCCGGGCACCGGCAGTATTCCCATGGAAATCTCGCACACGCTGACCGACCGCGCTTCGTGGGAGGAGCATTATCTGCCGCGGCTGCAGTTTTCCGAAGAGCGCATTCAGCAGGCGCTGGTGATGGATCCGGACTCCGGCACCTGTCAGCTGTTTTCAGAGGGCGGGGCCGATCTCCTGCGTGATGAGTCTCGCTCGCAGCACTACGGCCTCTACTGCGGAAGCCTGATCGGCGATATCCGCAACTGGCTTGGCCTCGTCGGGCTCAGCTATCTGCAGGTGGACGACGAAGACCTTTTCCATGACATGGTGCGGACCGTGGCGGATCTCGATTTCCGGTACACACAGGCAATTCTTGAAAGCGGTGCAAAATTTGATTTCGCCCATTTCTGGGAAGACATCTGCTTCAAAAACGGCCCGCTGGTTTCTCCGGCGGTGTTCGAGGAGGTGATCGGCCCGCATTACAAACGGATCACCTCGCTCTGTAATTCGTACGGCATCGATATCATCTCGGTGGACTGCGACGGATGCATCGACGCGCTGCTTCCGGTCTGGCTCGAAAACGGCGTGAACACCATGTTCCCGATAGAGGTCGGCACATGGGGTGCGTCCATTGCGCCGTGGCGCGAGAAGTACGGACGGGCCCTGCGCGGCGTCGGCGGCATGAATAAAACGGTTTTTTCCAGAGATCGCAACGCCGTGGATGCCGAGATCGAGCGCCTGAAGCCGCTGGTCGGGCTCGGCGGCTACATCCCGTGCCCCGACCACCGCATTGCCCCCGATGCCGAATGGGACAACGTGCGCTACTACTGCGACCAAATGCACAAAACGTTTCAGGCCTGAGGGCCTGAAACGTAAATTCGAAGCTCGAATATCTAAACTCTAAACAAATTCCAACTGAGAATGTTTGAAATTTATAAAATTAGAAATTTGGGTTTGTTTCGTGCTTCGGAATTAGAAATTCGGATTTAACATGAAGCTGAATATGAAATCTCCCTGGTATTTGAATGCGGTGTTTTATCAGATCTATCCGCCGGTCTTTTGCGACCGCAGCGGCGACGGGACCGGCGACCTGAGAAAGATCGGGAGCAAACTCGATTAGTTGAAGGATCTCGGCGTGGATGCCTTCTGGATCAGCCTGATCTTTGAGTCGCCCAAGCTCAATGCCGGGAACAGGAATGTTTTCGCTCCGTTGCGTTGAGACGGCTCCTCCCAAACACAAAATAATTCAGTGCAGGGGTTCGTTTGGCGTTCGCGATGGAATGTCTGGATTGGCGGCTCTGAATAATCCGCTTATTTCTGATTGCCCCGGCACGGCCGGGCGGCAACAATGATCGGATGCGTTGGGTTCGGAAAATATTTGCTGCTTTGATTCTTTTCAGTGCTGCGGCCTCGGCCGTTCAGACGGGGGAGCTGTTTGAGTACCAGCCGCCGGCCGCCGGCGGCGAGGAGATGGCCTGGTATCTGATCGACTGGGGCGACGGCACCTGGACGCCCTCGTCGCACGGCTATGCCCGGTTTTCGCCGCGCTTTTCCAGGGTCTGGAAGACGCCGGGCCGGGTTCAGGTGCAGCCGCGGGCCGTCACGCTGTCCGGCCGCGAGATTCCGTTGAAGGGTCGGACGGTTCAGGTCGGCGGGTCGGCGCTGTCCGAAGAAGAGTCTTTGGTTGAGTTCCGGCGCAGCAGTGATCCGTATTCGAAACGGGACTGTTATATCCCGCAGGATATCACGTTGAAGTTTGATCAGGTGGAAGCGGTCGATGCGGTGGTTTTGGAAAAGGACCGGTCGGATCCTTTCCCGCAAAGCTTCTGCATCGAGATCAGCACGGACGGCGGGCGGGTCTGGAACGATATTCCGGCCGCGAGCTGGAATCATTTTCCGGATCCCGGGAAAAACAGGGTGCGCATTCCGCTGCACGGCGTGATGTGCGATGCGCTGCGCATCGTGTCGTACAGCACGCCGCCGATCGATGACCGCCGCTTTGCGCTGCGTTTGGGGGAGATCCGTGTCGTGCGCGGGGAGCCGCTGTTCGATTTTGATGCCGATCCGCAGACGGTTGCCGACTGGAACAACATGTGGCTGACCTACGGATCGGCAGAAAACGAGGTGCTGCACCATTTTGACGGCTGGTGGCCGGTGGACCGGCCCGACGAGGGCGGGCTGCTCGGCATCGGCAGCACCATCTGGGCGCTCTGGAACTCGATGAAGCTGTCGTGGATGGATGATCCGTACTCCAAAGAGTATTTTGAGCGAACCGTGAACAGCTACCCGCAGGATGAAGAGGGCCTTATGGGCGTGGCCGGCGACGGGTTTCTGCATCTCGGCCACTCCAAACATTATGTGACGCCGGCAATTTTCATCTCCGGTATGGCGCACTGGACGCTGATGCACCGCACGTTTGACTTTTTGGAAACAAAGGATGCGGAAAGCGGCGTGCCGCTGATCGAAAAGCTGCGCAAGGCGATGCGCTATCAGCTCGAAACGATGGATGGAAAAAGCGGGGTGCTGACCATTCATGATCCGGAGCACGACGGCACCGCCGCCGGGCTCGGCGGAAACTACTGGGACGCCTGGCGCTTCGGCTATCAGTCCGCCTATGCCAACCTGCTGTTTTTCCAGTCCCTCGAGTGGATGGCCCGCCTCGAAGAGGCGCTCGGCCATGCGGACAGGGCCGCCGCATACCGCGCGCTGCGCCCGCTGGTGAAAAAACGTTACAACGAACTGTTCTGGAATGAGCAGACCGGCCGCTTTGCCGGCTGGATTTCCAAAGACGGCACAATGGCCGACTGCGGGTTCACGTTTGTCAACCTGGAGGCCGTGGCCGCCGGCATTGCGACCGGCGAACATGCCGAGCAGGTCCTGAAATGGCTCGACGGGCTGCGGACGGTGCGCGACGACACCTCCACCGGCCGGGACATCTATTTCTGGAAGGTCGCGCCGCGCGCCAACACGCTGGATGCCGCCGCGAACAACGGCGTGTTCTGGGACAGCTGGACCATGAAGGTCGGTCCCGGAACCATCGGCGAATACGGCGGGCAGATCCAGAACGGCGGCCACATCTTCTATGTCTCGCACTACGATCTGATGAGCCGCCTGCGCACGCGCGGCATCGATGATGCCATGCGGCGCATGGAGGTGATCCTGGACGAGTTTCACAGCGATCACCTGCATCGCAAGCCGTGCAACTGGCACGGCTCTACGCATGTGGAGGGAATCCTGCGCGAGTTCCCGGAATCGGGGCTGGTGCCGCTGTTTTACCTGACCGGCATTCTCGGTCTGGAACCGGCGGCCGGCGGGCTGATCATGGCTCCAGCCCTGCCGTCCGGTTGGGAATTTGCGGCCGTCAGTGAATACTGGTTTGCCGGGAAAAAATTCAGCCTTCGCGCAGAGCGGGGGCTGGAGGTTCCGAAGAAAAGCGGATTGAACATCACCGTTCCCGCTGCGGGCCGCTG
The DNA here is from genome assembly GCA_041584215.1 of Tichowtungia sp. Classification (GTDB taxonomy): domain Bacteria; phylum Verrucomicrobiota; class Kiritimatiellia; order Kiritimatiellales; family Tichowtungiaceae; genus Tichowtungia. Next base: position 2,597 of record JBFHEM010000107.1, on the reverse strand, counting down.
GTTTCTGACTCCGGAAGGCGAGGTGACCCGTGCCGATTAAACGAAGAGACATTATGCTGACTGCCCTGTGCTGCGGCGCAGGAAGCGCCCTGGCCGCGCCGGTCTATTTCAATTTTTTCGGTTCCCCGGTGCGCACCGACCGCTATCTGCGCACGACGCGCGACCTGGTTTCCAGCCGGGTGGTCAGGACGCCGTCGCTGCGCGGCGGGCAGTCGCTGGAGCTGACCTTCCGTTTTTCAGAGACGGGGCGGCATGGCAATCTGGTGTGGGACGTGGCGCCCCGCCCGGTCAAACGGATCCGCTTCGCGGTCTTTAATCCCAACGATTCCGACCTGGAAATTACGCTGTATCCCAGCCTGACGGATGTGCAGCGGCGCAGCTGGCTGCCGGAGGCCCGCGTCCTTCAGTCCGATGAGTGGACCGAATTCGACGTGAACCTGGCCGACTGCAACGTGGTGAAGGCAAAGGAGACGCTGGATGCCGCTGCATTGGGCGATCCGGTGGTGTTCCACATGAACTTCAAGTTCGAAGTCCCCCGGTTTTTTCCCGAATTCGGCGAGCCGCTGATCCTGTTTTTCGACGGGCTGGAACTGTTCTGACCGGGCGCCCGGCTCGACCCGGGCGCCTTTTTGTACCGCATTTCATTTTTGATCGGCCGACCCATTCGTTGCTTTTTGTCATTGGTTGGGAAAATTATGCTGTTCCGGCAGAGGACACAGCTCCGATTCAAATACGCACTTCCGGGAACAACCGAAAAACCGGGTTTTACGGGCTCTATATGGAACCTTATGGCTCTTCGTTTAAAATTGTGGAATAACAGGGGAATCTTCTACAACCGCTGACGCTAGAGGGGGCCCGAGAGCCTCCGAGGAGGGATGTTTCAATTATGGACTGATCTCTCTATTCCTCGGCTGTCTACTCTAGTGAGCATGCGAACGGTTGTGAAAAAATCCCCATTAAAATCTACGCAGAACCTTTTTTGGCTCTTCGTGTATTTTTGTGGAATAACAGGGGAATCTTCTACAACCGCTGACGCTAGAGGGGCCCCGAGAGCCTCCGAGGAGGGATGTTTCAATTATGGACTAATCTCTCTATTCCTCGGCTGTCTACTCTAGTGAGCATGCGAACGGTTGTGAAAAAAATCCCCATTAAATTCTGCGAAGAACCCTAAATGAAACAGAACCCGCCCTCGATTTTCCGGCGGTTCAATGCCCGATGGCGCGCAGCGGCATGCCGCCGGCTTGCGAGATCGGGAAAGTTGATGTAAATTGCATTTTTCACAACCTTCGGGAGGGCATATGGCGGGTCGATCGGACGCGAATGTTTCCATTACGGATGTGGCGAGGGCGGCCGGCGTTTCGGTCGCGACCGCCTCGCGGGTGCTGAATAACAGCCCGTCTGTCAAGCCGGAGACGCGCACCCGGGTGCTGGATGCCGCGCAGAAGCTGGGCTATTCGCTGCCGGAGCGGCGGCCCGGGCCGAAGCCGGGGTCGCGCACCCGCCGCAGGCGGGTGGTCCTGCTCAATTTTCTGGATCGCTCTCACTACACGGCTCAGGTTCCCTCAACCTACCTGGCCCTGCTCAAAGGGGTCCAGGAGGGCTGCCGGGCCCAGCAGATTGCCTTGAGCGAGTTCGTGGTGAGCACGGAATCAGAGCTGGCCGACGAGCTGCGCTCGGGCGGCTATGCCGGATTTCTGCTGGTCGGCAATCCGCCTCATCCCTCGGTGCGGGCTTTTCTGAAAAAAAAGCCGTGCTGCTGGCTGATGAACAACCCGTGGACGCCGACCTGGGGCGATCATGTGATGCCGGACCACCGCGAGGTCGGCATGATCGCCGCCGAATACCTGATCTCGCACAAGTCCAAAAGCCCGGCGGTCATCAAGCTGGGACGCGCCGACCGCGTAACGGCTCTGCGGCAGGAGGGATTTGCCTATGCCGGCAGCAAGGCCGGCATGGAGGTCCAGGCCCTGGCGGCCGTAGGCAGGCTGGCCGGCGATGGATTTCTCTATCCGGAAGAGGTCTATGTCGATGAGCTGATCGACGGCATTAAACGAATGCATCCGCGTCCGGACGGTTTTTTTGTGGACTGCGACCGCTCGCTGGCGGCCCTGTATCCGGCGATGGTGCGCGAAAAGCTGATTGTGCCGGGCAAAACCGTTCTCATCAGCTGCAACAACCAGCAGCCGTTCCTCAAAGGCATCCGGCCGCATCCGGCCACCATCGATGTGCACTTCGAGCAGATCGGCCGCATCGGCATCTCCCAGCTGATCTGGCGGATGAGCAACGCGGACTGCCGCCGCCTGCGCACCCTGATTTCCCCGTCGCTGGTTTCGCTCCGTTAACCCGCGGATGTTTCTGCCCGCTAAACACGCGAAATGTGCGCGAAACAGGATTTTTTCCACCACCCGCTGCGCTAGAGGGACCTCCGAGGGGGACCGAGTTGAGGAATAAATAGTGAGGAGTAGGGGTCAAAACCGACCACTGCCTTCCTCGGATGTTTTCTGTAACGACCATCGGGAGTGGTTGTAAAAACATGCTTTCCCTCGCAGAGGCGCAGAGCCCGCAAAGGGCACCCGGCATTCCTCTGCGTCCCGCGG
>JBFHEM010000106.1:0-7141 GCA_041584215.1 Tichowtungia sp. | reverse complement strand
GTCAGCTGATTGTCCCGAACCGCATAGGCCGGCACCGGATAGGAGCGCGGCGTCATCCAGAACCCGGTTGTTTCCTGTCCGGTGGACCCGACCGGAATTCCGTTCACATAGGTCTGATCCAGATCGTCCAGCACACCCAGCTGGAGTGTCAGCGGGGTTCCGATCCACTCGTCCGGAATTTGCACGGTCCGTCGGAACCAGAAGGCGCCGTCCTTCGCCTCACCCAGAATCTGTTCCACCGTTGCGGGAACCGCGACCGTCTGCCAGCCCGCCGGATCGGCGTCCGGCTCGGCGTATCCGTACAGAAAGCCCCGGTTGCCCGGATCCTGATAACTGAGATGCTGCCAGGCCTCCTGCTGTGCGGACAGCCTGGCTTTCGCGAACGGATCGCGCACCATCAGCTCATACTGCTCCAGCCCGTCGCGCAGCTCCGGAAACTTCCTCAAACCCTCAATGGGCGTCCAGGTCTCGATTTTGGTGCCGCCCCAGGCGCTGACGATGATGCCGACCGGCACCTGGCGGTCCGCCTGCAGGCGCTTGCCGAAATAATAGGCGACGGCCGAGAAATCGGACAGCGCTTCCGGTCGGCACAGCTCCCACTGCCCGCCGGCATCGTCCTTAACCTCCGCAGAAACCGCATGAGGAGTATTAAACAGGCGAAGCATGCTGTTTGCCGGCTGAGCGGCCGCCTCATTCAGGCGATCCAGCATCCGGAACGTGAAATCCATGTTGGACTGGCCCGACGCCATCCAGACCTCACCAATGAGCACATTGGTGAGGGAAACTTGAAACTTGAAATTTGAAACTCGAAGCGTACGGGGACTGGAAGAGGCGGGCATGGGATCAAGGGCCAGCTGCCACTCGCCGCTCTCACTCGCCACCGCGCTCTTTTCCTGCCCGGCAAACCGGACCGTCACCTCTTGGTCGGGATCCGCCGTGCCCCAGACGAGGATCGGCTGATCCGCCTGAAAAATCATATGATCCGAAAACACCGCAGGCAGTTTTATGTCGGCAAAAACCGAACCTGCGCAACCCAGCAACACAACCAGACGAACCAACATCTTCGCAACGATTGAACCCTTCATTCCGCCTCCAGAAAATCAATGTAATGAAGGTAAACAACTACCGCCGCCGCCTGAGAAACGCAACCCGCAATCACACACAAATGATAAATATGTGAACAGTTGCTTAACATTATATATTCACCGTCAGCCTCATTTTTTACTGGCGGCGGACGGTTCTTTTTCATCTCATCAGCAACAAATGAAAAAAACAGCAAGTCAGGACCCGCCAATCGACTCCGCATCGGAATGCGGAGCCACCGCGTAGAACCGGATTCCGACCCGGTTTTTCCAAGCATTGGAACCACAAAAATCTGAGCGAGGCATAGTCGAAAAATGATGATCCACAACCGCTCACTGCGTTCTCTAGAGCAAACAGCCGAGGGGTAGAGAGGGAAGACGCTTCTCCTCTGTCTCCCTCTGACTTCCTCTAGCGTCAGCGGTTGTAAAAAAAAGGCGGATGCGGAGTTTCTTTGCGAGGAACACCGGAATGAAATCTGGTGCCACGTTCGGCGCGGTAGGGACACCGCGCCCTACCCTTTCGGGGCGCATGGCGAGGTAGGGACGGCTGTCCCAGCCGTCCGCGCATTCCGCAAGGTCTTCCCGCCGTCGGCTGTGAAGGCATCCTTCCTCAGCCATTCCACGGTCTATAACGACCGCTAAGCTACAAAAAAAGGGTAAAAGCCTTCATCTCCCATTCATCCCCCCGGCGCGTCTATGTAGCTTCGCTTCACCGGCGAAGCCGGAAAGCGGATTGCCGACGCTCCGTGCGGATCAACACGCTTTCCCGCCCTCCGGTCGGGTGAAGCGTGGCTGCACTTTTTTCTTCAGGATGACCCCCGCTCAGATAGGTAAAACCTCTTAACGGACATCGACGGACAGGACGTCGTATCCCGATCCGGACGGAGCCGTATCGATGGTCTGCGCGTCGCCGAACGAGAGCGATCCGTCTGGTTCGGCGAAACGGATTTGAATCAGGCCGGTCGATTCGTTTCTCAATCCGATATCCCAGAAGCCGTCGCCGTTGAAATCGCCGCTGAAGCCGCTGTAGCTCGAACCGGAGGTCCACTGATAAAAGGACTGATTGTAGTCAGGCCCGGCCCAGAAAAAATACCTGCCGTTGTTCGGGTCGCGCAGGCCGATGTCCCAGTCCCCGTCGCCGTTAAAGTCGCCGGTGAACGGCTGGTAGTGGCTGCCGGAGACCTTGTCCGCAACCATTGTTTCCGAGGCGCTCCAGGTTTCATCGGCGGTGCTCAGGCGGACAACCCAGATTCCGGTAGCGGTGTCCCGCACGCCGGGATCGCTGATGCCGTCGCCGTTGAAATCGCCGGCAAAGGCCTGGTACAGCGCGCCGGTCCGCGAAGGCCAGGGGATTACGATCTCCGAGCCGGAGGCAAGATTTTCAGCTGCGGAACGGATGAAAAAGATTCCTGTCTCCGTTTTGCGCAAACCGAACCCCGGCTTCCCGCCTTTCATAAAGTTTCCGGCGACCGCCTGATACTCCGCGCCTCCGACCCAGGAATCAAACTCCGTCCGGTAATAGAAATCGGGGGCGTTATAGGCGCTCCAGTCGCCGGATGAACTGTTGCGAAGAACAATATCACTGCGACTGGTTTTATAGAGAGCCGCCTGCTCCTTGAGAATGTCCATGAACAGGGTGCCGAACTCCACCGACGGCTCCATGTCCCGCGCAATTTCAGCGTAGGCGTGTTCGTTGGTTCCCCATTCGTTGAAGGTCGGGATGAGGACGATGTGCGGGTCGAGGTTGAGCGCCGCGCGCCAGGTCTCCTCAAAAAACGCCCCGCCCGCATTCGGCTGTGCATCCAGCCCCTGTCCCGGCCGATAGGCTGTCTGAACGGTCATGCACTCCGGGCGGTCCAGTTCATCCACGCTGCAGGCGCGGACTTCGCGCTGCTCCCAGCTCCAGTGCCCGTAGATGGCCCGGGTTTCAGAGCCGAGTTCATCCGTCAGCAGGCCGGGGTCGTCCTCCAGCAGGTCGCCGTTCCCTGCATAGTCGAGATAGGCCGTTCCGAACCGCACGGTAAAGCGGTCATCCGTCCAGTCCGGGATGCCGCCCGGAAACAGGGTCGGGCACCTTGTCCAGACCAGCATCAGCGGCTTGCCGTCGTAATACTGAACCAGCGGGCCGTACACCGGATTCTGAACGATCTCATCGTACACATAATCCACCTTGGCCTGAAAACGGCCGTCCGGCAGGTGGTCCAGATCCCGGATACCGAGCATGAATGCCATTTTCGGTGATTCCGGAAGTGTCGCCCATTTATCCAACAGCGCAAAGGTGTTGTCTTCAATGGATTTAATATCATTGCGGTAAGGAGACCGGTTATGCAGGCCGATATCCGATTTGCCGTCATCGTCCCAGTCCCCGGCGATCGGGGTCCAGTAGTCGCCCTGTTTCGTCGGCCATAAAACCGTTTGACCGGTTGAAAACGACGGGCCGTATTTCAGGCTGACCGTCCCGCTGGACCGATCATGCATCGCGATGTCCGAGACGCCGTCTCCGTTGAAGTCGCCGCTGAAGCCCCGGTAGCCGTACCCGGAGGTCCATTGATATACGCTTTGCGAGTACGTCGGCCCGCTCCAGAAGAAAAACTTTCCGTTATTCGGGTCGCGCATGCCGATGTCCAGGATTCCATCGCCGTTGAAATCGCCGGTGTACGGCTGGTAATGGGAACCGGAGGCCTTGTCCGCGAGGATCGTTTCGGAGGTGCTCCAGGTTTCAGGGGCGGTGCTCAGGCGAACGTACCAGATGCCGTCGGTCGTGTCCCGCAGTCCCAGATCACTGATGCCGTCGCCGTTGAAGTCGCCGGTGAACGGATAATAATTCGTCCCCTTGGCAGCGGTCCAGTCGAGGCAGTTTCCCCAGCCCTGGGGGTACTCAAAGTTCGGAGCATAAAGAAAGCGCCATTTCCCGTTCGTCGCGCTCCAGTGGCCGACATCGTCCAGGCCGTCTCCGTTGAAGTCGCCGGCGACCGCGTAAAGATCCTCCGTGGTCCAGACAATCCAGGGATGATCGGATTCGGTATCAAACGACTCGCCGGTCCGAAAAATAAAATGATCCGTCAGCGGGTGGAACGGCGTGTTGTTGGCCCAGTCCGGAAAGATAAAATCGACCCCCGCATCCGACAGGATGGCGGCATGGTAGGCCAGCAGGTCCGGATCCGCGGCCGAATACTCTCCGAAAGACGGCGTTCCCCAGCAGCGGTCCCAGTTGTTGTTGCTGGAGGAATACGCAGCGCCAACCAGCTTGTCCGGAACCGGATTGCCCGGAAAAAACACGCTGATCCCCGAATCGCCGAGAGCGAACACAAACGCTGCGCTCCGTGCGGCGGCAAACAGAACCCAGACAAATCCGACCAACTTTTTTTTCATAATAATTCTGATTCAACAGACCCTGCTGAGCTATTTACAAACTGGTTGCCGGATAAGGACGGCAGAAACTACATTGAAATGCGCATCGCTCCCGGACCGCCGGAACACGGAATTTCAATTTTTGTTTCCAGCAGTTCGCCGCCGTTCACCCGATAAAAGCGGATGCTCTGTTTTTCGTTGCCGGCGACCGCCACGTACTGCCCGTCCGGCGTAAAGATGGCGGCCTGCGGAATGCCGTCCACGCGAATCGTATCCATGGTTACAAAGGTTTTACCCTGCTTCTCAAACAGAACCACCATGGCCGTCTCGCGGTGCGCCGGGTTGTCCGACTTCATGTTGGTGTTTTCCAGACAGTTCACCACCATCCAGTTTCCGTCCGGACTGATGTCAACTCCCTCGGCCAGAATCCCGACCGGGATCGTATCGACCACCTCCGCGGTCTGATCGCCGATCTGCAGCAGACTCAGCGTTCCGCCGTACACATTGCCGATCACGGCGCTTTGTCCGTCCGGGGCAAACTCCGCAACATACGGCCCGTCGCCGCAAACGACCTCCTGCAACACCTTCAGCTGATCCTTTTCAAGGGAGCAAAAAAGGACTTTTTCCGCCTTGTTGAGCGTAATCAGCACGCGCGTGCCATCCGGCGAAAAGGCGGCGTGCGACACACTGTCTTCCGGCTTGGCGACAGAAAATGTTCCGAGCAGTTCAACGTGCCCGTTCTCTGCCAGAGCCAGCAGGGAAACCGACCCGGCGGCGCGGTTGGCGACCAGCACCCGCGTCCCGTCGCGGCTGATTTCCACGCCGGAGGGCTGCTGCCCCACCTGAATCTGCTGAATAATTTTCGGCGCACCCGACTGCAGCCGAACCACACTGAGGACCGTGTCCGGGATCTGCTCGGCCGCGCTGTCCGGGTTCACTTTCATCGCACCGGTCACGAGGGCAAACTTCTGGCACGGCGTCACAGCGACTGAGACCGGCGGGCCGATCAGGCTGGCCGGCACATTTTCCAGACATTGGAAATTTTTCGGGGGAACCGTCGAGACATCCATCGCGATCAGCGATCCGGCCTTGGCGTCTTTATAAACGCGTTCGTTTCCGTCCACCTGCGTGTAGCGCTGATCGGTCACACACACCATCCACTGCGGCGTTTTCGCCGTCTGGCAACCCGTCAGCAACCCCGCCGCAACCATCAATCCCAAACCTGTTTTTAACATACCGATACTCCCTATTCTGATGATGTCTCCACACCTGTCTTAAAAAATTCCTGTGTTCCGCTGAGCGGCACCGCAATGGTGACCGTCACCGTTCCGTCTGCGTTCGAAACCTGCGACTGAACGGTCCAGTCGCTGCCCGGAACCCGGGTGCTCCAGGTCGAATGGGTCAGCGAGTCCGCCGCCAGAAACCGCAGCGAGGCATCGTCCGCATTGCCCGACCGGGTGTATTCGAACAGCAGAGAACCGGATTCCGAATCGGTCCCCGTAATTTTCGGCAGGCCGGACCAGTCGGCATCCGCCACATAGGGATGGGTTCCCAGGAAATATTCAAAGGCGTTGTTCACCCCGTCACCGTCCGGATCATCCTCTCCGTCGGCGGACGGTGACCAGCTGCCCAGCATGCGGGACACCCATCCGGCATATGCGGATGAATCCGGCAATGCCGGTGAAGTCTGATAACGCAGCGCTTTGTTGTAGATCTCGTTCAGCACTTCGAGCGCGGAGTATGAGGGACCGTCCATGCGGTCCGGCGTATCACTGGAATAGATGTAATGGAAATCCCCGAAGAGCAGCCCGGTCGTCACCGCCGCCGCGCCGCTTAAAGCAAAATAGCTGCTCATGGAGTTGATCATGTAGTTGCGGCCCTCCAAAGGAGTCAGGTCACCGCCATCATTCACATCCGTTCCGCCGGCGATCCACCAGTAGCTTTTGAGCCCCAAGGTGTTGACGGTGTACGCCATGACATCCAGCAAAGCCTGCGCGCTGCCGTTCCCTAAAACAATGGACGATGGATAATCCTGAACGATCATTACCGGCGGCCGGCCGATCGCGTTCATGCCGGCCACCCACGAACTCAAAAGCGTCTGCCAGTTGCTGTAAAACTTGGCCCGCGAGGCATCGATCAGCCCGTAGGACGGCAGCGGAATTCCGCGCGCCGCCAGCTGCGCATCCATATACTGCGCAAAATAGGTGGAATCCTCCACCCGCTCCGCAGCACTGTAGGTCTGAGCGCCCCTGGACATGGTGCTCTGCATCAGCAGGCAGGAAACCGAAACCCCGTTCGTATAGAACTGCTCCATATCATCGACAATGTCATCAAAAATATGTTCTGCATCCGCCCGATCCCCATCCAGCCCGTTTTGCGTCATGCTGATGTCATCGAAGCAAATCACCCGCTCGCGCAGGAACGCATAGATCTCCTCCTGATCCGCCGCCGAACTCTGCCGGATATCACGGGCTATACCGCGCGTCACCAGATAGAAATCCATCCGGCTGCGGGAAAGCGCCCACGAGGCGCGAGTTGCCTGCGATGAAAAGCGCGGCACCCAGTCTTTGTTATAGGGGATGATCCGGATCCCGGCGGGCTCTTCATAGCCCATTTCAAACTGGTGGGGCTCAAACGGATCCAGCAGCTGATTGATCACCGCGCCGACCACCATCGGGGCCGTTGCTGTCGGGGTCAGCACCAGCTCG
>JBFHEM010000105.1:0-7300 GCA_041584215.1 Tichowtungia sp. | reverse complement strand
TATGAGCAGTTTGTGAAAACCGTCCGCGCCATCGATTCGCATCGTCCGATTCTTTCCGGCGACGCGATGCCGCGCCCCGTCGCCTGGCATACGGCTCACGGGGGTTCCTGGAAGAACGACAGCCGCGCCGAATGGGAAGAGATATTTTTGCAGGACAGCGCGGCGATGAATACGCTGTCCGCCCATTTCTATTATTACTCGCTGGATGAAAAACGCCATGAAGTCGGCTTCGTCGAGTACGGCCCCGAAAAACAGCTGCCGTTCATGATGGACATTTCCCGGCGGGTGAAGAAGCCGCTGTGGGTCGGCGAGTTCGGCCCCAATGGAAAAGACAAAACACACGAAGAGGAGCGCCGCCAGTTTGAAAAAATGCTCGGGCTGATTCTGGAAAACGAGGTGCCGCTTTCCGCACTTTGGAACTTTGATTTCGAGCACATTGATCAGGGGCACTGGAACATCACCGAAGACAACCATCGCGCCTATATGCTGGATGCGCTGCAGGAAGCCAATCGCCGGCTTCAGGCAAAAGAGGACCGCGAATGAGAGTGTTTTTTTTCAGCCTGGCGTTGTTTTTGTGCGCCGCGGCGCGGGCCGCCGGGCCGCATCTGTTCATTGACGCGGCGGCGACCAACGGTTCTGTCCGGGTTGAATGGTTCGGGGAGGGCGGGGTCAACTATGCGCTGCAGCGCAGTCCGGATCCTGCATTTGATGCCGGCACGGCATCAACCTATCACCTCGGGCATCAGGAAATGCTGCCGGTCGAGCAGGCTCTGTCGGACGGGTGCTCCTTTTTCCGTGTTGCGGCATATGCGGAATCCGCCGGGGTGGGCGTTGCTGAATCCGGCACATATGCGGGCAGGCTGGTGCATTACGACGGGTCCGGTTCGCAGGAACCGCTGTGTGCGTTCGGCGTCAATTACTACGACGCGTTCATCCGCTATCTCTCCGATTCCAACGATACCTCGTTTGTCGAGGGATTTGCGTATCTGCAGACCAACAGCATCCCGGTCGCGCGCGTGCTGTGCGCGGGATTCTGGCCCAAAAACTGGGAGCTCTATTTCTCGGACCGCGATGAGTATTTCCGGCGGCTGGATTTTTTTGTCGAGCAGGCCGAAGAGCACGAAATCGGTCTGATCGTCGATTTGTTCTGGGCGATGGTGTCCGTGGGCGAATTGGTGGACGACGCGGTCGATGCCGGGATTCTGGTGCCGGGGCAGGATTTTATTGCGCCGGACCCGCTGAACACGAATGTGTACGGGGAACTCACCTGCGCGGAATACAAAACCGCGCTGGGGCGTCCGGACAGCGGATCAAACGCGTTGATTGAGCACTATACGCGCGAGCTGGTGAGCCGCTATGCCGCCTCGCCGGCCATCTGGGGCTGGGAGTTCGGCAACGAATACAACAACGGGGTCGACCATCCCAACATGACCGCCATGCGCGACCGGCCCGGCGGGCCGACCTGGCAGGGAATGATGCTGCAGGAGACCACCAATGATCTGACCGTGCTTCCGGCCTGGACAGGGCCCGACGACCTGACCCGCGCCGATGTGCTGGTGGCTAAAACCCTTTTTGCTGAAACCGTTCGTTCGATTGATACCTGGCGGCTGATCATGAGCGGCGACAGCAGTCCGCGCTCGTCCGCTTATCGCAACTGGGTCGATCACGCATGGACTCCGTTCGACACACGAACGGAGAACGGACTCGTCATGCCGGTCGATAATCCGTCCCCGATGGACACCGTGACTGTGCATGTCTATCCCGGATCGACCAACAGCAGCCCGGTGGTCTATTTTCCGAATGACGATCCGGTCACCAACCAGTGGCTGACCGGACAGTATCAGGATTTGATGGATCATTATCAGCTGCAGTCCGGGCTGATCGACCGTCCGCTGGTGGTCGGCGAGTGGGGCGCGAAGGGCGACGGCACGACGACGGACGAAAAGCAGACGTTTCACCGGATGATGCAGGCGCTGATAGACTCCGGGGTGCAGCTGAGCCTGCTGTGGACCTTTGACAACCGAAATTCGGGTCAAATTTCTGACTGGTGGGTTAATCCCGGTACGGACAAGGAATATCAGCTGACGAATGACGATCCCGGCCTGTGGGATTTGAAGCAGGCCAATCAGGAGCACGGCCGGTGGTGAGTGCCCGAGGCGTTTCAGAAAGATTGTTTATGAAAAAAGATGACACAGGAAAAACGCTGAGCCGCACGAAGAAATCGGCGTGGGCGCTGGGGTCCATTGCGGACGTCTATATGACCAATGCGCTGAACTATCTGGCGTTTCCGATTTACAACATGGGGCTGGGGGTCGATCCGCGCCTGCTCGGCTGGGCGCTCGGCCTGCCGCGCATTTGGGATGCGCTGTCCGACCCGCTGATGGGCAACATTTCCGACAACACCCGCACCCGCTGGGGCCGGCGGCGTCCGTTTGTGCTGATCGGCGCCGTTCTGTGCGCGGTGATGTTCGCGCTGATCTGGAGTCCGCCGGCCGGCTGTTCCGCGACCGCCATCGGCTGGTATTTCATGGGCATGGTTTTCCTGTACTACACCGCCTACACCGTTTTCATGGTTCCGTGGGGCGCGCTTGGGCTGGAGCTGACCTCTGATTACAATGAGCGCACCCGTGTGCAGGCCTATCGCACCGTCTTCCAGGCCGTCGGCGGGCTCGGGCTCGGCACGATGTGGGTGCTGGCCCAGAAATGGGGCGGCGGCAACGATGTGGCCGGCGTGCGTTGGGTCGGCCTCGCCTTCGGCGCACTGATCCTGGTGTGCGGGGTGCTGCCCGCCTTTTTATGCCGGGAAACCCTGAAGCACGAGCAGGACAAAATCGCCTTCTGGCCCGCGGTGAAGGCCACCTTTTCCAACCGGGTGTTCCTGCTGCTGATCGCGGTGACCGTCTGCGTGATGCTCGGTATTTTCATGGTCAACAGCTTCGCCGTCTATATCAACACCTACTATGTGTTCGGCGGCGACAAGGAGGGCGTGGCCAGGCTCAACATGTACGCCAACTTCGCCTTCCAGGCCGCGGGCATGGGGCTGGTTCCGCTGATTGCATACATTGCGGCCCGCGCCGGGAAAAAAGCCACCCTGATCGGCGGCCTGCTGATGGTGGTGATCGCCTACGGCACCAGCTGGTGGTTCTACACCCCGAAAAATCCCTGGCTGCAGATCATCACCCTGGCGCTCGCCGCGCCCGGCCTTTCCTGCATGTGGACGCTGGCCTCCTCGATGCTCGCCGACATCTGCGACCTCGACGAAAAGAAGACCGGCCGCCGCCGCGAGGGCATGTTCGGCGCCTCCTACAGCTGGGCCTGCAAGGCCGGGATCGCACTCACCATGATTCTCAGCGGCTACATGCTCCAGTGGTCCGGTTTTAACGCAGAGGTCGAGGTGCAGCCCGAAGCCGTCATCACCCGCATGCGCCTGCTTTACATGCTCGTGCCCATGGGCTTCGTCGGCCTCGCCGCGCTGCTGGTCGCGTTTTATCCGCTGACGGAAAAGCGGGTTCATGAACTGCAGGCGGAACTGGCTGAGCCGGGGCAGGAGGATGTGTAGGCAGAATCATTAACAGCAGAATTATGAGAAATTCGGCAGCGGGAATGATTCTGCTGTCCATGATTCTGCCCGACGAAGTTGGTAAGTGATAGGAACAGGGATGAAACAAATTTTTTTAGATGGAGCGTGGGAGCTGCAGGGGACTGCGTACGGCAAAATGGCGCAGGCCGCCGGCGAATGGATTCCCTCCACAGTGCCGGGCGATGTGCATGTCGACCTGATGGCGGCCGGCAGGCTCGACGAAATGTATTTTTCCGACAGCATCGCCCGGAACAAGTGGGTCACCGAAAAGGCGTGGTGGATGCGGCGCGAGTTTTCGGTTTCGGACGCGGAGCTCGACTCCGTTGCCGAGCTGGTTTTCAAAGGCATTGACACGATTGCCGATATTTATCTGAACGGCGAAAAAATCGGCCGCACGGAAAACATGTTCCGCGAATACCGATTTGACGTGTCCGGCCGACTGAAGACCGGCGCACCGAACGAATTGATGGTTTGCATCGAGCCGGTTTGCATTGTGATGAAGCAGCACGACGCCGAACCCTATTTCGCCTGCTTTAACGACCACCGCATCTTTGTGCGCAAGGCGCAGTGTCATTTCGGCTGGGACTGGGCCCCGGACTGTCCCGGTGCCGGCATCTGGCGTTCGGTGCTGCTGGAGTCGTACGACCGGGTCTGCCTCGACGGGATCAACATTCATACCGCCTGCGACGGTGCCGTGTCGTTTTTTATCTCGCTCGACGGCGCGGTGCAGGAGGTTGGAACCGAGGGGCTGAAGCTGAAGCTGACCGTCAGCGCGCCGGATGGCTCGCGGCTGGCCGAGGAAACCTGGCCCGCCACCGGCATTAAAAACTTCCGCAATGTGTTCGTCGAAAATCCGCAGCTGTGGTGGCCCAACGGCATGGGCGCGCAGCCGCTCTATGCCTACGAGATCCAGCTGCTCAAAAACGGCGCGGTCTCCGACAGCAGGGTCGGACGATTCGGCATCCGCGAGGTGCGGCTCGAAGAAAAACCGCTCGGCGCCGACAAGATGGGGTTCGCCTTCATTGTCAACGGCGAGCACTGCTTCTGCAAAGGGGCCAACTGGGTGCCGCTCGACAGCTTCACCGGCGCGATCCCCGATCAAAAATATCAGCACATGCTGGGCCTGGCCCAGTCAGCCAACTTCAACATGCTGCGCGTCTGGGGCGGCGGCATCTACGAGAAAGATCTGTTTTACGACCTGTGCGACGAGCTCGGCCTGATGGTCTGGCAGGACTTCATGTTCGCCTGCGGCGATGTGCCCGACGACCACGCCTGGTTCGTGGAGGAAGTTCGCCAAGAGGTTGAATATCAGGTCAAGCGCCTGCGCGTGCACACCTCGATCGTTTACTGGGTCGGCGGCAACGAAAAGTCCGGCGACTTCTTCCGCAAGATGGTCAATCACGGCGACTCGCTCTTCGACGAAACGATTCCCGGCATCGTGCAGACGCTCGACCCGTTCCGCCCCTACCGCCGCGGCTCGCCCTATGCCTATGTCGACAGCGGCAACCACCCGAAGTCCGGCGATGCCCATCTCAGCGCGCTCGGCGAAACATTCGCGCCCGGTTCCAAAGGTTTTTATGACTACCGCAACTGCGTCAATCACATCGACACCTCGTTCAACTCTGAATTTGCCATCCAGGGCCCGGCCCGCCGGCAGAGTTTCGAACGCTTTATGCCTCCGGAGCACTGGTGGCCGATGGATGACCTGTGGGACTACCGCATTGTGCGCAATCCCTACGATCACCACGACACCCGCACCTTCGCCAAGCGCCAGCTCGCGCTCTGCCAGACCTTCTTCGGTGAGCCGCGCGATCACGCCGAATTCATCAAATACGGCCTGACCGTCCACGCCGAAGCCATGCACGACGAAATGTTCGGCTACCGCACCAAGCGCCCCGTTAATTCCGGCTCGCTGTTCTGGATGTATTCCGACTCGTGGCCCACCGGCAGCTGGGCGGTGGTCGACTGGTACGGCGTTCCCAAAGCGGCTTATTATGCCGCCAAGCGCGCCGCCCGCCCGCTGCAGATCGGCTGGAAGGTGCGGCCCGATGAAAACGGCTGGCAGCTCTGCGTCTGCAACGACGCCTTGCAGGCGTTTACAGGGCAGATTCTCTTCGGAGAGGAGACGGTCAGTGGCGAGCAGAAATGGAGTCGTGAGCTGGAAGTAAACATTCCGGCCAACGCCTCCACCGTGCTGGCGGAAATCGAAACGTCCGGTTTCAGCGGCGCATCCGACAGCTTTCTGTTCGCCGAGCTGGACTGCGACGGCGAAAAACGGAGCAGCATCTTCTTCCCCAACTTCTGGAAAGAGGTGTCGTGGCCGGAGCCGAACCTTGAAGTCACCGGGTTCCAATGTTTGGAAGTCGCGAGCCGCGACGGGCGCAAATTTGTCCAGGCATTGGAAGAAAATGGGGGGGCAGGCTCCGCTGGCTTCCAGGCCTTGGAACGTTACCAGGTTGATGTGACACTCAGGACTGGGAAATTCGCCCGCTGTGTTCATTTTGAAGGAATCGGCGAAGGCTGCACCGATGGCGCACCGGTTTATGTGTCGGACGAGTTTTTCGATCTGCGCGCCGGCGAAACCCGCACCGTCCGCCTGAAGAGTGCGAATCCGATCGATACGAAAAAGATAAAGGCTGTTCACTGGCTGGACGAGTGGAACGGATGACCGGTCGCCGGACATTTACGGGTGCGGTCATCACCGCGTTGATGGGCATCCTGTTCGTGCCGGTTCCCGGAGAGTCCGGGGCGCATCATGACTGGATTGTTCAGACGCTGCAGGCGGCGAAGGCAAAAGGATCTCCTGTGTTTATCGTGCAGCATATTCCGTTGCAGATGAAAAGGGACGAGTTTTGATGTTGAAGACAATTTGATGCAAAAAATGGTGATTTATTTTGAGGGGCTCTGCGGTTTAGAGCGTTTGAACTGAACTGCAGCCGCACACAGCCTCCCTTCGGGAAGGCTGTCCTGCAAGTTTGTTTGTAGGCCGAGCTTCTTCGGTATTCCGAAGAGCTTGGGGTGTGGTTATAGATTTATTTAAAACGCTCTGGAAACCCGTGAGGGCCGGAAGTCGGAGGTCGGAAGTCGGAGGTTGGGATTCTATAAGTCAGGGTTGGGAAACTGGAAAACGAAAAGGAGACTGCGATGAGAAGATGGATGATGAGGATGATTGGAATGGCGGTACTGTGCGGTTTGGCCGGCAGTGCGTCGGCGACCTATGTCACGTTTATCGGGCAGAACAATAATCCGGATTCTCCGGATGGATCTCTAACTTCGGCGAACAACTGGGATGGGTTGGCGCTCCCTTCGGGCAGCTCGACCGGCCTAGTCGCTGCAACTCACAATGTTTGGATTTCCTCGACGATAAAGTTCCCGGTGCGACAGACCGCTGGTTATATCTATTCAACTGCCAGTTCAACTCTTGGTGAATATGCATTGTACGAAATTGACGATTCCCGAACAGATTATGCTTCGTATACCAATCTATATATCCCCGGGGGTTTCACTCTGTGGTCTTCACTGGCTGAGTCAATGTCGCTGAGCGTTCTTTCCGGGCATGTGGAATTGGGGGAGTTGAA
Source organism: Tichowtungia sp. (assembly GCA_041584215.1). Lineage (GTDB taxonomy): Bacteria > Verrucomicrobiota > Kiritimatiellia > Kiritimatiellales > Tichowtungiaceae > Tichowtungia. The sequence goes on along the minus strand of JBFHEM010000105.1, from coordinate 142 downwards.
GCTGCTGGAGGATCGCTATCGTTCAACCGTCAATATGAAAGACGGACTGCTGCATATCGGCGTATTTTCCGAGAGGAAGGGAACATTCAATATGCTGTCCGGCGGGACCGGAGACATTGTGGTGGATTCGATAACAGCCGAT
>JBFHEM010000104.1:0-7459 GCA_041584215.1 Tichowtungia sp. | reverse complement strand
GCCGCCCGGTTCATCCGGCCGGCCACCACCTGTCGAATCCGGTCGGTCCCGGGGATCGGACCGTCCAATATGGGGTCCTTCGTTGCGCGCATCCAGTCGTCACACAGAGCCGCCAGCTCGGTTTTTATTTTACTGTGTGCGGGGTCGGCCGCCAGATTGACAAATTCCTCCGGGTCATTCTGGAGGTCGTACAGCTCCTCGCGCGGGCGCTGTCCGAAAAACCGGAAGTAGGGATTGTCGGGCTGATCGAAATCACCGAATGCCACGCGGTGGTTAGGCCAGGATTCCCGCAAAACCGGATTCGGATGACTGAGGATTTCGGCGGGCAGCAAGTGGCGTTTGGCGTGGGGATGCAGATTGCGGATATAGTGATAGCGGTCCGTTCGCACCGTGCGGATGGGATCATAGTTTTCATGCCAGTTGCGCTCGGTGAAGATCGCTTTGGTCGGGGTATATTCCTCGCCGCACAGGCGCGGCCAGAAGGAGCGCCCCTGCACTTCGGAGGAACCCGCCGCACCGGCCATTTCAAGCATGGTCGGCAGAATATCGATGTTGTTGACCAGTTCCTTCATGCGATCTCCGGGCTGGATCACCCCGGGCATCTGGATGATCGTCCCGATCTCCATACCGCGTTCATAGACGGTGCTTTTGGCGCGGGAGGCGACCACCCCGTGATCCGTCGTGAAAACAAACAAGGTATTTTCGCGCAGGCCCAGGCGCTCCACCGCGGCAACCAGCCGCCCAAACTGGGAGTCCATATAGCGGATGCACGGCACGAACCGCGCAAACATTTCCCTCGATTTCCGATTGTCCGGACAATGGGCCGGAACATACACATCGTCCAGCTCATCGATCCCATACAGGTTGTTCGGTCGGTCATAGCGTTTTGTATAAAACGCATGGGGTCCCCACATGCTTTCGTGGACCTCCTGCGTGCCGATATTCAGATAAAACGGCCTGCTTGAGTCGTGCCGGCTTTCCAAATAACCGATGGCATCGTCGACGGCGTTTTCAATAAACACATCCGTATTTTCCTTAGTCTTCCGGTGCGGCAGGTTGACCTGGTAATGGTTATCCTCAAAGTGATCCCGCTCATGCTGGAACCCGGCCCAGGCCGTCTCATAGCCGGCGGCGTTCAGGTAGTCCACAATGGTTTTTCGCCGGGTCGACAACGACCAGAGCGACCCGTGGTTGAGCAATCCGGTCACCCCGTTGGTGTGGGCATATTCGCCGGTCATGCAGCACGCACGGGAGGGCCCGCAGGGCGGAGCGGCGCAGCTGGCATTTTCGAGCACAATGCCCCCGTCGGCAAACGCCTGCAGATTCGGCGTATCGATCGGCACCCCGTAGGGGCTGAAATGACGGCCCAGATCATGAACGACCATGTAGATAATATTCGGCCGCTTTTTGCGCCCCAAACCGCCCGTCGTTGCGGCCACCGCCGTACCGGCCGCTCCCGCCGCCGCTGCTCCCAGAAAATCACGCCGTCTCATCTTCATTTCATGGCTCCGTTTCTACTTATAAACAAATCCACTCCCGCCGAAGAAAGCCAAAAAAATCACTGCTGCTATTCTTCGGCAGGCGGCCTCGACTACTCAATAACCAAGCGAACAAACTTCTGGGCTTCTACCGCATCAATCACATTCGTTACGAAGTCCAGCGAACCGCCGGTGACGTTCGTTCCCATCACGGCATATCCGGCATTGGTCCACACCCCGGATACAAGATTCGTATTCAACTCAAGAGTATAGCTCAATTCACTGCCGGAACCCGCCCGCTGCGGATACACATAATTGAACACGCTTCCCCCCCCGCTGTTCACAGCAGAAAATTCAGGAGAGGTTCCCAGGTTGAGCGCATCCGTTGGGTCGCCACCCACTCCATATTCATGAATATTGGAAAGCCCATCCTCGTCATCATCATCGGAGGGACCGCCCGCAAGCTTGTAGGAGCTTGCCCACGCATAATAACCATCGATTGCCTTTACCGTAAATGTGAGGTTTGCCAGCTGGTAAGCCGTATCAGCAGCAGAATTCAGATTATAGCGGCGAAGCCAAAAGGTATCGTTCTCATTAAAGCTGACCGCACCGGACCCGCGGATCGTGTAGAAATCTGTACCGGAAAAACCGGCAGGAATCAGATCCGTATCCTCGGCAAATGCATTCACGCTGTCATTTGCATAAATCAGATTATTTCCGCCTAAAGAAACCGTATCCGAATCACTTGTCCCTTCGCCACTGATCGCCAGCACACCCGACCCGGCATAGGCATTAACGGCCAGATTCGCATTCGCAGTCCGCGCCATCAGGGATTTAAAGGTGATATCCAATCCGGTTATTTCCGTCGTTTTATTAATATCGCTGAAAAATGACAGATTTAATGCCGCACCCTCATAATTAAAAGCATCCATCCAGAAATTATTGCTTCCCGAACGAACCGTTAATCCGTTTCCTCCGCCGGTCGTGGATTCACGTGAGTCGCCGGCGCTCTGGAAACAGACCAACCGGACATTCATTACGGCAGCGCCGATATCAGCCAGACCATTTTCCTGAGTGGCGGTCACATCCCAGCTCGCATCCCGCAGGTTGGCATAGGCCTGACCGGCACTCGTCGAACCGGGGGCATGAGTGCCATCATCCAGCCACACAGAAACCTCCGCAGGTTTCGGAACAATATCAAATGTTAGATTTGCCACCTGATAGGCCGTATCAGCAGCAGAATTCAGATTATAGCGGCGAATCCAGAATGTGTCCTCTTCGCTGAAGGTAATCGCATCCGTTCCGCTGATCGTATAAAAATTTAGGTTGGTATAACCGGTGGGAACCAGATCCGTTTCCTCTGCAAAAGAATTGGAACTGTCGTCGGTGTAAATCATATCGGTCCCGCCCAGAGAGACCGTATCTGTATCATTTGTTCCATCACCGCTGATGGCAAGCACACCGGAACCGGCATACGCATTCACCGCCAGATTGGCATTGGCAGTCCGCGTCACGAGAGACTTGAACGTGATATCCAAATCGGTAATTTCCGTTGTTTTGGCTGCATCACTGTAGAATTTCAGATGGAACGCCGACCCCTCATGGTTGTTTGCATCCATCCAGGAATTATTGCTTCCCGACCGAACGGATAATCCGTTTCCTCCACCGGCTGTGGATTCACGCGAATCTCCGTTCCAGATAAAACTGGCCAGCCTGACAGTCATTACTGCAGCGCCAATATCTGAAAGACCGTTCTCCTGCGTCGCCGTCACATCCCAGGTTGCATCATGAAGATTTGAAAATGCCTGCCCCGTGCTTGTTGATCCGGCAGCATGAGCGCCATCATCCAGCCAGACATTGACCGTGGCCGCATGAACCATGCTGCTGAAAGCCCACAACACGACAACGGCAACAACAGCTTTGCAACAACAATTCCTCGTTCTTATTGTCCTCATTCTAAGATCCTCCATATAATTTGTTACTGAACCAGCTCCAGCCTGCTCCTCTTACCTGATTCGAACACCGATTGAGGTCTTCACCTGCACCGGCTCCGCCATTTCCTTTCCGTCCAGGGACCGGAAGCGGTTGTTCGCCACCTCCACGTTCGCCACGCTGCTCAGCTCAATGGCCGGCGCGTCCGAAGTCAGCGTGTTCCCTGTGATTTCAATGTTTTTGACCAGCCGGTTGACCTCCGGCCCGGAGTGCGTCTCCGCACAGATCGGGGCCAGATGGGTGTTCCGGATCGTGTTGCTGCGAACCACAATGTTCTGAGGAAACGGGCCTTCATAAAAATGGCCGTACTCATTGGCCAGCAGCACGCCGTGCCCGCCGACCTCTTCAATCGTATTGCCTTCAATCAGACCGTTCGGGCTGCGCACCAGCATCGCGTGGCGGCGCTGCGGCATGAACGTGTTGTTCCGAATAATAAAGCCGGAATTGCACATGTTCAGGTTGTAAAAATGAGTCGCATTCTTATCGATCCCCGACCGGATCTGCCCCGCAACCACGTTCGGGATCGGCTTCTCAAACGTTATGATCTCCCGCGCATTTTCATTCACGGAAGCCACCTTGAACGGGCCAATGTATTCTCCGGTCACCGGATAAAAAACCATCAGCTCATCACCGACCCAAACGCTTGAGGTATCTTTTCCCCAACGCTTAGGACCCTCGGCCTTCGCCATCCGGAAGGTGGTGTCCGAAATGATTTCCGACGCCATCAGCGTGTTCTGGCTCAGGTTGATGCTGTCGTCGAGCATCCCCTCGAAATAGCAGTCTTCGATGGTCGGCCCGATGCGGTTGTCCTTGCAGTGCATGCCGTCGCGCCAGTTCGTGACGATCCGGTCGGTGCCCGGCCTGAACATGACCTTGAAGCCCCTGAACGTGACCCGTCCGTAGTTGAGGTCGACGCGGCTGGTCATCGAGCTGCGGCCGCTGTAGAGCGTCACGTTCTCGATCAGGCAGTCCCCGCTGTTGGTCACATGAATGCTGGCGGCGTAGCGCCCCCCGTCGATTTTGGCCAACCGGCTTTCGACATTGTACTGGATCGGCTGAAAGTAGACATCCCCGACCCGCACCGGCTTCAGGTCGTCCTTGAACGAGTCCAGGACATGCAACCGATAGGCCCGCTCCGAGATCGGATCGATCTGCGTCACCCGGAAATGGTCCCGCGTATCCCAGCGGATGCGGCGCAGCTTCGGATCAAGAATGGAGCCCCAGTCCCAGCGGGGAAAACCCCACTCCCTGAGCATCGCAACTGTTGGGAGATCGTCGTACCCCTCCATGATCTTCATTTCAAAAAAACCGTCTTCGGGAGAAACCTTTGTGATGGTTGCCTGCGTGAACGCCAGCGGGTCCTGCTCAATCACCAGGTTTTTGACCGTCACGCCCTCACAGCGCTTCACCCGGATGGCGGCCTGGCGAGGCGTCGTCAGCAACATCGATCCGTTGCCGTTGACGGTCGCATTGGTCATGTTCTGAAGATCGATCTGGGCGATGCTGTCGTCCCGCAGGCCGAGCCGGTAAATCCTGCCGGCGGTAAACTCCAGCGTCCCGCCCGGCCCCAGTTTCTTTAAAGCATCGATCGCCCGCACCAATGCCCCGACATCATCGTGCTTCCCGTCACCGACCGCGCCAAAATCATCGACCTGCAGGATTTTTGCATCCGCAAAGGCTCCCGTCGAAACTGCCGCCAGCAGCAAACTCATCCAAAATATTCTTCTCATAATCATCCTCAAAAACGTCCTTCTAAATTTCGTTATCTTCCCGGCAAACTTCCCTTTACAACGCTTTTCTCATTAACAACTAAACCAGATCGTTTTTTAACCACGAAACACACGAAATACACGAAAGGGGAACTGAGATGGAGGCATCCATTTTCGTGTGGTTCGTGTATTTCGTGGTTCAAGCTTTTTGGTTGCGGCATTGCCTCACGGCCCTTTTTTGGCTAAACATTCGCAGTTACCTCCCGCGAAATGGCCTTGGGTTTCAACAGGTCTTCAATCCGCTCCTCCACCGTGCTGTCATCCGTAATCTGTTCCAGCAAAATGTGCTCCTTGACGTGGTGGTTGGCCTCGCCCCACTGGTAGTGGCCGGTGAGCGGGTTCAAATAGCAGTGCCCTTCCGCATGCCCCCGGAACAGATCGTCGCAGCCGCGCACGCAGTAATAGACGGAGATCAGGTCCCAGCTCTGCTGCGGAAGGTTCGGCCCGCGCTTGTAGATTTCATATGCCCGCCGGACCGGATCGTTTGCAGGGCACACATCCGACAGCGTGCCGCCGGTCCAGACATTGATCCCCAGCGGGCTCACCACCAGCTCAACCGGCCACTCCTTCAGCACATGGCAGGCCGCCTCCAGGTCGATCACCCAGTTGCAGACCTCGTAGCCCATGGTCGGATAGGCCTCGGCCATTGTCAGCAGCTTTTTCACCTTGCGCTCGACCAGCGCCCGCCCGTCCAGCTCGCTCCACATATCCGGCGCAGACTGCAGCAAATCGGCCAGCGCGGTCAAAAACCCGATGCAGCAGATCACCACCGATCCGTCCTCCGCCTCACTGAGCAGCTTGCGGTACAACGTGGTGCTGTTCCAGACCGGCTGCGCGGCCGCCGCGGGATTCATTTGCGCGATCGCCTGATTGTAAAAGTCATTGCCGCGCTGCGGAATCACCTGCCGCAGGGTTTCGTAGTCCAGCCGTTTGGCCAGCGCGGCGGAACAGATGCTGCCGACGGGGATGTCCGGCCGTCTCCGGCTCGCATTGATGACATGCACACAGGCCGCCGCCGAAGACGACGCGCTGTCGCAGATCACGCCGAGCAGTTCCAGTTCCCCGCGGTCCGCAAACGAATGACACAGCGCCAGCGCCCCCACATCATCCACATCCATGTCGATGTCCGTATCCAAAATCAGTTGGCATTTCGTCGCCATATTCATCTTCGCCTTTCCAAGTTTATCTCTCAAATCCACCGCGAATGCAGTTTCTGAACTCCACCCCGTAGGTCTCATGGGAGTTCGGGCTGAATTGCGTCATCGTAAGAATCAGAAGATGGTTTTGCGGATCGATCCTGAAATACGTCGAACACGCTCCCGACCATCCGTACTCTCCAGTACCGCGGTCAACAACTCCTCCCAAACCGTGCATGAAATCTGGACGCGGGCCTTTTGCGTTTTCAGGAAGCTGATCGGTCACGATCAGTTTCACCGCTTTTTCAGTCAATATGCGTTTTCCATTTAAGATACCGCCATTGAGCAGCATCTCTGAAAACCGAACATAGTCATTCATGGTCGAAACCAGACCGGAACCGCCCGCAAACAGACTGGGAGGAGCCGTAAAACCGTCTCCGCCTGCATTGACGAGCTTCCCATCGACCATCCTGTACAGCGCAGTCAACCGGTCCAGCTTTTCTTCCGGAACAAAAAAACCCGTATCCGTCATTCCCAGCGGATCGAAAAGACGTTCTTTCAAAAACCGGTCAAGAGGCTGACCGGTCATCACCTCAATCAGATAGCCGGCCGCATCCAGGGAATATCCGTACTGCCAGGCCGTTCCCGGCTGAAAAGCCAGCGGAATCGCCGCAAGTTTGCTCACTTGCTCCTGCAACGTCTGTTCCTGGGAACGAACCCCTGAATTGTTGAAAAGCGATTCCAGGAAAGGAATGCCCCTGCCGTTGTATGCAATCCCGGAGGTATGGGTTAACAAATGGCGGATGGTCAGCGCGCGTTCCTGCGGCACGAGCCGGTACGAATCCCCGTCGGGCATATAGACAGGCGTGGATTCAAACTCCGGAATAAATGCAGAAAGCTTGTCATCCAGCTTAAATTTGCCCTCATCGAACAGAATCATCAGCCCGGCCGCCGTGATCGGTTTCGACATCGAAAAAATCCTGAAAATCGCATCCCGCGGCATCGGAACGCCTTTTTCGATGTCCGCAAACCCGAAATCGGCCCGCTCGATCATTTTCCCGTCCTTTACAACCGCAGTGGAAAT
>JBFHEM010000103.1:0-7598 GCA_041584215.1 Tichowtungia sp. | reverse complement strand
GCACACTGAAGGCGGAAAACCTGGCAACCAACACGCTGGTTTTCTTCAGCTCCGATAACGGCCCGGCCCTGTATTCAGGCTATGATAATGCCGGGTCCGCGGACCCCTTGCGCGGCGGAAAATGCACCACCTATGACGGCGGCTACCGGGTCCCCGGCATCGCCTGGTGGCCCGGAATCATTCCGGCCGGGCAGGTCTGCGACGACATCGTGTCCGGACTGGATCTGTTTCCGACGCTGGTCCGGCTGTGCGGCGGACGGATTCCCCCCGACCGCAAAATCGACGGGAACGATATTTTCCCGCTGCTGGCGGGGGGACAGGATGCGGCGGGCGCGGAGGAGTTTTATTACTGGTTTTCCGCGGTGCGGCTGGGTGATTGGAAGTACCGCGAAGGGCTTTTGAAGCTCGGCCCGAAGAGCGAGGACAATCCGTCCGTGAAGCAGCTGTTCAACCTGAAGAAGGACATCGGCGAAAGCACGAATCTGGTTGATCAGTATCCGGAAAAAGTCCAGCTGCTCTCCGGAAAGATCGGCGCGTTTATTAAGGACTGCCAGCGGTCCGTTGCGCCGCAAAATTGAAGAGGAAACAGATGATGAAACAGAAACTACAGGGATTGATGATGTTTGCCCTGCTTTGCGGCGGCACCCTGCAGGCGCAGTTTGAGCAGTTCAGCAGCCTGCCGTTCAACCGCATCCGGCCCGCCGGCTGGCAGCGCGCATTTCTCGAAAAACAGCGCGACGGGCTGACGGGGCATCTCGACGAGATCTGCGAGCCGTTCTGCGAGAACGTGTGGACAGCCGATATGAGCGGCAAAAAGGCGCCTTTCTACAAACGCCGCCAGGGGGATCAGGAAGTGCTCTGCTGGGAACCGTACGAGCAGAGCGGCTATTATGTCGACGGGGTGGAGCGCTGCGGCCTTCTGCTGGATGATCCGTTTCTGCTCGAGAAAGCCCGCAAACAGATCTACGGCAGCATCGCGCTGGAAAAAAACGGGGACGGAATCATTCGCGGCGAAATACCCGATCGCTGGGGGCAGGTCGGCTTTTTCCGCGCCTTCATGGCCGAATATGAGGCCACCCGAAATCCGGAAATTCTGGAGGCGCTCAAAAGGCATTATGACACGGACACCTTTCCGATGGTTTCGGCGCGCAATATTTTCAACATCGAACCGCTGGTCTGGCTCGGCCGGCAGACCGGCGATCGGAAATATATCGATAAAGCCATTCAGCTCTATGAAACGGAAATCCGCCGCAGCGACCGGATGACAAACCGGCTCCCGGCGATGGCCTCGGAACTGCGGCAGGACTGCCATGGCGTCACCTATTTTGAAGCGCTCAAAAATCCGATCATTCTGTACATGGCGACCGGCAATGAAAAATATATCGATGCCGCCCGCAACGCGTTTTACAAGGTGGACAAATTCCACATGCTCGCGGACGGCATGCCGGCGTGCGAGGAGGGACTGTCGGAGAAAACGTCGCTCGCAACCCACGAAACCTGCGATGTCAGCACATTCACCTGGGCCTGTGCGTATATGCTCAAGGCCACCGGCGAGGTGGAGTGGGCGGACAAGCTTGAGCGCGCGCTGCTCAACGGCGGCCTGGGCAATGTGACCCGGGATTTTGATGCCCACCAGTACCTGTCCGCGATGAACCAGATTTCCGCCGGCATGGGCACCACCCGTTCGCCGATATCCAACGGAGCCTGGGGCGGATACATGCAGCGGCAGATGCCGTGGTGCTGCACCGGCGAAGTGAACCGCTATTTCCCGAATTATGTCGGGAGCCAGTGGCTGAGGTCGAAAGACGGCGGGCTGGTGAAAGCGCTGTACGGCCCCAGCCGGTGCGACTTTGAAACGGGCGGACAAACGGTGACCCTGCGCGAGGATTCCTTCTATCCGTTTTCGGATGAAATTGAAATCGAGGTCCTCGCCGGAGAGGCCGCCTTCCCGTTCCGCTTCCGCATTCCAGGCTGGACAGAAAATCCCTCGATTTCCGTCAATGGCGTGGCACAGCCGAATGTGCGGCCGGGTCAATTCTATGTGCTCGACCGGGCGTTTAAAAAGGGCGATGTGATTGCCCTGAATTTTCCGAGGAAAATACGGTTTAAGCAGGTTGAGATGAACGGGATGACGGTCGACTGCGGACCGTTGCTTTTCACTCTTCCGGTTCCCGGGACGAAGGAAAAGATATTGATCAATGACTATCTGTGGAGCGGAACCCCGAACGATTCCCCCGATCTTTACGGGTACAATATGTTTCCGACCGGAACCTGGCGGGTTGTGCTGATCATGAATCCGGAAAAGGATAATTTTGCCAGGCTTGTCCGAAATGCGGACGTCAATCCTCTCGATCCGTGGGATCCGGACAATCCGGCGCTCCGGATTGAAGTGGCCGGTGCGGAATATCCCGGCTGGAAAAGCGCGTATCAGAAATTCAAACCGCATAACGGCGAAGAGCGCTTTGTTGAAGTCACGCCGAATCTGCCGCCGCGCGGCACCATGATCATGGTGCCGGCCAAGTGCAAAGAGCCCGGGCGGATCGCACTGGTTCCCTACGGCGGCACCACTCTGCGCATGACCGTGCTTCCCTACTGGGACGTGCGCAATACCCCCTCCTTTGAGCCGAATCAGATCGACTACAGCATTGCGAAATAGAGCTGTCTGTTATGGGGCGGTGTCGCTCAAGTTGCGGTTTATGCGGATTTTTGACGGCGAAATTCCGCAGCTGTTTTTAAAGGCGCGGGAAAAGGAATAGATGTCGTTGAATCCGAGGCGGTCGGCGATTTCCGAGATTGGCAGTTCAGAAAACAGCAGGAGCTGCTCGGCGGCAGTCACTCGCAGCTGCTGGCGATACTGCAATGGAGCCTGACCAAACTGATGTTTGAACTGTTTGCAGAAGTATTCATGAGACATACCCGCTTCCGCAGAAATGGCCTTGAGGGACAGTGCCGCCAGATAGTTTTTTTCAATGTACTCCTTTGCCCGGAGCAGTCTGGGGTCGATGTTCGTTTTCGGCCCGCTCATGGATTCTATTAACGTGAACATCAGGGCTGAAATCGCGGCCGTGGCCGGGAACAGATTGGAATGGTTGTGATGCAGTTTTTGCGCGATGTTTTCGAACTGGTGCCGGAGGAGAAGTCGAACCGGATCCGGGAGCATCAGGATCTGCCCGGGGTCTTTGTATTCCGTGCCGCTCCACAGCGAAAAAAGGTCGCGGAAGCTGCACGCGGACAGGCTTCTGCCCTGCGAATCCACCATGCTGAAGGTTATTTCGGCATATGCGGCATCCTGAGCGGAGGGCATAAAACAGTGGGGAACTCCCGGCGAAACCATGACGATGGCGCCGGGTTTCACTGGAACAATTCGGTCATTGATCAGTAAATCGGTCTCCGGGTTGTTCTCGTTGTACAGCGCCAGATGGAACACATCGTGAACGTGACAGCGGCGGATCTGATTGCGGCGGGCTTTGTGCATCAGATGATCGAGATAAAAAGTCTCCAGCCGGAAGCGATAGGATTTTTTGGCAAGCGTGACGCTCAGGATCTGCGGCAGGCGGGGCGCAGCCACATTGCGGACATAGGAAAATTTGCTGGGATCCATAGGGTGTTGCCTTCCAGTACAGAAAATAATTTATGATAAAATTTGCGGACTTCAAGCCAAATGCTCTGTGCGCAGCGCGGACCCGACCTGTTCGTAAGCAGTAGAGTTTAATGATTTCTCTAAAAGAGCCCGGGATCGGACACAGGATCCTTTTCTTTTGCCGAAAACAATATTTGATAAAAAAATAACAATGCGGGCCATTCCCATGTGCGCGGGACAGCGTACTCTGTTTAACTCAAGGCTCGGCGGCTGCCGTCCGGAATTCGGGCGGTTGATGCATGCAGATTAAACATGCTTTTCGCCGGCCCGATGCACAGGCACGAAAACAGGAGGAAGCGATGATGAATAAATCAAGATGGATGATGATTGCTCTGATGATGTTGTCGACGGTTGCGGTAGCCGATTATGTGCCGTTTATCGGATCCAACAATAATACGAATGCTCCGGACGGGGCGCTGGGCGGAACTGCCGGCTGGCCGGGCGGCATTCTTCCCTCCGGCAGTTCGACCGGGCTGGTGGCGGCAACAGGCAATACATGGTGTGGATCTTACTGGCAAAATCTGGCCATTCGCCAGACCGGCGGAGCGATTACCAGTGCGATGACATTGCGCGGCGGCTCTTTGGGATCGGGAATCACCACGATCTATGAACTGGAGGATCCGCGGACTAACTACAGCGAATACGTGAATGCAAACTTGACAAAAATTGAAATGTGGTCGGAGAAGGGGGAGGGTATCCTGATCAATTTAATCAACGGGCATATCGCGGTTTCCGGGGACACAGTGTTTAAGTCGGACCCGGTGACTGTCAGCATCAAAGACGGCTTGTTTACGTCTGCAACGGCGAGGTTCTACAAAGGTCGGCTGAACATGCTGGCCGGCGGAGACGGCGATATCATTATTGACCGGCTGTCAACAACGGAGCTGAAAACGGAGTTTAATTTTGAATCGGGCAACAGCGGCAGTATTACGATCGGTCAAACAAGCGATACCAACAATTTCGGCCTGGCGCATTGGAACTACATGGTGTCAACCGATGTGCTGCTGGTTGACGGGGTCGCCGTGAGTGACCTGTCGCTCTTTGAGTTGAGCAACAGCAATAAGACCATCAGCCTCATCCAGACGTCGCCCGGGCAGATCGGTTATCTGGCCTGGGCGGCGGATTTCGGGCTGACGGACACCAATGGGTCCGCGGCCCTGACCTTCGATGTCGACTCGGACGGTCTGGACAATCTGGCGGAATATGCGCTGGGCGGAAACCCGACGGTTGACGATGCGGATGCGGTCAATCCGGTTCTTTCCGGGCCGGTGAACAGTGCGGGAACCAATTGCATGACCTATATCTACAGACGCCGTCTGGACGCCGCCAGCCGGGGGCTGGAGTACGGCCTCGTTTTGAATGCCGGCGGTTTGACCTCCCCCTCCTCGTGGACATCCGCGGGCACGGAATATGAAACGGGTGCCGGCGCCATGGATGCTTCTTTTGAGTTGGTGACGAATGCATGCCCGATGGATGCGGACCTCCTGTTTATCAACCTCGAAATATCGCAAACGTTCTAGCGCCGGTTTAGATCCATAAAAGTGATTGGATGAGATGAATAAGATTCTGTTACTGTGGTTGATGCTTGGTTCCGCTGCGTTTGCCGAAAATGCCGGCCTGCAGCCGTTCTCCGCGACATTCGCGTCAACGGGCGGGCTGGATTCGGTATCCTTCCGCTGGGAGGGCGGCGGCGGCGTGAACTACGCGCTTAAACAGTGCCCGGATCTTTTTTTCACGAACCGGGTGACGTCCCGCTACTATCTCGGAGATGGGGGCGGACTTTCCGCCGGCAGTGAACTGCCGGCGGACCGTTCCGGGTTCTGGAAGGTTGTGTCCTGCGGCACGTCGAACGGAATCTGTGTGGCGCAAGCCGGCGAATATGCCGGGAAGCTGGTGCGCTACGATGATGACGGGACTCCACGGCTCCTTCATGCCTTCGGAGTCAACTATTACGATGCATTCTTACGCTACCTCAACGATGAAAGCGACACGAGCTTTGTTGAGGGGTTTGAATACCTGCGCGACCACTCAATTCCGGTTGCGCGCGTGTTGGCCGCCGGATTCTGGCCTACTAACTGGTCGCTGTATTTCTCGGATGCGGAGGCCTATTTCCAGCGGCTGGACTTTTTTTTCGCCGAGGCTGAGCGTTGCGGCGTTGGCCTGATTGTCGACTGTTTCTGGTCGGCGTCTACGATCGGTGAGCTCGTGGACGACGCGGTGGAGGCGGGCTGCCTGGTTCCCGGCGTGGATTTTGTTCCTGTGGACCCGTTGAACACAAATGTGTACGGGGAAGCCACCTGCGCGGAATACAAAACCGCGCTGGGGCGTCCGGACAGCGGGTCGATCGCTTTGATCAGGCGCTATACGCGCGAGCTGGTCGAGCGCTATGCCGCCTCACCGGCCGTTTGGGGCTGGGAGTTCGGCAATGAATACAACAACGAGGTTGACTATCCCAACATCACTGTCATGCGCGACCGACCGGGCGGGCCGGCGCAGGGTATGATGCTGGCTGAAACCACCAACGACAAGGCTGTGCTCCCGGCCTGGACGGGGCGTGACGACCTCATCCGCGCCGACGTGCTGGTGGCCAAGCAGGTGTTCGCCGACACCGTCCGTTCCACTGACACCTGGCGGCTCATCATGAGCGGCGACACCCAGCCGCGAACGAGTGCCTACCACAACTGGACGGTGCATTCGTGGACAAAGGACACCCGCGCGGAGATGGCGCAGGTTCTCCCGGTGGACAATCCCTCCCTGATGGACACCGTCACCGTGCATATCTATCCGAAGGGCCCTGATGCGGGGGCCGATATCTATTTTACGGACGCTCCGGTGACCAATGAGTGGCTGACGGGCCAGTACAAAGAGCTGCTGGACTGTTATGTCGAGGACAGCGCCGCTATGGGGCGGCCGCTGATTGTCGGCGAATGGGGAGTGAAGGGTGACGGAACAACGGCCGGCGAGCAGGCCACGTTTCATCGCATGATGCAGGCGCTGATCGATTCCAATGTCCAGCTCAGCCTGCTGTGGGATTTTGATAATCAGAATGCAGGCCAAACTGAAGAGTGGTGGGTGAATCCCGGTACGGACAAGGAATATCAGTTGACGAATGAGGACCCGGAGGTGTGGGACCTCGAACAGGCCAATCTTTATTTTTCGGAAGGTAATAACTGACAAAAAAATCACAACGCGGGCCATTCCCATGCGGGACGGGCAGGGGATAGATTTTCAAATTCGGATGACGGGGGATGCCCGGTGCGTGGGCGGACCCGCTTTCCTGTATAAATTTAATGGAAGAAGAGATGAATACAATGACAGACACAGAACCGGTTCCTGAGTGTATTACCAATGCGCAGCTGATTTCACTGAACGGCCTTTGGCAGTTCCGGTTCGATCCTCAAAATGAAGGAATCGAGAATCAGTGGTTCGCGCCGGACGCGGAGGTCGAATGGGAGTCCATTGCAGTGCCGGCAACCTTTAACGTCGCCAAGCCGGGCATGTTGTGGGCACAGGGCGCCGCGTGGCATGCACGGGCTCTGGACGTTCCCGTGCTGGATGGGGAACGGGTGATTGTGCGCTTTCTGGGGGCGGCCATCCGCACCCGGGTCTGGGTGAACGGGCAGGAGGCCGGGGCCGAACATCTGTTTCCCTATATTCCGTTCGAGCTGGATGTGACCGACCTGGTTCATGCCGGCTCCAACACCCTGGTCGTGCGGACGGATAACACGATTGAAGAACGGGCGATTCCCGATAAATGCCAGACCGGCTGGTGGTTCTACGGCGGTCTTTACCGCGATGTGTGGATGGAGCTCCGGCCGGAGGCATCCCTCGAAAAACTGTGGGTCGACACCCGGATGGCCGGCGATTCATGGAATTTGACGGTTCATGCTCCGGTCAGCGCCGCGGCTGCGGGTGCTTCGTTGAATCTGGAGCTGCGCGATCCCGGCGGGCGGGTCGT
>JBFHEM010000102.1:0-7625 GCA_041584215.1 Tichowtungia sp. | reverse complement strand
CGTCAACCGGCCCAAAGCATTATTAGGCACTACATCAAAAATCTCGCGTTGCAAATCAATGACTTACGACAAAAACGGCCTCAAATCGGGTCAAAAAAGTCGATTTTCAGCCATTTTCAACAGGCCAATAAGAAATCTGGGCTAGAGCACATAACGATTGAGATGCCGTACGCAGATTTTTCAGGACAGCCTTCCCGAAGGGAGGCTGTGCGCTCCTGTCCGCGCAAAGAAGACACAGGCTCTCTGGATACAGAGAAGCCTGTCCTGCAAAAAACTTGTAGGACAGCCTTCCCGCAGGGAGGCTGTGCGCTCCTGTCCGCGCAAGGGACACAGGCTCTCTGGGTACAGAGAAGCCTGTCCTGCAAAAAACCTGAAGGACAGCCGTCCCGCAGGGAGGCTGTCTCAGCCAATGGCCTGCCGGACAACACCGGCCAGCGTTTCAGCAATGCGGGTGGTCATTTCATCGGTGGGCCCTTCCACCATAACCCGGCACATGTGCTGCGTGCCGGAGTAGCGGATCAACACACGCCCTTTATCCGCCAGCTCCTCTTCCGCTTTCTCGACCGCCTCGGCCAGGCCGGCGATCTCTTCGATCGGCGGCTTTTCTTTCACATCAATGTTGATGAGTTTCTGGGGAAACACATCCATCACCTCGGCCAGCTCAGACAGGGACTGCCCGGTTTCGCGCAGGATGCTCAGCAGCTGCAGCGCGGCAATCATGCCGTCACCGGTGGAGTGATGATTGTGGAAAATGACATGGCCGGAGGCCTCGCCGCCCAGCACCGCATCGTCCGCGATCATTTTCTCGAGCACATAGCGGTCCCCCACCTGGGTCACCGCCACATCGATATCCAGCTCCTTCATCGCGGCGAAAAACCCGAAGTTGCTCATCACCGTGGCGACCACCTCGTTGTTTTTGAGCTGACCGCGCCGCTTGAACTGGCGGGCGCAGATGGCAATGATCTGGTCGCCGGAAAGCTCATTGCCCTTTTCGTCGATCACGATCAGGCGGTCGGCATCGCCATCGAACGCCAGCCCGACCTCGGCGCCGGTTTCCAGGACGGTCGCTTTGAGGTCATCGGTATACTGCGAGCCGCAGTGGTCGTTGATGTTCATGCCGTTCGGGCTCACATGAATGGCGGTCACTTTCGCGCCCAGCTCGGAGAAAATGATCGGCGCCACTTTATACGAAGCGCCGTTGGCGCAATCGAGCGCGACGTGCATCCCGTCGAGAGTCATCCCGTCCGGGAAGGTGTTTTTGCAGAAGACGATATAGCGGCCGATCGCATCGTCGATGCGCTTGGCTTTGCCGATATCGGACTCGGTCGAGCGGAACTCGCGCAGCTTGTGCGAATTGATCAGCTCCTCCATCTTTTCTTCTTCGGCGTCGGGCAGTTTGTAGCCGGTGCGGGAAAAAATCTTGATGCCGTTGTCGTGGTAGGGATTGTGCGACGCCGAAATGACAATTCCCGCATCGGCGCGCATATCCTGCGTGATGAAGGCGACGCCGGGGGTCGGCAGCGGACCGAGCAGCAGCACATCGACGCCGACGGACGTCACGCCGGCGGTCAGCGCGGTTTCGAGCATGTAGCCGCTGAGGCGGGTGTCCTTGCCGATCACAATGCGCGGACGGGTGCCTTTATCCGGGTGAGAGTCCTTGCAGACATAGGCCAGCGCGCGGCCGATCTCCAGTGCCTGCTCGGCGGTCATATTCCCCATGTTCGCCATATCGCGAACGCCGTCGGTTCCAAAAAGTTTGCCCATTGATTTCCTCCAGAAAACAGAAACCCATTAGACCATGGAAAACGGCCGAACGCAAAACGTTTTCAGGCATCGGAAATCGCCCGAATCACCTTCCGCGAAACAGACGATCCAGATGTTAAGCTTTTTCGGTAACCCGAAGAGCCCGTGAACAGGACCCCGCGGGTTCCTGAAATGCTCCGCACATCAACTCACGGTCGTGAGTTTATGTGCACATGGATCAAAACTTCAGGTCTGCCTTGGCCAGGCGGGCGGCGAGTTCGTTGAGCACGCGTTCGTCATCGGCGTCGCCCGCGGATTCAAACACGGCGCCGAACCGGATGAACGGGCCGGTATTGTCCCACGGCACGGTGGAGATGCCGAAGTTTTCAATCAGGTAGAGCGAGGCCTCTTCCGCATTGGCAAACACAGTATCGCCCGCCCCGCAGGGTGCTTTCACGTAGAGGTAGAACGTGCCGCCGGGCATCTGCGCATTGAACCCGACGCCCCTGAGCACCTCGACCATTTTGCGCAGGCGCGTTTCGTAGTGGAAGCGAATGCCTTCGGCCAGCGACTCGTCGGCGATGCCGGCACAGGCTGCGTGCTGGATGGCCTTGAACTGGCCGCTGTCGCAGTTGTCCTTGACGGTGGCCAGGGCATTGACTGCCCACGGGGCCCCGCAGAAGAAGGCCAGGCGCCAGCCGGTCATGTTGTAGGCTTTGGACATGGAGTGCAGTTCCAGCGCGCACTCCCCGGCACCGGGGCGCTGCAGGATCGACTTGCGCTCGCCGTCGTAGACCAGCGTGGCGTACGGGGCGTCCTGCACGATGAGAATGTTGTGCTTGTGCGCGAAGGCGATCAGCTCGTCGTAGAACTCATCCGTGGCGACCGCACCGGTCGGGTTGTTCGGGTAGTTGATGTAGAACAGTTTGCAGCGGTCGGCCAGTGCCGGGTCGATTTTTCCAAGATCCGGAAGGAACGCGTTTTCTTCGAGCAGCGGGATGT
This sequence comes from Tichowtungia sp., assembly GCA_041584215.1. Lineage (GTDB taxonomy): Bacteria > Verrucomicrobiota > Kiritimatiellia > Kiritimatiellales > Tichowtungiaceae > Tichowtungia. The sequence goes on along the minus strand of JBFHEM010000102.1, from coordinate 4,880 downwards.
CGACAACGTTGCCGCCGAGGTATTTGGTGTGCGTGGCCATCACCGGATAACCGGGAACCGTCTGGAAAATCACGTCCCCGGGGTTCACAAAGGCCAGCGGCAGCATGGCCAGCGCCGGCTTGGTGCCGATGCTGTGGTTGATCTCAGCAACCGGATCAAGCTCCACGCCGAAAAATTCCTTCATATAGACGGCGGCGGCCTGTTTGAACTCCGCGATGCCGTTGTCGGCGTAGCCGCGGTTTGCCGGCTTGTCCACCTCCACCTTCAGCGCCTCGCGAATCGGCGCGGGCGCCATCTGATCGGGCTCGCCCACCCCGAAGTCGAGAATCTCCAGCTCCGGATTCTGCGCGCGCGCCCTGGCTTTGGCGCGTTTGATTTTTTCGAATTTATAGATTTCGGTCGATTGGCCGAACTGCGCGCCGCCGATGCGGTCGGCAAAAAGTTTTTCTGAATTCATGATCGGTTCCTTTTCTGTTTTAAAATGTATGATTTCCGGATTCCTGCTGCGGCACCGGGCTGTTTTTGGGAATCAGCCGGTCCAGCTGTTTCTCGAACTCGGCGATTGAAAACTTTGAAAGCGGAATGCTGATGTTCGTGTTCTCGATGACGCCGTTCGGCATCGAAAGGTTTTCACGGACAAAGCCGACCACAATCTTCTCGTCGCGCAGGTCCGCCGCAAGAAAAACGAGGTCGACCACCTTCGAGCCCTGCGCCGTGACTTCCTTTGAAAAGGCGTACTGCAGATTGCGGGCATACTCCCCGTGAAGCGAAAAACTGTCATCGCCGGCACAATGCCTGTACCCCCGCTCCGCGAGCACTTTTTTCATCGTTTTCTGGAAAAACATTCCGACATCCCCTCAAATCAAGGCAGCAAACGCTAATGAAAACCCGACCGTTTTGCAAACGGGGAATTCTTTTCATTCGGCCGGCCGCTACAGAAGATTGGCCGCCTTCTCCGCCAGGTCGGACCGGACGCCTTCGCTGAAGAGCATGTGCGCGCTGAGCTCTTCGTTGCGGAACTTTTCAACCACCGCGCTCAGTCCGCTCGACAGACTGTCCACATACGGATTATCGATCTGGTAGAGATCGCCGGTCAGGATGATTTTTGTGTCGTGCCCCACGCGGGTAATCACCGTCTTGACCTCCAGCGGAGTCAGGTTCTGGGACTCATCCACAATCATGAACTGATTGGGAATGCTGCGCCCGCGAATATAGGTCAGCGGCTCCACATCGATCAGCGGGTTGGAGACGATCAAATCCCCGCCCTTTTTGCTCTGGTTGTTCGTGTTTCCGGTGCGGCTGTGAACAATCAGCGACAGCGCATCATGAATCGGCTGCATCCACGGATCGAGCTTTTCCTCCACCGAGCCGGGCAGATAACCGAGGTCCTTGCCCATCGGGAAAATCGGACGCGATACCAGCAGGCGCTTGTACTGCCGGGTATCCATCACCTGATAATGCCCGGCGGCAATGGCCAGCAGGGTTTTACCGGTTCCGGCCTTGCCGCACAGCGTCACCAGCTTGATTTTATCGTTCAGCAGCGCATCCATGGCAAAACGCTGCTCGCGGTTGCGCGGCGTAATCGGCGCACTGTTGTCAATCGACAGCAGTTTCATCACCCGATGGGTCTCCGCATCGAAGCGCCCGAGCATGGTTTGCTTGGGGTCGTTCGGGTTCTGCAGCGTCACATACTGATTCGGATGCAGCGCCTCCATGCCGGGAATCACCGCATGGCCTTCGCGGGCAAAAAAGCTGATCGCCTCGGAGTCGGCATCCAGAACCGCCTGCCCGGAATACATCTGGTCCGACTCGTGCTGCTTGCCGTTCTCATAGTCCTCCGCCTCCAGCCCCAGCGCATCCGCCTTCAGCCGCAGGTTGATATCCTTGCTGACCACCGTGCACTTGTCATCGGGCCGGTCGGCCTTCAGCCCCATCGCCATTTTCAGAATCAAGTCATCGGCGGAGAGCTTCGTGCCGAACGGATCGTCTTTGTCCGCGAAAATCACCTGCAGCACCCCGCCGCTGTCGAGCGTCACGCCGTCGGAGAGCCGCCCCTTTTTGCGCAGCTCATCGAGCATGCGCGAAACCATGCGGGCATTGCGCCCGCGCTCACTCAGCTCGCGTTTGAAGTGGTCGATTTCTTCGAGGACTTTCAGCGGAATGACCACCCGGTTCTCTTCAAACTGGAAAATAGCGGACGGGTCGTGAATCAGCACATTGGTATCCAGAACAAAATTTTTCATGGCACGACTATAAGGCTGAAATCCCGCTCAAAAAAAGCCGAATCTGCAACCGGTTGTGCCCCTGCCCTCTTGCGACCACAACATGCGCCTGATGCGGCCATCTGCAGCCAAAGAGACGGGCTGCGCTTTGAACCCGCTGTTCACCGCTGCAAAATAACCTGACTGATATTGAACCTGTCAAAAAGGGGGACAGGAATGTTCCCCCTCCGGAGCGGCGACATTCCTGTCGCCGATACTGGACATCACCTCCGCCAACCAGGCGCCTCAGGACGGCAAGAGCATTCCCCGCACCGGATCATGGTGCCCCGAGGGTGTATTTGAAGAACTGGATCGGGTCGCCGGTCGCATGGTGGACGATATTGGTCCACAACCCATCGGGATCGGGATCGCCGGGCGCCGGGCCGGAGACGGCGTTCCAAACGCCGGAAGTCAGGGTGGTGGCCTCGCGCAGCTCGAACGGCATGCCCGCCGGGAGGCGCAGATCGACCTGGGGCAGGCCGCTCGCCGCTGCAATGCGCAGTCCGGCGGGCGGGTCGGTGTCCGTGGGCGGTTCAAGGATGTCGCGGAATTCACGGAAGACCTCGAGCTGCCGGATGTGCCCGTCGCCGGCGATGGTGTCGGGATATTCCTCCTCCAGCATGAAGTGGAAGTCCGTAAAGAAGATCCGGCTGAGGTTCGGGCATCCCCAGCGGTCGTGGAGGATCTGCGCAGAAGCGAGCACCGTGCTGCGGAACAGTTCGGGCGTCGGTGTGGTGGAAGATCCTGCGCTGGTCAGCCAGCCGGCCCAAAGGGTTGCGCCGTATTCCGGTCCGAGCGTGTCCACCACGAAATCGACCGCATCGATTAGGTTGTCCGGATTGGCATTGAAGATCTTGCAGGGATGGTCGAAGTAGATGCCGGTAAAGTTGCGGCTGCCGGCGGCCATCGTCGCCATCAGCGTGCGGAAGTTGTCCTCGTAGGGCTCGCTCTGGGCGGGGTTGGCGTCGATCAGCGCCCATTCGAGGCGGATGCCGGCCAGCAGGCCCGAGGCCGCCAGCGCAGCCTCCACATCGGCGATCAGCTCGTCCATGTATTGCACGCGCTCCGCCGCCGGCAGCGCATCGGGGACATTTTCGTCCTTGCTCAGCACGCTCTGGAAGGCATACACGATGTTCGTGGAACCGGAATGGTTGATGAAGCCGGTGATCCGGCCGATCTCGGTGGCGGCGAGCCGGCTCCGGCTCCATTCGCCCGAGACGCGGCGGTTGACCAGCCCGGAGTCGTAGACGACCTTGCGGCCGCGGGCCCGGTTCCACGCCTGATAGTTCGCCTGCTGCGTCGTGTTGGTCAGGGTCGGGAGTTCGGAGGCGGAGCCCTGGATCAGCACATGGCTGTCGATGAAGGCCATCGACTCCAGCCACAGCGGCAGGTTGGTGCTTGCGAACTTGTCGAAATCGCTTCCCGGAATGCCCAGGCCGACCTCGTACTCCCAGATCAGCTTCGGGGGCCGGTAGGGTTCGTACGCCAGCGGCGAATCGTCGAAATAGGCCCCGTTGGAGTCGTAGTATTCAACATAGGTGCCGAAGAACGGGTCGGTTCCGACCACCGGGCTGCCGACCGCCACCGTCCAGACAAACGTCCAGGTTGTGAAGGTATGATCGGCTGGATCGGCCTCGGTCGGCTGGGCGTAGGCAACCCCCGCAACGCTGTTGAATTCGGAATGCATTTCGTTCTTCATGTCCTCCGCCTTCTGCACGGCATGGACCGCCCCGCTCTGCTCGGTGTAGAAGAAGCCGGCCACCGCGCCCTCGTTGGTGTTGGCGCCGGCGGTTATATCGTTCAAACCCGGAAAGCCGGACCCCTCGCTGCCGATGCTGCCGATGCGGGCCGACAGGGTGTAGGTTCCCGGCTGGATCGTCGAAGGCAGGCCGCTGCCCGCAGCGAGATCGCTGTAGCGCGCGTAGAAGATCGTATTCCCGGTGTAGGGGGGCACCCGGGTGTGCTGCTGGGCGCATCCGGCCATGAGGCCGTTTTCGGCCGCGAGCCCCGAATAGCCGGCCGGCCGCGGCTGGTTCCCGGCACCCTGCGTCGCCCATACCACCGCGCCGGTATCGTCGCCGATCGGCAAAACGACCGTTCCCGCCCGGGCCGATACGGCGATGCCCAGACCGATGGCGATGGCAGCTGGCAGTTTTAAATTCATCATGCCATCTCTTTTTCTTTCCAGGCGACCGGTTCGCGCTCGCCCCTAAAAAAACGCAGGGCGACAGCGGCTTGATTGAAAAAGTGAAGCGGACGGCGCCTTTTTTGTCAACCCTGGGCCGATCGTGGATGGTATGACGTTTGCTAGGAATCATTTTGAAGAACTGTCAATCCACAACGGCCTGGCAGTACGCAAGCGCGCCTGCGATGCTGGGAATCATTTTGAAGAACTGTCAATCCACAACCGTGGATAATCGCCATTGTTTTTCCTCTTGGCTGGGAATCATTTTGAAGAACTGTCAATCCACAACAGTGAGAGGTACACGATACAGCTAACCTTCTGCTGGGAATCATTTTGAAGAACTGTCAATCCACAACCCTTCAGAACAGATTTTGACGCCGCGAATGGCTGGGAATCATTTTGAAGAACTGTCAATCCACAACTTACCAATGATT
>JBFHEM010000101.1:0-7868 GCA_041584215.1 Tichowtungia sp. | reverse complement strand
TGGGCAATCGCCCAAGGAAATCGGTAGAGAAGTCGAATCTGTCCTGCAGGGACAGCACACCGAAATATTGTATTGCCCCTTCAGGGCAAAGATTATTTTGCCCTGAATACCCGGGGCGCTGCCCCGGGCTTTGTTGTGTAAGCGATTCGTCGCCCCGGAGGCATCCGGGCCGCTCAGGAGTCATCAACGCCGGACAGATCGTTTGTGAGCGTGTTCCAGGCACTGGAAGAGGAGAGGCGCTCGCACCACTCAATCGCGCAGCTGCATTCCGCGTAGACCCGGCTTTAGAGGGAACAACCGCAAAAAAATGGCGCGGCAAATCCGCAACCAAAATATAGAGAGAAGAGTCTGACTTATCGCCGCTGCGAAGCCGCGTTCGTATATTCTAAGAATGATGCATACAGAATGATGGGGATGGGATGTTCGGTCCCATTATTCTGTTATCATGATTTTGTTTGAATGCTTCCTGTTTGGTTGCGGCTATCGCCGGCTCCGCCGCTCAGAGTGACGCGAATCATTAAAAATTATCTGCTTTTCAGTATTCAGTCGGGCCGCTTTTTTTTAGATTCTATTCCTGTATTTTTTTTCATTCTGGAAAGGTCGGGAATAACGATGAATATGAAATGTTGGATTGCGGTGGTTTTGTCGGGAGTCTGCTGGGTGCAGGCGCAGGTGAAGGACGACGGCTGGCGGTTTGTGGTGCAGCCCGCAGCGGTTAAGTCTGTTGGCGATGGTGCCGTTCAAATTGATTACGATCTGTCAGAGGTTCCGCTGGAGACGAGTTTGAACAGTATGATCTGGTACAAAGGAACCGCTTCCGGCGAAGGCTCCAATCCGGCGTGGGCGGTGTGGGCGGTTGATGCATCCGGCGCAAAGCTGGAGCGCATTTCGGAAGTGACCGTCAAGCCGAACACGGACGGGCCGATCTCGTTCCCGGTCTCCGAGCACGTGCGCACGCATCTCAAGGACAAAGCCGTTTCGTTCCTGATCGAGCCGCGCGGCGCGCCCGGCTTTTCCCAGACCGTGGAGTTCGCCGGCAATCCCTCACTGGCGATCGTGAAGGCGCAGAAGGAAAACTACGTGCTTTCCGATCTGCTGGCTCCGCTCTGGAAAGGAAACCGGATGGTCAACGAAACGATTCTGCCGACTGCGACCGACGGCAAACCGGCCGAGGCCAACCTGGCATTTGTGCCGTCGAAGGTGATCAGTGTGAAAAACTATGCGCTCGATACAACCTACGTCGAAGGAAAGGACTATGTTGTCGACGGCCGCACCATCCGGCTGACCGCCGACAGCTCCATTCCGTTTTTCAACTATACCGACCTGTACCACAACAATCCGGATGCGAAACCCCGCACCATGAAAACCATCGACGGCGGGTATCTGACCTTCAGTGAGTCGGCCCTGTTCAACGACAGGCAGCTGGCGGTGACCTATGCGCACGATGAGCCGTGGGACGGGCCCGTGCCGCAGTCCGCAAAAAAACTGCTGCCGAAAAGTTTCCAAACCTTGGAAAAAGGCCGTCCGCTCAAACTGGCGGTGTTCGGCGACAGCATTTCCGTCGGCGCCAGCGCCAGCGGCAAATGCGTGCGCGCGCCGTGGATGCCGCGCTGGGGCGATCTGGTCGCCGCCGAGCTCGCGCGCAAATACGGGTCGGACATCGACTGCATCAATCCGTCGCTCGGCGGGATGATCGCCTCCTGGGGGCGCGATACGGTGGATGGACTTCTTTCGCACGAAAAACCCGATCTGGTGATCATCGGGTTCGGGATGAACGATGCGGGGCGCCCGTTTACAACGGAAGAGTTTGTCGCCAACACTCAGGCCATCATGAATTCCATCCGCGCGCAGAATCCCGATGCGGAATTTATTCTGCTGATGTCGTTCCAGAACAACCCCAAGTGGCGTTCGCTTGAGCCGATGATCGGCTATCGCGAAGCGCTCAAGGCACTTGAAGGACCGGGCGTGGCGATGGCCGACATGTGGGAAATGCACGGCTACCTGCTGGAAAACAAAACCTACTGGGACATGACCGGCAACCACGTCAACCACCCCAACGACTTTCTGGTGCGTGTCTATGCCCAGACGCTGCTGGCCGTGCTGGGGGTGGAATAACGGATGGGTAAAAAACCGGATCATCGAGCCTTACTTTCCGCCGCTCTGCTGGCCGGGGCATGCCTGTCCTGCGCTGCGCAGGGGCTGTCACCCCGTTTCGAACAGGCCGTTTTTCAGCCCGTCCCGGCCGCCAGGCCGTGGGTCTGGTGGCACTGGATGAACGGAAATATTTCCCGCAAAGGGATCACCGCGGAGCTGGAGGCCATGGCGCGGGTCGGTCTCGGCGGATGCTCCGTCACCAGCGCCAACCCGCCGCCGGGGGTCCCGCGCGGGCCGGTCGATTTGCTGTCGCCCGAGTGGATGGATCTGGTGCACCATGCGATGGCGGAGTGCGACCGGCTGGGGCTCGGGTTCGGGATGGCGGCGGGGGACGGCTGGACCCAGCTGGGCGGTCCGTGGATCACCGAAGAGGAGTCCATGCAGGTGATCACCTGGAGCGAAAAGACCGTCGAGGGTCCCGCACCGCTGGCCGTGCAGTTGCCGCCGCCGAGCACCCGGCGGGATTATTTCCGGGACATCGCGGTGCTGGCCTTCCCGTCGGAGGGCCCGTCCTTGAAAGAGGTTCCGTTTTCCGTATCCGGTTCGGTGCTGGATGCCGATTTCGGCGCCATGGCGGACGGCAATCTCGATACCGAGACGGTTCTCCCGCTGGCGGACAAAGACCATCCGGTTGTGCTGGATTTCCATTTCGAATCTCCGTTCCGTGCCGCGTCGCTGGCGATTTTTTTCGGCGCGCATCTGCAGATTCACGAGGGCCGGCTGGAGGCATCCGACGACGGAATCCATTACCGGGCGGTCCGCCGTTTCAAGTCGCCCAACGGCGGGTCGGAGCTGTCGTCCACCGGGGTGTCGTTCCCGCCGGTGACGGCCGAATATTTTCGCGTTGTCTTTGAAGACAGCAGCCGGGGCGCGCGCGGAATCCGGATTCAGGAGCTCGAGCTGTACGGTAATCAGAAGATCGATCGCTGGACCGAGAAAGCCGGCTTTGTGCGCGCAGAGCGCATGCCCCTGCAGCTGGCGGCGCCGGTCCGTTCGATCCCGGATGGCGCGGTTCAGGATTTGACCGGGTGCATGGACTCGCAGGGCGTGCTGCGCTGGTCGGCGCCTCCCGGAAAGTGGACGATCGTTCGGCTCGGTTATACGACGACGGGCTATGAAAACAAGCCCGCCACGGAAAAGGGGCGGGGACTGGAGGCCAACAAGTTCAGCCGTCAGGTGGTGCGCAAGCATTTCAGTGAGTATATCGGAAAGATTCTTGAAACGGCCGGCCCGCAGGCCCGGCGCGCCTTCCGCCGGATTCATACCGACAGTTGGGAACAGGGCACGCAGAACTGGAGTCACGACTTTTTGAGCGAATTCCGCGGCCGGCGGGGATATGATGCCGCACCTCACCTGCTTGCGCTGGTCGGCTATCCGGTGGGCGGCGCGGCGGCTGCCGAACGCTTCCTGTGGGATTTCCGGAAGACCTGCAGCGACCTGATCGCGGACAACTATTACGGGGAGCTGCGCCGCGTCGCCTCGGAATGCGGCCTGGAGTTCTGCGCCGAAACCTTCGGGTATGGAAATTTCCACAATCAGGACGCGTCCGCCCAGGTTGATGTGCCCATGGGCGAGTTCTGGATGAATGAACAGTTCTGGCTGCCGAGAATCAAGGGGCCGGCCTCTGCGGCGCATCTGTACGGCAAAAAATTTGTCGGCCTGGAGGCGTTTACCACAAGAAACAATGTGGATGGATTTTCCCTGCACCCGTTCCTGACAAAACGGTTCGGCGATGCCGCCTTCTGCTACGGGGGCAACCAGCTGAATATTCACAGCTGGGCGCATGACCCGGCGGTCGACCGGTTCCCCGGGATGACCTTTTCCGTGTTCGGGCTGATTTACAACAACCGCCAGACCTGGTTCGAGCAGTCGTCGGCCTGGATCGACTATCTGGCGCGCTGCCAGTCGATGCTGCAGCAGGGCCGGTTCGCGGCGGACCTCCTGGTTTTTGTCGGCGAAAACAATCCGTACGCGATTTATCACAACCCGCTTGCCGAGCCGCCGCCCGCCGGGTACGACTACGACCTGTGCCATGCCGAAGCGCTGCTCAGCGATGCGTCGGTTGATCGGGGCGACATCGTGTTTTCTTCCGGTGCACGCTACCGGATGCTGGTTCTGCAGCCGGAATCGACGTATATGACCCTGCCGGTGCTGCGCAAGATCGGTTCGCTGGTTGAGCAGGGTGCCACCGTGCTGGGACCGAGGCCGGAGACCTCTCCCTCGCTGGCCGATCAAGACCATCTGGATGAATTCCAGGCGCTGGCCGATCAGCTGTGGGACAAGGGATCTGTGTTGCAGAATGTGACGCTGGCGACCGCTTTGGAGCAGGCCGGAATGATGCCGGATCTGGAGTTTCGCGGGGATTTTCATGAGGCGCCGCTGTGGATTCACCGGACGGCTGGGAATACGCACATTTACTTTATTTCCAATCAGCAGGAACAGGCGCTTTCAGTCGATGCTGTCTTTCGCGTGGGCGGTTTGCGCCCGGAATTGTGGCGCGCGGATACCGGCTTGATGACGACGCCTTCCGGCTGGGAATCCACACCGGAAGGACGCACGGAAATTCCTCTCGCACTCGATCCGTACGGATCTCTGTTTGTTGTGTTCCGGCCCGGGCGGACGTCCGCTGAATCCTGCCCGCCTGAACCGGCGTCGTCCGCCGCCGTCTGTGCCGTGGATGGACCCTGGGAGCTGTCTTTTCCGCCGCAGTTCGGTTACGATGATCTGCTTCCGGAGCCGCGGACGCTGAAACAGCTGGTTTCCTGGGCGGACAGTGAGGATGAAGACCTGAAATATTTTTCGGGAACCGGCGTGTACAGGACCCGTTTCAGCCTGGCGGAAAAGAAGCCGGGCTGTGGCTATGTGCTGGATCTGGGTCAGGTGGATGTCATGGCGGAGGTATTCCTCAACGGCAAAAAACAGGGCGGTTTATGGAAGCCGCCTTACCGGGTCGAGGTGACTGAAGATGTTTTGGCAGGCTCTAATCAACTGGAGATCCGGGTGGTTAATCTCTGGGTGAACCGCCTGATCGGCGATGAGCGGATGCCGGCGTGCCTGCCGATTCAAATGAATGGCATTCTCCGGCAGGAGGACACACCGGACTGGTTTGTAAACGGAGGGGCTGTTCCCGATACCGGCCGGGTCGGGTTTTCTTTTTACCGGCGCTGGTCGGCGGACAGTCCGCTGCAGCCATCCGGCCTGATCGGCCCGGTAACCCTGGAAACGATGCAATAAGAGCTGGATGAAGGAGAGCTGTTATGAAAAGACATTGGATGTGGGTGTTCTGTTATCTGTTAATTTTTATTTTTTCAGCCGCAGCTGAAAAAAAGCCGAACATTCTCTTTGTTCTGGCGGATGATCAGCGCTGGGATGAGCTGGCCTGCGAGGGCGAGCCCTTTTTGCAGACGCCGACTATCGACCGGCTGGCGGGGGAGGGCCTGCGCTTTTCCAATGCCTATGTGAATACGGCGATCTGCATGGTCAGCCGCGCCTCCATTTTCACCGGCCTGACCGGGCGTACCCATCAGTGGAAGCCGGGCAGCCCGGAGTCGCTTCCGATCAGCGATCCGATTCTCAACACCTGCTTTCCCCTGCTGTTGAGGCAGGCGGGCTATCGCACAGGCTATTTCGGAAAAAATCATGTGTCGTTTACCTGTGGAACCGATCCCGCGTTTGAGACGATGTTTAATAGCTGGAGACTCATTTCCCGCAATCCCTACATTAAAACGCTCCCGGATGGAAGCTTGCGCCATTGTGATGAACTGACGGGTGACCGCTCTGTTGAATTTGTTGAAACCCAGCCGGCGGATCAGCCCTTTTTCCTCTACATGAGCTTTCACACTGCGCATGCAAGCGACGGCGATCACCGGCCGGGCATCGGGCATTATCCGTGGCCGAAAGCGGAGGATGGCCTGTATGAAGATATCGTTCCGCCGCGCCCGGAGCTCGATGACCCGGCGATTTTCGAGGCGCTGCCTGCCTTTTTGAAAACCTCCCTCAACCGGACGCGCTATTTCTGGCGCTGGGACACGCCGGAAAAATACAACACGAACATGCGGGCGCGCTACCGGATGATTACCGGGATGGACCGGATTATCGGGCGGGTTCTGACTGCTTTGGAAGAACGGGGGCTGCTGGACAACACGATTGTGATCTACAGCGCCGATAACGGTTATTACCGGGCCGAGCGGGGCCTGGCCGGCAAGTGGTCCCATTTTGAGGAAGCGCTGCATGTGCCGCTGATCATTTGGGACCCGGCCATGGACCGCGGGCTGCGCGGAGCAAAACAAGAGGCGCTGGCGGCCAACCTTGACGTGCCCTCGACCATCCTGGCGCTGGCCGATGTTCCTGTTCCGGCCTCCTACCAGGGGCGGAGCCTGCTGCCGTTTCTGCGCGGTGAACCCCCGGCCGACTGGCGCGAGGACCTGTTCTGCGAGCATCACCAGATGGGTGAAGTGATTCCGGCCTGGTCGGGCATCCACGGCGAGCGCTATGTGTATGCGGTCTATGATACCCAGGATCCGCCGGTTGAGTTTCTGCACGATTTGAAAACCGATCCCAAACAGCTGGTGAACCTGGCGGACAATCCGGAGTATCGCCCGATTCTTGAAGAAATGAGAAGCCTGCGTAAGGAGCGGCTTGAAACGTATACCGCGGCCCGCATTGAAAAAAGGCCGGCGAAGCCGGCTCCTGAAACGTACAGGGACGGCGAGGTGGAGTTCACCGGGGAAAATTATCTGCGGCTCTCAGAAACTCCCGAACTGCTGCCGGACGATTCGTACCGCTGGAGTTTTGAAGTCAACATCGATCCGCAAAACAAGCCCGGAGCCGTTCTGCTGGGCAACCGCAAAACGCCCGGCGCCCCCGGGCTCACCTTCATGAAAATCACGGCGGATCGCGGCGTGCAGTTCTTTTCCAATGGAGAAAAGCTGATTTTGAACGCGGTCATTCCGCGCGGCCGATGGGTGCGCGTCGATCTGCAGAAGACGGGGCAGGCGGTGACGCTTCTGTTTGACGGAAAAACGGCAGCGACTGGTACACTGCCGTTTGCGCTGCCGGCGATGCCGTGTTATCTCGGCGGCGATCCGGGCGTTCCCCGCGAGTTTGCCCGCTGCATGATTCGCAAGGCCGCATTCTCCGAGTAGAGCGTTTGGAAATCATGAACAAATATCCGGAAAAGCATCTGTTCGGTTTTCTGTGTATTACATAACGTGGCTGATACAAAAAATCGAAATCGTCACAAGGAGAACCCCATGAAGAAAATTGCGATCAGTTTGCTGGCAATGCTTGCCGTTTCGGCTCAGGCGACAGTGATCACGGATGATTTTAACCGGGCCGATGCCTACGCCAGCGGAACCAACACGCTGGCGGCAATCGGAAACAACTGGGTCGGGGAGGGCACCCGGCGCTGGGATATTGCCGACAACGAACTCCAGTCCAATACCGGACCAGGGAGCTTTATTTATAATGCCGGTCTGGAAACGCTCAACTCGGGCGATGGCGCTTCGTTTACACAAACCGGAACGGTTGCCTTGAACAAGACCGTAGCGTCTGCGTATGGCGGAATGGTGGTGAATTTCGATACGAATACCAATTTCGGCGTGACCTTCCGCATCAGCGGGACGGGGTCGGTTCAGTTTCTTCGCCCCAACGGCACTGCGATTGCGAGCGGAACCATTGCCGGGTTTGTTTATGACCGCGCCTACCGGATGACG
>JBFHEM010000100.1:0-8296 GCA_041584215.1 Tichowtungia sp. | reverse complement strand
TGCTTTATGATCCGGACCCCGATACCGGCGTTCTTTCGTCCAGTCTGGTGGCCACGACCGCCGCCGGGGTGGAGGATGCAATCGCGGTTCGCAAGGACACCTCTGACGGTTCAATGTACAACTATCTGGTCAACGACCCGGCCGGCCCCCGGATGCCCGTGCTTTTAGACCTGACAGAAAAATTCACCGGCGAGGGAATCATCTGGCAAACATCGACTCCCTCGACCGGAAGCGCGAAATGCGATGCCTATATCTGGGCCAAGGAAAAGTATCTCGATACCGGCAGGTGCGATCCAACCGTCTTGATGTATACCCTGGATCTATGGGGGCTGAAGGCGGGGGCCAATCTGCGGGATCAGCTTTCGAACCTGGATTATGCGGTTCAGAAAAAAGGCTTTTGCTTTGAGTTGTCACCGTGGGGCGACGAGCTGCCCAATGATGACCCGGAACAGCCGCTGGGGACCGACCTTGCCACTTTTCAGCAGATCCTGGACGCGTGCAATTTGCAAACCGAGAAGGCCCGCATGATCAAGGTCTGCGGCTTCATTAACTGGAATTATAAATATACCTCCTGGGAAGGCGTTGGAGGCAGCCATGAACCGGTTGCGACGGAGTGGGAATTCGTGCGCCTTCTGAGTGCCTACAATTGTTATCTGGAAGCGGATGCGCCGGGCGATAACTATTTAAGCAACAGCTCGTTCAACTCCGCACTGGCACCGGCGGTTGCCTCCCGCCGCTATGTCCAAAACCCGGCGCCGACGTTTGCGGATCTGCAGGACAAAGGATACATCGACGAAAACGGCGATGTGTCTGACGGAAATTATATACTGATTGGGATGGGCGACTACGATCAGGCGTCCTGGGTCCTCAACTGGCTGGCGTCGGACCGGTATGATGATTCCGCCCGGGGGCAGGTGGAATGCAGCTGGGCGATTGATCCCAATGCAATCGACCGGGTCGCGATGGCCATGGACTACATGTACCGTCACAAGACGGACAGCGATTATTTTATGGCATGGGACTCGGGGGCGGGCTATGTGCATCCAACCCAGTTATACGGCGATCGCCTGCCTTCGGGCTATCCGGATGCGCGCGATCTTTGGCAGGATCATTGCCGGACGTATTACCGGACCCTGGATTATTCCATAACCGGGTGGCTGCTGAACCAGGGCAGCGGCGGGGTGCTGAGCACCGCTGAAGTCGATACCTACCAATCTTTCAGCGGCGACGGGATCGGATTTCACAACAATATAGGAACCAGCCCGCAGCTGCGAAACAACACGCCTTATCAGGGATGTAACTTCGGTGAGACGATTTCATCGTCAACCGGTGTGAATTTCGGCTGGGAGCGCGAAATTCTCTGGACGCCTACCCAGCTTAAACAAAAGGTGGATGCATCCGCTTTCAATCAGCACTTTCTCAATGCCTACGAATACTACTATTTGATGCGTTATTATAAGGGCGGTAACAACGACTACCGGGCCACATGGGTGTCCGATACCATTCCCCGAATCATGGCGGCAGGTCAGGTCTGTTCGGTAACGGTTACGGTTCGCAACGATGGATGGGACGCGTGGAGCGAAACAAATTATTACCGCTTAGGCTATGCCTTCCTCCCGGCAGGGAGTTCTGCGGCCGCCTCGGATGACTATGATTTAAACGGGCGCATGACCCTTCCCGCCGGCACCACCGTCCAGCCCGGTGAAAGCATCACCTTCTCATTCGACATGACGGCCCCGAGCACGAATGGAGACTTCGAACTGTTCTACGACATGGTCCGTGACGGCGTAACCTGGTTTCGTGAACGCAACAACATTGAATGGAGACAACCGGTTGTGGTGGCGACGAATGAAACGGATGTTGATACAGACGGGGATGGCATTCCCGATGTGACCGAAGAGCAGGCCGGTTCCCTGGCCTGGGTTCCTGCATTCCTTTCGGCCGGTTTGACATTCGACGGACTTGTTCAGGAATACGATGGATCACCGAAGCCGGTTTCCTGCTCCACGGATCCGGCGGGATTAGAGGTTGAACTGAGCTATGACGGCTCAACCAATGTCCCGATCAATCCGGGCAGTTATCAGGTGGTCGGAGTCATCGACGATGTCTTCTTTCAGGCCTCTGCAACCAACACGCTGGAGATCCGGATGCCTGAAGCGTATGAGCTTTGGGTGACGAACTGCTTTGACGAAGCCGAGCTGACCAATATGGCCGTCGTCGGCCCGATGATCGATGCGGACGGGGATTTTTATTGCAACTGGGAGGAATATATCGCCGGTACAGATCCAAAAAACAAAGAACTCTTCCCTCGTCTCGATATGCAGCCGCAAGAAATCGTCTCCGGGAATCATGCTTATGTTCTCAGCTGGTCAGCTGTGCCTGAAAGATCCTATACGGTATCCTGGACCGGAGATCTCGCGCAGGAATTCATCCCGTTGCAAGAGGGGTTGCTGTGGCCTCAATCCAGTTATACCGATCTTCTTCATCAGGCTGAGGGGGCCGGGTTTTACCGTATGGGTGTGAGTCTGCAGACGAACGCGGTCATTCCGGCTGTCGTTGGGGAGACAGAATGAAAAAATGGAACCTCATTTTGATGGGGGCTTTGTGGGTCGGGGCTGCCCATGCGAATTGGGTTGTCAACGGCAGTTTCGAGACCGGACCGGTCGGCGCGCTTTCTTTGCCGTCGATCGATGAGATTCCCGGCTGGCGGGCGTTTGATACATCCGGCAGCAATTCGGTCGAGCTGGTCAGCGATGCGGCGGATGCCCCCGACGGCACAAATTATATCAAAATCACATCGGTGCTCAGCGGCGCGGGGCTTGGCGATACGGGCGTGGATATCACCACAAAGGGGGCGGGCAAACTGCTGCTGACGACCGGCGTAACCTACACGGTATCCTTTGCCGCCAAGTGGCTGTCCGGAAGCGATCCGTCAATCAGTTTCACGCTGCGTACGTTTGCGGAGGGCAGCACAACGATTGTTGAAGAGTTCAAAGCGGTGACTCTGCCGTTGAATCCATCCTGGACAACGGTTACCTATGAGTTTACTCCGACTCAGCGGCCGGCGGGCGGCGAGGGCATCACCTTGTATGCCGGGTTCCGTCCCAAAGCGGGCGGAAGCCTGCAGGAGGAGGTGATCTGCATCGATGACGTCCGGCTGGTTGCGGACGTGGTGACTGTGGATCTCGCTCCGCTCGCATCGGGCGGAGACGGCGCGTATTCCACCGAGACCCGGGAGGGACGGACGGTCTGGATTCCGGAATACAACTATCTCTATTTTGATGTTCCTGACGGGTTCGGATTTATCCCGGGACAGCCGGTGTATGTGCGCGTTGAGTATCTGGATGCGGGGCGGGGCTATTTAAACTGCCAGTATGATTCCACCTATGGCACCAGCACCGTGGATAAGTATGTTTCATCCGAAATTCATTCGCGGTCCAGCCGCGTCGACTCCGGGGCGTTTGTGTTTTCGCACAAAATGCTGGAAACGCCGCTGTTCGCCGGACGGCAGAACGGCGGCGCCGACTTCCGCCTCGTGCTGCTGAAAAGCGACGAGGAACCGTTTGCCGTGGCCGGCGTGCAGCTCAGCCTGGAGCCGTTTGACGATGAGCTTTTCCAGTACGCTCTTTCCGAGCCGTGGCTGCAGCCGGTGGAGGGGCCCGTTTGCGACTTCGGCGACTCGCAAACGCTGTCCGGTAAAGTTCTGACCGGCTATCAGGGCTGGTTCCGCTGCCCGAACGACCCGGTCGACAAAGGGTGGGTCCACTGGGGGCGCACGGCTTACGATCCGCTGGAGGCCTCGCAGCTCACCGTGGATATGTGGCCGTACCTGAACGACTACTCGATCGACTCCGTTTATCCGGCCGATGAGATGGTTTATGAAAACGGCCGTCCGGCCTATCTGTTTTCATCGGCGGACCCCGAGACGGTCCGGCGCCATTTCCGCTGGATGCGCAAATACAACATCGACGGCGTCTATCTGCAGCGGTTTGTGAATCAGGCACACAGCGGGTTCTACGGCGCCGACGAGTTTGTTCTGAAAAATGTGCGTGAAGCCGCCGCGCAGGAGGGCCGCGTCTGGGCGCTCGAATACGACATCAGCTCGCTCTATTTTGAAGACAATCCGTTTGAGGTCATCACCAACGACTGGGTCTGGCTGACCGAGGAACTGGGCATTCTGGATGACCCGCGCTATCTGCACGAAGACGGCAAACCGGTTCTGTTCATCTGGGGATTTTCCGTCCCGCTGCGCGAGTTCACGCTCGAAGAGGCCAATCAGATCGTCGACTACTTTGCCGCGCAGGATCTCTACCTGATCGGCGGAGTCCACTCGACGTGGCCCGACAAGGCCGACTGGTACGGCCACTATCAGCGCTACGACCAGCTGCTCGGCTGGATGGAGCGCGACCTGGCCGATCTCAACGCCCAGAAAGCTCTGCTCGAAAGCTGGGGCATGAAGATCCTGCCTCACGCCTGGCCCGGCTTTTCCTGGTGCAACCTGAAAATGCTTTCCCCGGGCACCTCATACACCGCGCGCAGCGGAGGAGAGTTTTACTGGACCCGGCTGACCAACGCCGTTTTCTGCGGGGCGGACCAGATTTTTCTCGGCATGTTCGATGAATACGATGAAGGCACCGCGATCATGCCGATGTCGGACGACCATCCGGCCGCGTATTCCGAGTGGGGGCAGTATATCGACAATGACGGCGACGATCCGTTCCGGTATCTGCAGCTCAGCGGCGCCGCCCGGGAAATGCTGACCGGCGACCGCGCAGTCTCGCCGTCGCTCCCGTCCTCCGGCAGCCTGACAGCCCCCGCCTATGGCGGAACCCATGCGACCGTATATCTGGGAGCCACCAATACAGAAGAGGGAATTTCGCTGGTTGCGGCCGGTGACGGAGAAACGGTCGGGGCGTTTGTCGGGGGCTATGACTGCCGGACGAATGGCCTGGAGCCGCAGACCGATCATTACTTTTACTTCGACCTTGATGATGCCCTTTGCTTCAGCAATCGGAATGGACAGGCAGTAACCATTGAAGTCGAATATTATGATGCCGTTTCAACGACCGGCACCCAGTTCCAGCTGCAAACCGATGGACTGTCCGGGGCCTATGCGCTGTCGCCGGTTATCCATACCGCATCCGGGAGCGGGCTTTGGAAAACGCTGCGCTGGAATGTGACCGACGCCCTGTTCGCCGGACGTCAGAATGGAGGCGCGGATTTTCGTGTTGCGCTGAATGCCGGCCGGCAGGCTGCCATTCGCCGCGTCAGCGTGTTTTTTCCGGAGGAGCAGGGCGGGGTGGCCGATGATATGGTGCTGGATTTTTCCGGCGGCCGTCTGCAGTGGCCGGCTGCCGCCGAAGCAACCGGGTGGACGCTGATGGCCAGCCCCTCGCTGATCAGCCCCGACTGGCAGGAGGTTTCAAGCTCTTCGATCGTATCCAATCAAATGGTTTACGGCAGTTTAGTCGATACCAACCGCTCGCTGTTTTATCGCATGCAGCGGGCGCTCCGGCGGTAGCTTCCAGGGGTTGGAAAAGTAGAACGAGCGTCCCGCTCGTTTCATCGGAACTGCCATCCGTGAAAACCAGCTGATAACCAGGAGAGATGGTAACAGAATGATGAGATTCGATTGATTATTTTGTACTCATTATTCTGTTTCAACTCTTCTTGTTTGAAAACAGAACGAGTCTCTCCGAGACCGACGCGATGCGTCGGGGCCCTCCGTTTCAGTCTGCGGGCGGTTCAATGAAACGGTGAAACCGAATAGAGGATTGAGATCCATGTTTGGTATGTTATAAATTTTTACACCTCATTTATGGATTGCATATTGGCGATAAGGAAACGGAGACGGGAAATGAAAAAAGAGATATTCATTGGCTGCTGGATACTGGTCGCCGGACTGACCTCATGGTGCAGCGCCGGCAGTGCCGATCAGATTGTAAACGGAGGCTTCGAGAGCGCGCAGGCCCAAACGCTGATTCCCGGGCCGACCTCCCCGTCGTTCGCGGTTGACGGCTGGCGGGCCTTTAATACGGCGACCGCGGGCTCGGTGACCTATCGCGTTGTGACAGATCCCGCTTCCGCTTCCGAGGGCCGCAATTATCTGTCGATCGACTGCTCTTCGTCAGAAAAAATGGATGCCGGATTCGATCTGCATCATGCCGGATCCGGGGCCTTGTCGGTCTCCCCCGATGTAATGTATACGGTTTCTTTTGATGCCCGGCGGGTGTCCGGCATAGGGAACACATTGAACTGTTCAATCCAGACGTTTGAAGGCGGCACGACGATTCTGGAGTCCCTGATGGCCGTCGATCTGACGCTGAATGAGGAGTGGACGACGTACTCTTTCCAGATCATCCCAACCCGGCCGGAATCGGACGGGTCGGATCCGAACCTGTATATCGGGTTCCGGCCAAAAAAGGGGGCGTCCCTGCAGCAGGAGACTGTCTGCCTCGATAATATTTCTGTGACCCGGTCGGATGCGCGCCCGGATTCGGTCCGCCTCTTCAACCTGTTCACCGACAATATGGTGCTTCAGCGCAACGCCCGGACGGCGGTCTACGGGGATGCGGTTCCCGGCGATGCGGTGACCGTCTCCTTTGCCGGACAGTCGAAGCGGGCGTCTGCTGACGAAGAGGGGCGCTGGATGGTTACGCTCGATCCCATGGACGCCTCGTTCGCCCCGCGCACATTATCCGTTGCTGCAGAACAGTCCGGCCGGACTTCGATTACCAATGTGCTGGTCGGCGACGTCTGGCTGGCCGGTGGACAGTCGAATATGGATCACCCGTTCAGTACATTCAGTCTGCTGACCCCTCCGCAAAAGACAAACCCCGCCATCCGGATTCTGATTGCGGCCAAAGTGCCCGGTTCAAAGCCTCGCGAACAGCTCATTCCGGAGCCGTTTTTGAACGGAACCTGGCAGGCGGCGTCGTTTGATTATGTAGATCCATTTTCTCCAACCGCTTATTACTTCGGATCCATCCTGCAGGAAGAACTGAACATTCCGATCGGTCTGGTGGAAAGTGCATGGGGCGGAACCGTCGCCGAGGCCTGGACCCCCGCGGATAAGCTCGTGGAGCTGGGCTTCGCTGAAAAGAAACCCTCTTATGAAAAAAACGGAGCGCTGGGTCGGAATAACCCATCGGTTTTGTATAACGGAATGATTCATCCGCTGCGCAATTTCACCTTCAAAGGCGTCATCTGGTATCAGGGCGAGTCGAACTCTCCGCGCGCTACGGCTTATGAAGCGCTTTTTTCAGGGATGATTCAGTCGTGGAGAGATGCATTCGGGAATGAAAATCTTCCGTTCTATTTTGTGCAGCTCGCCCCGTATCAGTCGCTTTCCTGGAATGTGAACGGCGCCGCCTGGGCCTGGGTCCGCGAAGCTCAGACCCGCACGCTGGCGCTGCCCGACACGGGCATGGCCGTGATTACCGATGCCGGGGAGTACCTGGATATTCATCCGCAGTGGAAGCAGATTGTCGGAGAGCGCCTGGCGCTGCATGCCCTGCAGGCCGAAGGACGGGATGTGACCGCTTCCAGTCCGATGTTCAGCGGCATGACCGTGGACGGAAATCAGGTGGTTGACAGCTTTTCGAATGCGGAGTCCCGGCTGGAGACGCGAGACGTCGTGATGAACCGCAACCGCAACCTGCCGCGCGGCGAAGATCCCGAAGCGTTCCGTGTGCCGGCCTCGACGCTGGCCGGATTTAAAATCTGCGGCGCCGACCGCAGGTTCGTGGAGGCCGATGCCGTGATTCGCGGCAACCGGGTGGTGGTGTCCAGCCCGCAGGTTTCCGCCCCGGTCGCGGTTCGCTACGGCTGGGAAAACTTTCCCCTCTGCAACCTCTATTCAAAAAACGGACTGCCGGTCTGTCCGTTCCGCACGGACGACTTTCCTGCACCGAATTTTGACGGCAGGCAGACGGGAGAACTTTTCTCGGGGGATGTGAAGGCTTTGGGAACACCGATGGAGCTGTATACCGGCACGGGGGAGTCTCCCGTCGTGCAACAGGAGGTCGCCGGCCGGGCTGTTTCTTGTATCTCCGCGAAAGCCGGATCCAAAAGCCGGTATGGATACTATGGATCTTCCGATCAGCAGGTGCGCAACGGAAAACGGCCCGGGAGCAAGGTTCAGGTTCTTTACTTTGATCAGGGCAAGGGCTCCTTTTCGCTGAATTACGATTCCTCTGATTCGAGTGTTCATGTGAACCCGAACAACCCCGGCGCCTGGAAATTCTCCGGCCTGAAAGTGCAGTTGACCGACAGCCGCACGTGGCGGGTGGCCTCC
>JBFHEM010000099.1:0-8339 GCA_041584215.1 Tichowtungia sp. | reverse complement strand
GTTGTTTTTCCGCTGACACGGAAAAACAAATTAAAAAAAGCAGCGCGGCTGATTTTTTCCAACCATTGGAAACTCGTATTGTTCGTTTTTTAAGCCGGTTCATATTCGTGTTCGGGGTTGTAATGGAGGTTGTTGAGCCTGCTGGTCTCCTGCCTGGTTGGGGCCGGTTACGGGTTGAAAAAGAGGTTGGCCTGTTCGAGATCCCACAGGTCGGGGTCGTCGTTGGTCATTTGATAGAGCTTTGCGGAGGCGTCGTATCCGCTGACCATTCCGGTTTGAATCCACCAGGTGGCAGGGAAGCCGACGTTTCTCGTGTCGAAGGTCCAGAGCAGGCTGAGCTGGACGCCGGCGTCGATCTGCGCCTGCATCATGCGGTGGAACGTGGTTTTTTCGTCGTCGGTGGTGCCGTCACCGACGGCGCCCCATTCGCCGACGATGAGGGGCTTTTTAAGCGCGGAGCTTTGGGTCATGAAAAAGTCCATGAGTCTCTGGTAGTCACCGGTTACCCAATCCATGCTGATGGGGTTGTCGGAAAAGTAGACTTCGGGAGATGTGGTGCTGGGGCCCGCTGAGTAGATGTGGGCGGTGAGGGTGTCGAAGGGGGCGGGATTGTCGTAGGCCACAACCTGGGCGGCTTCGGCTTCGGTGTCGGTGGTCCACGTATGATATTTCCAGTTGTGGTAGGCCGAGGGGCGCATGCGGGAGTCGCCGGTCATAATGAGTCGCCATGTGTCGATCGATCGGACGGTTTCGGCAAAGGCGAGTTTGGCGACGGTGATGTCCGCGCGGGTGATGTCGTCGGGCCCTTCCCACAGGGGGAGCACGGTTACATCGTTGGTGGTGGCCGGCAGCAACTTGCCTTGGACTATTCCTCCGGAGCGCTTGCGCATGCTGGTTACGCTGGGATGGTCGACCAGCAGATTGTATTCGTTGCCGAATTCCCATCCCCAGATGGCGGGAGAGCGGGCGTAGCGGGAAACAACCTCGGCGGTGTAGTGGCGCATGAAGGCGATGGTTCCGCTGTCGGACCGGCCCAATGCGCCCTGGTATTCGTCATAGGTGGAATCGCCGTAGATGTCGATGTTCAGTGGCGACGGCGGCGTGAAGTCGACGCCGGGGGTTAAGATTCCGGCCTCCACGGCATCGGCAACGATTTCTCCGGTGGTCTCAATGGGGAAAAACAGGGATAAAATGAGTCCGATATTGTAGGTCTCGGCCGCGGAGACAAAGGCATCGAATCGACGGAAATATTCATCGCGATCGGAAAAGTAGAGCGACCAGTTGCTCGGGTAGAAGCCGGCGCCTGACACGCGGCAGACGGGGATGTGGTGAGCGTTCAGGTAGGCAAAGCCCTCGTTGTAGGTGGTGTCGGACGGGTCATCGATGGTGCGCGTGAAGGCGTCGTAGTAGTTGACGCCGAAGGCGTGAAGGGGCTCGAACGTTTCGGTGGTTGCATCGAAGCGCACCAGCTGTCCGTTTTGCACCCCCACGCCTTGTGATGTTTTCAGTGCCTCCACTTTCCAGAAGCCGCTGGAATTCTCTGCCGCAGCTTCAAGAACGATGGTTCCGTTGGTTCCCAGCTGGTAGACCGGGGTGCCCAGCTCGGTCAGGTCGGTGCCGTAGGCGACAGAATAGTTGGTGGTGGCCGCGCCCTGCCATTCCAGACGGGCGTTTGCTTCGGTGACAGACAGAGAGACCGCAACGGCGGGTTTGTTTATCGCTGCCTGGTTTAGAACCACTTTGACGTTGTCCAGATAGATCGTCTCGTCCTGAAGGCTTCCGCCGAGTTTGGGCCGGAACCCGACATACAGCGAAAGTCTGCCGTCTTCGGCGGCCGGCTGTGCCGGAGTGAAATCATAGCTGTAGGTGGTCCAGGACGACGTCAGTGTGAGCCCTTCGCTCACCATGTTTTCCGCCGTTGTAGATGTGTTTCTTTCCTTTGTTGCCACCGAAACCCAGAGCGAATTATCCGTTCCCGACACCCGTTTTGCATCAAAGGTGAGGGTGTAGGTTGTGCCGGTGGTGAGCAGAACTTCTCCATCGCCGGTGGTCGTAATGTCGAGTCCCATATCCCCGAGGTTGCTGCCGCTCAGAACAGAGGTGATTTGAACGCAGTGTGAGCCATCGGAGGCCTCGGATGCATCGTTGATGATTTGAAATGTATTTGCGCCCGATGTGTCGAATATCCGCCAGCCGGGGAGGACGGTGTCAATTTGCGGCAGCGCTCCGTCGCCGGGGTACGTGCCCGCGGTGGCGTCCTCAAAACTTCCGTTCATCACCAGATTCGCACTTGCGAAGTTGGCCAGCAGCAGGCCGGTTAGTGCCGTGATTAATGTTTTCATGTTCATTTCCTGAATGGGGTGTTTTTAATTGGCGGGCTGAGTCGGGGCGGGGTTGCGGCCAATCATCAGTTCGTGCAGCTCGCCGGTGAAGGATTCGCCGTTCAGACCGACGCGCTGAAGTTCTTTGAAATAGTCGGGTGTCCGGCCGAGGGTGACGGTTCCTTTGGTATGGAAGTCGCGCGGATAGGTGTTGGCGATGCGGAGCGATTGCACGGGCTGGTCGTCAACCCGCAGCGTTGCAATCTTCAGGCCGTTGTCAAATTCCGCGACGGCTGTGCACGGCCGGCCCAATACGCTTTTTTCTGATTCGAGAATGTAGCGGTGCGGGCCGCGGAACAGAATGAAGCGCAGTTTGCCGCCCGAGACCGCCGCGATATATCCCATCACGTCATCGCCCTGGGAGGCGATGATTCCGTCGCGCTGTGCCGTGACGCTCATTTGAATCCGGAAAACGGGTTCGGAAAAAACCAGATCGCGGTTGGCCGGGTATTTGATCTGAGTACCGGCTGCAAATGAGCTGCCGTGCTGCCGGCCCGGGTCCGTATTCCGAAAATTGAACAGCTTGCCGCAGGGCGGGGTGCGGAAGCGGTCGGGGCAGGGCTCCGGCACATCGGCGACAAAATGGAGGTGTTCTTTTTCCTGTTCCATCTGTTGTTCGAGCTGCCTGCGGACCGCTTCGTATTCCGGGTTGTAGAACAGGTTGTTGAGCTGCTGCGGATCGTTTTGCAGGTCGTAGAGCTCCTGCAGGTCGCCTTCGCGGAAGAGGGAGTTGACCAGGATGTAGCGTTCGGTGCGGTAGCCGACGAGGGTGGGGATGACGGGCTGCAGGTCGCGAAAATAGGTGTAGAGAAAGCTGTCGCGCCACGGGGTGTTTTCATTGGTCCTGAGTTTGCACAATGACTGGCCTTGCATTTCGGGTTGCGGGGGCTTGCAGCCGGCCAGCTCCAGCAGGGTTGGCGCGAGATCGATGTTGAGCACCGGCTGTTCAATGACGGTCCCGGCGGGGATGCCTTTGGGCCAGCGCATTAAAAACGGAATGCGGATGGACTCTTCGTAGGCGACGCGTTTGTCGCCGCGGCGGTGCTCGCCGAACATGAAGCCGTTGTCGCCGGCGTAAATGAGCAGGGTGTTATCCAGTTTGCCCTGTTTTTCCAGGGTTTGGAAAATCGTGCCGATGCTTTCGTCGACGGCCGACAGCGTGCGCAGATAGTCGAAAAACTGCTGTTCAAAATGAGGGCTGACCGGGCCGGTGACCGGCAGTTTTGCGGCGTGCTCGATGCGCTGGTTGACAAAAACGGAGGCTTGCGGAGAGGCGCGGCGCTGCCATTCGGGCTTGCCGGCCAGGTCATAGGTGCGGTTCGCGGTGTCGGGCAGGTGTTGGTCCCGGTAGAGATCCTGATACCGTTCGGCGGGAGTAAACGGGGCGTGAAGCGCTTTGTGGGAGAGGTAGAGAAGGAAGGGGCGGTCGTCGTCCGTTTTCAGGAATTCGACGGCGTAACGCGTGAGGACATCGGTGACATAATCCGGCTCGAATCGATCCTCTCCATTCACCGTGATTTGATTGTTATAATATTTTCCCTGATCGGAGAAGGAGGCCCAGAAGTCCCAGCCGGGACGATTATGATTGCTGTGATCCATGTGCCACTTGCCGATGTAGCCGGTGCGGTAGCCCGAGTCGTGGAGGTATTGCCCGAAGGAGGGGGTTTTTTCCCAGTTGCACTCGCGCTCGTCCTGATTCGAGGCGACCCCGTGGGTATGCGGATACATTCCGGTCAGGAATGACGCGCGCGACGGGGCGCAGACGGAGATGGTGACGAAGGCGTTTTTAAAATACGCGCCTTCTTGCGCGATCCGATCCAGATTGGGCGTTTGCAGCCAGGGGTATTTTCCAGTAAATCCCATCGCGTCGTAGCGGTGGTCGTCGCTGAGGATGAAGATGACATTGGGTCGATCCGGTTTCGGCTGCGCTGTGGATGCGGCGGCAAAGCAGAATCCGCTTAGAAGGGCGGGCGCCCCGCAGATCCATTTTTTGATGCTCAATTTTTGCATAGGGTATCTCCGTCTAAAAAAATCAGGGCGACGGTTCGGGGTTTCATAGAATCATTCCGCTGTATTGTTTATTGGGGCTAGTACTGTTTAAAATGAACCAAAATTGGTGTGCTGGCAAGATTTATTCTGCACCGATCCAGTCAAAAGCAACAGGGGGGATTTGGGTCAGCTGCAAGCGGAGCGATCAATAAATTTTCTGAGAAAAACAGTTCATGGAGAGGTTTATTCACACTAATTTCCCTGCGCGGCAATGCCGCAATCAAAAACGTTCTCCAACGAATGACAAAAAGCAGCGAATGAAAAATTGACTGTTGATTCGCTGCTTTTTGTCATTCGTTGGAAAATATATTTGCCTACAGGGTTTCGATCACATTGACGGCCAGGCGGGCGGCGGCCGGATCCAAATCCACCCCGTCAAAATTCAGCGTTGAAACAATGATCCGACCGTCTCCGACCTTCAGTTCGATGAGCTGATAGCCAACACGCCAGGTTAAGATATAGGGATGCACCGGAACGTGCTCCACCATCGGCGTGACGCTTTCAGGGATGCCATTGAGAAAATGCACGCATTGATCATAGGTATTCACACGTTTTTCAGGATGTGCCCACCACGCCAGATCCATCCGGGACAGATCCTTCCACAGGGGCGAGGTTTTTGCGATGATGTCGACGGATTCCCCGTTCGGCGCATCCTCGATCAACTCGATCTCACCGGTCCATTGTTGAAGCGCATCGAGTTTGTGCGGCGAAACCACGAGCACCGTTTGCCCTTTGTTTGCGGACTCAACAATTTTGTTCCACTCCGAATCGTCGGGACGCAGATAAACCAGCGCGTCGGCCTCCGGTTCCGCAGCAGAGGCAAACCCGGCTGTGTTCATTAATTTCCCAAACGGGCTGTTTTTTGCCGTCTCATTCAAGGACAGTTTTTTCGAGCAATCGGCCTTCACAAACGATTCCGGGCAGACATCAATTGCATAGGTGTTTTTTGCAACGGTCTGTCCGTCACATTTCGCGGTCAGCCGCAGCGTCATCTTTTCGCGATCGTTTTCTGTTTCTGACGGGAACTCAAAGGCCAGTTTTTTGGTTCGATTTTCAAAATAGGGCACATCGGGAAAGCGGGTTTCTGATCGGGCGGCGGTCTGTCCGTTCGCGTTCAGAAGTTCCGCATAAACCATAAGGTTGGTGAGGTCATGGCCGTCCGGCGAGTCGTTCACCATAAAGAGCTCGATGTCGCGCTTCGCGCCGGCAAAGAAGCGTCGTTCCGGCATCTCCATTGCGATGAGCACGGGTTCGAAGGAATCTTTCACGGCGGACCAGATTGGATACGGCTGCATTTCGCCGGCATACATCGAGTCGTGACTCCATGTTCCGCAGTTAAACAGCAGCCAGCCGTCTACATCCGTGCGGCGAACATACGCGGCCTGATCTTTGGCCATTCGCGCCATCTTTTCGAGCAGGCTGTCCGGCCTCCGATGATCATAGGCATCATTGCCAACCCAGCTTTGAGGGAACCATTTTCGCTGATAACTGAGCTCCTGATGTCCGGTGTCGGTATTGGGGTAGGCTTTGGCGGCTTCCTGAGAAACAAAGGGACGGTCGGGCGTGATGGAGTCTTTGATGTGCTGCGCATACTGGGGCAGCCGCGAAATCCAGGACCCCTGATAGGTTCCGCCATAGGTGTGCATATCATCGATATCCCCTTCATCGAGTCCGGACACCCGGCCGGCCACCTCATCCAGCTGTCTTTGAACATGCTTTTTCACATAGCCCGACCACGGCACGATGGGGCGCGTCGGGTCCAGCACACGCATCTTTTCGATGGTGGCTTCCAGCCAGTCCCATTTTTTCACCCGTTGATCCAGATTCGGATCCCTCAATATATGCGTTTCGTTATTGATGGTCCACATGGCAATCGATGGATGGCCGCGCGTTGCGCGGATCAGATCGCACCATTCATCCTGCCAGAATGAAATGCTTTGCGGGATGTCCGTTTCGTTAATATTCAACCAGGACCAGGTGCCTTCCTGACTGATCAGAATGCCGGCCTTATCGGCCTCTTCGATCCAGACCCGCGTGAAGGGGCTGGCATGTGAGCGCACGCCAAACAGGTTGTTTTTGCGCATGGTGGCAAAAAACTCAGCGGCCAATTCGCGGTCGTTCGGCTTCAAGCCGTGGGGCGGCATATTGCCTCCCAGCCAATGCAGCCTGCGCCCGTTCAGCAGGAGGTCTCCGCCCTTCGCTTCAATCGTGCGGAATCCGATTTTTGAATGATGCGCATCCAGCGTTTTTCCATTCTGGGTCAAACGGACATCCAGATCATATAGATTCGGTGAAAGAGGCGACCAGATTTCGGGTGCCAGGTTTTGGAAAACGATTTTTTTGCCCGGCTCAAAGCGGCGCGATTGATCAATCAGTACCTTGCCCGCTTTGGATACGCGGGTTGCGATTTCGACAGGCCCCGGCACATCGGCATCGAGATTCAGCTCCAGCGAGTCGAGCGCAGTGACAGGAAAAACATGGTTGATATGCGCGGTTCCGGATGTGCGCAGGCGAACCCCCTGCCAAATCCCCGCCTGACGATGCGTGGTGGGCCGTCCGCCTTCTCCGCCGACGGGATTGTACATCCCGTGAGCAAACCCCGTTACACGCTCTTTGGTGATCGGCATGGTAATGGCCGCGGCGGAGCTCGAACTTTCGTCGAGCACCTGATCATCTTCAATCCCGCTGTTGACGAGGACCGCAATCAGATTTTTTTGTCCGGGCTTGATCGCGTCGGTGATCTCCACCTCAAACGGAGCAAACATGCCCGTATGCTTCCCGACTTCGATCCCGTTGCAATACACCACCGTAATGGTGGAAACGGCATCGAATTCGACAAATACCCGCCGGTTCTTCCATGCGGCCGGCACCTGAATCCACTGGCGATACCAGGCCGTTTTCAGATCGCGCCATGCAAAGGTCTGCCGGTCGCACTGCCGGATGTTCTCAGTTAAGTTGCGCTGTGTGATGGACCGATGGCCGCAGTTATAGATCCACCAGGAGGTCGCGTTCCAGAAATTCGGCACCGAAACAACATGCCAGTCGGAATCGCTCTGTTCGAGCGATTCTTCCCCGCCTGTCGATTCGTAAATGGGCTGGAAAAGCCACGAGCCGTTCAGGTCGAATGTTTCTGCCGGCGAGCCGGTTGAGTTCGGATTCACGGCCTCATATCCGGCGCGCATCGTTTTGCGTTTCGCTTCCAGATCCGGCCGGGATTCAGTGTCCGAATCGAGCTCGAAAGAAATTCCGGCCTGCATTGCCGCCGCCAGCGGCTCGCAGACCGCATAGCAGACCAGCATGCCCAGATGATCCCCGTCGTCACTGTTGAGCAACAGATCAATGGCACCGTCTTTGCTTTTGGCAGGAAAACGAATTTCTGTCCATTCGTTCCGGACTGTTTCCGCCGGAATGGTTTTTCCGTCCGGGGTTGTCAGGGTGCCGGTTGAGCCATGCTCCGCGTCCCCGCAGGCCACGCAGACCAGATAGTCGCCCGGGGGCACGGGCAGGTGCAAAACGGAGCGGTTGATTCCATGCGCCAATGTGGTGCCGCTTCGCAGCACCTCCGGCACGGCCGGAGCGGTTCGCGTGCGCGTTCCGGCGGTCGGCTGCAGCCAGCCGGCGGTTCCCGCCTCCGCAGGCCCGTCGCTCACGGAGGTCCATCCTGCTACGGCATCCCCGCAGGAAAATTTCAGCGCCCCGTCCAAAAAGGATGTT
This sequence comes from Tichowtungia sp., assembly GCA_041584215.1. Classification (GTDB taxonomy): domain Bacteria; phylum Verrucomicrobiota; class Kiritimatiellia; order Kiritimatiellales; family Tichowtungiaceae; genus Tichowtungia. Next base: position 195 of record JBFHEM010000099.1, on the reverse strand, counting down.
CGGGGTGCGTCGGGTTTTACCGGAGCGGTCAAAGAGTCCGCCGTGTTCATCACGGAGATGTTGCGGAAATGATTTTCCTGCCAGCTTCCGCCCAGCGCAAAACTTCGTCCCGGTGCGGCCATGCGCGGCCACGTCTTGGGCGATTCCTGATTAATCGTCAGCGTGACGGAATCTTTGCGCTCCGTCAGCTCAACC
>JBFHEM010000098.1:0-8799 GCA_041584215.1 Tichowtungia sp. | reverse complement strand
TCGATGCCGGCCGGCACGGCGCTGGCGCAGAAAATCCGGTTCGGCCCGTTTTCATTGCCGCCGCCGGTAATATAAAAATCGGTGATTTGAAGCGCATCAAACGACTCGATCTGTTTGTGAACCGTCTTTGTTCCACTCGCCTTATTTTCGGCGACCCAGCTGTCGCCGGCATGGATCCAGTCGGCGCTGCTGTCCGTCAGCAGCGGCGCCTCGCGGACGGAAAGCTCTTCATAATCGAACGGCCACGCCCGCCAGGACGAAAGATCCCAGCTTGCGGCATCGACCGGCGGCGGAAATGTTTTTTCGGGCGGCAACTCCGTATCCGCCGGAGTCTTTTCCACTGCGTCTCCGGCAACCAGAACCAGATCGTTATTCTCGACGGCCAACCTCCACGGCCAGGCGCCGCCGCCCATTACGGCAAAATGATCCGACCGGAAATCGCCGACACCGAGAACCGTTCCGCCCGACTGCCTGATCCAGTCATTGAGCGCTCCTCCGATCGCCACCTGCGAGTCCGCCCCGTCGATGAGCTCGTAGCGGCCGGCCTGCAGCAGTTCAGCCAGATTGACGCAGATTTGTCCATCGATCTGATTCGTGCCGGGGCGGATCCGCTGCGTCACCGAAAAGGGGGTCACATTGGTTGCGCCGAATTCAAAGGTGATCGATCCGGATTTTCCGATATTCAATGCGGCATGTTTCAGCTGGTCCGCGCCGGCGCGGACAATCACCTCACCGTCCATACCAGCGCCATCCCCTCCGATTTGAAGCTGCCCGCTGTTGGCGTAGGACGGCTCCAGCCCGGCACCGCGGCTCACAACCAGCTGACCGTCAAACGCCGCGTTCGCAGGATTTCCGACGATGACCGCCAGGGCCTTAAGCGCCGCATCCTCCTGAATCTCCACATGGGACATGCCCAGCCCCATGGAGGAGGTGGAATAAATGCGGACCAGACCCAGCGGCGTCACAAAAGCGGAATCGACAGCCGCGGGCGAGTCCGCGGATGTCGCGGATGCAGAGACCGTCACGTGATCGCCGGCTTGCGGAATTCCGCTCCAGTTGGCCGGATCCGAAAAACGCGCGGAGTGTCCGCCGGTAAATGCTGCATTCCCGGCATGCACCGACCCCGATAACGCCACGGCGATTAGATGCAGCCACAGTCTTTTATTTTTCACTGAAAATCTCCTGTCACAAAAATGCCCGGCATCACCGCCCGGCCGTTCATTGCTTAAAAACCGCTTTCCGCAAGCGGATGTCCCCCGCCGAAGATCCGGCCATCAGCACAAATTCTCCGGGCTCACTCATCCACATTTTTTTGTCTGGATGAAAAAACTGAAACGCGTTTTTCGTCAGCCGGATTTCGACCGAGCGGGCTTCGCCCGGATTCAGATCAACCGATGCAAACCCCTTCAGCTCTTTGGACGGGCGGTCGACCGTGCAGACGGGATCGGCCACGTAAAGCTGCACAGTTTCCCTGCCGGCGACCGGACCGGTGTTTTTCACATTCAGCGTCACGATCGCGCCGCCGTCTTCAAGCCGCACCTGCATGTCGCTGTATTCAAACGAGGTATACGACAAGCCATGGCCAAACGGAAAAAGCGGCGCGATGCCGTTTTTATCAAATCCGCGATAGCCGACATAAATTCCTTCGCCGTACTCCATATCATGCCGCTGATGAACATAATACGGGTACGCCGGATTGTCTTTAAAATCCGCATCGAACGTAAACGGAAGTTTCCCCGACGGACAAGTATCACCGAACAGAATATCCGCAATGGCCGCAGCCCCGCTCATCCCCGGATACGACACCCACAGCAGCGCATCCACCTGATCGAGCCATGACGCCGTCTCAAACGATCCGCCGGCAAACGCCACGACGACCGTTTTTCCGGCCCGCGCAGCCACCTCCTGAATAAACCACGACTGAAAATCCGGCAGTTCGAAGGTCCGGTCGGTATCCTCCCCTTCGAAATCGCGGCCGTACCCGGCCGCGATGATTGCAACATCCGCCTGCTCCGCCAGCGACGCGCCGGTCAGCCGCTGCAGCACAGTCTCTTTAATCCCGTACCCGAAGCGAGCCTCATAGGCCCGCATCCGGCGACGGTGGCGAACCTCCAGCGTATACGCGCGCCCCCCCTCCAGACTGAGGGTTGTGTGATGGTTTTTCACATAGCCCATCGTCTCCCCGTCCAGGATCAGCTTCCCGTCCAGGGTCACCCACATCCCCTCTGCGGATGCGGTTGCAAAAAAATAGTCTCCAGAGGATTCCGGCACAATGACCGTGCTGAAACGCAGTGAAAAATTCTGCAGTTCTTTTCCGTCGGCAATGATTTTGGACTGCATGTATTCACTGCCGAACGGATTCACAATTTCGCAGGGAAGATCTGCACCGCTTTGAATGAAGATGCGGTCGGTTGTCCAGGTTTTCAGCGGATCGCCGACACCGTTTTCGTTATCGAACAGCTCCACCTGAACCGGTTCGGCATACTGCGACTGCAGGCAGAGCTCGTCCATAAAGCCATGAGGGGACACCAGAACCGTCGCGGCCTTTTTCTGCAGCGCATCCGGAAGCGGTTCGATCGGCAGCGGCCGCAAAACGCAGGCGCTGCCGGCCGGAGAATACTCAAAGGGAGCCGCCAGGGAACCGGTCAGCGCAATCGTCTGACTACGGGACAGAGGCAAGACTCCGTTTTCGTTCTTCAGCAGCACGATTCCCTCGCGGGCAATGTCCAGCGCAACCTTGCGACTCTGTTTACGGTCGAACGAACTGTTCTTCAGGGGATCATCCCGCCGGACCTGAAACCGCTCCCGAGCCCGCAGAATCCGCCTCACCTTATCATTCAGATGTGCTTCGAGTTCAGGGTGCGCCTCGATCAGCGGCCGGATCGAGGCGGCATTGACCTGCCGGCCCATGGGTGCATCCACATCCAGCTGCGCGCGGAAGGCCTTTTCCGCATCGTGCCGCCCGTTCCAGTCGGAAATGAAAAGTCCGTCAAAATTCCAGTCGTTGCGCAGCACGCGCCCGAGGTATTCACTCTCGACGCAGTACATGCCGTTGAACCGGTTGTGGCCGGCCATCAGCCCGCCGACGCCGGCCTGCACCGCGGCTTTAAAGCCGGGGAAATAGATTTCCTGCAGCGGGCGCTCTTCGATCATCGAGCTGCTGCGGTAGCGGTTATAATCCTGATTGTTTCCGATGAAATGTTTGGCGACCGCCATGAGTCCATGGGATTGAATGGTCCGGATGACGGGGCCGACCATGGAGGCAATCAGAAAGGGGTCTTCCCCGTAATACTCCGCATTGCGCCCGTTGACCGGGACCCGCTGCACATTGAGGCCCGGCGCCAGAAAAACATCCGCCCCGCCGATCAGCCAGTCCGCCGCCAGCGAATCGGCATATTCTTCGGCCAGCGCCGGATTGAACGTCGCCGCCAGCAGCTGGGTCGCCGGATAAGCCGGAGTTTTTTTCCCGATATTGCGGTTAAAGCCCAGCGGCCCGTCCGCCAGACTGATCGGACGAATTTCCTTCGAAGGAATTCCTTCCCGGAAATGCAGCCCGAGCAGGTCGATTTTCTCCTCCAGACTCAACTGCTGAAGAATCTGATCCGGCGAGCCGGCTGCGGCAACGCCCGCCGCCAGCAGCCCCGCCGCGACCAGCCATCTAAGAATCCGATATTTCATTTCAGAACAACCCGCTGATTCAGTGTTTTAAACGCAGCCCGCAGTTCGTCCGCTTTCTCCGGGTGCGATAAAACGACATTCACCTTCTGCGACAAATCACTCTTCAGATTATAGAGCTGATCCGCGGGAGCTTCCGTTTTGACGCTTCCGTCGCGGTTGATATCGCTGTTCACAAACCCGAGCTGTTCATAGGAGTTATACATGGGACGATGGGATGCCAACGTACTGTCTCCCGCACTGACCCCGCCGGATCCCTGCCCGTTGATATAAACCCAGTCGCCCTGCCGGACCGCAAACCGTTCAGCACGATGACCGATGTTTGCGGCAACTGTCCGGCCCGAAATTTCGGCAGAGGCCGGATCGCCTTTGAGCACATCGGTCAGCACCAGCCCATCCAGATGCCTCCCTTCGGGTATTTTTTGGCCCGCCAGATCCGCAAGTGTCGGCAGCAGATCCACCAGCGAAGCCAGCTGACCGCTCACCTGGCCGGAAGGAAACAGGGCCGGGAACCGGAAAATCAGCGGAACCCGAATGCCGCCCTCCCAGACATCGCTCTTCTGACCCAGCAGCGCGCCGTTCGCCAAATGGCCCAGCGCCCTGGACTCCAGATCGAGGCGGCCGCCGTTGTCGCTGGAGAAAATCACCAGCGTATTCTCCAGCTCGCCGGTTTCTTCCAGGGTTCGGATCACTTCACCAACCGACCAATCCAGCTCCTGCACGAAATCGCCATAAACGCCCGCCCGGCTGGAGCCCTGAAAGTCCGCGCCAGGTGACAGCGGAGTGTGCACATTGTTCGGACAATAATAGAGGAAGAACGGCTGGTCGCCCGCATGCTCGCGAATGAACGAACAGGCTTTCCCGCTCAGCACCTCGGCATTCTGGGGATAATCAATCGACCATACAGAATCGGGGATCACCAGAGACGCGTCAAATCCCTGGATCGGCGTTCGATCGTCATTCACGCGCGCGACAAAATGACCGTCGATATAAAATTTATAGCGGTTGGAGGCATCGCCGAAGAAATAATCGAAGCCCGACTCGAGCGGACCCGGCTTCAGCGGCCGGTTCCAGTCCTGCTCCGCGTTTGTCAGCCCCAGATGCCACTTGCCCACGGCGCCGGTCGCATAGCCGGCATTCTGCAGGACGGCGGCCAGCGTCCGGTCGCCCGGCGGGCCGTACAGCGAAAAAAGGGACGGTGTGCGGTGCGTTGCCCAGATTCCGACATCGTCCCGGTGATGCGCCCGCCAGGGATACACCCCGCTCAGAACGGCATAGCGGCTCGGACAGCACAGCGGGCTGGCCGACCAGGCGTCCGTGAACCGGATTCCCTCCGCGGCCAGACGGTCAATGTTCGGGGTCAAAACTTTGTCCGCCCCGTAACACCCGGCATCGCCGTACCCGAGGTCGTCGGCCAGAATCAGCACCACATTGGGCTGGTCCGCCGAAAGGTCCGCGGCCAGCAATCCGGCGCTCAAAATAAACCCGGTCCGCACCAATCTTCTCATCCAGCTTTTCTCCCGATTCAGCACGATCAACAGCCTATAGCAACATCTCGAAACATGCAACCGCAAGATTCAACCTTCACCCGCTGCTGATTCATGCAGTACTGTAAGCCAAAACTTACATGAATGCGTCCGCAGGGATCATTCTGCCGCACATTACTGGCGCTTCGCTTCTTTTGTGAATACCAAAAGCACTTTCGACTGCGTCTCAGGTCTGCAAAAAAACTGTTCACTGAGTATGGAGTTTGGGTCGGTTTTTTTCTGAAACAATTAGTTGCGAATCGAATTTTAGATACGCTTTTGTGATAAAACCTTCGACAGAAGGTTCTAACCCCGGCACTCCGAGCTTACCTTGGCGCGATGACCCCTCGCTGCGCCCTTATTGCTTGCACCGTGCGGAACAAACGGCCCGGAGGACCGTTCTACTGCGAAAAATCGCGGGCAGGCATCGATTTTCCTGACGCGCTTCCTGTATTGGAGCTTCCACCTTTTCTGAAGGATTTTCACAGAAGGAAACGAAGCAAAATAATGCCATTCTCCTTCGTTATCTTCTGTAGAACACAATCGAGTATTCTTCGGTCTCTTCAATGGTTCCCTTTTCTTCAAAGCCGTCGAGCCAGTGGGGATTGAAGAAGGTGTCGCCCTCGACCTCTTTTTTCATCGTGGCCGCCAGCAGCCGGTCGCAGCGCGGTATCATCAGCTCCGCATTATTGCCGTGTCTCCAACCATCGGAAAAAAAACAATCTTGAATGATCGTTCAATTTTAAGCTTGAACGTCCGTTCAACCTGGTGCAGGATACGCCTCTTCAAATCACCAGAGACAGAAACACGAGATCAAAAAGGAGAGCCGTATGAAGTCGACGAATAAACGAATCGCATTGAATAACCGCTGGGCCGCGGGCGTGGCGATGGCCGCGACCGCTGCGGTGGTTTCATGCTCTGAGCAAAAAACCGCGCTGAACGCCGACTTCCGCAACCGCGCCGAGCCCTCGGCCATTACCGCCGCACTCAAGGACATCCAGTAAAATCGACGCCCCCATGAACCCGCGCGGTGAATTCCGGGCGGTTTACCCACCCCTTCATTCAGAGGAAAATCCCATGAAAAAAATCCTGTTCGTTTTTTTATTAAGCCTGGCATCGATCACCTATGCGGTGCCAGTCAGTCCGGAATCCGCTCCGCACCCCATCCCGGCTGATGCGGCCCCGTCGTGGGAGACGCAGGTCGATCAAATGGATGTCAAAGCCGTTGGAGTCGGCTACCTCGGCACGGATGATTTCCTGACGTTTCTGGATGAGGCGGAGGGATCGGGTTCGGAAAAAACCGGGTTCTCGCTGTTCGTGGCGGATCCGGTGGCGTTTGTCGGACAGTCGGGGATCGCCTTTGCGATACTTTTCATTCTGATCGGCGGACTGGCGCTGAACCTGACGCCGTGCGTGCTGCCGATGATCCCCATCAACCTGGCCATTATCGGCGCAGGCGCCCAGGCGGGCAGCAAGCGCCGCGGGTTTGCGCTGGGCGCGGTGTACGGACTGGGTATGGCACTGGTCTACGGGCTTCTGGGACTCGCGGTGGTGCTCAGCGGGTCGCGCTTCGGAACCATCCAGTCCAGCCCGTGGTTCAGCCTGTCGATCGCTGTGATTTTCGCGGTGCTCGCGCTGGCGATGTTTGATGTGTTTCACATCGATTTTTCGTCGTTCCAGTCAACGGGCGGCACGTCAAAGAAAACCGGTCGATTCGGACTCGCCTTCAGCATGGGAGCCGTGGCCGCGCTGCTGGCCGGCGCCTGCGTGGCGCCGGTGGTGATCGCCGTGCTGCTGCTGGCGACCAACCTCTATGGGCTCCACCCCGCCGCCGGACTGTCGCTGCCGTTCCTGCTGGGCCTGGGCATGGCGCTGCCGTGGCCCTTCGCCGGAGCCGGACTCTCCTTCCTGCCCAAACCCGGGGCCTGGATGGTGCGCGTCAAATACGCGCTGGGCGCGCTCATCGTCCTGTTCGCGCTCTACTATGCGCAGCTCGGCATTCGCGGCTTCAGCTCGAAGGCTCCGGCGCAGTCGGACGGATCACACCTCGTGATCGATGGCGCCACCAATGACGGCTTCGCCAAGGCGCTGGCCGACGCCCGGGCCGACGGCGTCCCCGTCCTGATCGATTTCGGCGCCAGCTGGTGCAAAAACTGCGAAGTCATGGAGGCCACCACCTTCAAAAACAAAACCGTCATCGAGCGCCTGGCGGGCTATCGGTTTATTCGATATAATGCTGAGAATCCCAATGCACCCAAAACAAAGGCCGTGCTGGAAACGTTCAGCGTTCAGGGACTGCCGACCTACGTGGTGCTGGGCGAATAAACGGAGGAAGAAGATGAAAAGTTTACGAGAGCAAACCGAAGCGAAGGTGGCGATGGGCCGCAAGGCGAACCCGGATTTCATGAAGGGCGTCGACGAGATCCTTGAGCAGGCAAAAGCGTTCCGCCAAGGGGCCGATGCGATCGGGCCGGGCCGGAAAGCCCCCGACTTTGTTCTGCCGAACGCGGACGGCCAATCGGTATCGCTGGCGGATTTGCTGGAGCAGGGCCCTGTGGTGCTTACGTTTTACCGGGGGAGCTGGTGCCCGTACTGCAATTTGCAGCTCAACGCCCTGCAGGCCCGGCTGGGCGAGATTCACGCGATGGGAGCCCGACTGGCGGCCATCAGCCCGCAGGTGCCCGACGGCTCCATGACCCCCGAGGAGCTGCAGGCCCTCGAGTTTCCGGTGCTCTCGGACCAGGATGCCAAAGTCGCGGCCGAATACGGGGTCGCCTGGAGCGTGCCGGAGTTTCTCTTGGAACACATGCGGGTGGACCGCCGGCTTGATCTGGACGCCATCAACAACGGCAACGGCCACATCCTGCCGATTCCCGCCACCTTCGTGATCGGGCGCGATGGGACGGTCGCCTGGCGCTATGTCGACGTGGATTACCGGACCCGCGCGGAGCCGGACGAGATCCTTGAGGCCCTGCGGTCGCTGCCGTAGGCATCCGTTCGCATGGCATAAATTTCAGGCAGTCCGCTGGCGCACGGCATGGAGGCCGTCGGGCGAGGTGGCATCCATCATCTCGTCATTTTGAGCTCACGCCATTTTGGCGCCGGCTTTGCCGACGGCAACGGTGGCGACCGGAACCGCCTTCAGGGCATCTGTTCTTTTCTGAGAACCGAAATGCTTGTAAAAAGACTGCCTGCTTTGGTTACCGGTGCAGGACAATCTTGTGATATGGTCAGGGTGTTGACTCTCTTTGCCTCTCGGAATTGGCGAAGGGCAAAAATGACAGGACGGACACTGGCAACACGCAGGAGCATTATGAAAAAGCATTATCAAATCTTGACGACAGCGGGGCTTATTGTGCTCGCGACGGTGCTGCGCCTGTCTTTGGGCGCATCATCCCCCACGCCCTTCGGATATGTCTATGATTTCTATCACGAACCCATTGAGATGTATCATACGACGGGAGATCTTCCAGAGTCCGACGATTGCTGGCAATGCTATCACCCTCCGCTTTACACGATTTTGGGCCAGGCAATCTATTCGGCAGGCATGGCGGCATCCGATGGAGACCACGATACGGCACTGCGCTGGCTGGCCTGG
>JBFHEM010000097.1:0-9108 GCA_041584215.1 Tichowtungia sp. | reverse complement strand
GGCCAAGCCGGGACTGAAAGGAAACTGCCTTCCTGCCGAAAAATTCCAGCCGGCGATTCCAAGCTATGGAAGTTTTCAGGAGTGGGTGCGCAGCTACAGCCGGCTGGCGCTGACGATTGACGAGTCGGTCGGAACGATTTTTCAAAGCTTGGAAAAAACCGGTGAGCTGGATAATACGCTGCTGATCTATACCAGCGATCAGGGCTATTCGCTGGGCGAGTTCGGCTTGTCGGAAAAGCACTATGCTTATGAGCAGGTGATGCGCGTGCCGATGGTTGTCCGGTATCCCAAAATCATCCCGCCGGGTTCCGCGCGGGACGAAATGGTGCTCAATATCGACATCGCCCCGACGATTCTCGATGCGGCGGGGGCCGCTCCGCTCGACGGCATGGACGGAGCGAGCTGGCTGCCGCTGTTTTCAGATCCGGATTCCGACTGGCGGGATCAGTTTTTCTTCTCGTTTTTCAACGAGTGGGAGACTGCTCTTCCGCCGATGCAGGCGGTTCGCACCGACCGTTACAAGCTGATCGACTATCAGGCGAAACCGGTGAAGGAACTCTACGACCTGAAAAATGATCCGCTGGAAAAACGCGACCTGTACAACAACCCGGAACTTGCCGACGTTCAGCGGGAAATGGAAGAGCGCCTGGGCGCGTTGGAAGAGGAGATCGGATTCCATCCGCGCGAAATTAAACTGCTGGAGTCCTGTTTTCTGATTCCGGCCGGTGCCGATGAAGAGGCGCTGCGCAAACAGCTGTCTGCCGGCGAGCTGCCGTCTGCGGCCCGGCGGCTGGAGCAGCCGTTTGATCTGTCCGGATTGAATCTGTTGGCGGGGGATGTCTTCTATGTGGTTGTTCCGGTGGAGCGCCTGACGGAATACGACCCGTATGTCACGTTCGAGTTTTTTGAGGCCGGCGGTTCTCGGCAGTGGAACAAAAAGCATTTGCCTATGGCGGCATTTTGCGGCGGCGAAAGAATCTGGATGAGCAAGCCCTATGCTCAGGCGCAAGGGCTGGCTTATGAGCCGATTGGTAAATTCAACGACAAGTGTAATTTTCCATTAATGCAGGAAAAATCGTTTGCTGTATTTCGCGGTGTTGTCCCGGAACAGATGCCGAAGTTTCAGGTGGAAGTGCAGGCTCCGCGGGGAGCCGTTCGGTTTATAGACGTGAATAATAAAGCGGAGACACGCATGAAAAAATCAACAGTGGGATTGGCCGCGTTGGCGGCGGGGTGTGTTGTGCATTCTGCAGTGCTTTTTGAGGATTCGTTTGATGCCGGTGTCGCTCAGGGCGAGACGGTTGAGCTGAATGAAAAACTGGAGTTGCGCCAGACTGGAACACTTGTGACACAGCATGGGACGATTCCGTATCTTAAAGGGGAAGAGTATCCGGGGGCTTGGTATACTTCTGTGCCGACCCGGCAAGGATCCAGCTATTTACAGTTGGCCCGTCATGCGGGACGAGCCGGTTCGGTCAACGTGGGGCTGAATCATAATTTCATCGAGGAGGACCATTTAAAACTGAGCGTGACTGTTCGTCCGCAGAATTCAGATTTCGTATCCATTGCTCTTGGAGGAAATTCTCCCGGAGAAGTGAAAACTCCGACTGGATTTTGGGTGGGGTGTTCTTCGGATGGGACGGTCGCGGTGATGCAGGGAGAACGTCCGTTGGTTCGCATGCCGGTTGCTATGGATCAGTGGAAGCAGTATCGGATTGAAGCTGAAATTAATAACTCCGGATCATTCGGTGTTCAGGGTGAGTCAACGATCACGGTTCGGGCTAACGGGGAGGCTGTCTTGTCCGGCCATGTCATTCGAGGGATGACCGGTAATTTTATTACATTGGGAATGTATAGTGATATAAGAACCGCTTCTGTTCCGGTGAACAGCCAGTTCCGAGCGCTTAAAGTGGAGTCTGTAGAGCAATGAAAAAGCGAATTTTATTTATTTTAGGGTCGGCGGTGCTTTTATGCCATGCGGCGGAACACCCGAATATTCTTTTGATTCTTTCAGATGATCATGGCTATGGCGATCTCGGCTGTTATGGATCAACGGATCTGAGCACGCCGGTTCTCGATCAGCTCGCGGCGGAAGGCATTCGCTTCACGGATGCGCATGTCACAGCGCCGCAGTGTACGCCGTCGCGCTGCGGGCTGATTACCGGCGTGCATCAGCAGCGTCTGGGGCTGGAGGCCAATCCGGATGACCATTACATGCATCTGTTCGGGTTTCAGGATGGAATGACCACCACGCTGGCCGGTCTGCTGAAAGATGCCGGCTATCGCACCGGCATGATCGGCAAGTGGCACATCGGCGAAACACTGGAGTCTCAGCCTTTCAGCAACGGATTTGAGTGGTGTCGATATATGCGCGGCGGCATGGGCTATTTCTGGCCGGCGAACCGCGGAGTTCAGAAAGACTGGAATCAGGAGAATCCGCCGCCGGGCTGGTGGGGGGATCGCTTTCGCAATGAAAAAGATGAGGTTGTTCCCTGGGAGGACGGGTATATCACGGATGTGTTTACCGATCAGGCGATCGAGTTTGTTTCTGCTTCCAAAAAGGATGAGCGGCCGTTCTTTCTCTATCTGGCCTACAACGCGCCGCATTGGCCGCTGGAGGCGCCGCCGGAGTTGATTGAGCAGTTTCAGAACATCAAAGATCCCCAGCGCCGGATCTACGCGGCCATGCTCAAGAGCATGGATTCCAATATCGGTCGCCTGCTCGAAACGCTGGATGGCCTGAAGATTCGAAAAGATACGCTGGTTGTTTTCCTGAGCGACAACGGGGCTCCCGGCGACTGGTCGCATGGTTATAACGCCGGGTCCAACGGGGTGCTGGCCGGATTTAAGGGCAGTCTGCAGGAGGGCGGCGTGCGGGTCCCGATGATTTTCAACTGGCCGGGGCATTTTGAAGGCGGGCAGACCGCGGACTGGCCGGTGATCAGTCTGGACCTGCTGCCGACATTTGTGTCGCTGGCCGGCGCGGAGACCCCGCCCGAAAAAGATGGCGTCAATCTGCTTCCCGCTCTTTTGCCAAGGGTCGCGAAGCACGGGCCGAAGCATGTTCTGCACTGGCGCTATCTGACCCCGTGGGCGACACAAACCGCGATTCGTGACGGCGATTGGAAATTTTATACGTACAAGGGCGAGCCGCAGCTCTATCGCCTCTCGGATGATCTGGGCGAAAAGCACAATCTGATGGAAGACTATCCGGAAGTTGCCGATCGGCTCCAAAAGGATCTGGCCTCCTGGATGCAGACCCTGCCGCCGCGCCCGAAGTGGATCGATAAGCTGTACGGCGAATAAGTGACCTGTCAGAATGATTGCTTTTTGAGGGGCGGTTGGCTGAAATTTTTTTTGTTAATAAAACGGCAGTGTCGGGTGTGCGGCTCTTCGGCCGTTATATGACAGAATAATTTAACGACAGAATCATTCTCGTAAAGGATGCGGGAACTCTGAAATCCGGACTTTGAACTTCAAACTCTCCTCCTTTGTGCCGTGGCGTCTTTGCGGTCAAAACTTGAGCCAGTTCAGAGCGTTCGCTATTTGATCCGGCTGTATTTTTTCTGAAACTCGCTGGGGGGGACGCCCATGATTTTTTTGAACTGCCGGGAAAAATAGTTGCTGTCCTGAAAGCCGCAGTCGAAGGCGGTTTCGGTGATGTTTTTGTCGGTTGTTTCGAGCATTTCAACCGCTTTTATGATGCGCAGGCGAAGCAGATAGGCCAGCGGCGTCTGGCCGGTGACTTCCGAAAAAGCCCTGAAAAATGAACGCCGGGACATGCCGGATATTTTTGCCAGATTTTCAATCTGGATCTCTTCCATAAAATGTTTTTCCAGATGGCTGAGGGCCTTGCCGAGCCGAAACGCTTTGCGGGTGTCCGGCGCTTCACTTTTCGAGTAATAGCGTGAGAGCAGGGTGACCAGGATCATGAAATGCCCGACGGCCGTCAGCTTGTACCCCGGCTCTTTGGCATGGAGCTCTTTTTCCATGATGTCTGTCAGCGCCCTGACCTTGATGAGCTGATCCAGACTCAGGGTGAGATGCCGGTTGTAGGGTTCACGGCCGCGCAGTGCGGGTTCGACGACAAAGAGTGCCTGGTATCCCGGCAGGAGACCGGAGTCGAACTGGTCGAGCCCTGCAATCTGGGGATTGTAAGTGATGTTGATGATGCCCAGCCGATCGGTGTTTAGATATGCGTGCGGCCGATCCCCGTGCAGAACAAACACATCTCCGGTATGACAGTGGAACTGCTGCCCGTCCACCTCGGTGGTTGCGCTGCCTTCCATCACGATGGCGATTTCTGAAAAGTCGTGGATGTGAAGCGGGTAATCGCCGTGGTCCACCCATGAAGAAACATCCAGCGGGAAGCCGTTTTCCCCGAAAACATACTGGCTGTCCACTTTGACGAGTTTACTCATGAAAAGGGAATCTGCCGGATTGCATCCGTTTTGACAAGGTTCCGTATATGGCATTATTGTGCGGGTGTTTGGCGCGCCCGTTAAGTTTTCTTTTGACGTTCCTGTTAAACTGGCTGCAGGTTGAATAAAAAAGCCGAGGTGGAGTAACCAATAAAGGAGACCGTATAATGAGAAAGATATTATGTTGTGGGATGTTGATAGGGTTGATTGGGGTGGCTCAAGCGGATGTTCTGCTATTTCAAGACACATTTAATACGGAGGCTACGCAAGATATTAATACAAATCTAGTGAGCCGGCAGTCCGGGTCTGAAGCAACTGCAACATGGCTGGACAATGCCGACAACAACTGGACAACGCAGATTTCTGCAACGGCCTTGCGCCTTTATAAAAGCGGGGCCACAGGAGGGACCGTTGCGGCTCTATTGGAAAAGGATTTTGCGCCAATCGCCGGCAATGTCCGGATTGCAGTGAACGTTAAGCACAACAATACCACCAATGGGTTTTCTATGGTCAACTTCGGGATGGCGGTTGCTGATGGATTTAATGCAAATACTGGCTATAGCTTCCGCTTGGATTCCCGCACGGGAACTTCATTTCTTAAGTTCTACGACAACGGGACCCTGAAAGGAACCATGGATGTTGACTCCCTGGCTGACGGCGGGTTCGAATCGCTGGTTGTTGAGTTTACCGGTGGCGATACTGTTTCCGCGACGTTTAACGGGGCGGCCTATGACTTTGGTCCCGGACAAACGTCTTACACCGGCACCGGTGAAGCCGAAAACTACATTATGCTGGCCTGGTATGGCGATGGTTCCCTATCATTGACTGCCGCCTCGTTTGACAACCTATCGGTAACATCCATTCCAGAGCCTCTTCCGGATGTCGTTCTCTTGCAGGATACATTTGGCTCGGCAGATACAAACGATGTCAATTTTGATCTGTTGAATCGTCAGACCGGTACGGAGGCAACCGCCGTTTGGGCCAGCAACATGGCGGCATCACTGAGTGGTGGAACCCTGCGCGTTTCAACGATCGGCAGTGCCGGATCAAGCTTTGCACGACTGGAACAGGATTTTGCTGCGGCGACAAATAAGGTTCGAATTTCAACGGGCGTAAAGAATGATAATTCTTCCGACGGGTTTTCCATGGTTAATTTCGGGGCGGCGGCAGCCGACGGATTTTCGGCCGGTGCCGGTTATAGTTTTCGGTTGGATACCAGATTCGCAACCAAAGCCCTTAAGTTTTTTGACAATGGAACAGAAATAGCGACGATGAATGTCACATGGCTCTTATCGGGTGGTTATGATTTGCTGAAGATTGAATTTTTCGAAGGAAATACGGTTTCTGCAACCTTCAACGGAACAGCCTATGATTTTGGTTCCGGGCAGACTTCGTATACCGGAACCTCTGAGGGGGAGAATCATGTGATGCTCGGGTGGTACGGCGATGGGGATCCCGGTGTAACGTCTGCATCATTTGACAATTTGGCTGTGACGACCATTGCCGATCCCGTGGCCCCGGTTATTCATCCCGCCACGATTGTCGGGTTGTCCGTTTTTTCCCCCAACGTGATGCGCATGGTGGTCGATGCCCCGGATCTGGCGACCAACTATTACCCGCAAACCGTCGAAGATCTTGTCGTTGGCACATGGACCAACGTGGCCCATTCAATCAATGGTTCCGGGCCGTTCGTTGTCACCAACCTCAGTTACTCTGTGGCGGATGGTACCAATGACGTCATCTATGTGCGCGCTGACAGTGCCGCAGGTTTTTTCGGCATTGGCACGGAATGAGGCACATTGGGTTGGTTGTCGCCGACGGCTTTTCGGCCGATGCAATGCATTGTTTTCGTCGGGTTAACAAAATCCCGACGTTCGGCGAGGCGGTTATTAATTGAACAGGGGAGATGAATTATTAATTTCATTAGGGTCTTAGTTATAACGATGATTCTGCAGAACGTTGTTTGTGGCGAATCTTTCCTTCCAAACGACCGTATCGTTTTCATTGGTGACAGCATTACATATGCCGGCAAATATCACAGTTATATTCAGGTGTTCTATGCCACCCGTTTCCCGGATCGCAACGTGCTTTGTTTTAATGCCGGGGTAGGCGGTGATGTCGCTCTGGGAGCAGCCCGGCGTTCATCACTGTCGGGCAAAGGTGCGTGGCAAAGCGATGTTCGTATGTATAAACCGACTGCTGCTTGCATTATGCTCGGCATGAATGATGTCGGGCGCAGCTTTCTTTATTTCAAAACAAAAGAAGAGCTTGAGGCGAATAATGCGAAGTTACTTGAAACGTATCGCCGTGACTACGCGCTCCTGCTGGATAATCTCGAATCTCTTGGGCTGAAGCGCATCATGCTTATCAAATCTTCTCCCTACGATCAGACACAGGTGAATCCGAAAGCGAAAACCAATTTTTATAAGTTCGGGATTGGTTTGAACGATGCACTTGTGGCGCTGGGCAAAGACGTGTTGGAGCCCGAGGCGATGCGGCGCGGCTATTCGCTATGCGACTTCAATACACCAATGCTTGAAATCAATGCCGAGCAACAGAAGAGCGATCCAGCCTTTTCCATCATTGGCAGGGACCGAGTTCATCCCGGGGCAGATGGGAACATGATTATGGCATACACCTTTCTGAAATCTCAGAACCTGGAAAGCAAGGTTGCTGAGATGCTTCTTGATCCCCGGGAAAAGAAAGTGATACGCACATACAATTGCAGTGTATCAAACCTTGAGACATCCAAGGATATAGTCAGTTTTGAGTATATGGCAAAATCTCTGCCTTTTCCGCGGTCGCTGTATAAAAATGTAAGTCATTTAATTCCCTTTGAGGTTGAATTTAATCAGGAGAGGCTGCGGGTTCTAGGCTTGAAGAAGGGGTGCTATATATTGTGTATAGATGGCGTTGATGTAGGCCGATTCCCATCAGAACGTTTAGTTGAAGGCATCAACCTGGCCTTGTTGGATAAGGCTCCGCAGGTAATACAGGCCAGTCAGCTTTTGCGCTTGTGCAATCGGCGCGCCGAGTTGGTTTGGAAAATCCGCACGTTGGTGTGGATCGTTGGATACCTCGAGAAGATATCCGGACATGACACTAGTGACATCGAGGCCAATAAGGCAGAGATCAACCGGATTATGGTCGCCCCGGATGTCGATCATGGCATAAAGCGCAAGTTGAGACATTATGCAGAATGGTCTACCCAACACGGAAAAATGATCGAACAGCTGGAGACCATGAATTCTGCGCTTTACGAAGCCGCTCAGCCGCGACGGCACACCATGAAACTGAGTTTTGATGGAAAGCAATAGATATAAACAGAAAAAGGATAAAAGTGAAAACACGGTTTCCGCTTGAAATATTGATGGTTTTGTTTCTAAACGCCGGGAATGCTTTTTCTGAGGAAATGCGCTCCTTCGCCCCGTTTAAGCATTTCAAAATGTCCCCCGATGAGATTCCGGACGAAAAACTGGTCTCGAAAATCAAGAACCTTAAAACTGCCTGCCCCTTCACTGCCGGCCTGCCGGACACCGACAATCACGACGGCTCAAATATCCTCTTTGCCGACGGCAAATACCACTTCTGGATCACCGAACATTTCGGACCCAAATATGACGGGTTCAGGTATACTCGACTGGATTACTGCACCTCGAAAGACGGTTTGAACTGGACTCGCCATGCAGAACCCGCGCTGATGCCGGATCCTGATTTGCCGTGGGAAAGCGTCGGGGTGCTGACCTGTTATGTCGTTCCGCATAAGGGCAAATACTACATTTTCTACACCGGAGTCGGCGACGACTGGAATGTCCGGGGCACGGCGTACAAGCGGCTGCTGTATGCTGTGGCTGATCGCCCCGGCGGTCCGTGGACAAGGCCGGAAAACAATTTGGTTCTGGAATCAAGCGATCCGGCCGGGTGGGAAGGTCCGGGAGGCGACGATGTGAACATTCTCTTCAAGGACGGCAAATGGTGGATGTATTATAAAGGCCGGCCCAACAGCATTAAAAGCTGGAAAGACACGCTGGTCGGGGTCGCGTTCGCAGACAACTTGACGGGCCCGTATACAAAATATGAAGGGAACCCGCTGATGTACGGCCATGCGTTTGCTGTCTGGAAACAGGGGAGCGGATTTGCATCCATGCCCAGCAATGGCCGAACCCAGACGCTGTGGTACAGTGAAGATGGATTAAATTTCAAGGATACCGGCATCGGCATGCCGGGGAATACGCCCGGAGTGTTTTGCCCGGATAATTATGTGGAAGGTTATTCCCGGGGGCTTCGCTGGTATATCGATACGGCGCCTGATTTGGTGCTGAAGTATCCCGAAGGGCACCGGGAGGCCTTGCAGAAAAAATATCCATTAGACGAGAAATGGGCGGGTCGGATCCGCATTCAAAAGCGGTTCGATGCCGACCTGTGGCTCGGGAGCGATGATGAATTCAAAACACCGGCCGGCACAGGAGCGCAGGGCAACGCCTCGGTCGACGATGTGGATTTAATCAAAGACGCTACGATGAATAATTGACGGGGCCTTTCTTGCCGGTGCGCGCAGCGGCATGATCGTGCTTTTCGTTCGGAAGCACACGAAGTCCCGGCCTGCCGGCCGGGGCTTTTGCATATTCGGTCAACACGCGCGGCGGAGCCGCTGCCGGCAGGACGCCGGTTTTCTGGCATTATTGTG
>JBFHEM010000096.1:0-9186 GCA_041584215.1 Tichowtungia sp. | reverse complement strand
GTCGCCGATTTTTCAAACAGTACGAACTCTCCTTCACGCAACATCGCCTTTTCCGGGTTCTCCCGAATATATTCTCTGCACTTAAACAGATGGCTTTCGTTACGCACCAGACGATCCCAATAATCTTTCTGCCACAAAGTTCCCTGTTGATCCTCCCGCTTATTGATCTCATGTGCCGAAAACCCTTTCCATGATTTCAAGACGGCCTCTATCTCATGCCCCTCCACAGGCTGAAACAAAACATGGACGTGGTTAGGCATCACGACAAACGAGTCCAGGCCGTAGCGCTCCCCGTCGAAATGATGCAGCGCATCCGCGAGAATGGAGGAATTTACGGGATCTTTCAGCACACAGGATCCGCATCCTTCGTCCAACCAGTCATCAAGTTTATTGGAAAAACTTTTATGGTACTCCATCTCTGTTTCCGCATCCCACGGCTTGGGATGACGCTTCAGCCAGACGTCACGTACTGCAACCCACTCAGCAAGCTTGTTCTTCGGGATCGAATCAGCCAGCCGCCACGTCACGAACACAAAAACCTCATCCTGCTGCCAGTGCGGCAAGCGGTTCACATGCGTCTCTATTTCAGCGTATGGATTGAAAAATTCCATTTTAATCCGGCGGCAGGAATGCCGCCGCATTCCTTTTCAATTTACAACTCTTCGCAATATCGGCGACAGGAATGTCGCCGCTCCTTTTCAGCTTACAACTCTTCGCAACACGGCGGCACGAATGCCGCCGCTCCCTTTCAACTCACAACTTTTCGCGGCATCGGCGACAAGAATGTCGCCGCTCCTTTTTCAACTTTCATACTGTCGGCGGCAGGAATGCCGCCGCTCTTGTATTAACGGGGCGGCGACATTCCTGTCGCCGATTCTTATTTTTCGGACGGGGCCTGAAAGGTCCCCGTTCCGTTCAATTCGAACTTTTCACCTTTAAAATAAACCGGCAACGGCTCCTTCGGAGTCTGGTGCACAGTAATTTTCACGGCGTCTGCCGAAACAGTGATGTCCATCGGCACACCGCGATAAAGCAGATTGCGGATGGTCATCCGCGGGCAGGCTTGCGGCAGGTTGGGCTCAATGAGGAGCACCTGCCCGTCGGGACGCAGCCCCATGAAGCCGAGCGGAACCACTGCGGAGAGCATGCTGCTTTCGGTGAACTCGAAATCGATCCCGACGCCGCCGGCGGTGCCGCCGCCCTGCAGAGTGGTGCCGCCTTTCCCATCGCCGTAATATTTGCGGTATCCGCCGTAGGCGGCGACCTCTTCGTCCCACTCGCGAATGGACATCAACCGTTTCCATGCGTCATCCGCGCCGCGCGTTTTGATGCGGCTCATGATGTCGTAGAACGAGAATCCGAGCACGGCGCCGCCGTCCTGCACCTGCCCGCCGAACGGCAGGGTTTCGGGGCCGGTCCACGCGTGGGCGTACCACTCGACATTGCGTTTGGTCGTGGCGCGCGGGGCGAGACGATAGTTGTAAATGTCCGCGCCGGTCGAAGTGTCGCCTTCTACAGTCCGTTCTCCGCTGATCCATTCCAAGATTCGTTTTGCGTGCTGTTCGGTCGCAATGCCGTAGTGGATTGCCTCGAGATTCACGAACGTGAAACCGTAGTCGTGCGGGATGCCGTCGGCATCGATCGTGCCGACAAAACGCCCGGCCTGTTCGTTCCAGAATTTTTGGTTGGTCACCGCTTTCACCAGCGAAGCGTGTTTACGCAGGAAATCTGGTTGTAGGGCTGGAACGGTCGCAGACCTTCCTGCCGCGGCGGGAAGGTTTTCAACCATTCCCGCCCTACAATATCTTTCTTCCAACTGCGCCATGGCGAGCAGCGCACCGTAGTAGTGGGTGGTGGTGTACATATCGTCCCAGCCGAACGGCAGCAGATCCCAGTAGTTGCCACCCTTGCCGTGGCCGACATGCCAGGTCTTGGTTCCATCCGGATTCACATCATACCCGGGCCGTCCGTCATGACCATGGAAGTCGCAGCGGATGTGGTTGAATTTGAGACCGCCGCCTTCATTCATCATGTAGCGCATGGCGGTGCGCAGGCGCGGCATCATGGTCTCAAGAAATGCCTTGTCGCCGGTCCATCGGTAATATTCGAAGGCCGACTTGACGTAGATGGCGTTGTTCACCAAATGGCGTGTGTCCCAGTGCGTAAAGATCGAGCGCACCAGCAGCGTTTCATCTTTTTCCAACCCCTGGAAAACAAAACGGATGCGGGTGATCTTGCCGTTCCACAGTGAGTGGCCGTGCAGCGGAATGATCGAGTGGAACATGCCGGTGCTTTCGCTGCGGCCCGCGCCGTCGAGCCAGTCCGCCGAAAAGGCCAGGCGCCGTTTTTTGCTCCATTCGGTGTCCCCTTCACGCATCCACTCGATGGCGCCGCCCTCGCACTCCGCCTTCCAGCGGATCTGAATGAAGGGACAATTAAAAGGATCCAGCGTCACGCTGGCGGGGCTCGTCAGCAAGGGAGTTTTGCCGGTGGCCATCAGCTTCCAGGCATGCTTCGGCTCAAAGATACCGAGAGAGGTCAGGCCGTCCAGTTTCCAGGCCCTGGAAGCGGCTTCGCCGAAATGCTCCGGCGCAAATTCACGCGCCGCGTCGTAGCAGATTTCCCAGCCGAGCTTTTCGTCATAAAAATGCCAGCCGGCGGTGACGCCGCGAAAGCCGTTCGTGCCGGGCACCTGCACCCAGTGCGGAAAGGGCCAGCCCAGATCGTGCGAGGAAGCGCCGTGCTGCTGCGCGGCCACATAGCCGTCATCACCAAGCTTGTCGTTGAGCAGACTGTTACGGGTAAACTGCTGAATCGACAGTTCTTCGCGCTGCGCATCGTTGAGCCAGCTGTCGGCGATCGCCAGATATTCGCGCGGGAAAATGGTCGGGCCGATATCGATGCGGTTGGTGAAAAACGACTGCACATAGCCGTTGTACCACTCCGCAGCCTGCGGACAGTCCGCAAACTCAAACTGCGTCACCTCGTCGCCGACCGTTCCTTGTCCAAAAGTTGGAACAACGGCCATCAGCACAACACACAAAATCCATTTTTTCATATTCATTTTTCCAATGTTTGGAACATTCACATCCGGATCTTCAACCTATTGAAAACCCACACTCCCTTTTCACCGCCCGGTCTGGAGCAGATCCAGCAACGAATAGAATGAAAACAGCGAATCAGGAAATTCCTTCTAGAATAACGTTTTGCCCATCAAGATTTATTATTAAGCCCCGACTTACCGACGTGTATTTAAGATAAGACCTGAGAATTGCAGCATCCTGCGGCGAAACTCCTCCAGAGTTCGCACAAACCATTAGAAGCAGACAACCGCCTGCTAAAACAGCATCAATCATTCTTTCTTCAAAAATGCACTGCTCAAAACCCGGAAATACAACCGGATATTCGGGAGTCAGATTCAAATGCAATAGCTCAACAAAAAGGAGCTTTCTGAAAACATCAGCACCATAGCCGACACCATGCTGTTTCAGAACGCTTGAAACGCACTCTGAAACGCCTTGATATATTTCCGAGCAAGCCTCTTGAATAAAACGCGTCCCCACCTCCTTGCAGACCGGCATCCTGTTCGAGAACGGCACTCGTTTGTATCGCAGTCGTTCCTGACCAAAATTGATAAGCAGCCCCAACATTTTATCCCATAACTTAAGGTAGTTGATGATCTGCGTGTAATGAGAAGGATGAAAGTCTTCTTTAACATGCTTCAATTCCAGCAAAACCTGATCGTCAACCAATAAATCCAACTCCATCCGGTCAACTTCTTCAGCCCGATGTGTCAGCGTCTTGCGCAAATGGCTTTGCGCCTTTATGCCTCGCCTCTCAAGTGCTGCCAGCATCGCCCGATGATAATCCCACTCATTCCAACCGGGTCCCAATGCATTGTGCACATCCATTGCCGCGCCAATAATCTCATAGGATAATTCAGGGTAAAAAATGTGATCATTCATTGATTTCAGCCTCTCTTTTCATTCCTGCCATTGATCTGTTCATTCGCTGTTTTCATTTCATTCGTTGCTATAAATATTCTCAGGCTTCCTTTCCACGGCTCCATCCAGGTTCAGGTTTAGCAACGAATATAAAAAACAACGAATCAGGTTCCAACATCATACTGCCAAGCGTCCCATTTCATTCGCTGTTTTCATTTCATTCGTTGCTATATAAAAAATTCTCAGGCTTCCTTTTCACTGCTTCATTCAGGTTCAGGTTTAGCAACGAATAAAGAAAACAGCGAATCAGGTTCAAACATCATACTGCCAAGCGTCCCATGTCATTTGCTGCTATCAATAAACACATTCCTTAATGGCGCCGACAAGGGCGTCGAGCTGTTGTTCGGTGGTGGATATGTCGAGGTCGTGCGAGGAGACGATCAAGCCGCCGCCTTGGCCGGATTTTTGAAACAGGTCGAGCACATGGGCGCGGATTTCGTCCGGGCTCATCATGTGAATTCGGCCGGTATAGAGTCCGCCGTAGATGCCGGTGCGCCCGTGATAGTCGCGCGAAAACCGGCCGACATCCTGCAGATCGGGCTGCAGCGGATTGAGCATGCGGATCTTCAGCTCGTCGGCAAAAACATCGTAGAGCTCTTCGACTTTTCCATCGGTGTGAAAGAAGACCGGCTTGCCGGAGGCGTGCGCCACATCGATCACCTTTTTCCAGTGCGGCAGGATGTGCTCGCGCACCGAAGCCGGCGACATCAGCAGTCCGCTGTTGGCCGCCACATCGTCCATCACATACAGCGCGGTGATGTCCAGCCTGCAGAGCCGTTCGGCCACGGCGGCCATAATGTCGGACATGCGGTGGAAGAATGCGCCGACCAGCTTGGGCTCGTCCATCAGGTCCATATAGAAGTCGGCCTGCGAGATCATCGCCTCCACATGAGTCAGCACGTTGGGCAGATTGGCGATGACCGCCTTGTCAGGATACCGCCTCAGCAGCGCCTCGCAGTTGGCCGTCAAGGCCGGGTCGTTGGGGTCGGGCAGCTCAAGGCCCGGCGTATCGTTCCAGTCGGTAAAGAGCGGCTCGACCATCCACGGTGTGCCGGCTTTCTGCTCGAAGCGGCCGCAGGGGAACGGCACCGCGCTCATGGCCTCGACCACATCGGCATCGTAGCGCGTCACGCGGAAATCCTCACCGTATTTGGCGTTCAGTTCCTCCATGCGGCGGCGATCCATCCAGAAATTGAACGGCAGCCGATCCGGCTTTTCAAATTGAATTGCGCACTCCACGCGCTCCCTTGAATCCATCCTGTTTCCTTTTTAAAATTAAATTTTCCGGACCCGACTCCATAAACCTTGATGACGTCTGAGCGCCCGCTGATGAACAAACAGAAGACTTAAACCAGTACCGCGTTCATCAAACCGGACCTTACGGAATGGTTAGCTCAACAATCTGACCCCCGATGTCATAATAAAATATGTTGCTCACATTGTTGGTTGGGAGCGAATAGCCCCCGTCTTTATCAATATAGACTCCGCCCATTACATCCATCCGGTAGGTGCCCGGGGCATTGGAGAGCTCGGACAGCGACCCGTCCGACGCGGCAAGTACTGACCGCTGCTCTTTGAACCACGTGCTGTCAAAAAACACTCCGTCATCCGTCCATACTTTTTCAAAATTTTCATTCATGAAGTAGCACTTGGTGTTGTCCCCCGCCCCGGCATAAACCATAAACACATCATCATCCTTCAAATAAATGATGTCCCATGAATTTTGAAGCCCGAGAATCGAATAGCTTCTCTGGACCTGAAGGAGGCCGCCGGGCCCCCGGTTGATGGTCACCCATTCAGGACCGTTTCCGTTGTCCTGCAGCTCCTGAATAGAATTCTCCTCTTCAAAATGAGGATCGGTGGAGCGGATGACAAATTCTCCGGTCACCTTTTTGACGCAATTGGAGTCGGCCCATTTAATACTGGTGTAAATCATATAATAGCAGTCGCCCCGTTTGGTTACAGACGGCTGTCCGGCCCCGTAGATAGATTCCCATGAAACGGGGCTTTCCCACTGGATGATGTGAGTTCCCCCATTCTGGCGCGTCCACTCGATCCCATCCGGACTGGTGGCAACCCCGATGGCGGTGTTCCAGTTTTCTTTCAACCCTCCGTAATACATAAAATAGGTTCCGTCGGTGTGCCGGATGACCGACGGATCGGCCGTATGCGTCTCGTCGAACTTGCCCGATCCGATCGACGGACCAAACACCTTCTGCCAGGAGGACCAGCTGCCGAAATAGGGATCGTTGGTTGTGGTTGCATACAGAATCACGTCGCACCAGTTGGTCGACCCCGGCTCGACCGGCCCGGCCCACCAGACTTTGTTGGTCCCGTTTTCCTGCATCGCGGATGGGGCATAATCATAACACCAGTTCGTACTCGTCAGACCGGCGGACGTCGGACGCGGTATTTGAATTTTTGCATTCGCGGCCACATTGAACGTCGGAACATACTCATCCCCCGTCAAATAATAAAAGGCCCGGTAAAAGCCGGCCTCCGAAGCCGGCTGGTTTGTCACGGAAACACGGTTGCCTGTGCCCGCAATATTGGTGATTACATCCTCCCACTCGCCGGTAATCATATCGGAGCATTCTTCCACTCCATAGGTTTGCCCGGTGGCGGTCATCCAGCCCAGGACCACCCCCGTTCCGCCCGGCCCCACCTCCAGAGAAACATCACCCATCTCGGGGGGCACCGCATTGGAAACGGCAGAAAATGTCAGATCATCGACATAACTGTCAAAATAACCAAGCGGTGTGGCATCCGAGGCGACCTGAGTGCGGAATTCAAACTTACGGCTGGTCCGGTTGTCCCAGTCTACACGGAAAGCACCCAGATCATAGTCAGTTCCGCCCAGCGAAAAGCTGACACGAGCGACTCCGAACACCTCGGAAAATACGGTTTCCAGATGATAATTTTGCGCCAGAAAATCCGAGCCGGTGATGGTGGCATTGGTTTGACAGACGCCATCAGTATAAACCTGATAACTGCCGTCCGTGCAGAGAATGACGGCGAAATCTCCGGCAGCGGGCGTTTCAGGTGCCGATGCCGCGCTCTCACACGAAAAGCCGGCCCAGCCGATAACGTCTTTATCACCGGGAAGAACCAGCCTGCCGTCATAACTGACCGTCCAGGTTTTTCCGGCCAGAGAAGCCCCGAAATCCGTCACGGTTTTCACCTGGGCGCTGCGCGTTACCGTGCCCTCATACACCCGCTGGCGCAACGCGTCGTTCAGCAGGCCGTTATTCGCACTGAGCTGACTGAATGAAGATGCCGACTGCCCTTTGGTATAGGTGCTGGTGAGAGCGCCGCCGGACTGGCGGGCAGCATAGTTCACATTCACATCATCTTCGACGCCGCCCCCATCGAATGAAAATGTATCCAGAAACACGACTTCCGCCTGAGCCATGCCCAATCCCATGCACAGCAACAGCCCGAGGATCCGAGCCGTAATTCGAGAATTCATCGGAATCTCCTTTATTTCAGCTCGTCGGCATTCAGGACGCCGTCCTTATTCAGGTCTTTTCGGGCAAAGTCCGCCCGGTAATTCCCGCGATAGCCTGCCCGGTTGTTCTGATACTGCTCTTCGGTCAGGTTGTTCTTTTTCATCAGCAGCGGTTTTTCGCGGATGGTGCGTCCTTCAACAAATTCCGACTCCGAAAGCATGTCGTTGCGGTCGGAATCCATCGCCGCATAGATTGCGGGCAGCGGCCCGGCAGAAACCGGATTCACGGCTGCAGTCTTCTTCTCTCCGAGATAATGCGCAAACCACTTCTGCTCCGAATCGTTAATCGGACAGGAGCGGAACCCGGCCGGGTTCAGCTCCTCCGACCATTTTTTCCAGGCCTTGCGCAGCAGATCGGCTTTCTCGGGATACTGGGCAATCAGGTTGTTGGCTTCATGTTCCTCCGTAGAGAGGTTGTAGAGCATCTCGCGCCCGTCGGTGAGCGTCATATATTTCCAGTCGCCGCGACGAAGCGCGCCCTGCTCCCAGAAACGCCAGAACAGATCGCGCTCGGCGAACGGTCTCTGAACCTTGGAAAAATGCGGCAGCAGGTTGATGCCGTCGAGCTCGGCGGGAATCGGCTCGCCGGCGGCGGCCAGCGCCGTCGGGGCCACGTCCAGCGTGATGACCGGATCGTTGCAGACCTGACCGGCCGGCACGGTGCCGGGCCACGCGAAAATGTACGGCACATGCATGCCGCCCTCCATCACCATGCCCTTTTCGCCGATCCACGGATCGTTGCGCGAGCCGTCCCACGCCCCGCCGGGGAACGAAACCGGAATATCTTCCATATCGATTTTGAGCGGCGCGCCGTTGTCGGCGATGAAGAAAATGAGCGTATCTTTGTCAAGATTGAGCTTTTCAAGACGCTCACGGATGAGGCCGACTCCGTCATCCATGGCGGAAATCATCGCCAGGGCGTAGCGGCGGCGCTCCGGCATCTCGCCGGGAAAGCGGTCGAGGTATTTCTGCGTCGCCTCCAGCGGCACGTGCGGGGCGAAATAGGCCAGATAAAGGAAGAACGGTTTCTTTTTATTGCGCTCGATGAAGGAGAGCGCGGCATCGGTCTGAATCTCCAGCCGATAGCCTTCGACGTTCTGCCACTCGCCGTCCGGGGTGCGGTCTTTGCCGTCGAGCCCGTAGTTGAGCCAGTAGCGGTTGAGCTCGCCCTTGAAAAACTCGTCAAAGCCGCGGTTCTGCGGATAGTACGGCAGGATTTTTTCAAACGGGAGGTTGGTTTTCTCGGTGGCGTTTTCGACGCCGAGCTCTTTTTTGACCCAGTCCGAATCGATCCAGAACGGCTCGAGGTGCCACTTGCCGATCATGCCGGTGCGGTAGCCGGCGGCCTTCATGCGGTCGGCCAGCGTCACCTCGTCGAGCGGCAGCGGCCCCTGCCCGTTCTGCTGCATGCCGAAGCGCTGCTGGTAGCGTCCGGTCATCACGCCGGCGCGCGACGGGCAGCACTGCGGCGCGGTGGAATAGCCATCGTTGCACAGTACGCCGTCGCGGGCCAGCTGGTCAATGTTCGGGGTTTTCACATCGTCGAGCTGCCCCTGAATGCTCATGTCTGCCCAGCCGTGGTCGTCGGTGTAGATCACAATCACGTTGGGTTTTTTTGCCGCCGATGCGGTCAGTGCCGCGCCCGCAAACAAAATGGTGAATAACTGTCGTTTC
>JBFHEM010000095.1:0-9239 GCA_041584215.1 Tichowtungia sp. | reverse complement strand
CGGTTCCGCCACCTGGTTCGAGGTCGACTGGATCCGCGCCGCCAACGGCGACGCCGACAACGACGGCTTTCCCGACTGGGCCGAAGAGATCGCCGGAACCGGTCGCCTCGATCCGGCTGACGACGCATTTGTGATGGACGGTGCGGACATTCCGATCCGCCTGGCCGGCAGAGCCGGCCGGCTCTATTCGCTGCAGCGGGCCTCCTGTCTGGTTTCCAATGATTGGAACACCGTCGAAGCGGCCGGGCCGCTGGCGTCCGACCAGCCCGTCGTATTCACCAACGGCACTCCGTCGACCCGCGGCTTCTACCGCGTACAGGTGGAGCTTCCCTGAGGACACTTTGCGGTCGTTGCGGTCCTGCTGAGCAAAGCGATCGGCTGCAAAAAAAACGCGCCTGCATCATTCTCAATCTGATCTCTGCCGTCGTGCTCGTCCGGTTCTGTTTCATTACGATCGAGTCCGTGCGGCCCTCTGTTTTATGGTGTTTCCGTTCGCCCGGCGCGGGCCGATGCGGCAGCGGAATGTTTATGCAACAAGAAGCTGTACTTTTGGGTCCGGACGGTGTGATTCTCAGCTGGAGCGTTTTTTTAACTGCAGCGCGTGGAAGCCGCCGGGCAACAGCGAAGGAATCTTTTTTGACCGCTCGGTTTTTCGAGCGCACAACCCGCAATCGTTGGATGATTGAATGGAGTAAAATATTTTTCCCGGTGCTGGGCACAGCCTCCTTCGGAGTGGATCCCGATGAGGACGCTGCGTTTCGAATGCTGGACGCCTATTGCGATTACGGCGGAAATATCATTGATACCGCCCGGTGTTATTCAGACTGGATCCCGGGGGAAACCGGACGCAGTGAGGCGCTTTTGGGACGCTGGCTCAAATCGCGGCGCAACCGTGATGACGTCTTTATTTCCACCAAGGGCGGCCATCCGCCGATGACGGATTTTTCTCGTCCGCGGCTGTCCCGGGCCGAATTGACGGCGGACATCGAAGCAAGCCGCCGGGCCCTCGGGGTGGAGTGCATTGATCTCTACTGGCTTCATCGCGACGACCCATCCCGGCCGGTTGAAGAGCTGCTTGAAACCCTGGAGCTCTTTCGGACGAAAGGCTGGCTTCGCTGTTACGGCGCATCCAATTTTTCAACCGACCGGCTGCGCGCCGCCGCGGCCTGTTCCGCGCGGGCCGGACGGCAGGGGTTTGTCGCGAACCAGCCGATGGGCTGCCTGGGGGTCCGCCAGCGAAGCCCCCTGGACATTCCGCTGCTCAAAATGATGGATCATGAAATGGATTGTTTTCATGCCGAAACAGGCCTGCCTCTCTTTCCGTACACCTCGCAGGCCGCCGGATATTATGAAAAAGCGGCGCGCCTCGGGACCGATCATTCCTCGCTTGCGGAGCACCCGTTCAATACCCCGGGCTGCAACCGGATTGCCAACGGGCTGAACCGGATTGCCCGGGAGAGCGGATGGTCGGTTTCTGCGCTGGTGCTGGCCTGGTGGCGAACCAAAGTGTATTGTGTGCACCCTCTGATCGGATGCCGCACCCCGCAGCAGCTTGAAGACTCGCTGCAGGCTTGCATCGTGGATGAACACATTTTGAGCCGGCTGGAAACACTGGATGAAGAGTTGAACGGGCGTGTCTGATGAAAATTAAAAAACGGGGAATAAGTGCAATGGAAAAAACAGTCATGTTCATTTTACTGCTGGGGGCGGTCTGCCGCGCGCAGGCGGCGGTTTCGGCGCCGGACTGGAGCGGGGCCGCATGGATCGGTTATACGGAGGATCATCGCGATGTCCGTTTTGCGCAGCGCGCTTCCAAATACCTGGAATTTCCGGCGGTGCAGCGGCGCACCTATGTCTCCCCATTCCTTCGAAAAGAGTTTCGCGCGGACCGGACGGTCCGTTCCGCGAAAGTGCGGGTCTGCGGACTGGGGCTGTATGAACTGTATTTAAACGGCGAGCGGGTGGGCGACCGCGTGCTCGATCCGGCGCAGACGACCTACGACAAACGCGCGTTTTATGTGGACTACGATGTGACGGAGCAGGTGAAGCGGGGGGACAATGCGGTCGGCCTGATGCTCGGGAACGGTTTTTACGGACAGAATTTTGCATTCAGCGGAGGCCTGGGATACGCCGAGCCGCGCGCAAAGCTGGTGTTCGAGCTGCAATACAGCAACGGAACCAGCGAGACGATCTGCAGCGGCAGCGACTGGACCGCGGCGCAGAGCCCCGTCGTGTTCGACAACCTCTATGCAGGGGAAACCTACGACGCCCGGCTGGAGAAACCGCGCTGGGCGGAGTGCGGGTTCGATGACAGCGACTGGGCCCCGGCCCGGGTGATGGAGGCCCCGACGGACAATCTGCTCCTTCAGGAGCTGGAGCCGATGCGCAGAATCCGCCCGATCCGCCCGGCGGCTGTTCTGCCCGCCGCAAACGGCGAATGGATTCTCGATATGGGCGAGAACATGACCGGCTGGCTGCAGATTCGGGTGCGGGAAGATGCCGGCACCGCGGTCACCCTGCGGTTTGCCGAACACCTGATGCCCGACGGAAAATCCATTGATACGGCGTCCACCGGCGTCAGAGTGACGTCGGCTGATCAGACCGATGTCTATATCTGCCGGGGCGCAGGCGTGGAGGAATGGGAGCCGCGCTTCACCTATCACGGGTTCCGCTACGCCCAGGTTTCCGGCCTGTCCGAAAAGCCGGACCCGGATGATTTCACCGGCTGGCTGGTGCGCACCGATGTCGAACGCATCGGTTCCTTTAAATGCTCCGATGACATTCTCAACAACTATTACGAGGTTTCGATCCGGACGATTGAAGGCAACCTGCAGGGGTTGCTGAGCGACTGCCCGCACCGCGAACGCTGCGCCTGGATGGGCGACATGCATGCGGTCGGGGAAACCCTCTCCTTCAACTTTGATGCCGAAAAACTCTGGCGGAAATCCTCGGCCGACATGGAGACTGTGCTCGGCGCCAACCCGCCGCGCGAAGAGGGTGGATTGCCGCACGATCCGCGCGCGCCCTGCAACATTTCCGTCGGTCGGCGGCTCTGCCAGCAGGCCCGTCCGGACTGGGGGGCGGCCACGGTGCTGGTGCCGTGGTTCAACTGGCTTTATTTCGGGGATCTGCAGACGGTGGAAACCGCCTGGCCGATGATGACCGGCTGGATGGATTTTCTTGAGGAATTCGCGGTCAAAGACGGAATCATCGAAGAGGGGTACGGCGACTGGTGCCCGCCCGGCAGCAATTCAAAAATCGACACGCCCGTCGCGCTCACCTCGACTGCTTTTTACTACCAGTCGCTGACGGCCATGCACCGCATGGCCGCGGCGCTGGGCCGGCCCGATGAAGCCGCGCAGTACGCCGCCCGGGCCGTCGCTGTGAAGCAGGCGTTCAACGCCCGCTTTTACAACGTGTCCGAGGTGCCGGTCGAACCGGCGCCGAAAGACGCAGCGATTGTGATTGTCAAAGCCCTTTACGGCCTGCCCGGACAGCAGATGGATCTGACGGATAAGCTTTGCGGCCTGGCGGCCGGCGGCGCCCGGCAGTTTGAAATCACAAACCGTTTCGCGGGCAGGGATCCCGCCCCCGGAAAAGTGAAAACGCTGGAGCTGGAGTACACACTTAACGGGCAGCTGAAAAAGCAGACGCTGAATGAAAATCAGGTCTGTGATCTGGTTACCGAATCCATCGGCAGCTACGGTTCGCAAACCGGCACGGCGATGGCTCTGCACAGCGGACTGGTTCCGGACGGGGAGGAGCAGTGCGTCGCCGACGGGCTGGCGGCGCTCATCATGAAAAAATCCGGCGGCCGCTACACCACCGGTATCTTCGGGCACCGTCCGCTTTACACACTGCTCAACGACTTCGGCCATGCCGACGTAACGCGCCACCTGTGGCATGTGGAAGGCTGGCCGAGCCTGCGCTTCATGACCGAGCAGCACGGCCTGACCACCTGGCCGGAAGTCCCCTTCGACTGGCCGGCCGGCGAGCGCTACCGGGGCAACTCATACAACCATCCGATGCAGAGCGGGTTTGCCGCGGTCTTTCACGAAAGCCTGGGCGGCATCCGCCCCGACCCGGACCAGCCGGGTTTCCGGCACTTCATCCTGAAACCCTGTTTCCTGCCGGGTCTCGACTGGGCCGAGGCGGAACACCGTTCCCCGTTCGGAATGATTTCCAGCCGCTGGAAACGGGAGGGCGGCAAGGTCATCTGGACCGTCGCCGTGCCGGCCGGCAGCTCGGCCGCCGTCGAGCTCCCGTTGTATCGTTCGGCGGAAATCATGCTGAACGGCCGGGCGGTTGAATCCCCGGCGTTCGAGCTGACGGCCGGAACCTGGACCCTCGAGGTGGGGCCGTGAGTGCCGTACTTTTTGATGCAAGTGAACTGTTCTGATGGGTTCTACACCTCAAATCCTGCTGATGATCGAGTCATCGCGCGAATCCGGCCGCAAGCTGATTGCGGGGATTGCCGATTACGCCCACCATTTCGGTCCGTGGCAGTTTCACTGGGAGCCGCTGGGGGTGAAGGGGCTGTCCCGCCGGATCAAGGCGGGGGCGTTCGACGGAATGCTGGTGCGCGATGTGGCAGACCTTGCGGGGCTTCAACAGACCGATGTGCCCCGTGTTGTTTTTTCCTACGGGCGGGAGGCGGAGCCGGGGCAGGTGTTTGTCACGTCGGACGACGCGGCGATCGCCTCGAAGATCGCGACTGATTTTGTGCGCCGCGGTTTTTGGCACTTTGCCTTCTGCGGGTTGCGCGATGCGCCATGGGCGCAGAGCCGCGGCCGCCATTTCCGGGCAGCGCTTGAGGCCGGCGGCATGAAGGGGGAGCTGTTCTGGACAGATGCGCCTGGAACGCCCGGCCGGCGGGGGGAGGCGGCGGTCGCCGCGCTCAAGCGCTGGCTGTGCGGCCTGCCCAAGCCGGTTGCGCTGATGGCGGGCAACGACGATATGGCCCGCTGGGTGGTGCAGATCTGCCGGGAGGCCGGGGTCCGGGTTCCGGACGACTGCGCGGTGGTCGGGGTCGATAACGATCCGGTGGTTTGCGGTCTGAGCGATCCGCAGCTCTCGAGTGTGTCGATGGATCAGCACCAGGCCGGCTATCTGGCCGCTGCGGCCCTGGACCGCATGATGCGGGGCGAGCCCCCGGAAGTCGCCATCATCACGGCACCGGTCGGCGACCTCGTGGTGCGGCAGTCTTCGGACCTGATTGCCGTCGACGACCCGGCGGTCTCCAAGGCGATTCACTTTATTCAGCAACAGGCGGGTCGTAAAATATTTGTCGATGAGGTGGCGCGTGCGGCCGGCCTGAACCGTCGGACGCTGGAGCGCCGTTTTAAGGAGCATTTTGACCAGGGCCTCGGCACCCGCTGCCGAGAGATGCGTGCCGACTATCTCGAAAAACTCTTCCGCGACACGCACCTCAGTCTGGAGCAGATTGCCGGGCAGTGCGGCTTTTCCGAGGCGGGACACCTGACCCGTTTTTATTCATCGATCCGCCGCGAAACCCCGTCGAGCTACCGCAAGCGGATGGCGGCAGGGCAGGGTGTTCAGAAGACAGTTTTCAAGGGGAGCTGAATACAGAATGTGTGCGGGCATATTCGTTGCAGTCTTGGGAATTTCAGTTCAAGCGGAAAGCTGATCGATCTTCCGCTGTTTGCCCTGGATGGTTTGGCCGCATTTTCCAATGCCTGGAAAAACGTCACCAACCGGATTCCAACCCATGGAAAAGAGCAGCAGTTTGTTCGTCTGAGTATTGAACATAAATAGCAAACATTTTGAACAACGAACGGGTGTGATGGAGGTTTTCCATTGTCCGGGCACGAAGCTGTTACTTGTCAGGATGTCGCAAAAAGGAAATAATTATATCAACAAATGGCAAGGACGGCGGCGAGTTGAGGTGATACATTCAAATTTTGTAAGCTGGAAATGTGAATAGACGTTGAAATGAATAGACGGAGATAAAAAGGATTAGAAAAGAAAACGCGGATGATAAACTTAATGCAGCGGTCGATGTGGGCGGAGCCAACTGGATCGCCAATACCGCATTTCAGGCGGATGGCAGCGTTGCATCCGCTTTCTCATCGGCACTGCTGGCCTTTGCTCCGGAAGCGAATAAAGCCTGCACCCTCACCGTGGATGTTTTAGGAGAATAAATATGACCCGTTTGAGTACGCTTTGTCTTGTCTTGCTCCTGAGCTGTTCGGTTCTCGCCGGGCCCGTTTGTCCGCGCGAGACGGATCTGCAGTCCCCGCGCCGTTCGGCGCTGGGTGAAACGCCGCACGAAAAGATCCTGCGCACCGATCTCGATCGCGACGGCGATCCCGACATCCTCGAGCGTTGGTGGAACGGCAGGCGGGTGCGCTGGTTCGATGAAAACGACGATGCGTCGGAGGCGGAAGTCTGGGGCGACATGGTTCACGATGCGCTGCAGGTGGATGTCGACGGCGACGGCTTTTACGACGGGCCGGCGGACTGCTGCGTGAAGTGGGCCGATTCGGATGGCGACGGCGTGCCCGACCTTCAGGTGTTCAATAAGAATCCGGGGGTGGGGTCGCAAACCGTTTTCGGAAAGAGCGGCGCCGTTTATTTTGTCACGATCGATCCCGGCAACACCGGTCTGCTGATGGATATCAGGTGGAGCGATCTGACGCCGGGTTGGACGCGGCTGGATCGCGGGCCCAACTGGCGCAACAATTACCACGGGAACGCCACCTTCCTCAAAGAGCACGCCCCGGTCTGGTCGGTCGAAAACTCGGCTTATTCCTGGGAAAATCCCTTTCTTTTTTATGATCCGGACGGCGACGGCCTTTCGGAAATGTCTGTTCGCGTGGCGGACAACCGCACGTTTTTCGGAGAGGGCAACAACCGCTTGCGCTTTGACGGCATCGTCGATGAAGCGTGGGTCAGTTACGATCTCGACAACGATACCGGATGCGATAACGAAAAGGATTACGACCTGACGCTCTATGTGGCGGGCGCTCCGGGGCTGGACTATAACGATCAGGAACATGACTTTCCGCAACTGCGAGCACCGGACTGGGTACTGCCGTATTACCGTTATCCTGACTGGAGAAAACAGTCGAAATTCATTTACCTCCAACGTGAAAAGGCCGCGCAGCGCTTGCTTTCCTCTCAATGGGAAAAAGCCTATCTGACGGTCGATGAAGATGACGACAGTCACCGCTGGGAACGCGTCGAAATCTATTATCCGGGTGATCCCTATGTGCTGAAGCGGCGCGACGGAAATTCAATGATCACCCATCCGCAGTCCGACTCGCTCGGCGATCGCGCCGAGTGGGACGAGGACTTCAGCGGCAAGGCCAAGCTCTATCGTGCCGAATGGGACGGCAAGATCCACCTGTTTGGCGCCGAGCGCGGCGCGTGGACGCTCGACCGCGGCCGCGACTGCTGGGGCGGTTCCCAGGACAATCAAGTGGCTTCGACTCGCGTGGCCACCCGGGTTAATGAAGTCATCCAGTATGATGATAAAAACGGCAACGGATATCTCGACACCATCACGTTCGATTACGATGGCGACCAGACCGTTGACCGCATCGATTCCTTGATCGAGCTCGGCATCGACGACCACGGAACGCTGATCGATCCCGTGAAAATGGACTGGAACGCCCTGCGCATCGAAAACGCCGATGCAGCCAACCGCGCATGGAGACATGCCCAGCGTTTTTACCGGCTCGCATTCCGCTATGGGGTTGCCGATGCCGATGCGCAAAATCTGGACAAGGCCGCCTCCGTTCAGGAAAAAAGCAATGACGCCTTTTTTCTTCGTGAAACCCTGATCCGCACGATTCTCGCCCGGGCGAACCCCGAGCAGCATACGGTGCTGATGAAGGCCTTCTATTCACACGATCTGCAGACCATCGAGCGGGTTCTGCAGCAGATGCCCGAACGGCCTGTCGCTTCGGGGATGGAAATCTATCGGCAGACGTTTTCGGGAAAAGGGGGCGTTTCTTTCGTCGGGTGGGAGGCGATTACATCGGGAATGCACGATGAACTTTCTGATGTTTTTGGAGACCTGGGGGTGATTAATTATGTGTTTTTTGCGCCGGATGCCGGCGGAAAAATCTCACTGAAGCGGGAGCCTTGTTTGATCTTCACGACCCGGTCAGACATCCAGGTTGATGTTAAAACTCTGACGGCCGTGCGGTATGCTCATGCGGGCGACCCGGTTGATGCCGCGTATCGTGTGGCGCTCAAAATAGATGGCCAGTGGTTTGCCCAGAGCGAAGGGACTGTCGATAAACGGGATAATCCGGGGGCGAAAGGCTTTCTGCCGGCATCCTTTCAGCCGGCTGATTTTTCAGCGGCCGAAAATTGGAATCAGCTGGTTGGGACCGAATCGGGTCAAGGCCCGATTGCGCTCGGCGGAAAGCCTCGGAAAAACCTGACGGGTACAATTGAAGCCATCGGGCTTTTGTTGAGCAGCGAAACCAGTGGGGATCACATTCGCTTTAAGGAGTTTTCGGTTGAATCCGGCCCGAAAGAAGAATTGCACAAGAAGCGCACCTTTGCGCGGTATGTGCCGGAACGGAAGGACGACTTTGCCTGGGAGAACGACAAAATCGCCTTCCGCGCCTACGGGCCGGCTCTGCGCAGCGGCGCGGAGAACAGCGGGATCGACTGCTGGCTCAAGCGGGTCGAGTATCCGATCATTGACAAGTGGTACGGCCAAATGAAGGAAAAGACCTATCATAAGGATTGGGGTGAGGGGTTCGATCCGTATCACGTCGGTTCTTCCGCCGGCTGCGGCGGAACCGGCATCTGGCTCGACGGCAGACGCGAGCCGCTCGAAACCTACACGAAACAGGAAGTGATCGAATGCACACCCGAACGCTCTCAATTCAAGCTGACCTATGAGTGCGAAATTAGAGGCGATGTGTACGGCGAAGAAAAAACCGTCACCATCGAACCCGGCAAGCGCCTGTTTGATATTCGCTCCGTCTTCACCAAAAACGGCAAGGCCGCAGCCGGCCTGCCGGTTTGCATCGGCCTGACCACCCACGACGGCAGGGCCGAACCTTTTTCAAATGAAAAGCAGGGCTGGATTGCCTGCTGGGAAACAATGGCCGGCAGTGAGCTCGGCACGGCCGCCAGGATGAATCCGGCGCGGATCACTGAAATCAGAGAGGTCAAGGACGAGAAGAAAGACGAGAGTCACATCTTCATCATCACTCAAGCCGATGACCGGGGCGCGGTCGAATACTCCGCCGGCT
>JBFHEM010000094.1:0-9391 GCA_041584215.1 Tichowtungia sp. | reverse complement strand
GCAGGCCGTATCGCACGATTCAATATTATGTGCCCGCCAGAGTGACCCGTCCACCGCAACCGGTGATGCCGCAGACTCCGGCTCCGAACCGGCAAGAAACAGCGCCAGATTCAAGTGATGCGCGAAGGCATTGTTAAACGGGGAGTCATAAATCGGCCGGCCGTCGACCACCAGTTTACCGGCCCAGGAGTTGCGGCGGTAATAGTTCACCGAGCGTCCCCAGATGCCAAATACGCGCACCGAGCAGATATCGCCGATCACCCCGGATAAAACGACCTCTTTCATCGCCGGCGCCCACGGGCCGTACATATCCTGAAAGCCGACCGCCGCAAAGCGCTCAGAGCATTCCGTCGCCAGAACAATCGCCTCGGCCTCCGCAACCGATCCGGCCAGCGGCTTCTCCACCATCACATTCCAGCCGGCATCCAGCGCACGCTCCGTCATCTCGCGGTGCGAATCAATGCCGACCGGCAGAATCATCAGGTCCAGCTCCGCGCCGGACTGCACCGCCTCTTCCAAGGTCTGGAAAATCTTCACGCCCGGCGAGTGTGCCTTCAGCACATCGAGATGCTCTTTGGAGCGCTCCGGGCTCCGGACCACTGCGACGTCTACACGCGCCGTTTGCTGCAGCTGCTCTTCGAGCAGTACATTCAGCAGCAGGCGGCCATATCCGCCGATCCCCACAATTCCCACTTTCACCTTTGGATCCATTCGTTATCCCGCTTCGATTTAATTTGTATAAATGCCCCGCTGGCATCGGCGGAAACGGCGCAGAGCACCGTTCTACGACCAATCATCTTGACCGCATCCCGAATGACCAATCGTTAACATACTCGCAACCCCACCTGCGCAAAGCCAAAAATTCACGATAATTATTGTATGTTTTATCCTGCACCGGAGGTAAATCAGATGATTTTGAATGATTTAAACTCATCGCCATGGCTCTTGGTCACGGGGAAAGAATAAACACAGCCGCTGTCTTTCTGACCGAGCTCAAGAAAGCCATCGGATTACGGGAGCTCCGGCAGCATCAGCGAACGGACCTGAGAGGAAATCCCCTGATTCTGCATGCGCCACAGCAGCTGACCGACACTGAGCCGGCCCACCGTCTCAAAATGGACATCGATGGATTTATAGTCGAACGGCAGCTGCCGCCGGTAGATCTCCATGTTGTTGCAGCTGATCACATCCAGATTTTTTCCGGGCTGAAGCCCGGCTTTCAGCAGCTTCGGATAAAGCATCAGCAACGTACGGTCCTGATCAACAAATACACCGGTCGGCTTTAATGCGCAGGCCTCCAGATTTTCGGCCAGGGTTTCGAGCATCTTCTCCTGCGAAAGAAAAGTCGCCGGACCGTCCGGCACAGCCCCGCTGTCGACCACCTGCCACTTCACATCCGGAAAGCGGTTCATTTCGTATCCGAACCCCTCTTCCCGAAAGCGGTGCACCCGGTCGCGGGGGCCGAAGCGCAGCAGCACAATTCTCTCATGGCCCCGTTCCACCAGCCAGCGGGCCGCCAGGCGCCCGACCTCGCGGTGATCCGGCATCACCTGATCGCCCCAGTCCGGACTTCCCGCCCCGGTCATGACCCAGCAGCAGGGGAGCTTGCGTAAGATTTTTTCGGCCTGCCGGGACGGGCGCCCAAGCAGCACCGCACCGACGGTCTCCCCCTCCTCCGGAGCAAGGACAATGTCATCCTTCGAACTGCGCACATCGTAAACCGAGCGGAAGCCGGCCTCTTCGGTCGCGGTTTCAACTCCGCGTTTAATCATCACCAGGGTTTTATTGCTCTCGACGGCCTCCTCGGTCTCTTCGTCGATAAAATGAAAAAAGCGGATCACGGGCCGCAATTCTTTTGCCGGCGGCTTCGGGCCGGGCCGCCGGTCCGAGAGCTGAAAGCCGATTTTGTCTGCCGCTTCCAGCACATGGCTGCGCGTTTCCGGATGCACCGAATCGCGCTTGTTAAACACCCGCGAAACCGTCGCCGTCGAAACCCCGGCCGCCTTCGCCACATCCGCAATCGATGCCACCCGTTTTTTTCTGTTCGCCATAAAACCTCATCTCCTTTCAGCAGACACTGAACACCTGGATGATAAATATTGAAAATTAAACAGCAACATCAAAATCAACACAACCTGCGCCCGGCCGAATGAGCCGCCCGCTTCCAGCGGAGCGCCTGCGGCCGGCGCGGCCCCGGCGCGCCGGGGATTCCGGACGTCAGGGTGGAGAAGGCGGGCGATGCCGGCAGATTGATGCCATGATCGATGCGATTAAAGAACTGCGGAATCAATGTTCTTTTCTGTATTCGCGGTCGAACTGCCCGCTCAGTGTTTTCACAAGTTCCAGCCGGCCCGGATCGGCCGCCAGATTGTCCATTTCCAGCCCGGGGATCGAATGGTCGTAGACTTCTTCGGCAACGGTTTCGCCGCTGACGACCTTCGTCCAGCGCGTATAGCGATAGCGGTCCGTACGCATGCTCCTGCCCATCACTTCATCATCGCCATTCCCGCGCGGGTACTGATTGAAAGCCACCTCGTTCCAGGATACATCGGGCTGCTTCAAAACGGAAAGGAAGCTGCTGCCCTGAAGATTTTCCGGGGTGCTCAATCCGACGAAATCACAGAGGGTCGGGTAAAGATCAACGGTTTCCACGATGGCCTCCGTGACCGCGCCTTTTTCGATCCCCGGACCGGCCAAAATCAGCGGGATATGCGTATCGATTTCAAAGTTGGTGTGTTTACACCAATCCCCGTACTCACCCAGCTTATATCCATGATCGCCCCACAGGACAATGATCGTGTTGTCATACAGATCCAGCCGCTTCAGTGCGTCAATGAGCCGCCCGACCTGTGCATCAATGAAGCTCACGCAGGCATAATATCCATGGATCATCTTTCGCGTATCTTCTTCCGACAAAAGGCCTTTCGCCGGCATGCCGTAGTATTTGCGGAGCTCCCCGCTAATGGAATTCCAGCCGGCGAACGCAAACGCAGAGGCATTGGGCTTGCCGGTAGACGGGACTTCGATCTGAGACGGATCATACAGGTCCCAGTATTTTTTGGGCGCCACAAAGGGCAGGTGCGGCTTCACAAAACCAACGGCCAGAAAAAACGGTTCATCCTTCAGCGCGGTCATCCGCTCAATGGCATGCGTTGCAACCAGCGCATCGTCATGATCGGCTTCCGGAAGGGCAAATTCCGCCCACGGAACCCGGGTCCCTTCGCATCGTGGATACGCAGTCTGCAAATCCGTCATCTTCCCCGCAGAGATTTCCTTCCGATGGGCGACCGTTTCCTTTGGCAGCCAGGTCGGCTGACTCCACGACCGGTCATCGTCACTGTTCCCATGGCCGGTATGGTAAATCTTCCCCATTCCCTCCACGACATAACCCGCCTGAATAAAACGCTGAGGCAATGTCACGATGTCCGGAGCTTTCGTGCGGAAAAACGTGCCCAGATCATAAATGCCCAGCCCGTCGGGTCGCACCCCGGTCAGCAAGGTGTTTCGGGAGACCGAACAGATGGCAAACTGGGTATAGGCCCGATTAAACTGAATCCCGTTTTTTGCCAGCGTATCGATGTTCGGGCTTTTTATCTGATGCGCGCCATAGCAGTTCAGCTTCGGCCTCAAATCGTCGATGGCAATAAAAAGAACATTCGGCCTTTCAGCCCCGTCATCGAGACGGCCTTCGGTTGCCGGTTCCGGGAAGGTCTGAACGCTGAAGTTGTCATAGCGTCCCGCCGGAGTGCGTCCCCCGGCATGAAGACAATAGAACCCGGCATACCCGCCGGCGAAGGTAGAATCCACAGCCTCCGTAACAGCATTTAAAACAGTTCTTGATCCGGCTTCGGTAATCTCAAGCGAAATGGCTCCATGATGATCTGCTGAAACACTCAATGTATAATATTGATCTGCGTGCAGATCCTGTGTCGTCGTTTGATCCGAAAGCACTGCACTGATCTTCCCATCAACACATTTGATAATCTGATACAGATTTCCATAGCTGCGAATGCGGGCCGCATAATAGTTCGTCGGGTTCTGATAATTGAAAACGACTCCGCCATAGGCCCCCTTGAGCAGGACATCCGCCGAAAAGACAAACTTTGCATTTAGAGAGAGCTTTTCATTGTACAGCACCGCGGTCCGGTTCGGAGCAGAATCACAT
Source organism: Tichowtungia sp. (assembly GCA_041584215.1). Lineage (GTDB taxonomy): Bacteria > Verrucomicrobiota > Kiritimatiellia > Kiritimatiellales > Tichowtungiaceae > Tichowtungia. Next base: position 5,226 of record JBFHEM010000094.1, on the reverse strand, counting down.
TGCAATTCAGAAGCATTGATCCGCCACGAGGCACCCGCACCATCCGGCGCACTGTTTTTCCAGCCCGCACCCATCACCGCCCCATTGGAGCTATAGTCTGTATCCGCCCGCGCGAAGTCATCCGTTAACGAGGCCCCGAGCACGACCGACGCCCCCATCATCATCACAGCAAGTGCTCTGTATACGCTCATACCATTCTCGTCACTATTATATTTTCCACTGGACACACAATCGATCGGACGCGCCGTTAATTTGATTTAAAAACCGAATCCACCAGCCGCTGAACACTGACATCCAGGAAGGCAAGCCCCTTCCCGGACTGTTGAGCGCGGGGATCAACCGTTATGGACAACACCCCGTCCCGGTCCATGCGCTGCCGGTCGGGCTTGGATGCATCTTCGTAGGTACAGTCCGGCCCGGCCAGCCGGGCGGTCCGCCACTCCGTCCAGTGGTCCTGAGCCCTCGCCACATGGCAGCGAATCCCGTCCCCGCCGGTCTGGAAATAGATGATGACGGTGTCGTCCGGCGCGACGACGATTGCAGGACGGGCATGATGTTTATATTTTTTCAGCATTTTGCTGCGATGCCATTGGCCGGCATCATCCCGCCAGTAGTGGAAATAATTCTGGCGGGGCTGCTGCGATTCGTCCATCCGGTCGCTCATGGTCAGCCGGTTTTCCGGCTGATAGACCGTCTCCATCTGCAGCATCGCCACATGGGGATTTCCTTTGGAATCGAGAGCCATTCCGCACTGATTGATCACCCATGAAAACACCGGAATTTCGAAGACGACGATTCCTTCGCTGTCGATTGAAATCTGTTCGCCCAGGCGGGTGTCCGCAATCTGAACCCCTGCATTATTTTTCCAGGTTCGTCCGTGATCATCGCTGTATGCATAGTTCAGGTCGTGATTCGAGGCATAGGTATGGCCCCAGCGTTTTGATTCGTCGGGGTTCGTATCCCGCTCACGCCAAATCCAGGTCAGATGAAGCCGGCCCTTTTTATCAAAGAGCAGTTCCTGAAGATACGCATTGCGCATGGTACTGCCCTGCTCGCCCCACCCGGCATAAAATCCTTCCCCGCTCAGGAGCCGGTCCGCGATCCGCGTCCATTTGCCGCTGGCTGCATCATATTCATAAAAAACAATATCCCCGTCTCCCGAAATTCCGTCGCGGCAGAAAAAGTACAGATCTCCCTCATGGCCATTCACAAAGCGGGGATAGGTTACAGACGCCGGCTCCTGGTCCGCAATCGGCTGTTCGGGCTCAAAATCCGCGACGCTGATCACGCGGGGCGGCGACGTGAGAAAGCCCTTGTGACTGCGCGTATAGTGCAGTTCGTTGTTGTGGTGATCCCAGGAGAGATGGAGCCGTCCATCGCCGGGACTGATGCCGAGCACGACATTGCGATGGCCGTCGAGCGAATATCGTTCATCATTGCCGTGTTTTTCAGCCAGGATATAGTTTTCGAAGCGAATCTGCTGGAACGCATCGGTCTTCAAATTGCGGCGCACCAGCGCCAGAACTCGATCATCATCCCAGTACAATGCATATTGATAATCCCCATAGCTGATCACTTTATCCTGATCGAATGATGCCCACGAAACGGGCCAAATCGCATCATCGACCTTCAACACATGATTCGGCACCGCCGGCGGCGTTGCGGCGCACCCCGCAATCAGACAAAACCCCATCAGAAATCCGCTGTAAATCCGCTTCATAAATATGTGTTCCGTTCTAGTTTTCAATCCATTGACGCAGGGTTTGTGCATCCTCCAGGAACTGCTCGGGGCTGTCCCCCCGGACAAATTCCAGCAGTGCGCAGCGATCTTGCTGAGGCGGCAGCGCGGCCAAATACTGCTTCCACTCCGCGGCGGCCTCCTGAAGAGGACGGCGCTCAATATTCTCGCCCCAATTCCCGCGAGTCGGATGAAACGCCCAGTTAAACACGTGAAGATTCATGATCCGGTCTCTGAATGTTTTCAGCCCCTGCAGGCGATACTCAAAATCAGACAGCCAGTAAATCGGCTGCCAATAGATGTACAGGTTGGGATGGTTTATTTCGTCCAGCAGAACCCGGGTCGCGGCATTGCTGTCCGTGAGCGAATTCATATGAAATTCGAGTGCGAGGCGCACGCCCGCCGCGGCGGCGGCATCCAAATCCCGGCGCAGCTTATCGGCGAACTGCTTTCTGTATTTTTCTCCGGCCGCCTCGGAGGGACGGGATCCGGGCCAGATGCGAATGGTATCGGTCCCCAGCGCGAGCGCCGCATCGAGCACCGGCGCAAAATCCTGTTCGTGATCCTCCTCTTCAAGAACGCGGTAATAGGAGCCGTACGACGAAACCGCGAGCCCCGCATCACGCGTCATTTCGCGCGCCGCGGTTGCGGCCGCCAGATCGCCGGGTTTCACATGGATATCACCGCCCCACTCCACAGCATCCAGACCCGCCTTTTTAACGAGATCCACAATCCGCGGAACATCAAACTGCCTGAATGTGACAGAACATATACCGGTTTTCATCATCATTCCTTTTATAACTGGTCCGCTTCCACTCGATACCGCAGAGGCTCTCCCTTTTCGAAGCGTAAAAAGTCTTCTATCATATAATCCGCCATGCGCGCCAACTCACGCCCTTTTGACCCCGCAATATGAGCGCTCAAGCGGATATTCGGAAGCGAATAGAGCTCCGAACCGTCTGGCGGCGGCTCCTCGCTCTGCACGTCCAGCAATGCGGTCAGATCCGGGCGGTTTTTCATGGTGCGGATCAGCCCCGTTTCATCCACCTGCCGCCCCCGGCCCACATTCATAAACACGGCGTTTGGAGGCATCTGTTCAAACAGCGGCGCATTCAGCACCCCGACATTATCATCGCGGTCCGGAAACAAATTAACGACCACTGCAGAGGAAGAAAACCCCTCAGCCAGCGACACGGCTCGTCGCTCGGCGCGCGATGGAATGACGACGACCTCCAGACTGTGCCCCTTGAGCCAGCCCTGGAGAAGCGCGGATATTCTGCCGTTGCCGAGAATGGATACCCGCTGCCGGTAGTTTCCGAATTTTTCAAAACAGCGTGTTCTCTGCTCATTCCAGACCTCTGCACCGGTCGGAACATTCTGAAAATATCCGGCTCCGGCCAATACAATCTGCGCCAGCGCAAATTCCGCAACCGGCACCGCATTGGCCGATGACGCGCTGCAGACGATCACTCCGTTCTCTTCGAACGGTCCGCGAAACGGCCGGGTTGCCCCGGCTGCGTAAAACAGCACGCTGAGCTGTGGAAACTGACGCACCTGTTCGCCGGTCAGCGGAAGCATGCCCCACGTCGAAAAGATCACCTGGAGATCCTGCAGCTTCCCGAGATGTTCATCCAGATTATCAGAGGTGATGATTTCAGGATAGAAGTCCGTTCGTTCCGCCAGCTGTTTGCGCTGTTGCGGGGCATAGACCCTGTGAATCGCCTCCTGCGCTGAAACGTCCGCATTGCCGTTCACAAAAAATGCCGCTTTAATTTTCTCTGCCATCTTATTTTCCCGAGAAGTCCAATTGTGTTTTTTCTTACGCCTTGCGTGCCCGGAATCGGGCCACGCCCACCATCAACAGCCCGACAAACAGAATAAACAGACAGATACTCAGAATGCAGATTCGCCCGGAAAGCGGGTTGGGGATGAACAGCAGAAGCATCAAGAGCAGCGATGTGGCGATCGCGAGAATCCCGATCACGTTCAGCTGGCTGGCGTCATTGGATTCCCCGACTTCTTTTTCGAAATCAACCGGGCGATGCATCTGGGCATAAAATTCCTCACACCGGATTTTGTATTCTTTCGGACTGCGTTTATAGAAGAGCGTCGAAATCATAAATGCCGCAACCGACGTAAAGAAAACAATGAACCCCTTCCCCTGATAGCTCAGCCCCCACCCGAAGAGTTTATCCAGCACCGACGGCGTAAATCCGGCGAACATGGATGCCAGCACCGCCCACGATGCCGTTTTTTTGACAAACAGGCACAACAGCATCGGCACCATAATGGGCAGCACCAGAAAGCCCATCACGTTGAGCAGAAAATCAAAAATGGAAAGTTCGCGCATACTGGAATAAACGAGCGCCAGCAGCGTAATCACCATGCCGAGGAAAAACGTCGCCACCTTTCCCGCAAGAATCTGCCGTTGATCACTCCACTCCGCCCAATGAAGCCAGCGGCGGAACACGGGGATGATGTCGCGGACAATCATGGCCGCGTTGCGGTTCAACGCCACATCGAGCGAACTGACCGACGCGGAGAACATGGCCACCACCATCAGCCCCATCAGTCCGGCAGGCAGCAGGTTTTCCGCGGCAATCACATACGAAAACTCCATCGCCTTCACCATGTCCGGGCGGGCGGCCGCGACCTCAACACTGTAGAACAAGCGCGATGCCATCGGCGGAATAAACCAGATAAAGGCGCCGACCGCCATCAGTCCGGCCGCGAAGAAGGATGCCCAGCTGGCTTCACGTCCATCCTTGGCCGCAAAATAACGAACCGACTGCATCACACCGGTCATCGAGAAAAACTGCGTCAGCGCCGTAAACAAAAACCAGCTCACACCGTATTTCACATTCCAGAATCCGGCGGTTTCATTGACCGGGCTGATCAATTGATACTGCTGAGAAAGCTCGGGACTCGATTTGATCAGCCCGAAGAACCCGGACACTCCGCCGGTTTTCATGAAGCACAGTACGGCCAGCAAAAGGGTCATTGAAACGAGAATGAGCCCCTGGACAAATGAATTGGCCAGAATTCCCCAGTTTCCACCGATGGTGCAGTAGGTGGTCACAATCAAACCGACCGCCAGGATCACCCAAACCGGAGAGACCTCCGGAACCAGCCGCTGCGTGAAAACGGAAAGCCCGTACAAAGCCACCCCGGCAAAAATCAGGGTCTGAAGAACAAACACGTAAGCCATCACCTGCTCGGTGCGGGGCCCGAAGCGCATGCGGAGCACTTCTGCAATCGTTACCACCCTCAACTGACGGTAGAGGGCCGCCAGCCCAAACCCGCAAATCAGCAATGAAAAAACATTCGTGCCGTAGATCGCCATCGGACTCCAGCCGGATTCATAGATTCCGACCGCATTCCCGGTAAAGGTATAGGAACTGATCAGCGCCATGAACATATTTGTGCCGATCAGCCACCACGTCCCTTTGCTCCCCGCCTTGAAATATTCCTCGCTGTTTTTGTTCTGC
>JBFHEM010000093.1:0-9419 GCA_041584215.1 Tichowtungia sp. | reverse complement strand
GCAGCCAAACCAATGCAGGTCGTCAGAATAATTAAGGTCAGACCTGAGCTATTGCGAACGTGCTTTTGGTATTTCCAAAAGAAGCGAAGCGGCAATGATTTCTATGCATGAACCCTGTTTCCCTCATTATTCTGACCGTAATCATTCTGATAAAATCCCGCCCCTGTCCGCACGGTGCATTGGCGGTCCGCTTTCCGGCTTCGCCGGTGAAGCGGAGCTACATGGATTTTCCAATGTTTGAAAAAAACAGGTCCGTCGCGGCTCGCGACTCCAGGATTGGAGCAGTGTAGCCGCGCTTCACCCGACCGGAGGGAGGGGAAGCGTGTTGTTCCGCACGATCCGTCGCGGCCGCAGCCAAACCAATGCAGGTCGTCAGAATAATTAAGGTCAGACCTGAGCTATTGCGAACGTGCTTTTGGTATTTCCAAAAGAAGCGAAGCGGCAATGATTTCTATGCATGAACCCTGTTTTTCCCATTATTCTGACCGTAATTATTCTGATGAAATCCCGCCCCTGTCCGCACGGATTTTGTCGCGACGCTTTTTTCGGATTACCTAAAGACATTTTGAATTCCGGGAGAATCTGAAAAAAACTTGAGGCGCATCAAATTTGGTATATAATTCTCTTCGTATTCTCGGTTTGGGATGTTTTGGGCGTAAAATAAGGAGACGGATGATGAAAAGAGGGATGATACTTGTTCAATGGATCCTGTTTGCCGGATTCAGTCAGGCGGCGTTGATTCAGCATCTGACGGCCGCAGCCGGCGTAACCACAAATGGTTCCGGTGTCGTTGAGGCATGGGCCGATCAGTCGGGGAGCGGGAACGACGCCTCGAATGGAGTGGGTAGCGTTTATTATCCGGCTTCCAGCCGTTTCATCTCCGGTTTGCCGGGGCTTGATTTCGGAACCAACCGCACCGGCCTGTTGCTGGGCAGTGCTGCGGGTCAGGACAGCTGGCTTAATTTTTCCGGTGCGGCATCCGGCAACAGCGGGTTTTGCGTTTTGGTTTCTTTTCAGTGTGATGCATTGCTGGCCACGGAGTGGAGTGAAGTCATTGGCAATGCGTCGTTTGGTTCGGATACCGGGTTTGTGCTGCGCTACAGCAACACCGGTGTCTTCAATGCAATGCTGAAGGGGACGGTTCTCCAGCGGGCCGTTGCGGATCAGGCGGTTGCGCCCGGAGATACCGTGGTGATGGCTCTCAACTACAACAAGACAACCGGCGAACTCACTTTTTGGGATTCTTTGAATGACAGCACGTTGTCCACAACCGTCACGGCAGCGGACTTTTCGATGAGTACGGACTTCATGCTGGGAACTGTAAAAAAAGACACCCGTTATCTGGATGGAATGGTCGGTGAGGTCCGGGTATATGACAGCGTGCTCGATGCGACGGCCTTTGCCGCTGCGCAGGATGAAATGCTTAAGACCTGGGCTTCCAATTTCATTGTGGACTTTGATCAGAACCACGACTGGAACGGCGCCACGCCCTCAACGGGATTTGACAACGAGGGGGCTTTCTATGAGATCAAAGACCTGGATGGCGGTGGAACAACGAACGACATCGTGTATACCGTTCCCTATCAGGTTGCCAGCGATTTTCTGAGCCCCTGGGAGCCACCGGAAGGATACACGGCCGTGCTGAAAGCCGGTTATGTCTGCCAGCGGTATGATGACACCGATACCGGCCGGGCCAGAAAAGAAGTCCGCTTCCATGCCACCGATTTTATTCAGGCTTTTGATATGGCATCGCCCGCTCCGTATAACAGCAATACGACCCATGTCGCATTCCTGCTCGGGGTGGACAAGGCCAGTTTCCTGTGCTTCACGAATGAAAATGTTGTTGCAACAAAAATGACGGTGGACACCCGGGCCCAGGCGGTGAACGCGGTCACCCGGTTTGCCCTGAAAAACGGGGATACCTGGTATGTGTCCGCAACCAACTGGACAGGAACCACCGGCGTCAAGTCCATCGATCCGCGGGCCGTTGACTGGCTGGCGTACGACTTTGAAACCGGCGATGACTACTTCCTGTTCGATCCTTCCGGCCTGACCCCCGTAGCCGGATCGACCTTCTCGGATATCCAGGAAGTCGGAATTCAGATCCAGCAGGTGGATTTCATCGAGGCAGAAGCCCCGGTCAATTTTCAGCTGTTCAATTTCAAGGTTGAGGCGGAGACCGTTCTGCGGCAGGCACAGCTTGTCATTGAGGTCAGTTCCGGGCTGGTAACGGTGGCGGCGGATAATCTGTCATTCGCAGCCTCGCACCAGCTGCAGAGCCGGGCCGGCATGACCTCTGGGTCGTGGAGCAATCTCGGGGCTGCGGTCACGGGCGTTGTCTCAACCAACTGGGTGTTAACTCCCGCGGAGCCCGCGTCCTTCTACCGGTTGCAAACCAGCGATTGATCAGAGAATAAGCCGGAACCCCGCTGCCGAACCGGCGGCGGGTTTTTTGCGGTGTGAGAAAAGTGTAAGGAGAGTGTTTTCTTGAAAATAAGAGTGTTGCTGCCGGGGCTGCTGCTGTTGCTGGGTGCGGCTGGAATTTGTGAAAACCGGATCATTAACGGCAGTTTTGAAAACGGGCCGGCCGGAGAATTAGCGCTGCCGTCCGTCATTGCGGGCTGGCGGGCCTTCGCGGTGGTTCCGGAAGAGTGCGCAATGGAGCGGATCTGTGATCCTGAAAAAGCATCGGACGGGGACTGCTTCCTGGCCGTGAGCTCAGCGAAAAACGGACCCGGAGGAATCGGGGTCGATACGACGTTCCGATCCGACGGCGCGGTGCTGCTTCAAAAGGGGGAAACGGTCACGGTGTCGTTTGATGCCCGTTGGGATGCCGGGCCGGACCGCAGTTTGTATGTGCAGGTCCGGGCATACTCTCCGGAGGATGATTCTGCATTTGAAGAGATTTCATCGGACTATTTTTCTCTGAACGATCGATGGACCCGCTACAGCGTTACCTTTACCCCTAAAAAACAGGAGACCTCCCGGTTTTATATCGCGTTTCGGGGCTGGAAAGGCGACCAGGACCGGGCCGTTCAGACGGTGCACATCGATCGGGTTGAGTTGAGGGGAGGCGCGGATCCCGCGAGCACGGGGCCGGTTTATCTGCTGTATCCGTCCCCGCTGGCGGCAACCGCCGGATGGCATGTGCAGCCGCTTGTGAAAACAACCAACTGATTTAAGGAACAATGCAAATGAAAACAACACGAGTTAAAACCACGGCGCTGCTGGGGGGCGTCCTGCTGGCGGCATCGTCTCAGGCGGCAGCGGCCCGGGCCGCGACAACGCAGCCGAATGTGCTGCTGATTGTGGCGGACGATTTCGGGGCCGGATGCATCAATGCCTATGGCGCGCCCAAAGAAATGGTGCGCACGCCGCACCTGAACCGTCTGGCGCAAGAGGGCATGCTGTTTACCAACGCCAATGCGCCGGCGTCGGTTTGTTCGCCGACACGCTACGCCTTGCTGACCGGTCGCTATGCCTGGCGCGGACCCTATCCCTTCGCGGTTGCGGCAATCCGTCCCGCTTCCATCCGGCCGGATGATCCGACGGTGGCCTCCCTGCTGAAATCCAAAGGTTACCGCACGGCGGCGATCGGAAAATGGCATATCGGGTACGGGGATCCCGGCGGAGACAACGCGCCGGATTTGCTGCAGGACGGTGTGTTTTCGCCCGGCCCCAACGATATCGGCTTCGACTACCACTTCGGCATCCCCGGAAATCTGGACGACCGCTGGCGCATCTGGATCGAGAATGACGGAATCTACGGGCTGCGCTCCAAAAAATTCAGTCCCTATGCCAAATCGTTCTATGGTCGGCAGTATGATGGATTTGATGCGCCGCAGCGGAGCCGGGAGCACGCGATGGAGGAGCTGACCGATCGGGCGGTTGACTGGATCCGGTCGGATTGCCGCGACGAGTCGGCCCCGCCGTTCTTTCTCTATTTTTCCGCGCCGGCCACGCACCATCCGATTGTGCCGTCGGAAGCCATGCGCGGAACCAGCGGCTGCGGCGCCTACGGCGATTTCATCCACGATCTGGATCGCTCGGTCGGCCGGCTGATCGAAACCCTCGCCTATGAGGGCATTCTGGATGACACACTGGTGATTTTCACGGCGGACAACGGCTCCGACATTCCAACTGATCCCGCGCGGCCGGAGTGTCAGGCCCGTGCGGCCGGACTGCTGGCCAACGGCCCGCTCCGCGGCGACAAGCATGTCATCTACGAAGGCGGCCTGCGCATTCCGCTGCTGGTTCGCTGGCCGGGCCGGGTCGAGGCGGGCGCGGTGAACCATCATATGGTCAATCTGGTGGATCTCTATGCCACCCTGGTTGACGCATTCGACAGCCGTCCCCTGGCCGAAGGGGAAGCGCCGGACAGCATCAGCTTCCTGCCGTCCCTGCTGGGGAAAGCTCAGCCGCAGCGCAAGCCGATGATCTGCGATAACGTCGGCGGCATTCTCGCGCTGCGTGACGGCGCCTGGAAATACATCGAAGGAAAATTCCCGGATTCGATGCCTGAAAACCACGGGCTGAGAAATGCCTGTGCCAGTGAAGCGGTCCCGGCGCTCTACAATCTCGAAAAAGATCCGGCCGAGCAGAACAATCTGTTTGCCGAATACCCTGAGAAAGTAAAAGCGATGCAGGAGCTGCTGGATGAATACCGGAATGCCGGATCTTCCCGCTGACAAATCCTTCCACGCAAAGGCGCAGAGGATTGCCGCTTCGCTGCGGGGAATGCCGAAGGCGCTTGCGCACCTTTCTCTTCCTGTTTCTTCTTCTGCTTCTCTTGAATGTCCCGTAAGCTGATCCGCGTGTTTGGGGGTGCGATGGGTGAATAAGGCGTTTGGTGAATGACGAAATAAGGACTGTCACCTGTGTCACCGCCAGTTCAATAGGAGACCGGGATGATGAATCACAGCTGCCTGGCAGTTTGCTTGTTCGCGGCCCTCGTTGCAGGCTGCGTCACTGAAGAGCAAAAGAGTACGGATGATATTGAGAAACTGGGTATCGAGGGAGTCAGGAATGTCTACCGTCTTTCACCCCGCATTATCACGGGCGGACAGCCGGACACGGAGGCAGGCTTTGTTGAGCTTCAGAAGCTCGGAGTCAAGACCATCGTGAGTGTCACCGATGCGGAACCTGACGAAGAAGCCGCCGGGAGGCATGGCATGAAATACGTGCACGTTCCCATGAATTACGAGGGTGTATCTCCCGGGCAAAGAGAGAAGATCCTGAGCGCAGCGGCCGAGGCTTCCGGCCCTGTCTATATACACTGCGATAGCGGTCGCAACCGCGCGGCCACCGCCGCGGCGATCTGCCTGATCGGCATCGAGGGAAAATCCAGCGAGGACGCGATCCGGTGGATGAAGATGCGGGGTGTCGATGAGGACAAGAACAAACTGTATGAAGCCGTCGGGGACTGCAAACCTGAGCCGGCAAGATGAATGCACGCGATCGCTTCTGCACTGTTTTTTGAAAAAATCATAGAAGAATCGTCTGCAATCGCTGACGCCCACCTTTGCGTAAAGCTGCGGCGAGGCACGCTGGAGGAACCCCGAGAGACTCCGAGGGTGGCATCTGAAATAAACGGTGCCTCCGGAGTTGTGAGACAACCTGCCTCAGAATGTGCCGAAGAATATTTATCCACCCGCTGCCGCTCGATACCACAGATTAAGAGGATTTCTTCAGTATCTGAGAAAATCCGCGGAATCCGTGGATGAGAACTCTTTAGTTATTGGAAAACTGTAGGCCGCGTGCCCTCACGCGGCGCGTTCCAGCTTTAGTGCTGAATGATGAGCATCTCCCGTGCTCATCGCTCCGCTCGACCGGGCAGCGAGCAGATTGCCTGGATTTCATTGGTGCCTGATTCCATGCAGAGTGAACGAGCCGCTGTCCATGTTCGCTTCGTTGGGTTTGCCATCTGTTCAGGATCTTTGTTTGGAAAGAACAAGTGTCCCGCCTGTTGATCGGCAACCCGGCGCTGCTTCGTGGCTCCGCATTCCAATGCGGAGTCGATCGTGGAAACGCAGGATGGAGGCCTGTTGCGGCAGGGTGCATGGGCACACGGCGCGGAGCACCGTGCTGCGGAAGAGCCATTCGGGTCAGATGTGCACGTTTTTTGAAACCAATTTAGACGAAGGAATGGCAGTGAATGGATAATAACAGCGAATCAGGAGAGGAAATCATGCATTCGTTGTTTTCATTCAATTCGTTGCTATCATTTTTTGGCAGAATAGTAGGGTCAAATAGTAGGATCAGAAATTGCAGCAAATAGTAGGGTTACTCTGAATATTCAACATTCAGTTTTTGCTTGTGTTCAAAATTCAGACCTGACTCTTCGCGTCCTCCGCGTCTGACCCTCCGCGTCTGACCCTCCGCGTCCGATGCGAAGCGAGGGAAAGCGTGTTGCTCCGCACGATCCGGCGCGGCCGCAACTAACCCAATGCAGGTCGTCAGAATAATTAAGGTCAGACCTGAGCTATTGCGAACGTGCTTTTGGTATTTCCAAAAGAAGCGAAGCGGCAATGATTTCTATGCATGAACCCTGTTTTTCCCATTATTCTGGGCCCTACATAATTTTTTATGGTGAACCCTGTGCCAAAGGCACAGCACAATTTAGCATGGGGCACCGCCCCATGAATTCGGCACCGGTCAGGGCCATTCGCCCTGAAGGGGCGATACAAGTCGCGTCTTGTTTTGTCCCTTCAGGACAATTGGGCACTCAACCGACCCGTCCTTGGGCGTTGCCCAAGGCTAAAAATGTATTGCGCCTGTAGCGCATGACAAAAAGATTCAACGCCCCTTTCAACATCGGATCTGTTTTGGAGAATGGTGTAATTCGTGATTTGCCTGTGCGGATCATTTTCCAATGCCTGGACAATTTGTTTCCAAACCCTGGACGACGGGCGAGGGAGCCGCGTCTGCGGCTCCGGTTCTTTCACGTCCTTTGCGGTATTCCGGCCGTGATTCGGGCATTTCCTCCGCAGGAGATTAACCGATTGACACGCTCCAAAAGTGGTTTATTATTCCATAATTGTACTGTTAAGTGAATGTCGACCCGTCGTGAAAAAAAGGGAGGGAGCAGTAAGATGAGAGCATCTGAAAGAATCAGTGTCTGTGTGTTCATGGTCGGTCTGGGAATGGCCGGCATATCCGATGCGGTGACCGTCACGAATTCAATGGATGAAAAAGCCGCCTTCTTCAGGGCGGTTGTTGAGTAATTGAATCGCGCTGGATGCGCCCTGTTTTGCTTTTCCCGTTGATGGTAAAGAGCGAATGAAACTCGAAATAAGGAAGGTCGAAAAGAATGAATAAATTAACTGCAATGATATGGTCCGGTTTGCTGGTCTGTTCCGTCGCACAGGCGGCAGTCGTATTGGAATTCGATGCGAACGATCTCGCCTTGACGGGGGATGCGAACGCTGTGTCATGGGTGCCCTCGGTGAACAGCAATACGAATGAAAAGAGCATGAATATTAAGTTCGGAGCGGGTTCTTCGGTGGTCACACCAGCCAGCTCGAATTTTACCCGTGCGGTGGACAGTCCGAACGCTGTTAACGGGATGGAGAGTTTGGATTACCACTCTGCGGCTTTCGGCGGAACGGTGGATTTCTCCTTCGAACTCTGGGTCAAGCCGGCTGATTTGACGGGTACGAATATTTTGTTTGAAACAGGGGGATCCACGACCGGGGCGGGGCTCACGATTACAGATAATGTGCTCGATTTTACGGTGAATACGGGCGGAGCGACGGTCGGCGCGGTATCCAGTGCACTCGCGACCCTTCCGTCAGATTTCATTCAGGTTGTTGGGGTGATTGATGTGTCTGACAGTCTTTCGCTGTATGTGAATGGAGCACTGGCTCAGACCGTAACGGGCTTAACCATAACAGACTGGACCGGTGCAAATTACGCTCAGTTAGGGGGTACGGACGGAAACGTTGCAAAGCCGGCGGGCTTTATTCCAACAGCGTTTGATGGTCAGGTGGCGCTCGTCCGGTTTTACGACACTGCTTTGCCTGCTTCCGAAGTGGAAGCCCTGTACTCCGCGGAGCTCGCACCGCCTGCGGTGGTCCTGGAATTCGATGCGAACGATCTTTTCCTAACGAATGATGCGAACGCTGTGTCGTGGGTGCCCTCGGTGAACAGCAGTACGAATGTCGAGAGCATGAACATTAAGTTTGGAACGGGGTCTTCGGTGGTAACACCGGTCAGTTCAAAATTTACCCGTGCGGTTGAGAGTCCGAACGCTTCTGCTGCATCGATGAAGAGTTTGAATTATCATTCCGCGACCTTCGGCGCAACGGTGGATTTCTCATTCGAGATCTGGGTCAAAATGTCTGATTTGACGGGGCAGCATATCCTGTTTGAAACGGGGGGTGGCTCGATGGGGACTTCGCTGACGACTGCAGATAATGTGCTGGATTTCCGGGTGAATGCGGGCGGAGCGGCGGTCGGCGCGGTCTCAAATACATTTGCCGCCCTGCCTTCGGATTTCATTCAGGTTGTCGGGGTGATTGATGTGTCGGATGGTCTTGCGCTGTATGTGGATGGTGCACTGGTTCAGACCGTAACGGGCGTAACCATAGCAGACTGGGCTGGTGCTAATGAAGGTCAGTTGGGAGGCGAGGATACGAACGTTGCAGCGCCCTCGGGCTTTGTCCCGACCGCGTTTGACGGTCAGGTGGCGCTCGTCCGGTTTTACGACACGGCTTTAACTTTTTTAGAAGTAGAGACCCTGTACTCCGCAATGGTTCCGCTGGTTGGCAGCATTTCCATTGCAGCTCAGGGCGCCGGTGCGGTGTTCAGCTGGCCGGGACAGGCCGGTGTGAGCTACTCTCTGCAGACGAGTGACGATTTGCTGAGCGGGATCTGGACCAACGTTGCGACAAATCTCGTTGCCGCGGGCGATGCGGTGACCGTCACGAATTCAATGGATGAAGCCGCCGCCTTCTTCAGGGCGGTTGTTGAGTAGTTGATCCGTACAGGACCGGGATATATATTCCACCTCCCGCTGCGCCGAAGGAAGGCGGATGAACCGCCGGGCGGGACTTGAAGCAAACAAGGAAAGACAGGATGAAAAGAATTGAACGGAAAGTGCGCACAGTCTGTGCCGGGTTGTTTTTTATCACGGGGTTGAGCTTGCAGGCGATGGCTCAGGAACCATCCGCCGCCTCACTGGAATTCCAGGGGGAGGGGCAGGTCGATATCTTCAGTCCGGGCGTCAAGCTGTTCACGGACCGGCCGTTTGTCCTGAAGGAATGCCCGGAGTGGCTGGACGGGAAACTTTTTCTGCGCAACGGCATCGATGGGATCGACGACTGGACGGTGCGTTCCGCGGGAATCCTGACCGTGCTGACGCCGATCGAAAGCGAATACAGACAGTCGTGTCCGCAGGGTCAGGCACTTGAACGCGCCGG
>JBFHEM010000092.1:0-10024 GCA_041584215.1 Tichowtungia sp. | reverse complement strand
GCAGGCCGTATCGCACGATTCAATATTATGTGCCCGCCAGAGTGACCCGTCCACCGCAACCGGTGATGCCGCAGACTCCGGCTCCGAACCGGCAAGAAACAGCGCCAGATTCAAGTGATGCGCGAAGGCATTGTTAAACGGAGAATCATAAATCGGCCGGCCGTCCACCACCAGTTTACCGGCCCAGGAGTTGCGGCGGTAATAGTTCACCGAGCGTCCCCAGATTCCAAATACGCGCACCGAACAGATGTCGCCGATCACTCCGGACAAAACGGCCTCTTTCATCGCCGGCGCCCACGGGCCATACATATCCTGAAAGCCGACCGCAACAAAGCGCTCAGAGCATTCCGTCGCCAGAACAATCGCCTCGGCCTCCGCAACCGATCCGGCCAGCGGCTTCTCCACCATCACATTCCAGCCGGCATCCAGCGCAAGCTCCGTCATCTCGCGGTGCGAATCAATGCCGACCGGCAGAATCATCAGGTCCAGCTCCACGCCGGACTGCACCGCCTCTTCCAATGTTTGGAAAATTTTCACGCCCGGCGAGTGTGCCTTCAGCACATCGAGATGCTCTTTGGAGCGCTCCGGGCTCCGGACCACCGCGACGTCTACACGTGCCGTTTGCTGCAGCCGCTCTTCGAGCAGCACATTCAGCAGCAGGCGGCCATATCCGCCGATCCCCACAATTCCCACTCTCACCTTTGGATCCATTCGCTATCCCACTTCGATTTAATTTGTATAAATGCCCCGCTGGCATCGGCGGAAACGGCGCGGAGCACCGTTCTACGCCGGCGCGGCATCCCGCTCAGTTCGATTCGATGACCAGCTTCAGAAACTGAGCTGACGCTGCGTCGATCGGAATCCGGTTGGTGACATAATCAAAAGCTCCGCCGGTCACGTTGGTTCCGGTGATCTCGATATTTTCATTACCCCAGAGTGTTGAAACCAGATCGTCGCTCCACTCGATACGATAAGAAAGCCCGAGAGCGGCGGCATCGTTGCGCTGCGCATGGACATACTGGAAGTAGTTGGTGCCGCCGTCGCTCGCCTGTTCGAACACCGGCACCAGCCCGATATCATCCCCATCATCGGGGTTCCCGCCAAGCGCCCACTCAGCCAGGTTGTTCAGGCTGTCGTGATCCGGATTATCCATCGGGTTTGTCACAGAACCGATGCCCGGATACTGGGAGGCCCAGGCGTCGTACGGATCGACTGGCACATCAAAATGATACAGAGAGAATCCGCTCAAATAACTCCTATGGCTCGGCAAGGCCACCACATCAATGGTAGCCGTTGTTGCATCTGCGGTGAATGTCACTGTATTCGCCACCGCAGAGGTAAAAGCGGCTCCATCATAGAACGCAGTGAAATAATCCGACCCGAACAGTCCATCGACCTGATAGTGCATCTGGCGGTACAGCCCCCCTGAACTAATCATATGAAAAGTCTGCAGGCGATAGGTTCGGTTCGACGTCAATCCGCTGAACTCAATGCTCACCGTGCGAGTATCACCGTTGTTACTCATATATCCGGTATTCAAAATGTCGAAAACCTCATCTGCCGAAGCGGTGTCTGCGTAGACTCCAACAGCCTGATTATCCATCAAACCTGCATCCGTTGTGATGGTTGCCGTGACGCCATTCGCCGTCCGGGTCTGCGTCGTTCCGTCGACGCCTCCGGAAAGAAATCTCACGCCATTGACGGTGTTTGTCTCGGTTGCAGCATTTGCGACGTTTACCCCGATGGCATACACTCCACTGTTCATGAACACAGAACCCGAATCATCGGGAACACTGATCGGCGTTCCGAACTCTGGAACCCCGAATGCCCGCAATGAGACACCGGCGAGCAACGCACGACTGCTTGGCCCCGGCATAACTTCTATACTTTGAGTGGTTGAGTCAGCGATCCATGTTGCTGTCCAGCTGTAGCCCACGGCGCTCGCAGAAGTCTCAAAGGTCAGGCTTCGATTTGCGGTGTCGTCTGCGTTGCGTATGTATTGAATGGAACCACTGGCTTTATCCCAATAAAACCCCTGCAACTGATACTCCACTCCAACGGTTAAATTACTTACAGTGATACCAATACCATTAGCGTAATAGGCACCCATAAAATTTTTCGACATCAGCCCGGCCAACTCCGCATTCGCTGAGTAATAGGTTTGGGCATCGGAAAAAGTCTGGCCGGCAGAGCCTCCCAGGTCGTATGCTGACAGGGTCACACCGTTATCTGTGACGGATGTGTTGAAGTTCAACTGCTTAAAGGTTACCCCGTTCACCACGGGATTCGGCAGACCTCCGTACACATTACCTGCCACCACATGACTTCCGTTGGTCAGCACCGCACTTCCGCTCGCATCATTCGGCACCTCGACTCTGTCACTGAATATGATCACTGCGGCCTGAGAACTGATCACAACCATCCATGCTGCCAGCATGAGTCCAATAGTATGTCTCATTTATTTGTCCTTCCTGTTGTCTGTTTCATATTCCCCTCTTCTGTTTGACTTTCGCTGTTCCGTTCCGGACCTCAGCTGCCCGTCTCTCACTCCATTCATCCGGAACACATCTCGGATAACTATTCATCAACATACTCGCAAACCAACCCATGCAAAGTCAAAATCTTGCGATAATTATTGTATGTTTTTTGCCGCACCCGCCACCACAGGTTAATCAGCGGATCACGAATGAGGTAACACAGCAGTCATCCTGATTTCCAACCCTTGGAAAATTTCCATTTTCAGACGCAGGCGGGCTTCCAATCATTGGAAAAAACCGGCACAAATATTCCACACATTGGAAACGGCGCGGACTACTCCACCGTAGTACGGGTCCTCTGAGCCGTGTTATGGAGCACCGTTCTGCGCATAATTCAACTCCAGCATGGCGTGGCAGGTGAAGGAGTCGAGGGTGAACCGGACTTCGCCGTTTTCAATTTGCGCATCCACCACCCGCCCCTCGGGCTGAAGGACGACCCGCTTTACTGGCTGGTCTGTTTTGAGCCGCACGGTCACGTCATGCAGCGGAGAGAGCTCTTCAATGATTTCGATCTGTCCGGATGCCTGAATGTTACCGCCGGAAAAATTCATGGAGCCACCGCGGCAGCTTTTTTCAGCGTAGAGCAAATGCAGCACGAGGCGCTGCTTTGCGGGCTGATCCATCAGCGAGACGCGGGCGGTGGACGGCAGGTTGGTTTTCAGCGATTTGCCTTCACCCAACAGTAAATCGATACAGTTCAGCACTAGCTGCTTATAGGCCACAGCACCGTACCAGCGATAAATCGTGAACACCGGATGGGCCAAATAAAGGATGTTTCCGTGAATGACTCCGCAATCAAAGCCGGAGTGTTCGGGCGTGAAGGGCGTATGCTGATGACTGCAGAAGTGCGCGGCTTCGCGGTTGAAATACGGGTCGTACACTTTGCCCAGCGACTGACCGGCCCGCGCTTTAATCCGGCGGCTCCGCAGATACATCACCAGCGGCGTTTTTACAAAGTCCGGGCGAATCGATTCGTCGATCTGAATGTAGTCGGGGCAGAATTCACTCTCCCCGAAACACTCTGCACCAAAATCAAACAACGGCAGTCCATCATCGTCGAATCCGCTGGCACCGGACAGCAGGATTTTTCCGCCGGACGCAAGGAATGCATCCAGCTTCTGCTTAAACGCATCACTGACCGCAATGTCATCCGGAAGAATGACCAGCTTGTACTTCGAGAGATCCATCTTCTGGTCATCAATGATGTCAAAAAGGGCATGACCTTCGAGCAGCAGTCTCGCGGCTCCGGTATCGGCGGCCACGTCCGCATGGCCGGGATCGGGTTCAATTCGGTTAACCGCTTCACTGGAAACCAATGCAATCTCCGCCACGTTGTTGACGCCTATGCACCAAGGCTCTTTTTTCTCGACCTGTTCGTAGGCCTGCCCGATCAACGCATAGGTCGACGCATCCAGCTCGCCGCAGGGATGCAGCTGATCGCCGACCGAGCATTTGGAATTAAATGCCAGCATGGCCGCTGTTTCATAAAGAAGCGCATTCGGATGCTTGAAGCCGCCGAACTCGCCCCAGGTGGTATTGAACTTTCCGGTCATGCCGAGCACATCGAAATCGAGGTTCATGGCATATTTTGCAGACATTGGAAAATGGTCATACCCCCACCCGCCGGTCGGCAGCGACTCCAGCTCGAGATGGCTGAAATAGCTCAGCAGCTCCGGCGCATCCCGGCGGATATGCCCGCTGTTATGAAACAGCGGCATGTCGGGATCGATTTCCCGAACCGTCTCCGTGGTCATTTTATAATAACGGCGCAGCGCAAGCTCGGCGCACTGTTTGCGGTCTTCTTCGACGGCGGGATCCAGTCCGTTCTCTTTCATGACCTCTCTGCAGTATTTGCAGCAGCACGGACTCTGCATGATGATGTCCAGAAAGATGCCGTCGCAATCGGGATAGCGATGCATTGTTTCAGCGATCATCGCGCACAGAGTTTCCATGTAGGGCGAGTTAAAGCAGACGTTCTTAAAACCCGGCTTCAGAATGCTCGGCGTCCAACCGAGGTAACGGCCGTCCGGGCCGATCTCGCGCCACTCCGGGTGCGCATCGGCGGCAACATCATTGACCCCGGCTGTCAGATAGACCGGCACATGGATGCCCACTTCCTTGCAGGCCTCGATCTGCGCACCGAGCAAATCGAAGTCGAGGTTCGGGTGCATCTGCCCGACCTCGGTCGGGTGATAGCTCCAGCCGTGGTGACAGCTGGAAAAACAGGTGACCGAGTTCACATGAGCATCCAGCAGTGTCTGCTGGAATTTTGCTTTATCAAACCGGCTTCCAATGTTTGGAATCAGTCCGGATGTGTGGAAGTCCAAATGGATCTGCCGGAATCTCAAATTGTCACCCATACGTTGCCTCTCTCTATCTTTCTGTATTTATACCGAATACAGGTACCCCCGAGGTTACTTAATGATCAAGCGCAGAAACTGCTGGTCTGCGACAGGGGTTAATATTCGGTTGGTAACGGCATCGAACTCGCTGTCCATTGTACCGGTGCCGATAACCTCATACTTATCGTTGGTCCATGTGCCTGAAACCAGATTTGTGGTCTGTTCGAGATAATAGATCAACCCGAGGGTGGCGGCGTTGTTGCGCCGGGCATAGATATACTCGAACTCGGTAGTTTCTCCGCTTGCGGTTTTTCCAAAGGTTGGAACATGTCCCAGAGGAGCACCTCATCGAACCCCTGATCTTGCGGGCGCATGGGATAGTTGTAGCCCAGATGCCATTTTCCGAAGAGCGCCGTTTTATAACCCGCCTGCTTCATGGCCTCAGCGATGGTAAACTCCTTCGTGCTCATATTCAGGCCGCCCTGCCAGGTGTCCCACACCGGCGTGCGATAATTATAGCGGCCCGTCAGCAGAGATGCCCGCGTGGGTGCGCAGACCGGGCACATGTAAAAATCGGTCAACCGGGTGCTCTCACTATAGAGTCGATCCATATTCGGCGTGCTCACATACTTGTTGCCGAAACAGCCGAAATCCCCGTAGCCCTGATCATCCGACAACACAAAAATGACATTTGGATGCGAACCCGCAGCTTGATCCGGAACTGCGGAAAAGGCTAATTGCGGTAAGAATGGAAGTAATGCAAAATATTTAAGACCGCGTTGTTTACTGAGACTCATACGTTCTTTTCATTCAGCAACCGACCGAAGAGGATTCTCCGCCATCGGATCAATGATGACGTCCCATTTCGTCTGCGGCCACTGCCACGTCAAGCGGCGTTTCTGCTGCGCTTCGACCAGAGGAATATCGGTGTTTTCTTCAAATTCGATGACCGGAACATCCGTAACAGGGCCATTCAGCGAAATGCCCCAGACATCCACAATCATTTTCAGGGAGTCCGCTCCACCCAGGGTCGACGGCGTATAGTTCAACGTCCAATACATTGCATTGCCCTGCTCTTCCACCGCAGCGCTGAGACCGGCTTCCGAAGGAATGCTGCAGATGCTGACAGTTTGATTCGAATAACTCAAAAGCATCTGATTAAACGATGCGTCAACCAATGCATCCGTAACCTCCGCCGTGCCGTTTATAAGTTTAAAGGAATCCGACACCGTCTCCCAGGTCTGCATAATCTTCGGCATGATGCGGACGACCAGCAGGTCGCCGCCGCGCTGGATGGAAAAGGTTTGTCCGCAAACAGGAGGGTTGATGTGCGAAGTCAGCGCACGTGCACCGGTCCGTTGACTCGCAGGGTGAGCTTTCACCTGCCCGTCTTCAACCGTCTGCCACTGAAGAAATCCCCAGTCTCCCTGCGGCTTCCAGAAAGCCACCGGGAAGCTCTGCCAGGCCAGACCCCATGTAATGTTTTCCGCATTCGGCATCACCGGAAATTTCGACAGCGATCCGAGACGAATTTCCTCCTCCTGAATTGCGGAGGCCACGACGCCGCCAAAACATGGAATTTTCACATCATGCCGCATCTGCGCCCGCGGCGGCTCGAGTCGCCGATGCCAACCTGCATCAGAAAGGGCGGCAGATATCAGATTACTCTCCCGCCAAAAGGGATTCGATTCAATCCGCAGATCGTTCCAGGGATTAATCTTATCGCGATAGTTTTTCCAGTGGCCTCTGGAGGTGAAAGAGTAGCTTCGAATGGCCGGAACGCGCGGCCCGCCTTCGTACAGATCCTCAATGGCCAATAGATCATTCAACAGTTTTTTGTATTCGGCATACAGCGGAGTATCGGATTGTTTGGTGAACAGTAAATACTGGGACAGCAGATCCATACAGACTCCGCCGTAGGTATCACTCATGTGTTCCCCCCAGCCCCATTCGTTCTGCAACCAGTATTGAGCAGCCGCCATCATTCTCTCGTTCAGTTCCTCCACCTCATCTTGCGGGAACGGGGAAGCTTCCTGAATCAGTTTTGCGCAGACCAGGTCTCCGAGGTAGGCATTCGGGTAAAATGCCTTGTCTTCCAGCGCGGCCTCATAAAACCACTGATAAGATGCATTCAACATTTCATCGATCAGGATTTTTGACGCTGGCGTGAGTTGATCCGCATAGCCGTTATTCAGCAGCAACAGAAGCCGGCAAACAAAAAACGAAACATTGCCGTCGGGCTGGCCGGAACGCTCTAAATCCCCGCGGAAACGACCGGTCGATTCATCCTGCAACCCCTTAAATGAACGCAAAGCCTTTTCCATGCGCGGGTCATCCAAGAGCCCGTATTGAGCCGCAAGCAAAAGACTGCCGGCACAGAAGCGAGTGTTATGCACGACGGGGCGATCCTGTTCGCCCTCCTTCGAGCCGGACATGTAGTTCTGCCACAGCCCGGCGTCGTCATCCCACATCAATCCTCCGATGTTAAGAGAGTCCCATGTGTGTTCCAGGGCAATGTGTATCGGCTCACCCACTTCTCTCAACGAAATCCCTGAAAGAATGGAACGGCTGCTTCGTCCCGGACAGACGTCTATCGTTTTGACTGCAGAATCCGCCGTCCACGTTGCCAGCCAGTAATATCCCTTCGCCGGCTGTGTGGTTGGGAACGTCCCGCTTCGATTCTCGGGAACATCTCCATCGCAGACATAAAGAGATGTATTCGGCCCGGCATCCCAATAAAAACCCTGCAGCTGATAAGTCTGACCGACCTTCAAACCGCTCATCTGAATGCCAATGCCATTCGCATAATAGGCCGATTTATACCCGACCCCCATCATGGAGCTTAACCCCGGGTTTTGGCTGTAGTATGGATTAACCGTCTCAACATCATTGTAATCGATGGAGTCCCCCAAATCGACAAGGCTCACTGTAACGTCATTCGTAACAAGGCTGCGGCCCCAGGAAAAGGACTCAAAAGTAATCCCGTTAATAACGGCGGCATCTCTCCCGCCTCGCACATTACCAGCCGCCACATGGCATCCGTTTGTCAGTACGGAACTCCCGGCCTCATCATTTAAAACATCCATGCGACTGCTGAATTCGATCTCACCCGCCCGCGCATGGCCTGAAAACATAAAACAGGCCAACGTCACCCAAAAATATACCTTCATACTCAAACTCTCCTTTACCACCCGCTCTTGATCCACGGGCTCTATAAATTCTAAACGTCACCCGTACCGCGGCGCACTTCCAGCTCTGAACGAATTTCCAGCATTCGCTCTTTCCCGAGCGGGTACCGCATGGCGAATAAAAATGCCACCAGATACCCAATGATCGGAAAGCCCACATAGAGGGCCTTCATGCCGATCAAGGTATGCGCATTCTGAAGATCCAGCGCCGCATCAAATCCGGTCAGATTCAAAACAAACCCGCCTAGAACAGCGGTGATCGTACCCCCGGCTTTGGCCAGAAACGCCAGGAACGCTGCGAGCGCCCCCTCCCGGCGATGGCCGTTATTAAATTCATCTTCATCGGCAACATCCGCCATCACGGAGCCGATCAACATCCAGAATACAGCCACACCGAGCGCATTGCAGCAGACCGGCACCAGCGTCAGCCAGGGAAGCGACGGGGTAATCAGCCAGATCGCCGCAAGCCACCCCACCAGCGACACACCGATGCTCACCAGCAGCAGTTTCTTTTTATCGACCTCTGCAAAGAACCGGTTAATGGCGACAATCGCCACGACCCCGACGACAGCCGCCACACTTCCGAAAACACCGAAGAACTGGCCACCGGCCGCCCGGTCCCCACTATAAAGATAATAGACCGACAAATGTGTACCGAACAGCATGTACACGGTTCCGGCAAAAATGCTGAACAGCGTCACGGCGCAAACCAAAAGAAACGTCCGGTTGCTGAACGACAGCTTCAGCGTCTCGGAAAACTTTTGCCGCCCTTCCTTTTTCGCGATTTCGAAATTCCGCTCCTTACAGAAAATGGCCGGCAGAATGCCGGTCAAAGCAAACACCAGTCCAAACAGCGCGCCCACTGCGCGCAGCCCCTGCTGCTCACTGGCCCAGACGGAGGACTGCGTCCATGCAAACATCCATGGCAGAATCAGAAGCGCAACCCGCACTCCCAGCGAAAACCAGCTCATCAGGCGCGTGCGCTCTGCATAGTCCGGAGTCAGTTCCCAGCCCAGCGCTTCGGCCGGCACCGACATGATCGTATACGACGTGTAGAACAGAATACTCAGCACGACAAAATAGGCGGTTTTGGCCGCTTCCGACCAGGATGCCGACGGAAGCCACAGCAGCGCAAAGGTCAATCCGCCCAGCAGCGCACCAATGAAAATATAGGGACGGCGACGCCCCCAGCGGCTGCGGGTGTTATCCGAAAGCCACCCCATCAGCGGATCGGTGAACGCGTCGTAAAAACGCATCAGTGCGAACACCAGCCCGATCACCGCCGGGTTCATTCCAAGAATCATTCCGTACGCTGGAAATGCGAACAGCGTCATTCCGTTACTGCCCACCTGCTGCGAAAACGCCCGCATCCCGAACGCCGCTTTCTCGAGGATCGGAAGCCGGGCTCCGTCCTGCTTTTGTACTGTAGAATCTGACATGTTTTTCTCCAAACCCGTATCGTTTAGCAAACTGCGTGCGCTGTTTCCAAAGCACTCCATTCCTCCGGAGCGCACAGAAGGCCTCCCTTTTCAAAAAACCGCAGGCCGGCAGCTTCCAGCCCTTCAACCGTCAGCATTTCCGAAACCTGTCCGTGCTCATTGACGGCCTCACAGCTCCCGACCAAAGTTTCCGGAAAAGACTGAATCGTAACCCGTTCATGAGCAAGAGCAACCGCTTTCACCTGGGCCAGCGCCTGACGCGGCGTATAAACCGGTGTTTCCGGGCGACGGACCTTCTCAACCAGCTGCCGGACCATCGCCCGGCGCATCTCAATCGCTGCCGGAATTTCATGCCGGACCGGCGCTGCGCCCTCCGCCCGGATCTCCCAATGCGACTGAAACGACCAGTGCAGAGTGCCCTTCGTTCCATGAACCACCAGTTCAGGATGAATATCCCCAGCAGCCGCATGAGAAAAGAAAACCGAAATATCCGGTCCGGCGGCGGTTTCCCACTTCAG
>JBFHEM010000091.1:0-10191 GCA_041584215.1 Tichowtungia sp. | reverse complement strand
TTTCCATGCAGCTGATGGCTTTGGCGATGCGCAGGACTTTGCGGGAGTCGCTGTGGTCGGTTTCTTCATAATAGCGGCAGAGCAGTCCGACCACTTCGCAGAATTTCCCCAGGGCGATCAGCCGGTAGCCGGGGTGTTCTCCCTCAAGGGTCGCCTGCAGGGATTCGAGCAGGTTCCAGACCTGGAGCAGGTTTTCCTGAGTGAGGCGCAGGCGGCTGTTGAATTCCTTTTTGCGGCGGTAGGACGGCTCCACGGTGAACAGCGCGTGGAATCCGGGCAGGGTGCGGGTGACCCATTGGTACAGGTTGAGCTGTTTCAGGTCGAAGTAGAGGTTGAAGGAGCGCAGATGGTCCATCCGGCTGTAGGCGTGGGTTTTGCCTTTGGGCATCACAAACACATCCCCGGCCTGCAGCGGGTAATCGACTCCGTCGACCGAGTTGATCCCGATGCCTTTCTGCACGATCACCAGTTCTTCAAAGTCGTGCCGGTGCAGCGGATAGTCGGGGTGTGCCCGGTTAAAATTGATGCCGAGCGGGAATTCCGGCTCTTTAAAGACGTACTCGCGGGGGATTGTCGGCGGGGGCTGATTCATGGGTTTGAGTGTATGCCGCCGGCGACAGAATTTTCAAGTTTTCATGCGGGAATAGATGTATCCAAAGCAGTTAAGGTGCATTTTCTTCGTGTTTTTCATAGGTCGAGGGTGTCAGTTTTGTGCTGAGAGTTGTCAGGAAAGTCAAGGTTCGGTTCGAAGGGCGGGTGTAGATTTCGACGTAGACTTTGACGTATGCTTCCGGCTTGAGATGGGTGGGCTTGACGTCCGGGATGATCGCTGAGTTTTTGTGAACGGGAGAAAGGAGCTGGAATGAAGCCATTGATTACCAGAAGAAATTTTGTAGGCGGGGCGGTTGCTGGACTCGGCCTGGTTTCGTTTGCAGGCGGGGGGCGGCGTCTCGTCGGCGCGGGTGGCGCGGGCGGTGTGGAGCAGTGCAAAGAGCTGTATCCGGATGTGAAAACCATCGCGGCGTATGAATATTTTACAACCGGACTGGGAAAAGGCCGTGCTGTGATCGAACTGGTGAAGCAGGTCGAGGTCGGGCAGCAGGTGCCGAGGATTGCGGTGGTTTACACGGCGGAGGAAGCGGTTGCGCCGGGAGGGATGGTGCAGGTGTGGTGTCCGAACGGAGCAACCGGGCCCCAGCTGGACGATGCCGCCAGGCCGGGTTTTGTTCAGGTGAAAACGGATGTTGCGTTCTCTGTGGCATTGTCGCGGTTGTGTTACCGCAAGATGTATGATCAGAAACGGGACTGGCGCTTTGTGGATGTTGCATTGCCCGACGGGCTGCCTGCCGGCGAAACCATCCGGTTTGTCTGGAACAATGTGACGGTCGATCAGCGAGCCGCTCGTTTTGATGGAGATCAGTGGGTTTTTAAAATTGCAGTGGACCATGATGCCGATGGGTTTTCTGAATTAATTCCCGATCCACCGGCGGTTCCGAAGCACCCCGGTCCGGCGGTGCGCATGCTGGCGAGGGTATCGTCGTCGGCGGTTGTCGGAGAGCCGGTGCGGCTGAATATCTGTGCGTTTGACCGCTACGACAATCCGGCAACCGGGTTTAAAGGCGGCGTGAAGGTGGGCTGCGACCGGCCGGGGGTGCGACTGCCGGATGCTGTGGATATTTTTTCGCACGGTGCCGTCCAGTGCGACGTGTCGTTTGCCAGGCCGGGCTTTTACTGGCTGACGGTGCGGTCTGCGGACGGCAGCATGATTGCAGAGAGCAATCCGGTCGAGGTATTTGCTGAAGATCCCGGTGTGCGCCTCTGTTGGGGGGATCTTCATGTGCATACCGAAATGTCGGCCGATGCGCGGGCCGGGGCGGACACCACTTCCACCTATGCCGGCAGTTATAAAATCGGCAAACTCCAGTATGCGCTCGATTTTCAGGCGAACACCGATCATCAGGGGACTATTCAGGGAAACTACGGTGCGGATGACTGGGAGCGGATGTGCCGGATTACGAATGAGGCCAATGAGCCGGGCCGGTTTGTAACGTTCAACGCCGCGGAGTTGTCGACCCGTGCCGGCGACCATAACGTCTATTTCCCGGGGAATGAGGCGCTGTTTGTGGATCATGATCCGCGCGACTGGAATGAGCGCTCAGATGACTGGGAAAAACTGGAGGGGCTGGAGTGCATGACCATCCCTCATCATTTTGCCGGCAGTATGCGTCCGTGGGACTGGTCGGTGTTTAACCCGAAATATCAACCGGTGGCCGAGATCTTTTCCAACCATGGGCGGGCGGAATATCCCGGCAACGATCCGCATTACTGCTGGCACAAAAACCCGACGGTGGAAGGATGTACCTGGGTGGAGCAGCTGAACGAAGGCAGACTGCTGGGCGCGATCGCGTCCAGCGACGATCATTGGGCGCGACCGGGCAATTGCGGACTGACCGGGGTTTGGGTGCCTGCTTTGACCCGCGATGCGGTCTATTCGGCCATCAAAGAGCGCCGCTGCTGCGCGACCATGATCGGGCGCGCTATTCTTCATTTCAGTGTGAACGGCAGTGAGATGGGACAGAAAATTAAAAGCGCGGGTCCTCCGCGGATTCAGATCCGCGCAGCCGCACCGGGGTTGATTGAAAAAGTTGAGATCATTCGGAATGGCGAATCGGTTTACATCCAAAGTCCGAACGATCGACAGGTGGAAGTTGATTGGACGGACACGCAGCTTGAGGATGCGTATTACTACGTTCGGCTGACGCTCGCGCCGGAAGAGAATGTCGAAAGCTATATGAAAGACAGGCAGACTTTTGTGTGGTCCAGCCCGGTCTGGGTGTCCTGACGGTATCGGATTCTGAAATACCGACTGCCGCTTTCGGCTGAACAGCAATAACGAGGCGCCGGCCATTTTGTCAGAATGATTAAGGTCAGAATAATGGGGGAAATACGGTTGCTGAATGAATCATTTTGACCTTAATGATTCTGACTGCCAGCGCCGGTTTGGTTGCGGCTGAGTCGCACCGGGTGTTTCGCGGTTCATGAAATTTCCAACCGTTGGAAAAAGCGGGTCCGGTTTTTCCAGGCCTTGGAAAAAGCGTGGCCGCGGAAAAGCGCAGCAGACGCAGAAGTTCCAACCCTTGGAACACATTTTTCCAATGTCTGGAAACCTTGTTTTCTGTCGGAACGGCCTGTGTTCCGGCCGGCCGTCTTTGAGGTGCGGCGGTTTTGTGCTGATGTTTGTCAGTTTGGTGCAGGCGATTCATTGACGGGTATGTCATTCTTTGATTCTGGCGTGTTCAGCTGCGGCGGCCGGGGGTTCGGGTCGGTGGCAAATTGAGGATTTGCTTTTTTAAGCGCGGGACATTTATGAATGGAAGCAGGTTTAAGTGAAAATCGGCATTTCGTGTCACTTGATGAAGCAATGGAGGACGGCCCTGGTGGCTGTTGTGCTGCTGTTTTCCTGTTCGAGTCTCTTTGCGCAATGTCTGGTGTCAGGGGCTCAGGACAGCGGCCGTCCTGCCTGCTATAATCCGCAGGACAGCCGGGTGGGTCAGGTGTGTTTTGGCCCGAATGCCGCCGGGCAGACGGCGGCGGGTCCGGTCGAGGCGGACGGGACATACTGGGGCGTTTTTCGGGAGCTTCCTGTGGGGCAGGTTGAGCCGCGGGGATGGCTGACGGAGCTGCTGGGCCGTCAGCGTGACGGGATCGGACGGAACCACGCGGCATCCGGCCTGCCGTTCAACTCGGATCTGTGGGTGGGTGAAAATATGATGCAGATCTGGCCGGCCTCCATGCGCAAATGGCCGGCGTATGAGCAGTCGGCCTATTTGATCGACGGGGTGTATCGCTGCGGACTGCTGGTCAACGATGATGTGCTGACCGGTCTGGCCGTCAGCAATATCAATTATGTGCTGGATCATCCGCAGCGCAGCGGCCGTCTGGGGCCGGCCGGGATCGGCCCGCTTTCCGCCGATCTGATCGGGCTCACCGAGATACAGGGCGGGCTGCCCGACACCGAATGGCCGCTGGCGGTGCTGACGCGCGCCATAATGGTCTATTATGACCAGACGCGGGCCCCCCGGGTGCTGGATGCCCTGACCCGGCATTACCATTCTTTGCCGGAGAACTTCGGGGTGGCCCCGCGCGATGTGAACAACATTGAAGGCCTGTGCTGGCTGTATGGGAAGACCGGAGATGAAACTCTTTTGCGGCTGGCGGAGCGGACCTGGAGCAATGCGGCCCGGGGGCCCAACGCGCAGGCGCAGTGGACATTGGAACACCTTCGGTCCGCGGGAGAATTGAAAGGTCACGGGGTCACCGTCTGCGAGCAGAGCAAGCTGCCGGCCCTGCTGTTTCTGGCCACGGGACGAAAGGAGTATCTCGAGGCTTCACAGGGGGCGTTTCGCTCGCTGGAGCGGGACCATGAGCTGGTTGACGGGGTGGTCAGTTCGGACGAGGCTCTGCACGGGAAAGAGGCGGCCGGCCGGCATGAAACCTGTGACATAGTCGATTACACCTGGGGCATGGGATATATGCTCCAGGCGGACGGCCGCCCCGCATGGGCAGACAAAATTGAACGCGCGGTGCTCAATGCCGGGCTGGGCGCGATCAGCAAAGACTTCAGGTCTCACCAGTATTTTTCTTCGCCGAACCAGGTCATTGCAACCGATACGAGTCTGGCGGGAGCGGCGCATACCGGTCCCGGACCGTTCTGCCAGACCTACCGGCCGGGTTTCATTCCGGCCTGCTGCACGGGAAACCTGCAGCGCCTGTTTCCGAATTATGTCGCCCGGATGTGGATGGCCGGCAGGGGCGGGGGGCTGGCCGCGATGCTGTACGGCCCGTGTGTCCTGCGCACAGCGGCCGGCAGAGAGCGGGTGCCGGTTACCATTCGTCAGGAAACAGACTATCCGTTTGGCGGGTCGGTCCGGCTCGAGGTTGAGTCCGCGAAGCCGGTGGAGTTTCTGCTGTCATTGCGCATTCCCGCCTGGGCGCAGGGCGCATCGGTTTCCGTCAACGGCAAGGTGCTGGACGAAAGACCCGTGCCGGGAACCTTTTTCAGGCTGGAGCGCCGTTTTTCTTCGGGCGACACGGTCACGCTGGATTTGCCCATGCCGGTTCGGATGGAAGAGCCGGTGGCGGGCGGTGCGGCGCTGCTGCGCGGTCCGCTGGTGTTCTCTCTGAACATTCGGGCAGATCGCGCGGCTTTTCCGAACCGGTCGGGCCCGCATCCCGATTTCCCGAACTGGGAGCTGCGGCCCGCCGGGCCCTGGAATTATGCGCTGGAGCTGCCGCGGCCTGAAGGG
Source organism: Tichowtungia sp. (assembly GCA_041584215.1). Classification (GTDB taxonomy): domain Bacteria; phylum Verrucomicrobiota; class Kiritimatiellia; order Kiritimatiellales; family Tichowtungiaceae; genus Tichowtungia. Next base: position 4,885 of record JBFHEM010000091.1, on the reverse strand, counting down.
GTTAAGCGGGTGAAGGTGGAGGCCGGGGCGCCGGATCGGTTCCCGTGGACTCCGGCTGACTCGCCGGTTGTTTTGCGTGTTCCCGCGCGCCGGGTTCCTTACTGGACCCTGACGGCTGACGGGGGCACCCCGGATCTGCCTGCGTCTCCGGTCGAGGTCGAGCCGGAGACGGAGTGGATTGCGATGATCCCGCTGGGAGCAACTCAGCTGCGCCAGACGATTTTTCCCGTTGTCGATTCCGAATAGCCGGAGGGATACCGGATGCGAACAATTGGCAGTTTTGTGCTGATGGTTGTCAGTTTGGTGAAGGAATAAGGGTTCCGGGGCTGTTATGATTTATCCATGATCCGGCGAATGCGTCCAGAGTGTGTCCGCCGGAAGAACGAATCCTGAAACAATGCAAATCAAGGAGGAGCAGATGAAGAAGTTGATGTGGATTATCGCTGCGATGCTGATGTTGGCTGTCGGAGCAGTTGCTGAGGTGATTACGTTCCATACATCGGATGACGCGTGGGTCAACGGGAACAGCGGTCAAATCGGTGATAATTACGGATCGCAAAGCAACATTCGGATCCGCTACCAAAATGAATCCTGGGGCAACAACTACGGGTTGGCGAAGTTTGATCTGTCGGACCTGACATCCACTTTGGAGCCGGGGCAGTCGATTCAGGTTACGTCGGCGAGGATGCGGTTCTATACCAGTTATATAAGCTGGCCGGCTGGCGGGGCCGGTTTTTCGCCGGTCGCCATTTTCCCCAATCTTGAGGATTGGGATGAGTCGACCGTGGTATTCAGCAATGCGCCGGCCATTGATGCGGCTGCCGTTCAGACCCTTGAGCATTTCGGACTGCCGGGTGTGAATGAGGTTTATTTTACCGGAACCAATACGGTGGATACGGCTGCATGGCTTGAATACACCGACAGCAGCGTGGCGCAACTGGTTCAGGGCTGGCTGAATGGAACGATTGAGAACTACGGGGTCTCAATCAAGGCGACGGAATTTGTCGATACGCAGCGCACGTTTTCGCCGCAAACCAAAGAGCACACAAATCCGGCGATTCATCCGGCAATTATTGTGAACTATACAATTGTTGAAGAGTTCGGATACGCAAAAGTGGAAGCGTCGGACGACTCCTGGGTGAACGGAAGTACGACATCGCACGGAGTCAACTATGGCACCGATATCCGAATGGTGATTCGTCACCAGAATGAGTCATGGGGCATGAACTATGGTTTGACGAGGTTTGATCTTTCGTCGATCACTGATGCGCTGGAAGCCGGGGACACCGTGCAGGTTAACTCGGCCCAGATGCGGTTTTATGCGACCTTAAATAACTGGCCGGGCCCCACCAACTTTACCCCGGTAGCCATCTACCGCAACACGGGAAGCTGGGGTGAAGCCACGGTGGTGTGGACCAATGCGCCGGGTATTGATCCGGTTGCTGTGGCAACGCTGGACTATTTTGGAGAGGCCGGAAGCGAGGTGTACTTCGCCGGAACCAATACCATTTCGTCCGGCGGCTGGCTGGAATATGCCGGCAGTGGTGTGGCGGATCTGGTGGAGGGCTGGCTCAACGGGACAACGGATAATTACGGGCTTTCGCTTCAAGGGACGGACTTTATTGATTCGCAGCGCATTTTCTCGATTGCATCCAAGGAAAATGAAGATGTGTGGCTCCACCCGGAAATCATCATCAACTACACAGTGATTCCGGGAGCGGCGGGGCCCGGGTCGTCGCAGATTGTTTCTATGGAGACTGTTTCCGGAAATGTTTTCAAACTGCTGGTGAATACCGATTCGTTTTTGCTTTCCAAGCAGAAAGTGGTCGGGACGGGCAGCCTGAGCGACGGAGCGTGGGCGCAGGTCGGTCATTCCGATCAGGCGGCCGGTCCGTTTGTTGAAACCAACCTGACTCACTGTGCGGTCGAGGGCGACAACTATGCCGTTTTTGTGGAATCCACCAATTCGGCAGCATTCTTCGGGATTCAGTAAGCGAACGCTGTAAAAGACCGCCGCCTGTTTTTCCAAACCTCGGAAAAACGGGTGGCGGAATTTCCAGAGTCTGGAATCTGCCGGAGGCAGACCAATGAGTGGAATGAAATGATGAAGAAAAGTTTGTTGTTAGCATCTGCTGGAGTATTGCTTTGCACAGTTGCGGGCATGGCGGCCGAGCGGCCCAATATTGTGGTGATCTATTCGGATGATCAGGGCCTCGGCGATGTCGGGGTCTATGGCTGCCCGGATATTCCGACGCCGCATATGGATTCCATCGCCGAAGATCCATTTCAGAAGAAAGGTGTGGCGGCGCGTCATCCGGAAACCGTCAGCAATCTTCGGGCGGAATGGGAGCGCTGGAGCAGAACAGCGGTCCCGACCCCGTGGGGCTGGAAAGAATGACTTTGAACACGGATGAACCCAGCGCGGCTCTGCCGCAACCAAAGATTTTTATCCGCAGATTAACGCAGAGGTTCGCAGATGAAATATCCGGTTGTATATGATCTGTGTCCATCTGCGAAGATCTGCAGATATAAACAGTAGATATAAGGACAGAGTATGAATATTGCCGCCTATTATTTCCCGAATTACCACCGGGATGCCCGGAATGAAAAACTGCACGGCCCGGGATGGACCGAGTGGGAGCTGGTCAAGCGCGCCGAGCCGCGTTTCCCCGATCATGATCAGCCCAAGGTCCCGGTGTGGGGCTTCGATGACGAAGCCGACCCGCAGGCGATGGCCCGGCGCATTGCTGCCGCCGCCGACCACGGCATCGGCACCTTTATTTTCGACTGGTACTGGTACGACGACGGGCCGTTTCTGCAGCGGGCACTTGAAGACGGCTTTTTGAATGCTCCGAACAACGACCGCATGAAGTTTGCGCTGATGTGGGCCAACCACGACTGGATTGATATCCATCCGGCCAAAATCTGTGACGGGAATGTAGAGCATGCCGCCAATCTGCTTTATCCCGGTGCCGTGACGCCCGAAACTTTCGACCGCATCATCGAGCACTGCATTGAAACCTATTTTAAACACCCTTCGTATTGGCTGATGGACGGATGTCCCTATTTCTCGGTGTACGAGCTGACCAAGCTGATGGCCGGGTTCGGCAGCGTCGAAAAGACGCGCGAATGCCTCGACCGGTTTCGCACGGCGGTCAAAGCGGCTGGATTTCCCGACCTGCATCTGAACGCGATTGTCTGGAACAATCCGATTCTGCCCGGCGAACAGACCGCGGCCGACCCTTATGAGCTGATTCAGCGGCTTGGTTTCGACAGCGTCAACTCCTACGTCTGGATTCACCATGCGAAGCTTTCCGGTTTCCCGACCACGGATTATTCCGTGATGGAAAAACAGTATTTCGAGTACTGGGAAAAGGCGCAGGCGGAATGCCCGGTGCCGTACTATCCCAACCTGACGATGGGCTGGGATCCGAGTCCGCGCACCGTGCAGTCCGACCGCTATCTGAATCGGGGCTATCCGTTCACGCCGGTGATTGAAGGCAACACGCCGCAGGCGTTCAAAGCCGCGGCGCAAAAAATCCGCGACCGCATGGACGAGCTGGATCTGCCCAACCCGTTTGTCAGCATCAATGCCTGGAATGAATGGACGGAGGGGAGTTACATTGAGCCGGATCAAAAAAACGGAATGGGCTATCTCGAAGCGATCCGCGATGTGTTTGCAATCCCGCGCGGCCAAACCGCAGCCAAAGAGGAAGAGTTGAAGCCGAATAATGAAAACAGAAGAATAAAATCAAGCCCATTATTCTGTACTGATCATTCTGTTAATTTTGATCCAGTTTAAGTGCTATAAAAAGATAGTTATAAATATGCCCGTCCCGGCTCGCGGCATTGCCAGTATTAGTGGTTTAAAAACATGGGAATTGGAATGATGCTTTCCAGTGGAGAACAGAGATGATGATGAGGTTTGAATTTTTGATTGTTACGCTGGTCGGCTGTCTCTCGGCGACTGCATTTCCCATGTCGAGAGCAGCCGGTGAAGTGCTGAATGTGAAAGATTTCGGCGCCTCGCCGACCGCAACCAATAATTATGCATCGTTCAAGGCGGCGGTTGATGCAGCCCAGGCCGTTGAGGGACTGGTTGAGCTGCGTTTCGAGCCGGACGCGGTGTATCGCATCGGGTTGCCGGACGGGACGGGTTTGCAGGGAAAGCATGCGCTGCGCATCACGGCGGCGACCAATTTGGTGCTGAACGGGCAGGGCGCGACGCTGCTGATTACCAATCCGGAGATCGGAGCCATTCATACGGAGAACTGCCAGGGTGTTGAGGTGAAAAACTTCAAGATCGATTACGACCCGCTGCCCTACGCGCAGGGCGTGATTTCAGAGGTGAATCTTGCGGATGGATGGTTCGAGCTCGACGTGGCCGATGGATTCCTTGAGCCGGATCAGCCCTGTTTTGATCGCGCGATGGCCAAGTGGGGACTGACCATTCGCGATACCGATGACGGCGGGCGGCAGTACGGACCCGCCGCGTTGTTTTCCAAGCATTGGAAAAAGTCCGGCGGCCGGACCTGGCGCTTTTATACGACGGAAAACGGGTATGATCCCGCGTTGAAACAGGCCGGGCTGCATGCCGGTGACCGCTTCATTCATATGGCCCGCAACTACGCGCAGGCCGTGGCCGCCAAAAACTGCGATCAGATCCTGTGGGAGAATATCACGGTCTACGCATCGCCCGGCCTGGCCTTCTATCCGCACATCACCCGTCATCACACCATTCGCGACTGTCATGTGAAGGTGAAGGAGGGCCGCGTATTTTCGACCAACGCCGACGGCATTCATATGCGCGGCTCGCGGGGGAATGTGCTGATCGAGGGCTGCTCGTTCGAGGGCATGGCCGATGATGCGATCAATGTTCACAGCT
>JBFHEM010000090.1:0-10366 GCA_041584215.1 Tichowtungia sp. | reverse complement strand
TGGGACTGGCGCGTCTCCGGGGAGATGCTGACTGAGGGTGTGGTTGATTTCCTGAACGAAATGACCGAAAGAAACGGAAGATAGAGGCGTGCGCACGATCGCGCGGCGGAACTCTGAAAGAGTGCGCGGCGAGAGGTACGTATTATTTGGAGAAGTGCTATGACCAACAGGATTGAGCAGATTGTAGTTAATGCGAGGCAGGCGTCGGCCAATTCCGGCTGGGACGCGTTCTGGATGATCCTGATCATCCTGGCCGGATTTGTGGGCGGGCGGCTGCTGAAGGTGCTGGCCGAAAAAACCGCGCAGAAAGCCCATCTTCAGGACGGCGCGTTCCGCACGACCGTGCTCAGGCTGATGTCGCGCACGGTGATGTTCCCCACCGCGGCGCTCAGTGTCTGCGCGGCCGTCAAACTGTGGGCGCTTCCCGATCCGCTGGCGGGGCTGCGCGACGATGCGGTCGGGGTGCTGCTCACCGTGATCGTCACCTACATTGTTTATCAGCTCGTCGAGCTGCTCGATTACTGGATGCAGCGGCTGACATCCAAAACCGTCACCACCCTTGATGATATGATGGTGCCGCTGGTGCGCAAAACGCTGCGCACGATTATTGTTCTGCTCGGGCTCGTTCAGATTGCCCAGCAGCTGAGCGACAAACCGGTCACCTCCATCCTGGCCGGGCTCGGCGTCGGCGGCCTGGCCGTCGCGCTCGCCGCCCAGGAGACCATTAAAAACTTCTTCGGGTCGCTGGTGATTTTCGCCGACCATCCCTTCCAGCTCGGCGACCGCATTGTGATCACCGGCGAGGACGGCACCGTCGAGGACGTCGGCATGCGCTCCACGCGCATCCGCACGCTCGACGGCCATCTGGTCACCGTGCCCAACGGCGAGCTGGCCAACATGACCATCCGCAACATCACCAAACGGCCCTTCATCAAACGCGTGGCCAACATCACCGTCACCTACGACACGCCGCCGGAAAAAGTCGAACTCGCCATGCAGATCATCCGTGAGACGCTTGATGCGCATAACGAAAAAATGCATCCCGATTTTCCGACTCGCGTGTTTTTCAACAACTTCAACGAGTGCTCGCTGAACATTCTGGTCATCTACTGGTTCGCCCCGCCGGACTACTGGGCCTTTATGGAGTTCGATCAGCTGTTCAATCTGACGGTCTTGCGGCGCTTCAACGAAGAGGGCATCGAATTCGCCTTCCCGACCCAGACGCTCTATGTCAACAGCACGCGGGCGGACTGAGACCGGGCCGGGAGCAGTGCAAATTCGATCCGCTCCGGCTCTCCGGCGGGGATGAATCGCCTCGAAGGATCTTATTCTGATCGATTTTTCGCGTAAGGCGAAGCCGCTTTCGCATATTAACGGCCAAAAAAGCAGAGCAGGAAACGGCGCGGAGCGCCGTCCTGCGCAGCACGGTGCTGTGCGCCGTGCGGAACCCCAAGCGATTGACAGGCGGCGAAAGAAGCTGTACAAACGTTGGCACCTGATGTTGTGAGGGGCGTCTAACGGGAGAGAACAGGCATGAATATATTGATTGGTTTGGCAGTGATGACCCTTTTATTGGGAAGTCCGGCGAACGTTTTTGCGGGGCGTCCGAATGTGGTGCTGATTGTTGCCGACGATCTGGGCTACGGCGACCTGAGCTGCTATGGCGGCGAGGGACGCATTGAAACGCCGAACTGCGACCGGCTGGCCGAAGAGGGACTCCGCTTTACGCAGGCATATACCGCCGCATCGGTCTGCACGCCGGCGCGCTACAGCCTGCTGACCGGGCGTTATCCATGGCGCACCTGGCTGAAAAAAGGGGTGGTCGGCAACACGCCGGCGATGATCGATCCCGACATGTTCACCATCGCCGACCTGTTTAAATCCGCCGGATACAAAACCGCAGCCATCGGCAAGTGGCACATCGGCTTCGGCGACCGTGATCAGAAGGATCTCGACTGGAACGCGGAGATTCCCAAGGGGCCGTGTGAAATCGGGTTTGACTATTTTTTCGGCATGCCGGTCAGCCACTTCTATCCGCCGTACGTCTACATTGAAAACCGCCGCGTGTACAATCTCGACCCGTCCGATCCGCTGTCGCTGGAATGGCCGGCGGGCGGCGGCATGCCGACGCAGCACGGGGGCGCGGCCGCCACCTACCAGCAGGAAAACGCCGGCCGCGAGCTGGCCAACCGAGCCTGCACATTCATTGAAAAAAACGGCGATTCACCGTTTTTTCTCTACTATGCCGCCATCGAGCCGCACACCCCGTTTGCGCCGCACCCCGATTATCACGGCCGGTCCGATGCCGGGCTGTACGGCGATTTCGTCGCGCAGTTCGACGATGGAGTCGGACGGATTTTCCAAACCCTGGAAAAACAGGGAGTGGCGGAAAATACGATCGTGATCCTCACCAGCGATAACGGCGGGATTTCCTCCGGCAACGGGCACTTCAAGAACAGCAACATCACGTATAACCCCAATGTGCCGCTGCGCGGCGACAAGGGGGATGCCCTTGAGGGCGGACTGCGCGTTCCGTTTCTCATTCGCTGGCCCGGATCCGTCAAGCCCCGTGCGGTGTCGGATGAGGTGATCTGCCTAACCGATCTGCCGGCCGCCTTCGCCGGCCTGCTGGATGTTTCAATGCCCGACGGTGCGGCGGAGGACAGCCGCAACATTCTGGAGGCGCTCCGAGGCGGAGCGTCCCCGAAGGATCCGATTGTGCTGCAGAGCCGCGCAGGATTCCACATTCTGCGCCAGGGCGAGTGGGTTTATCTCGATGTCGCACACGAAGGCGATTACGACAGCCGCGGCGATGCCGGAACGCCGGGGCAGCTTTACAATCTATCTGACGATTTGCATCAGGATGACAATCTCTTTAAAAAATATCCTGAGCGCGTTCAGGCGATGCTTCGCGAGTTGAATCTAATCAGGACGTCCGGGCAGCGTGCTTCTTCCAAACCTTTGAAACCGGGTGAGTGATGATGAATCGAGCAATGGTTTTGAAAGAGCGGTTTCCGTTCCGGGAGCCGGTTCCGTTGTGTATGGAAATGCGATGCCGTAAGTCTGCTCGCAAGAACGCAAAGAGCGCGAAAGATCCGGGCAGGGGAGGTTTTTAGACTGGATGAACCGGATTGACGGGATGTTTTTTTTACAGCCAGCTGCGCTGGAGGGGGCCGAGGAAGGCGGAGCCGTCCTGCGGATACAATGCGGGTTCAACCGTTGCCGCGAACAGGATCCGTGGGCCGGCTTTGCTATCCGTGGGAACTTTTTACCCGTACGTTTTTACCGGTTCCCAATAAATGTGGTTCTACGTAGATTTTTATGGAGAAGCAGAGAATTATCTACAACCGCTGTCGCTTGAGGAGGTCAGTGAGAGGCCGAGATGGGATGTTTTGATGTCAGAGTAAACGAGCACAACTTAGCCTAATTCTACAGGGGAGCATTTATATCTTTGCCTGAAAAGTTTGCAGTTTATCCCTTTCACCTCTCTATCCCTCGGCGGTCTGCTCCAGTGAACACCGTGAACGGTTGTGAAAATCTTCCATGGGTGTAAAGCCCGCAGTTGAGCCGTAGAGGGGTTTTTACCACCACAAAAATCTACGTAGAGCCATATTTTTGTGGAATAATAGGGCTCTACAACCGCTGACGCCCGCCTTTGCGTAAAGCTACGGCGAGGCACGCTAGAGGGGCCCCGAGAGGCTCCGAGGAGGGATGTTTCAATTATGGAATAAACAGTGCTCCGGGTTTCCGGAGCAGCCCTGATGATCGGGCTCGATTTTTCGCAAAACCTTAAATGCAAATGAGTTTGCGGGTAAGGTCTCTGCAAAAATCCATGCTGTTTATTACTTTTAATCTCTCTATTCCTCGGCTGTCTACTCTAGTGAGTATGCGAACGGTTGTGAAAAAATCCCCATTAAATTCTGCGAAGAACCAAAAAATGAGAAATGAGTATTTTATGAAGCATTTTGTCTGTTTACCGGTTTGTTTGATGATGGTTGCGGGGGTGAGCGTTGCAGCCTCTGCCAGAACTTTAGCGGATGGAACGTCACGTTCCCCGAATGTGCTGCTGATTGTTGTGGATGATGCCGGTTATGGCGAATTCGGCTGTCAGGGCAATCCGCAGATCCCGACACCGAACATCGATTCGATTGCCGAAAACGGGGTGCGCTTCACGCAGGGCTATGTCACCGACTCGCTCTGCTGCCCGAGCCGGGCCGGGCTGATGCTCGGTCGCCATCAGTGCCGGGTTGGTCACGAAACCAATCCGCCGTGGGGGCCGAACTGGAAGGAATACGGACTGCCGCTCTCAGAAAAGATCATGGCGAATTATATGAAGGACGCCGGTTACGCCACCGGCATGGTCGGCAAATGGCACCTCGGCTATAAGCCGGAATTCTGGCCGATGAAGCGCGGCTTCGATGAATACTACGGCAATCTCGAAAACTCCCGCTCCTACACCACGCCCGAAATTCTCGACTCGCTGGAGGCGGATCCTCAGCCGCGCGATATTCAGCAGGATGGCTATTTCAGCACCTTTGCCTACGGCGAGCGGGCGCGCGATTTCATCAGCCGCAACAAAGACAATCCCTGGTTTATGTATCTCGCGTTCTACAATCAGCACGCGCCGGTCGTGGAAGCGCCGCCCGGCTATGCGGAGGCATTTCCAGAGATCAAAGATCCGAAGCGGCGCATTTTTGCCGGCATGATGAAGGCGCTCGACGAAGAGGTCGGCAAAACGCTCGATCTTCTGCGTGAGCTGAACATGGAAGAGGATACGCTGGTTTTCCTGATTTCCGACAACGGCGGCCCGACCCCGAACAACACCTCGGTGAACGGCCCGCTGCGCGGCATCAAGATCACCCAGTTTGAGGGCGGCCTGCGGGTTCCGTACCTGATGCAGTGGAAGGGGCACATTCCGGCCGGCAGGGTATATGAAAAAACGGTCAGCACGCTCGATGTGCTGCCGACCGCGCTGGCTGCCGCGGGAGTGGAAATCGATCCGTTGTGGAAGCTGGAAGGCGTGGATCTTGTTCCGTACCTCACGGGAAAGAACGGCGGCATTCCGCACGAAACGCTCTGCTGGCGGCGCGGGTCGTACCGCACCGTCCGGCATGGCGACTGGAAACTGCTCTTCCGCAAAGGGCAGGCGGTTGAACTCTACAACCTGAAAGACGATCTGGGCGAACAGAACAACCTCGCCGCGCAGTTCCCCGAGCGCGTGCAGAACCTGCGCCTGCGCTGGGAGCAGTGGAACGGCGGGAATGTCGATCCGCTCTGGCTCTCCGGAAAGTATGAATAAACGGCACATCCCCGGGTTCAAAACTTTGGAACGTTAAACGCAAAGGCCCGAAGCTCGCAAAGTTAGAGCGTTTTAAGATGAACTGCAGCCATAACAGCAAGCCCTCCGGAATACCGGAGAGGCTCGCCTTGCAAGGTTGTGTGTAGGGCCTCCCTCTCTATAAAAATCCCATCATGTGACGGATCTTTCTAATGCGCTGAGCAGAAAACCGAGTTCAGGCAGAACCATTGATAGCAGAATCATAAAAAATGAACGTCCAGCTGTGGGCTGAAAAATTGTTCTGCTATCCATGATTCTGCCTGTATTTTATATGCTGGAAAGTCGGAGACGGACCGCCAAGCCGTGCGCGGTGCTTTGATGGTTTTCGACGGGAGAAACAGGATCATTGCGATTGCATTCGTGTTGGGTTCGAGTCGCAGAGGCACCAAGAAAGAGTGACGCAGATGAGATTTATACTGGCGGGGTGACATTAATGCCCGTGTTTGTTCTCCCCCGCACCTTCACTGAGTCTGTTGAAAGCTGCCCTGCCTTTTCCAAACCTTGGAATCAAAGCGGTTGACAGCGGGCTGGCAGTTGTATACAAACGTTGGTATCATTTGTGTTCAAGCTGAGAGGGGGTTCTGCGAGGCGCTGGTTTTCGGGGTTTTTGGTTTTTGGATGATGCGCAGTTCAGCGGGCGCTGCAACGGCGCCGATTTTCGCCTGGAAGGGTTTCGCGATTTTTATGTGAGCGGTGTCTATACCGTGCTGAAGTAAGAAGAGGTTTGTTATGAAGAAGAGGGGTGTATTTTTTCAGCTGCTGCTGGGGGCGATGTGCGTTTCGGCGGCACCGCTGAATGTGGTGTTTGTGCTGATCGACGACATGGGCTGGAAGGATATCGGCTGCTGCGGCGGCGAGGTTTTTGAAACGCCGAACATCGACCGGCTGGCGGCGCAGGGCATGCGCTTTACTGACGCCTACGCCGCCTGCAGCATCTGCGCGCCGACCCGCGCCAGTCTGATTACCGGCAAGTATCCCGGGCGGCTGCATTTTACCGCACTGACCAACCACCACAAACAGCTCGGCAACGTGGAAGCCAACCCAACCGGCATCAAGCTGATCCAGCCGGAGATCACGGAAGAAGACGGTGTCCAGCCGTCCGAATACACCATTGCAAATGCATTTCGCGATGCGGGCTACCGCACGGCGCTGTTCGGGAAGACCCACTTCGGCAGCGGCAATGAGGATTTGACTCAGCTCGGTTTCGATGTGCACGAAGAGCCGCACTGCGACATGTGGATCACGCCGCCGGCCGTCGTGCCGGACGATCCGAAAAAGATGACCACCATCACCGATCTGTCGATCGGTTTTATGCGCGACAGCGTGGCGCAGAAAAAACCGTTCTTTCTCTATGTGCCGCACAATGCGGTCCATGTGCAGGTACAGGTCACACAGTCGTTTCTTGATAAAGCCAGTGCAAAGCTCACCGATGAGCAGGCGAATGATTATTCGCCGTACTATGTTGCCATGGTCGAAGAACTGGATCGCGAAATCGGCCGCCTGCTCGCCGAACTCGATGCACTCGGCATCGCGGACAATACGGCGGTTATTTTCACCTCCGACAACGGCGGCGTGGATCAGGTCATTTGCAAGGACCCTTATGAGCTGACCTCGATGGCGCCCCTTCGCGGACAGAAGGGCGGTCAGTTTGAAGGCTCGCACCGCGTGCCGCTGATCGTGAAATGGCCGGGCGAGGTTTCTCCCGGAACTGTTTCCGATCAGGTTGTGATCACCCCCGATTATTATCCGAGCTGTCTGCAGATCGCCGGACTGCCGCTGCAGCCGCAGCAGCATCTCGATGGCATCAGTATCGTTCCGGCGCTCAAAGGCGGAGTGCTGGACCGCGAGGCGGTCTACTGGCACAAGCCGCACTACTACACCAAAAATTCGCCGCTGAGCGCCATTCGCTGCGGGCGGTATGTCTATATTCACTACTGGGAAAAGCAGCTGTCGCCCACCGGCGGGCGTTCGCACGAGCTGTTCGATCTGCAGAAAGATATTGGCCAGACCGAAAATATTCTCAACCAAATGCCGGGAGTCGCCGCGTTGATGCGCGACATGCTGATGCAGCACCTCAAGGCGGCGGGCTGTGAAATTCCGGCTGTCAATCCGCAGTACGGAAAGTAGTCGGAAAAGGAGGGCGCACGAATTTGAAAATGATCTTGCAATCGGTCATGTCATTATGTACAAACGTTGGCACGTTTGGGTGTGCCTTGATTAACAAACGAAGAAAGGACGGTTCAGCATGAAGAAAAGATGGTTCCTGTTTGGGTTCATTGCCGCGGTATTCGCGGCCCATGCGGCGGAAATCGCAATCAATTCATCCGCATCTGGAAATGTCGGCTGGAACACCGCCATCTGGGGCGACCCGGTGGCGGTGCCGACCAACGGCAACGACTATGTGCATGACGATTCCTCGCCGGCAACGCTGCTGGGACTGGGCGGAACATACGGCTCGTTTGCGGGCGACAAGCTAACGCTGGATACGGGTAGCGTGTTATACAGCAAGGGCGGAGGCTCCCTTGGCGGAGCCTTGTATCTCAATGGCGGGCAGTGGCAGACCCGTTCGGCCGGGACCGCGATTGTGCTGGGGAATATTCGCGTTATTGCCAATTCCACTGTGTTGCTGGTTGACGGAAACCTGCAGTTGAATACCGGGATTTCCAGCACGTCCAACGCCGTTCTGACTCTGCAGAATTATGTGAATGCAGGCAAAAGCATCGTCGTCAATGCAAGCGACAGTGGATTCCTGGGAACATTTGATGTCAAGGACAGCGGGAATGCCGCAGTCACCTGGACGATTCAGTTCGACAAAAGCTATTCCGATGCCACGCTGAAAATCGAGGGGCAGAAAAACGATGCATCCTATGCGGCCATCTACCAGTTGACCGGTGATATTGAATTCAAGAATGTTCAAATGCCGAACGGCTCCGGCGGACTGGTAACATTGGATCCGGGCACCTACGATGCGGCGGCGCTGGCCGCGGCGGGTGTATCCAGTGACTGCTACAATGATCTGGGCGGAACAATCAGCGTGGCAACGCCTCCGGTGTCCGATGGTATCTCAATGAATTCCGGCACGGCAACGGGAACGAACATCGGCTGGAACGATGCGGTCTGGGGCGATCCGGCGGCTGCGCCGACCAACGGCATCGATTATGTCTACGATGTCGCCGGTGTGTGGCTGAATGCTCTCGGTGGAACTTATGGTTCATTTGACGGCGATTCGATCCGGATCAAGACCGGAAGTTCCCTGTTCGTGCGCGGCGGCGGTTCGCTGGGCGGGCGGTTGATATTGGATGGCGGGCAGTTCCAGAACCGCTCGGGGATCAATGCCGTCATTCTGGGAAATATCCAGGTGGATTCTCAGTCAACCATTCTGAATATTGGTGGAAACCTGGATCTTAGAACCTCGCTGGAAGGTGAAGGGCAATTGAACATTCAGGCCTTTCAGGCGGATGGTCAGAGCGTGGTGATTGGGTGCACAGACCTTGGATATACCGGGAAATTCGGCCTGCTCAATTCAGGAGCGGACAATGTGCACCTGGACGTTCAGTTTAATAAGGATTTTGCCGATGCTGAACTGGCTTTTCAGGGCGGCAATATTCTTCGTGCTCCGGTTTACCAGCTGACAAACGATATTGCATTCCTGTCGGTGAGTATGCCGTCATCTGCCGATTCGTCGGTGATGATCGCTCTGGATCCGGGTGTGTATGACGGCGCGGCACTGGCGGCGGCCGGGGTGAATTCGGCTTATTACACAGATCTGGGCGGAACCATTGCGGTCGGGCTTTCAGCTTATGAGCAGTGGTCGGCCGGCTGGAGTGATGACATCGGTTCAGAAACCGACGATTTCGACGGCGACCAGTTGAGCAATCTGGCCGAATATGCGCTCGGCGGCGATCCGACCCGCATTGTCGATCGGGGCGAGGTGCCGACTTTCCAAAAAGTTGCCGATTCGATGGTTTATATCCATGCGCAGCTCAAGTCCGACACCAGCCTCGTCTACTATCTTGAGACGACGGATGATCTGTTGCTCAACAGCTGGACAAACGCGGGATATACCGTCGCGGGGACCAATATTATGACCGAAGGTGATTTCAACTTTGTCACCAACACCATTCCGATGGTGAAGGATGAAACCTTTGTGCGGCTGGTGATCGGAAAATAACCGGGGGTTGCGACGGCTTCGGCCGTCGCGCAATTCAAGGCCGGTGATTGCTGATGGATTTTGCCGGTCTCATTTGTGATGAAGCAGGCGGTAAGGTTTAAGTGAATGAAAAACGGTTTGAAGCACAGGGTTGTGAGTACAGTTTGCGCGTTGTTGGTTTATGCAGCCTGTTTGTCGGTAGTCGCCGAAACTGAAGCTTTTGTGGATGGAACGTCACGTTCCCCGAATGTGCTGATCATACTGGCGGATGATCTGGGCTACGGCGATGTCGGCTGCTACGGCGCAACCAAGGTCCGCACGCCCAACATTGACGCCTTGGCGGAGCAGGGCGTTCGTTTCACCGACGCGCACTCTCCGGCGGCGGTGTGCCAGCCGTCGCGCTACGGCGTGATGACCGGCCGCTACAACTGGCGGCGCGGCAAGCCGTGGGACGGCACCTACATGTTCAGCGACAAGCATCCGACCCTTCAGCAGGTGCTCGGACGGGCCGGATACGCCACCGCCGCCTTCGGCAAGTGGCACAACGGCTGGGGGCTGGGGCCGGTTGATTTCAATAAAGCCCTTTCGCCGGGCCCGCTCGAAAGCGGCTTCGACTCGTACTTCGGAACCCCGCGCACCCACAATGAGCCGCCGCAGGTGTTTGTCGAAAACCGCAATGTGTACAGACTCGATCCGAAGGATCCGATTCGCATCATCGAACACGACGAGGTGGTGACGCGCGGCCTCAAAGACTGGGGCTGGGGACTGAGCGAAGGCGCCGCCGCCGCGCATGCCGCGCGCCCGCAGGATCAGGTCGACCTGATTGTGGCCGACCGCGCCGCCGACTATCTGCGCGAGCGCCCGAAAGATGAGCCGTT
>JBFHEM010000089.1:0-10773 GCA_041584215.1 Tichowtungia sp. | reverse complement strand
GCGCCGGCAGAAAACTGTTGGAAACCATTTTGATGCGGCCGCCGGTTCCGCTCTGGACCCAGACGCCGTCGTTCGGAACCCAGCGGTCGAACACCGGCGGCACATAGGCCGGATTGGCGACCGGCACCAGCGCCTCGGTGCCGTCAAGATGCTGCTGAATCAACCCGTCGAGCTCGGCGACCAGCGCCGGGTTGTCGTCCGCCAGGTTGTGCTCCTCGCCGGGATCGTCGGAAATGCTGTACAGCTCGTAGCGATGGTTGCCCTCCCCGCCGTTTCCGTGGAAAAAGCGGATCAGCTTCATGTTGTCGCGGCGCACCCACGCGCCGGGAAACGATCCGGTCGCCGGCGGGGCCTGCGGGAACTGCACAAACACCGTATTGGTGTTGGCAAAGGACTGCCCGGTGAGCGACGGCACCAGCGTGGTGGAGTCGAGGGCATAGCCGTCATACGGTTCGAGTTCCAGCATATCCAGCACCGTGGCATAGATATCGAGGTTGTTGACGTTGTTGGTGCTGGTTGTTCCGCCGGCCACCTGCCCCGGCCAGTTGACGATGAAGGGCACATGCGATCCGCCGTCCCAGATGCAGGCCTTGCCGGCGCGGGACGGCCAGTTGTCGGTCGGCACGGCCAGGTCCTCGTCGATCCAGGTGTACATCCAGCCGCCGTTGTCGCCGGTGAAAAAGATGACGGTGTCATCGGTCAGCCCCAGCGCTCCCAGCTTGTCGAGCACCGCGCCGATGCCGTCGTCCATCACCTCGATCATCGCGGCCATGGTCGGGCTGTCCTGACGGCCGTCCGAGCCGGAGGTGCCGACGTACGCTGCGCGCACATCGGCCTTGGCCTGGAACGGGCCGTGCACATCGTACCACCACATATTCAGCAGAAACGGCCGGTTGCGGTGTTCGCCGATAAAGTCGACCGCCCACGCGGCCAGAATATCGTTCACATGATCGTCGGCCTCGACCGGCGAACCGTCCGGCCAGACGGAAGGGATGTTTGAATCATCGGAGAACGGCGCGAAGTAGCCGCCGGGCGGGCCGGAGTGCTGGCGGCCGCCGATCACAAAATCAAACCCCTGGTTTTCCGGGATGTATTCATCTTTGCCCAGGTGCCACTTGCCGAGGAAGGCGGTCGAATAGCCGGTCTGCTTCAGCACTTCGGCATAAGTGACATAGCCGTTGGGCAGCCGCGAGCGCGATCCCACCACCGTCGACGGCAGATAGGAGTTTGCCGTTGCCGCAACCGTCGGGTCGAGAATGACATCGTCGATATGCCCGGACGGCGTGTTGACCCGCACCCGGGCCGGATAAAGCCCGGTCAGGATCCCCGCGCGCGTCGGCGAGCAGAGCGGATTGGCCGAATGGGCGTTCGGGAAATTCATGCCGGCGGCGGCCAGCCGTTCCACGTTGGGCGTGTGATAGTAGTCGCTGCCGTTGACGGTCACATCGCGCCAGCCCAGATCGTCGGCCAGCATCACAATCACATTGGGCCGGTTGCCGCTCTCCCCGACCGCAATGCGGTCAATGCGGACTTCGTCGCCGGGCAGCGCGCCGTCCGGCAGATCGATGCGCAGCCGTTTGAGCGTGCCGTTCCAGTTGGAGTGCACCGACATGTCGACTTCATACAGGGTATAGGCGGAATCATTGGCGAGTGCGGAAAAGCCGACCGAATTGCCGGCAAAAGACGGGTTTTCCAATGTTTGGAAAAAGACCGTTGCGCCGGCTGCCGCCGATCCGTTTTTCGCGCGCACAAACACCTTATGGATGCCGGTCAGGTCCAGGCCCAGATCGTCGGGCGAAACAGCCTGCGGGTCGCCGCCGGCCGCCTCCATCACATAGTCGCCGCCGGTCACAGACGCACTGGACACCCCGGCCGCCGTCCAGCCCTCCGCATCGCCGTCCACATTGAAAATCCAGCGCAGGCAGGAATCCACCGCGACCGTTTCATTGTAAATCTCCGCCAGCTCTTCGTCTGTCAGGCAGCTGCTGTAAATTCGAATGTCATCCATCAGCCCGTCGAATGAAAGTGCGGCATTCACGGACGCGCCGGACGGAACGCCGGCGAGCAGATCCGTGCCGGTGTTCACCGCGCCGACCTGATGCGCGACACGATCGGTCACCGCGTCAATCCGGCTTGCGCTGACCACGGCATTGGAAAACGCAACGGACGTCACGGCCGCCAGTCCGTCGCTTGCAACCCCCGGATCGGACGACACAGCAAACCGCAGCGCCACCAGATGCCACTGCCCGCTGCCGATGACAGACAGCGAGGTCCCGGTGGCCGCCTTGCGGGTGCCGTCGCCGACAAACGCCCGCAGCCGGCCGTTCTGCGTCTTGAAATTAAACCCGGACGACATCGCGGCAAACGCATCGCCGTCGCTGCAGTCCAGGATGCGCTCGTTGTCATCGAACCCGTCCGCGGAAAACCGGATCCAGGCGGTCACCGTAAAGTCGCCGGCAGGAATCACGGCGTCACTTGAACCGAAATTGATGTGATCGTTATCGGCCTCGGCAAACTCCATGGCGCCGGCAATCATGCCGGCCTTTCCCCGCACCAGCCCGCTCGGTGTGACGTCCGCCGCGCCGGCCGAATCCGCCACCGCTTCGTGCTGAAAGGTTTCGTCCAGCCGGTAATGATGAACCGGCGCGGCCTGTGCGCCGCCCGTCATCGCCAGTAAAGCCGGCACCCCGAAAAGAAGCAGTATTTTGCAGCCTGTAAACATGATCAGAAATCATATCAACCCGGTCGCGAATGAACAAGAATGAACGTCCATGCCGCGCCGCGAAGTCCGGACACATTTTGAGGGGCGGGAGCCCGAAATGTTCGATCTTCCGCTGAAGCATTGTAAGCAAAAAGCCCCGCCGGATCGGCGGGGCTTCGTGTTTTCATTCAGAAAGCCGGTTAATCTTTCTGAACCTTCAGCATGAAGAACTCGTGCTCGTCCAGGTCCGTGCGGTTGGTGAAGGTCGTGAAACCGCCCACCTCGGCCGACTGGCCGATCGGCGCGTTGGTCACCGCAGCCACGGCATCGACGAGGTCGTCATCGAGCGTGACGACATACGACAGCGTCTCGTCATCCGTCCGGCGGCTCTGGATATAGTAGAACCAGTCGGTGCCGCCCTCGTTCACGGCCATGAGAGCCGGCTGTAGAGCGGTGGCATCGTCAACCTGCGGATCGCCGCCGAGGGCGTATTCGAGCAGGTTGTCCATGCCGTCCTCGTCGGGGTCGGCGCCGGGCAGCGCATCGTCGCCCGTCAGGCTGTTGCCGGCGGTCCACTGGTCAAACCCTGTTGCTTCTTCATCGTCGTCGGAGGGAATCACGGCAATTTTCAGATTATCGATGTAGCCGCCGTATAAGGTGGGCTCACCGAAGGCCATATAGCGTCCGGCATTCTCAAAGTCGATCGATCGGGTGACGATCAGCGAACCGTCGACCCGGGCCTCGGCCAGGCCGTCCGCTTCCTTGATGGTCAACTCGATCTCATACTCGGTGTCGGCCGCCGCGCCGGCGGAATTTGAGCTGACGCCGTCAGAGCCCGATTGCCAGTTTGCTCCATAGGGACCGAAGGCGTAATCATAGGCCGCCTGTGTATCCGCGGCCCAGCTTCCAGTCTGCGGTGTATCCGACAGGCCGAAGTTCAGGGGATTTGACCACGCCGAGCGGTAGGTAAAGCTGATGATGTAGGTTTTGCCCGCAACATAGGGGGCCCAGTTAAAGGCGGAATTCACGCCGGCAACCGAACTCAGCTGCAGGTTCTGGGTGCCGTTGTTTTCAGCGAGCTGGCTGTTGCCGCTGTTCGTTCCGGTCCAGTCGAGCAGTCCGTTGGTCACGGCCACCTCGCCGGCGGCCGTCAGCCCGGAGATGTAGTATTTCACGCTGTCGGCCAGTGTTCCGCTGGCACGGGCGACCGGGTTGGTGAGGTTGTTATCGACCGTGTCGTCAAAGTCATCAAAAAAGAGGGTTTCCGGCGATCGCGATGGGAGGACTTCCATGAAGCGGACATAATCGACCTCAAACGCGGCGGCCGCCGTGGTGGCCGGATCCAGGCGGAACGTCGTCAGGTTGCCGGTCCAGTTGGTTTCAGAGGAAAAATCAAGCAGGTAGGAGTGGTAATTCCCATCGGATTCCGCCGAAGAATCAATTGTTATCGAGGGAGTCACACTGCCCTTGGCCACCGTATTCCAAAACAGGGCGATCGTATCCCCGGCAGCGCCTTTCATGCGGATTTCCACATACTTGTAAATATCCGCATTGATGGTGGCGGTTGCCCCGCCTCCGACCAAATTGATCTGCGGGTCCAGCGTAGCGGCCGTGCCCGTCAGAACCCCATCCACCACATTGGACGGTGACACATGGGTCAGTTTTACCCCGTTAAAATCCCCATCATGATCAAACTCAAAACCGATCGTGCGGCCCATGTCCGCCATGATGTAGTCGATCTGGAACTGATCCTCGGTTGCGTCGTTGGAATAGTTGAACGCATCGAGCCGCATGCCGATCCCGTTGGCGGTTGTCGCAGACAAATCAAAGGAGCTCTCCTTTAAATCGGTTCCGGAAGCTACAGCAACGCTGACGCTCCCGGCCGGACCAATCGGCGTCGGATAAAGTTGAACCGTTGCTGATGCCGAAGAGTCGCGGTCGACCGCCATGCGGATGCGCATCGAGGGGTACAGGGAGGGGGCGAAGGAGTTCGCCAGCGTGCCGTAGGTGATTGTCCCTTCCGGGGTTCCGTTGGTGACATAGGTGTAGGTCGCCGCCCCGTTCGTGATGGAGTCGAAGGTAACTCTGCTGTCCGTTGTGGTCGCGGGATCGTTCGTCCCGCTGAAATCCTCCAGCACCACCGTCGCCGGCTCGTATGCATCTTTGTGAATCGTCACCCCGAATACGGACATGGCACCGCACATGGCCATAATAACAGCTGTACTGCATAACCACTTTCTCATAACTCATCCTTCCTGTTGCTTACACCGGCATTACCGAAAACCGTTCCCGGCAAATCGCTGTAATCATAATCATAAAACCATAAAAAGCCGGAGACGCCAACAAAATTAACCGCCTGAAGTTCCCGCCCTTCTAAAAGCATTCGGGAATGCCTCCCCCTCCGGAGCGGCGACATTCCTGTCGCCGATACTTGATTCAATATGAGTCAGGCTGATTTCGTATGATTCCTATAGCATTGACCGCATCAAGCGAACCGGCATAAACGGCTCAACGTATTGGGGCGGTTTCCGGTGCATGATTGTCATCGGTCCATTTGGCGATTTCCGCCATGGAGCTAAACACCGCGGAATCGTCAATATCGTGACCAATGCGGCACACGAATACGGCGGGCACGTCCCAACAATTTTCCTGTCTGGTGACGCGGGGCCATCAAACAGCATATAATCCGTGCGGGCCGGTGTAACGGAGCTGCTGTCGGAAATATGCAGCGATCTGTTTTTTCACAGCTGCTCACTTCTTATCAGAATTCAATCTCATTAACGGTTCTCAAGGCAGTTCCGCCTGTACCCGGTAGAATTCCTGCAAGCCGGTCGGGCTGTTGGTAAATGTAACGGCCTGGTCGGACGGCAGCGGTCCCTGCGTATCCACCGTGCCCCAGACCGGGGCAACCAGATTGGTGGCGGCCAGCAAACGGTAGATCCTTCCGGTTTTGCCTTCCACAACCACATCGACTCCATTCACCGAAATCAGGAGCGCGTTCTCTGCCGCATTTGTGCGGTCGGTTCCAACAAGGTATTCCTCCCAGTCGAGGAAGCCGTCGCCGTCGGAATCTTCGTCCAGATAATCGGGCGTGCCGTCGCTGTCGCTGTCGCCTGTGCCTTCGACCAGATCCGGGAAACCGTCAAAATCACCGTCGCCATTGGCGGAACGGATCCAGTCGATCTCGAACCACGCCCCGGAAGAACCAATCGGATCGATGCGCAGCTTGTCGATGGTATTCCCATCCCAATTCGCGTTTCCAGCCATTGGAAATTCGACGACCTGCCAGCCGCCGCTTCCGGTATAATTCCGGCCCACAAAGTTACCCGCAAAGCCGCCGCCCAGAGGCGCCCAGTAGAGCTGAACCAAGCCATTGGCTCCGGCGCGCATGCGCACCGTCATGG
Organism: Tichowtungia sp.; assembly: GCA_041584215.1. Lineage (GTDB taxonomy): Bacteria > Verrucomicrobiota > Kiritimatiellia > Kiritimatiellales > Tichowtungiaceae > Tichowtungia. Next base: position 4,668 of record JBFHEM010000089.1, on the reverse strand, counting down.
TCGGCACCTGCGATGCAACAAATCCGACCGAATTGTTTGCAAAGTAGGGATCGGCCGTCGACGCCGTGCCGGACACCACCCCGTTCGATACAGCCAGCCCGGTCACATTCATCGGGCTGTTGGTCCACCCCTCGAAATCGCCGTCTGTGTTGAAATGAAACGCCATGTCACCCGCATCGGTGTGGTTCCGTCCGGCAGCGGCTTCATCCGCATCACCCGTGCCGTCGCCGTCGGACTCGGTGTCGGCAAAGTCCGGCAGGCCATCGCCGTCCGTATCGCCATATCCGTCCGCGGTATCCGCGATGCCGTCGGAATCGAAATCGCCGTCAGTGATCGCGATCCAATCAATGGAAAACGACTTGCCGGTCGCGGGGGGCAATGAAAGGGGATCGAGCCGCAGTTGAGTGATCGTTTTAGCCGTCCAGTTGGTGTCTGAAGACAAGTCGAATGTCAGCACCTGCGGGTCGCCGCTCCCTGTATAAGACACTGTAATCTTCCGAGTGGTGGAAATCGTATCGGCCCCCGTGTGCCCCCAGAACAAATCGACCGTACTGTTGATTTCGGCCTGCATCCGGATCAGCACCGTCGATGCATCAGCGCCCGGGAAATTGAGTCCGCTCCGGGAAAGCTGCGGATCCCCAGAGGTCGCAATGCCGCTCATCACCCCGCCGGATACCGTTTCATTCGAAATGTTGTTCACGCTCCATCCTTCAAAATCATCGTCCGTTTCAAACCAGAAATAAGGTTTGCCGCCATAGCCCTCAAACAAGGTGCGCCACCCTCCGATTGCGGTTTTTGTATTTTCAATGGTGAGCGCGTGGTTCCGATTAGCGGTTCCGGTTGCAATACCGTTCCAGTCGACATCCGGATTGGAAAAACGGGCAATTCGTCCGCCGGGAGATGCGCCCTGATTTATATAGGACATAATAGTCCCGTAACTTCCTCCATTATAATCAAAGTAGTGCGCGTAGGAATAGCTGTAGACTCCCTGCAACGTGGATTGGCCGGCTCCCGAATCGTTGTGACCGCAGCCGAGGTTGTGTCCCCACTCGTGCGGGGCCACCCCGGAGAACGTTGCCGCATCAATGCAGGACCAGGGGTTGTTGATATAGGCCACCCCGTAGGATGACAAAGGGTCTTCATCGATCATGAACGCCACCAGATCCGCACCATAGGTATTGCGCAAAATGTGTGCTTCATCCACATAGCCATCAGAACCGTTTGCAAGGCGGCCCAGCGCCGTGCTCACGCCCCCGTCGTTTCCAGCCAGGGGCAGATAGTCCAGCTCCTCAACATGAACCAGCCGGATCGTGAGCGCCACCTCGCTCGCAGCCAGCGTGTTATTGAGCGACGTGATGGCCGTGTTGATTTTCGCGTTCACGGCACTCACCCCGCCCACCTCCAGCGCCGCGCGCGGCGAGTAAACCACCATCATATCGATCACCGGGTTTGCGCCCGCCGCAACCGGTTCACTTGCGGCTCCCTCGTCGAGCCGCGCCATGGCCGATTGTTCCAAGGATTGGAACCTTGCAGGTGTTACATCCTCTTTGTGATCCGCCGCGCAGGTTCCGCAGAAACCTTGCTCCAGATGCAGGCGCTCGACCGTCAAAGGCTCCCCCGCCCTGCCCGTCACCTGCAGCTCGCCGCGATCCAGGGTCATGATGTAGCCGTCGACTGCATCGTCGTATCGTGTCAGCATCACCATCGAACCGGGCTGACCGGCCACTTCGCCGGACCAGCTGTAATTGCTATCTCCGCGAACCTCTTTTCCCGTAAGCATAAAATCCAGTTGCGATCCATCCGCCAGCCTGAGTGAGACCGTCTGCGGTGCCGGTGCATCGGCGGCGGGAAGCCTCGGCCCCGAAAGCGCGGCCAGCCCCAGCGGCTCGACAAACCCCTTCGGTTTTTCCTGTCGCGCAGGTGCAGCAGAGCCGGAAGCCTGCTCCAATGCGTGAGCGATGTGTTCGGGATGCAATTCATTAACCGGCTCCGCAACAACCCGCAAAGGTGCATCAACAAACTTGTCCACAAACCGCTGCCCTGCAAAGAACAAGGCCGTCAACGCAACAATGGAAGCCATGATGATCAACCGCTTGTATTTCATAGATTCTCCTCTCGCCCGGCAGCAGCTTGATTGACATTACGAACGTCAGCATGTTCAATGCGCACTCTTATGATTCCGTTTACAGTGTACTTATAGGGCTTAAATAACGCAATTCCGAATCCGGTTTATTTCCCAGCGCACCCTCCGGGCATTTCTGCCCAACGACTGGGAAAGCACCTGTTTCGAGGACGCAACCGCCGGATGCGCAACCCTCGACAGCGACGGGGAAAACAACCTCTTCGAATACGTATCAGGAACCAACCCCACCAACGCCGCTGACCGCCTCTCGGCGGTCATGATTCATGACAAGGGCGTCCCGTTCGCGATGGGTCATCGGGCAGCCATTTTTCAAGGTTTGGAAAAAATTCGACGAGATTTTCCAAGGCTTGGAAAACGGCGCGCCCGGAGGTCGCGCCCCACCTTGCAGAGGGGTCCGAGGTTTTCCAATGCCTGGAAATCTTTCGGCAGCTCATCCCGGCGGAGCACTTCGCCGTCGGCCTTGGAAAATCACAACTGCTGCACGAGCCGCGATGCGCGGGTTTAAAAAACGAAAACGCCCCATTTGCCGAGCTGGATCCGATCCCCGGCATTCACTTTTTTCTGATAGACCGAACAGGCTTCTTCCGGGCTCACCTTGCCCTGGATCGACCAGAGAACAAATTCAGGAACGGCGGCTTTGACAAACCCCTGGCTCAACAACTCCTTTTCCACATCATCGTTATTCGCATGTTTTCCTTTCATCGGCCGGCTGATCAGCAGCTTGAGTCTGGAGTCCGGCGCCACCAGTTTCCCGGCCAGGATATCGTCCTCGGTAAAGCGCGCGAGCAGGACCTCGCCATCGGGACTGCGGTTGTGATCGTAGGAAATATAGATCGTTCCATCCGGAGACTGGAATCCGTCGGGATAGGTTACGCCGGACCGTTCATCCAGAACCAGCCCGCCCTTCCACGATTTGCCTTCGTCTTCGGAAAGCCAGGCACTCAGTTTCACCCGGCCTTTGTGCGCGTCGATCCGGTCGCCGTGTTTGACAAACAGGATGCGGCCCGATGCCAGCCGCCGCAGAAAGAAGCGGGCATTGGGATGCAGAATGTTTTTTGGATACACCGGCTCGGACCACGTGAAGCCCCGGTCCTTGGAAATGCTTTCCGCAATGCCCCGGGTGGTCCGCACCCACATCCACAGCGAACCGTCCTTGCGCTCCACAACCATGGGTTCAAACCAGTCGGGGTTGGGGAACGGCACACAGGCCCGCAACTCCCAGGTGGCGCCCTGATCGGTGCTGATCAGAATATTGATGCCGCGCATGGGATCCAGTTCAGGAAACGCGTCCTTAAACGGTCCGATGCCCGTGGTGTGCTGGACTAAATAGGCGGGCAAAAGCCACTCCCCGGTCGAGAGAACGGTCGGCTTGTTCAGCATGCATCCGTGCGAAAGCCGGCGCGGATCAGACCAGACCGGAACGTCGGCATCCGGGTTCCCGCAGATCGCCGCCCACAGCCCGGCCCGGCCGTCAAACTGATTCATCGACTGATCAAAAAACAGCCACAGCCGGCCCAGCGGATCCGTCCAGAAATTTCCGATGATCACACTGCGGGGAAACGGGAGCCCCGGCTCGTGCGAATCGATCGCCAGCCGGGGCTTCGACCAGGTTTCGCCGTTGTCATCGCTGGTCGCCGCGAGCATGAATGCCCCCGGACCGTCCTCTCCGCCGATCCACGCCGCCCACAGCCGTCCGCCCGGCGTGCCTTCAACGCCGATGGTCATGCCGTAGTCGAGCTGAGACGGGTCATACTTCGACAGCGAGGTGGTGTTGAGGATCGGCGGAATCAGAGCCAAGTCAGCGATGCAGCGCATCACATCGTGCTGATATGCCTTCACCTCGCCGGGACTCATCGCCGCGAAGGGCGCCTCCGGATGCGGAAGCTCCGCAAACGACAACAACCCCCATCCGAGCAAAACAACTGCAATCTGTGACTTCATGATTCCGGTTTTCCTTTTCTCTTCCAAAAAGAAACCCCGCCATGGGCGGGGTTTCCAATACGCAATGACCCAGCGCGGTAACGTCGCAACCAAAGAGTTTTGCAGAATGATCTTGAGCACTTTTAAGTAGATTATTCTGCCGTCCATTATTCTGCGAAGACAGCCCCTGCTTCGTTCTTTGAGAGCAAATGGTTGTGGTTAAAAACGTGACAAAAAACCTCAAATTTCCTCCCCAGAGGGTTTAGAGAGAATTCAAAAAATGACGGATAGCAGTACGGAGCTAGCTGATAAAGCGGCGGCGAATCATCACGATGACCGATCCGGTGAACACAAACAGGCCGAGAGAGGCCGGCTCCGGGATGACGGTCAGGTCGTCGTAGGTCGCGCCCGCGCCATTATTGACCATGGTGGAAACAATCCCGATTTGGCGTGTGGACTCTTCGCTGAACGCATACGCCAAATCGTCAAGCACGAGCACGCCATCCACGAGAAAATCGTAGGTGCCGCTGCCGGCGGCTGAGATGAACTGGAGGGTGTGCTCCGCAGTCTTGTCAAAGGTCTTTCCCAGCAGCGTAGTCATGGTG
>JBFHEM010000088.1:0-10822 GCA_041584215.1 Tichowtungia sp. | reverse complement strand
GACCACGGCTCCCATTTCCGGACCCGCAACGATGAATACAAGCGCTCCTGCCACGACGGCTGCGTGCACATCCCGATGGTGATGTGCGGCCCGGGATTCAAGGGAGGAAAGTCCGTGGCTGATCTTGCGAGCCTGATTGATCTTCCGTCCACGTTTCTTGCGGCCGCCGGTGTTTCTGCGCCGGAGACAATGCGGGGGAGACCTCTGCAGGAAATCGTTAACGGGGCGCCCGGCGACTGGCCGCAGGAGGTGTTTATTCAGATCAGCGAAAGCCAGTGCGGCCGCGCGATTCGCACAGATCGCTGGAAATACAGCGTCCGTGCGCCGGGGGTATCCGGGAATGAACCTGCGGCCGAACGCTATGTCGAAGAGTTCCTTTACGACCTGGAGAACGATCCGCATGAAAAAAACAATCTGGTTGCGGAGGCGGACCATTCAGAGGTGCGAGCGGACCTGCGCCAACGGCTTGTTCAATGCATGCTGCGGGCCGGAGAAAAAGAACCTGTAATTGAAACGGTCAATGTATGAAACGGATCTGCCTATTAATGGCGTTAGTGATTCTTGCGGTCGCGCCGGTGAATGCGGGCATCTGGCTGCCGGCCATCTTCAATGACTCGATGGTCCTGCAGGCTGAAAAACCGCTGGCTGTCTGGGGCAAAGCGATTGTCGGCGAAAGCGTTCTCGTGGAAATTGTGGCCGCCGACGGGTCCGTCATTTCAACGGCGGAGCCAGTCATTGCAGCCAGTGATCAGACCTGGTCGGTTGAGCTTCCGGCGGTTGACGCGGGGCTGACCGTATCACTGCGCATGACGGGGTCGCAAAGCGGCGAGCGGATTCTGACGGACATTCTGACCGGGGAGCTGTGGCTTTGTTCCGGTCAATCCAACATGCGCTGGGAAGTTCAAAAGGCAAATGACGGAGCGGCGGAAGTGGCTGCGGCCGATTTTCCGGCGATTCGACTGTTCACCACGGAGTTGACCGCGGCGAGTGCGCCGCTGGGCAATTGCGCCGGCTCCTGGGCGGTCTGCTCCAGCAACACGGTGGCTGAATTCTCAGCCACGGCCTATTATTTCGGACGTGAACTGCACCAGCAGCTGGGCTGTCCGGTGGGCTTAATCATGTGCGCGGTCGGAGGCACGCCGGTCAGTGCCTGGACGCCGCTCGATCCGATGCTGGCGGATTCCGATACCGCGGAGCTGTGGGATGTTTATCAGGAAAATATCAGCAACACCACCGTGTACGGGTCCAAGCTGGAAAAAGGCCCGGCCCGGCTCTATAACGGGATGATCTATCCGTATGCACCGGTAACGCTGCGCGGGGTGGCCTGGTATCAGGGCGAGCAGAACCAGAATGATGAGAATATTTATTTCGGAGGACCCGCCCTGTATCGCAAGCTCTTTCCAATGATGATTACTGCGTGGCGCGAAACCTGGGCCGAGTCCGATTTGCCGTTCCTTTATGTCGAACTGGCCAACTATAAGACGGAACAGACGGAGCCGGTAGAGGAAGACCCGATCTGCTGGGGAAATATCCGGGAGGCACAGGCATCCGCCCTGGTGCTGTCCAATGTCTATGCGGTTTCCGCCATCGACATCGGCGAAGCCGACAACATTCACTACGGCGACAAGCAGACCGCCGGCCGCCGGCTGGCGCTGGCCGCTTTCGGAAATGTTTACAGCATAAGCAATCCGCCGACCTTGAGTCCCTGGTATATCGGCCACACGGTGGAGAATGATCGCATCCGCGTTCGCTTGTCGAATGCAGCCGGCCTGACAACCGATGATGGACAGCCGCCCGCCGCGCTGGCGGTTTGCGGAACCAATTTGGTTTGGTACTGGGCCGAGTCTGAGATCGACGGAGATGATCTGCTGGTCTGGAGCGCCTCCGTGCCGGAGCCGGTTGCGGTGCGCCATGCCTGGGCCGACAATCCGGATGTGAATGTCTATAATTCCGCAGGCCTTCCTTTGCGTCCGTTCCGGACCGATCTGGAGAGTTCGGAAACCTATCTGGAGTGGGCGGCCCGTTATTTTTCAGCTGAACAATATACCGATGTTTCTGTTTCCGGACAGATGGCGGATGCCAGCGGTGACGGCGAAGTCAATCTGCTTAAATATGCGCAGGGAATCGGTCCGTTTGAAGACAGCCGCATCTTTGCGGGCAGGGTGACCGGATCGGACGGCCGGCCGGGGTTTACCTGCAGCCGCAAGGTCGGGGCTGGAGACCAGGGGTTTGCAGTCGAAACGACGGATTCTCTCTCAGGTGAATGGGTTCGGGACGGAGACGGGTTTGATGAGGCCGCGGTGGAGACGCAGGTTTCCAGCGGGGGTTGCCCGGCCCGGCAGCGTTTTACCATTATGCCGCCGCCGTCGTTGCCGCCAGCATGGTTTGCCCGCATGGCAATGGATGAGGTTCCTGAAGTCCGCAATCAGGCATCGTTCGGACCTGACGGCGTGATGAGCATTGCCGGCTGGAGCTGGGTCGCGCAGGCAAACACCCGCATCACGGGCATCAGCCAGATCCTTTCCAACACCACCGACGGCAATCCGGGCGATGAGCTGAAATTAAATCTCACCTACACTGCGGACGGCACGCCGAACGCCGCCAATATTCGCTGGTTTCTGGCGGACAGCAGCTGGACGTACGACCCGTCTGTTTCGGGGGCGATCGCATCCATTTCCGGATCCGTCGATGTCCGCGCCACCGGCGGGTCGCTGGTGTATATCGGACTGGAACAAAACGGCACCGTATTCTGGTCGCCCGGCCTCAGTTCGAATCTCGTGGTGACGACAACCTATCAGACCTTTTCGTCGGCCGGGCTGACCGAAGCCGATTTCTCGGCAACCATCGGCACCGGCGAGCTGGATTTGTCTGCAGCCGGAAGCGAGATTAGCGTCGGCTTTGTGACGCGGCGCGGCGAAGGCGGCGATGGCTCCCGCAACTGGGATTTCTATTATGACAATGCCTCGATTTCTATCGAGATCACACCCTGATGGATGAAGGATTCTCTATGAGAAAACAGATCAAAAGAATGATTTTGGTGCTCTGTGCCTGTGCGGCGCAGTTCGTTTATGGCGGGGTCTGGCTGCCGGCCATCTTTGGCGATCACATGGTTCTGCAGGCTGAAAAGCCGATTCACGTCTGGGGCAAAGCCGACCCCGGCGCCGAGGTGGTCGTCGAATTTGCCGGGCAGAAAAAATCGACGGTTGCTGATTCTTCCAAACAGTGGAAAATCACTCTCGATCCCATGCCCGCTTCTTCCAAACCTTGGAAACTTCAGGTTTCAAGTGTCGAGTCTCAAGTTTCCTGTACCAATGTACTCATTGGTGAGGTGTGGCTGTGTGCCGGGCAGTCGAATATGCGCTGGCGCATGGACCGCACAAAAAATGCCGAGGCCGAAATGGCCGCCGCCGATCATCCGGAAATCCGGCTGTTTCTCACCGAACAAGTTGCAGCCGGCAAGCCGCTGGGCAACTTAAAGGGGCAGTGGAAAGTCTGTTCGCCTGAAACCGTCGGCGAATTTTCGGGTGCCGGGTACTATTTCGGCAGGGATTTGCATCAGGAGCTGAAGGTTCCGGTCGGTCTGATCTGCAGCGCGGTCGGGGGCACGCCGGTTCAGGCCTGGACGCCGCTGGATGTCATGGAGGCCAATCCGCTGACCGCGCACATCCAGAAGGACTACGAGGCCTATTACGCCACGCCGCCGGAGCAGCGCCGCAAGGCGCGCGGCACATGGATCTACGGAGCCAAGGCGGAGAAGGGCCCGGCGCGTCTTTTCAACGCAATGATTTCTCCGCTGATCCCGCTGGCCATTCGCGGGGTCACGTGGTGCCAGGGCGAGGCCAATGACCGGGAAAACGGACTGTGGGACGGCCCGTCGGTTTATAAGGTTCATTTTCCGATGATGATTCAGGCATGGCGTGATCAGTGGGGGCAGGGCGATTTCCCGTTCATCTACATTGAGCTGGCGAACTATATGAACCCGCAGGTCAGTCCGGTGGATGTGGAGGCGGACGTTCACTGGGCGCCCATCCGCGAAGCGCAGGCGACTGCGCTGGCCCTGTCCAATGTGTATGCTGTTTCAACCATCGATCTCGGCGAAGCGGATGATATTCATTACAAGGATAAGCAGACCGTCGGCCGCCGTCTGATGCTGGCGGCCATGGGGCAGGTTTACAAAAAACTTCCGGTTCCTTCGCTGAGTCCGCGTTACGCATCCTGTTCCGTTGCCGGATCTCAGGTTCATATCCAGCTGCACGACGCGGCCGGCCTGCACACGGATGACGGACAGCCGCCGCATGCATTTGCAATTTGCGGGCCGGATGGAGATTGGAAATGGGCCGATGTTTCGATTGACGGCGAAGAGCTGATTGTCAGCCATCCGGATATTGTAAAGCCGGTGGCGGTTCGTCACGCGTGGGCCAGCAATCCGGACGTAAATGTATATAACCGTGCGGGCCTTCCCTTGATGCCGTTCCGCACCGATTCGGATGCTGAGGGATCTGAGTGATCGGAAAAAAATCAGTTTGCCGGGTTTTCTCACGATGCACCGGCGCGGCTCTGGCTTTGCTTGTCAGTGCCTGCACCGAGAGCTCCCCGCACGCAAACCCCTATGCAGAATTTTTGAGCCGTTCGGCCGCGGAGCTTCCACCGCTGGAGGTGCCGTCGTTGCTGAAGACGGTAAGCGGCCGCTTAAAGATCGCCCGCGACTTGCGGCATCGGACCTGGGCGGCACTGGACCCGCGCAGCACACTCGACGCGGCGTCGCGCACGCAGTTGCTTGAGCAGGCCGTTGCACAGATTGATGGTCTTGCCCGTCAGGCGCAGGACGGTACGTCCGGAAAAGCCGGCGATCCGAATATGGCTCGTTTTTTATTGGCGCCGCTGCTTTATTCCGTGCTCGACCTCCGCGAGGCCGGCGCGGTTCCTCCCGAAAAAATAAGCGGATGGCTTGAGGTGTTCCGTCCGGGGGTGGATTTCCAGTATGAACAATATGGCGGAAACACAGATAAGAACTGGGACACCCGCCTGGCGGGGGGCTATCCCAATATGGATGCCGCGTATGTTCTGGTGATGGGGCTGGCGTCAAAACTTTATGACGAGCCGCGCTATGCAGAAGACGCCGAGACGTTCGTTGGCTATATTCGTGAAAATGTTCAGTCCGGCGGGTCCGTGCGCTATGTGGGGAACAACCGGGCACAGGGCCTGCGGGTGAATGCCGCTCCGGTTTATACCGGCGTCGTGATCAACTTTATCGGCAGCTATTATACCCTGACCGGCTCGCCGGCCGCTCGTGAGCTGCTGGCCTCGATGGCGGCCCATTATCCCCGCGCCTGGATCGCGCCGGGCATTCCGGAAAACAGTACGGCTCCGTGGTGGAAGCACACCAACTACCGCGACCGGCTGGAGGGGGCCGGCGTCTTTGAAATTATTGCAGCCGCCGCCCGTTCACCGCAGAACAAATATTATGCGGACCAGCTGGCGGCGATGGGACGCATGAAGGTGCAGGGAGCTCTGGCTGCGGTTGACTTTTATGATCCGTACGTGGAGGCACAGGCCCCGGCCGACCGGGTGATCGTTCCCGATCCGGATATCGACGGGTTCCGCGGGCGGTTTGGGCGCTTCAGCTGGGTGGGCAGCCTGGGCCCCACACAGGACACCCTGGTCGGCGCGCTGGCAGTTGAGCCGCAGTTCGAGCAGGGCACCGCATCAAACGCGCCGCCCGCCGGGTACGACTGCCACTCGCTGCTGCTCGTCAGTCCTGAAGTCGGGCTGGCAGGACATGCTCAGCCCCGGCAGCCGCTCTATGAGCATGCCGCCTTCGCGACCGGGCAGGACTATCCGGGTAGTTCGATGATCGCCGCGGACGGCGGCTTTGCCGTGCTGGCTGCGCAGTACCGGCTTCGGCAGCCCGGAATCTACAAGCCCGAAAATCCGGAAACCGGATGGACGGTTGAGCAGGTGTGGCTGTTTATGGAGGACACGCTCATTGGCCGCACGGTCATGAGGTATGACGGAATCCCGCCGGAGACTTCCTATGCGCGTCTGCGCATTCGCACAGAACCGCGCGGAGCACTGGTGCCCGGAAAAACACCGGGCGAATATGCCGTGGGCCCGCTGCGTTTGAACATTCTGGAAGCCGGGTTCCCCCGGCGGCGACACGGGCCGGCGGAAACACTCGACCACCGAAAGGACGCGCCGAATGCGGATGAAATTTTTCTGGAAGAGGGCGGACAGCGCGCGGCCCGGCACGATACATCCGTTTGTCTTCGCTATGGCGGCGCTCCGCAAGCCAACGCATTTATCACGTTGTCCGCTCCCGGCCTGACCGGATTTTCTGTTTCAATTGCATCGCGCCGGTACGCCGTGTGGTTTAATCAGACGGATCAGGCCGTGCCGCTTCCGGCCGATTCCGGCGGGAGAGTCTGGGCCTCGGACGAACGCGCGAAAACAGTGATGCCGCAAAGCAGCAGCGATGCGCCTGATTTCGTGCCGCCGTACGGCGTGGCCTGCCGGGTTGTTGAATGATCATTGGAGAAAAGATGAAAAAAGAAGAATTTGAAGAACTGCGCTACGGAATGTTTGTCCATTACGGGCTGTACAGCCTGCTGGAGCGCGGCGAGTGGGTGATGAATCGCGAGAAACTCTCTCGCGAACAGATGCTCGATTTGGCCGCCCGCTTCACGGCGGAAAATTTTGACGCCGATGCCTTGTGCGCTCTCGCGGTGCGCGGCGGCATGCGCTACATCGTACTGACCACCATGCATCACGACGGTTTCTGCCTGTATGATACGCAGTTGACGGATTTTAATTCGGTGAAGAGCCCCTGCGGCCGCGATCTGGTGGCCGAAACAATTGCTGCCGCCCGGAAGCACGGCCTGAAGGTCGGGCTTTATCACAGCCTGAACAACTGGTCGGCGGTGCCGGATGCCGTCGATGCGCTGGAAGATCCTGCGGCGTACGAGCAGTTTATTGCCAATACCTTTGAACGGGTGGAGGAACTGGTTCGCAACTATGATTTTGACATTCTCTGGTATGACGGCTGGTGGCCCTTTGATGCCGCCGGATGGAAAGCCGACGAGATGAATGCCCGCCTGCTCTCGATCAAGCCGGGTCTGCTGTTTAATCCGCGCAACGGTGCCGAGGGTGATTTTGCAACGCCGGAAGGTCACATGAGCGCGCCGTCCCCCTGGCGTCCGTGGGAGGGATGCATGACCCTGAATGACAACTGGGGCTACCACGCCGGAGATGATAACTGGAAGCGCCCGCGGGATGTGCTGAAATTGCTGCTGGCCGCGGCCAAAGGAAGGGGCAACCTGTTGTTGAATGTCGGACCGCGGGGCGACGGTTCCATTCCTCAGGAATCAGTGACGGTGATCGAGCGCGTCGGGCGCTGGCTGAAACAATACGGGGAAGCAGTCTATCCGGCGGAACGGTTTTCTCATGCGCTCATCGAGCGCGGCGATCATCGCGGCGACTGGTGCCACCACGGGCCGCTTGCCGCCGCCGGAAACAACCTTTATCTGATCGCGACGAGCTGGCCCGGCACGGAATTTGTGCTGACCGGGCTGGGGATGAATGTTCAGGAGGCGGAACTGCTCGGGGCGGATAAAAAACTGACGATTGACCAGGAGAACGGGAAGGTGAAAGTCAGCGGGTTGCCGGAACATCCAATCGATGAGGTTGCATCGGTTATCCGGATGGTCTGCGATGCCCCGCCGACGATGTATATCTGCGGCGGCATGCGCACCCCGTCGGTGCCCCACTGCTGGTATGATCCGATGGAATCGGACTGTGTGATTTAATAGATAAACAGGAAAGATAAGTATGATATCGTTTTTCAAAAAGAGTGAGTCAGCGGATGCGGTTCCGGTCAGAGAAAAATTTGCCTACGGACTGCGGGCCTTTTCGCAGCAGCTGGGCGGGAACGGTATCACCATGTTTGCTTTCCCGGCATACGGGATGATTTTAGGTTTAGACCCCGCTCTGATCGGTATGGTTTTTGCCCTGATGCGTCTGTATGACGCCATTACCGATCCGCTGGTCGGCTGGCTGTCGGACAACACCCGCAGCCGGTGGGGCCGCCGCAAGCCGTACATGTTTTTCGGGGCGCTGCTGGGCGGGCTGACTTTTGCGCTGCTCTGGCAGGCGTCTACGGATTGGTCGGATACCATGAAGACCGTTTATTTCATCGGGATGAGTATGCTGTTTTATACCAGCTACACAGTCATGGTGATCCCGGGTGACGCGCTCGGCTGGGAGCTGACCTCCGACTATTCAGAGCGCACGCGGGTCATGAGCTGGTTTTCGGTGACCGTTAAAATTTCCCTGCTCATCCTGCCGTGGATGTTTGCACTGACGCAATCGCCCCTGTGGAAAAGTGAACAGCAGGGGCTGCGTGTGGTGGGGTCCGTTTTTGGTTTGCTCTTTGCGCTGACCGGGATTATTCCTGCGCTGGTCTGCAAGGAGCGGAACTATAAAGTGGCTTCTCAGGAGGGGAAGCAGAAGCTGCGTAAAACGCTGCTGCTGACGGTTAAGAACCGGACCTGTCTGCGCGTCTACGGAATTGCGCTGATGGCGATTTTTGCCGGGCAGACCTATATGCTCTTCGGCACTCATCTGGCGGTCTATTACCTGTTCGATGGAGCCAAAGCCGCCGGTGCGAAATTTTTCGGAATCTTCGGCATGGTCGCCGCGCCGGTCGGCATTCTGGTGATCGCAACCATTAACCGTTTCTTTATCGCAACGGATAAACGCAAGGTGCTGATGGCCGCGCTGGGCACTGCGCTCGTCGGATGGATTCTGGCTGTTTTCTTCATCACGCCCGCCAATCATTGGCTGATGCTGATTCCGGTTTCGATGAACGCCGTCGGAGTGGCCGGGTTCTGGCTGCTGCTCGGTTCCGTGCTTGCGGATGTGGCGGATGAAGATGAATTGAAAACTGGATATCGCCGGGAAGGGTCGATCGGTTCGTTTTCGAGTTTTCTGTGCAAGGTGGCCGGCACGCTGGGGGCACTGCTCGGCGGGATTCTGTTGAGTCGGACTGGCTTTGACGGCGATGCCGCACAGCAGGCCCCTGAGGTTTTAACGATGATCAAAGGCATTTATATCGGATTCCCGATTATCGGATACGGCGGCGCCCTGCTGCTGGCCTGGGGCTATCCGCTGGGCCGGGTTCGAATGCAGGAAATTCGCGCCGAATTGGAACGTCGCCGCGAAAAACCGGCGGATATCTAGTCCAATAAAAAAAGGATCTTTTGATGAAAAAAATGAGCATTGCCGGGTCGATCGCACTTGCCGCAACTTGTGCTGTGCTGGCGGAGGAGCCGGTGCGGGTGCGGCCGAATATCCTGTTTGTTATGGTGGATGATCTGAGTCCGAAGGCGGTGGGATATAAGGAGGGGTTTGATTTCCTGAAAACTCCGAATGTCGATCGTATTGCCGCAGAAGGGGCGCGCTTTGACCACATGCTGGTTACCACGTCACTCTGTTCTCCGAGCCGGGCGTCTATGTTGACCGGTACGTATGCCCATACCCATGGGGTCCGGTATAATGAAACCTGCGATCCGGATCCGGCCTTGCCGACATTTTCATCGGTTCTTCAGCAGGCGGGCTACCGGACCGCCTTGATTGGAAAATGGCATATGGCCCCCGGTTCAGGGCCACGCCCGGGGTTTGATTACTGGTTGAGCTTTGAGGGTCAGGGAGAATATTTTGATCCGGAGCTGAATGAGGACGGAACAAACTATCGGGCTCAGGGCTATATAACGGATATTTTGACGGAGAAAACCCTCCGTTTCATGGAGCAAACGCAGGATCAGCCTTTTTGCGTCTGCCTGTGGCATAAAGCCAATCACGGGCCGTTTAAACCGGCACCTCGCCATGTCGATGAATTTTCCGGCGTTCTTCCCGCCGAGCCGCCGACTTGGAACGAAATCATGGCGGACAAGCCGCGCTGGATGCGCCGCGAGCGCACCTATCGTCCGCATTACAAGGCCTGGATGCAGAGCGAAGGGGCTCCGGTGCCGGATCGGCTTTCTCCGAAAGAATGGGCGGGGCATCCATGGGTATCGGAGTGGGCGGATCATCTGCGTTGTCAGCTGGCCGTGGATGAGAGCCTCGGCCGGATCATGGATCAGCTGCGGGAGCAGGGACGTCTGGATAATACGATTGTCATTTTCACCGCTGACAATGGGTTTTTCCTCGGGGAGCATCGCCGGGGAGACAAGCGGCTGGCTTACGAGGAGTCGATGCATATTCCTTTTTGTATTCGGTATCCGCAGGTGATCGCCCCCGGAACCACGGTGACCGAATTGTGTGCAAATATCGACATCGCGCCAACATTGCTGGAGTTAACCGGCGTGGAGGTTCCGCAAACGATGCAGGGGCAGTCCTTTCTTCCGCTGCTCGAGGGGCGGAACGTCCCGTGGCGCGACTCATTTTTCTATGAGTATTTTCAGGAGAAATTTGCGCCGGGGATTCCGACGATGCTGGCGGTGCGAACAGACCGTTGGAAATTTATTCATTATCCGTACGAAACCGCAGAGCGGGGCGATATCGACGAATTATACGATCTGAAAAATGATCCGCTGGAACAGCACAACCGGATCCTGGATCCGGAACTGAAATCCGTGAAAACCATGCTGAAACAGAAGTTGGATTCCGCGATGGATCAGGTTCATTATACCGAACCTCCGTACCGCTATGCGCCGCCGAAAATCCGCGCAGATTAACTCTGGAGTCCTGTCATGAAAATAGAATTACAATTGAGTCTGTGTTGTTTTGGTGCGCTCGCACTGTCCGGTTTTGCGGCGGCGAGCCCGGG
>JBFHEM010000087.1:0-11403 GCA_041584215.1 Tichowtungia sp. | reverse complement strand
CGGTGGGAATCAGCAGCGGCGCATCGGGCGGCAGCACGCGCGCGCCGTAGCGGAACGCATGCACACCGGTCAGCAGCGAAAAGCGCGACGGCGTACACGTCGCCGCCGAACAGTGCCCGTCCGTGAAATTCAGCCCCTCGCGCGCCAGGCGGTCGATGTTCGGAGTCGGGATTTTGGTGGCGCCGTTCACGCCCACATCCCCGAAACCAACGTCATCGCCATAGATAATGACCACATTCGGGCGCTGTTTTTCCGGCGGCATCCCCGCGGCAAAAACCACTCCGGCACCCAGACAGAGCGCCCCGCACAATACATTCCGTTTATTCATTCTCATGATTCTTCTCTCTATTTAAACCAACCCGGCAGCGACCGGCCGCCGGCCAGCGGGCTCAAACGATACCGGTACTCCATCCGGTCGGCAAAAAGCCGGTACGGCTTCAGCGGAACCGCTCCCCAGGAAGTAATTCCTCCGACCCCGCTCTGGGCGGCATCAATGTTCAGATGAATAAAATCCGAACGCTCCATCTGGAAGCTGTAGTCCGACTCGCGCATCGTCTGCGTGCTGTAAAACCGCGCGCCGAGGCTGAGCGGAACGCCTTCCGCAGCCACGCGCAGCCCGCATCCTTTTTCGTCCGTCAGCTCGGCCCAGCGGACGCCGGTCTTGTTTCCGTTTTCCTGCGGACGCGAATAGTCGGTCCACTGATCGTCGACCGTTCCCTCATAGATGCCGACCGGCTCAAACGCGCGGTCGGGATAGGTTTCGCCGCCGCGCCCGAACCATTTCAAATTGTCAAATTCGGCAGGAATGCCCCACTCCATGCCGGCCCGCAGCGGCGGCATCACCTTTTCCTCGGTGTTCGAAAAGTCAAACGCCACATCGACAAGCACCTCGGCGTTCGGAAGAACCCTATAGACCGAGACCATCGTCGCCCGCACGTTCGGCAGCTCTTTTCGAATCGTCACGGTTGCCGCGCCTCCGGCTTTTGCAACGCTCACGTTTTGAACGGCCGCTTTCTCTGCAACCGAATCCCATTCCGGATCCGGCTTCGGTTTCTGGCGCTGCTCGTTGTCGTTCTGCGCGCGCGACAGGTCGGGCTGCCCGCCCGCGACAATCAGATCGAGCCCGTCCACCCGATACGACGCCAGCGCGCCCGCAGCTTTATCGAACACGACCTCGAAGTTCTTCCCGTTCACACTGACAGAATAATCGGACTCATTGATTCCGACATCGCCTTCTGCAATAGCAGGAGCAGCCGGCCCGGATGAGAGCTCGAACTGATCCCACGCCAGCAGATGCCCGGCGTTTACGAGCGGGTGGTAGTTTTTCTCCGCGCGAAATTCGAAGGTGATGAATATATCGTTTCCAGGGGCTGGAAGATTTTCCGGCAGGTCGATCGTCACGATCTGTTCGGCATGCGGCGCGATTCCAAGGTCTGGAAGATTTCCTTCGGCGACCACCACACCGCCGGCCTCGATTTTCCAATGGCTGGAAACTTTTTTTCCAAGGGTTGTAAAATCAAACCAATTGCGGATTTTAAACGTTCCGGCCGTCAGATCGACCGGCGACACATGCACGTTGCGCTGCAGGTATTTGTGCGCGTACAGACCGGGATGCGGATGCTGACCGGCATCGATCAGGCCGTTCATGCAGAAGTTTCCGTCGTTGTACACCCCGGCCGGATCTTCGAACCAGCCGCCGTAGGCAAAGAAGGTTTCTTTGACGGGGCCTTTGCCGATGTTTTTCTTAAATTCCGCAGGGACGGGCGTGCGGATGCCCTGATCCATCCAGTCCCAGACGAACCCGCCCTGCGCGGTGTTGTCCTCGTAAAACAGGTCCCAGTATTCTTTCGCCCCGCCGCTGGAGTTGCCCATGGCGTGCATGTATTCGCAGATAATGTAGGGGCGCTTGTCGTCGCCCTGTGTGTATTTGCGGATTCCGTCGGCCATCTGATACATCCTGTTGCAGATGTCGGTGTTCGGCTGCCCTTTTTTATGATCGGTGCGTTCATAGTGGACGGGCCGGCTTGAATCGTTTTCCTTGATCCAGCGGTAGCAGGCCGCAAAGTTTTCGCCGTCGCCCGCTTCGTTGCCCATTGACCACACGACGACCGACGCATGGTTTTTGTCGCGCTCGACCATGCGCTGAATGCGGTCGAGATGCGCCGCCTTCCACTCCGGCTGCTTGGCCAGACTCTCCGGCCCGTAGCCGATGCCGTGCGATTCGATGTTGGCCTCGTCCCAAAGGATAATGCCGTATTCATCGCACAGGTCGTACCACATCGGCATGTTGGGATAGTGGCAGGTGCGCACGGCGTTGAAGTTGTTCTGCTTGAGCAGCTGGATATCGCGGATCATGGATGCCCGGTCGACCACGTGCCCGTTATCGGCATGATGCTCGTGCCGGTTCACGCCTTTGATCAGGATCGGCACACCGTTGAGGCAGAAACGGTTGTTTTTGATTTCCACCTCGCGGAACCCGATGCGCTGCGGAATCACTTCAACAGCGTTTCCGGCCGCATCCTTGAGTGTGAAAAGCAGGGTGTAGAGGGCTGGCGTTTCTGTTGACCATTTAGCAGGAGCCCGGACAGGAATCTGCAGTGCGGTGTGCGGCGCGCTCGGAGAGCACGCCCTACCGATTTCCCTGCCGGAAGGGTCCAGCAACAGAGCCTCGACCGTGCCGGTCGGATTCAACAGTTCTGCATCAGCCGTCAGAACAGCATCTTTGTACTGATCGTCCAGATCGGTCACGACCGTGAAGTCGCGAATGCGGCTTTCCGCCCGGCTCCACAGATAGACATCGCGGTAGAGGCCGGAGAGCCGCCAGAAGTCCTGGTCTTCGAGATAGGAGCCGTCGCACCAGCGGTACACCTCCACCGCCAGCACATTCTTTCCGTCCTGAAGATAGTCGGTGATGTTGAATTCGGCGGGCGTGCGGCTGCCCTGCGAGTAGCCGACCTTCCGGCCGTTCACCCACAGGTAGAACGCGGACTGCACGCCGTCAAACACAATGAACGTTTCACGGTTTTTCCAATCCTTGGAAACTTCAAATTCGCGGCGGTAGGAGCCGACGGGGTTCCAGTCGACCGGAGCACGGGGCGGATCCATCGGGAAGGGATATTTGATATTGGTATAGATTTTCAGGCCGTGGCCCGCCATCTCCCAGTTGGACGGAACCGGAATGACATCCCATCCGCTCACATCGAATTCCGGCCTGTAAAAATCGGCCGGGCGGTCGGCCGGCTTTTTGACCCAGTTGAATTTCCACTCGCCGTTGAGCGACTGAAACCACGGCGATGTCGTCCGGTCGCAGCTCAGCGCCGCCTTCGCCGTCGGATACCCCATCATGGTGGCATGCGGTGCCTCGCGGTTCACCTGCAGCACATTCAAATCGTTCCACTCAACCGCAACAGCACACACCGCCGCCAACCCAAAAACCAGTATTGTTTTCTTTATCATGTCAGTCCTTTTTTAAAAATCAGTTCATTTCTGCTTTTACATCTGCGGAGCTCAGCGGCCGGGTCCAGATCGACACGTCGTCCAGCGCCCCGGCAAACGGTTTGGCCGGCAGCTGATCAAACCCCTTGTGGCTGTAATTCAGGCCGCCGATTCCCACGCGCACCGCCTGATTAAAATGGAGCGTTCTGTCGGAGCCGGTCAGGCGGGTGTCGACCGGCTTTCCGTCGACAAAAATCTGCACATCGGACAGGCGGCAGTCGTCATGCGGCATGGAAGCCGCGACATGATGCCACTCGCCGTCATTGAGTTTCGAATCGGCGGCGGCCAGCTTCTGCCAATCGGAAATCACCACCTCGGGCACCCCGTCATTCAGATGCAGGTTGAAAAACCCTTCCAGCGTTTTGTTCCAGATCGAACCGGTGTTGATCAAAATCTGATTTTCAGTCGAGTCGGTTTTCATCCACAGGGCAACCGAAACGGCATGGCCGCTGTGCAGCGGCCCCATGGCGAACACGCCCATGCGGCTGTCTGCGGAAAACTGTCCGGCGCGGCCGTGCGGGCCGTCGATCAGATCCACATGGGCGGTCAGCGCACAGTAGTGCTTTCCGAAGGTTCCAAGGTTTGGAAAAATGTCCGCACACGGCACGCCGCGTATCGTTTTGGCGCCCTGGCTTTCTTTGCGGCCGGAAAGCCCCATCAGCGGGAAGCCGTCCAAAGGCTTTTTCTCCTCGAAGGTAAAGTGCAAATGGCGGCCGTTGACATCCAGCAGCGCCAGCTCCCCCTCGCCGTCGATGCGGGCAGACGGGGCGGATTTATCGATGACCAGCTTGCCGGAGACTCGGTATTTTCCGTCCCCCGGCGCGGTTCCGGGATACTGTTCGTAACAGATCACTTCGATGCGGTCGTCCGAAATATCCAGGGTCTGGAAATTGTTGAAAAAGTTTCCGCGGCTCACCAGCTGGATCAGATTCGATTCGGGGTCTTTGGTGACCGTGTTGGCGTGCACCTCGCCGGCAAAATAGATGTCCACACTGTATTTGCGCAGGGTCTGCCAGAACGGATTGTCCATGCCGTCATCCATCATCATGCCGCTGCTGTTGACTTTGCGGACCGGGTAGATGACCGGCAAATGGGCCTGCACAAAAATGTGTTTGATGGAGGAATCTTTGCGCGCCTCGGACAGAACGTGGTCCAGCCAGCGGAGGTGCTCGCCGGTCACCGTGCCGGTCACAGAGCCTTCATCGCCGATCCGCTGTTCCGGATCTTCCTGGTGGAATGCGTCGACCGTGACAAACAGCACGTTTTTATGGCGAACGGCATAGGAGGTATTTTCATACTTTGTTCCGAGCGGGCGGGACACAGCCTTGCCAATCGGCTGATCATAGAGAAACCCGCCGCCGTCCGGATTGGTGTTGAACGCCTGGGCGAACGCCTCGCGGAACTGCGGCTGGCAGCGCGCAACCGCCGAGCCGGCGGGCCACGGATTGTCGCCCACTTCATGGTCGCCGACCGCCATGATCAGCTTTGAATAGCCGCCCTTTTTGAAGGAATCGATCATGCCCCCGTAGCAGAGCTTCCCGGCTTGCAGGATCGCCTCTTGCGGAGTGGCGCCGGGAAAATTGTTTTTAATGAAGCCGGAGCGCTCCCAGTGGCCGGTGTTGCTGTCGCCCGGCATCAGAATCAGCTCGCCGCCGTAACTGGTCTTCAGCATTCTGACGGCGGCCACGTCGGTATCGACCGCTTCCGCCAGCCAGGACGGACTGTTTGCGGTCTGCGTGTATTTTTCAGCCCAGTGCCAGTCGGACAGCAGCAGGAAGCGCCAGGGTTCTTCAGCTCCGGCAAAAGCTGCCCACGCTAAAATCACAGCAAGAGTGTTCCATTTTTTCATGATATAATCCTCAATCGTTCTTCGGAGAGCTTCCCCACCAGGTCGGCCCGGGACTCCAGGTTTCGTTCAAATAGTCCGCCGCACGCTTTTCGAGCCAGGATTTCTGCGTCGTGCGCGCCTTTTCAAGGCGGGCGTCGAAACGCTCCTGCGAGAAGCGAGGATCCGGCTGTGGAAGGATCGCCCGAGTCTCCGACAGCCAGGCATCCAGACGCTTTTTCAGCTCGGCGGTTTTTTCAGGCTGCGACGCCGACAGATCGTTCTGCTCGCCGATATCGGCGGACAGGTTGTAGAGCTCGCTGCGGCCGTCTTCATGATAGCTGATGAGTTTCCAATCTCCGGAACGGATAACGGATGACGGCTCGCCGCCCTGATTGCCGTAGTGCGGATAGTGCCAGAACAGATCGCGCGGCCCGACGGTTCCGCCCTTCAGGACCGGAAGCAGGCTGATTCCGTCCACATGCTGCTCCGGCCTCAGCGGCAGCCCGGCCAGATCGAGGATGGTCGGATAAAAATCCATGCCGATCACGGGGACATCCGAGCAGGTGCCGCCGGCCGTCATGCCGGGCACGTGAATGACAAACGGCTCGCGGATTCCGCCCTCCCACTGGCGCCCCTTGCCGCCGCGGAACGGCAGCAGGCTGGTCGAAAAGGCATCGCCGGAGGAAACCCCGCCGTTGTCGGACGTGAAGATGACCACGGTGTTTTCGTCGAGACCGGCCGCGCTCAGCGCATCGAGCACAATGCCGACGGCATCGTCGAGCGTCTCCATCATCCCGGCATAGATCGGATTGTCCTGCACCTGACGGACCGCCAGGCGACGGTCGAATTTAAACCGCTCGGATTCTCCGGCCAGGCCCATGGCTTCGGCTTTTTTCCGATATTTGGAACAAAGCGCTTCGGTGGCCTGGATCGGCCCGTGAACCGAGTAAAACGAAAGAAATGCCAGGAACGGGCGGTCGTGATCCGATTCGATAAAGGCCGCGGTTTCGCGGGCCAGCCGCAGCGGAAGCGATTCGCCGTCCGGGCCGCTTTCCAGCCGCGGATTATCCCACGGCGCAAAATAGCCGCCCTTGGGCGAGCCGGACTTCCAGCCGCCCTGATTGATCATAAACCCGTGATCTTCGGGCCAGGATCCCTCGTCGCCCAGATGCCATTTTCCGGCAAAGAATGTGACGTAGCCAGCGTCGCGCAGCGCCTCGGCCAGGGTCGTGTCCTGATGCGGCAGGTTGTGGACATACTCCGCATTCAGCACCGGGTCGCCCTTGTCCCAGCCCAGCCCGGACGGGTCGCCGATCCACTGGGTGATGCCGTGGCGCGCCGGCGTCTTGCCGAGCATGATGCTCGCGCGCGACGGACTGCAGACCTGACAGGCGGCGTAGCCCTGATCGAAACGCATGCCGGAGGCCGCCAACGCATCGATGTTCGGAGTTTCATGGAAAGTGCTTCCGGCATAGCCCAAATCGGTGCAGCCGAGATCATCGACCAGAATGAAAAGAAAGTTGCGCGGAGAAGCGGACAGCGCAAACCCCGCCGCCAGCCAAACCAGAAGCATCCAAAATTTCTTCGCCATACCTATGCCTTTAATTGAATCGTTGCGTCTTCATGGACCTGATTGCGTCGAACAAGTGCAACCGGAACACAGGGTGCCAAAAAACCATGCCGGCAGTCTACTGGAGAAATCTCCAGTTCGATTGTCAAACAGCGACTGGAAAGATCACGGGGCTGCGGTGAAATTCATTTTCGGCATTCCTTCAAAAGCCTATCCAGCATTCCGCCCGGCATGGTGTGCGGAACGAACAGCTCGTCCGCATGTTCAACCACAAACCGGTTGCGCTGCTCCGCCGCCGCCAGATCCCCGTCCCGGTTTCGCATTTCCAGAATCAGCAGCCGGTTTTCCGCCAAGGCGTCCAGCACGGGCGAGGCCTGCCCCGCCGTCTCAATGCCCCACGCCGGACAGGCGATCACCCGCTTTTTCTTCTTCAGCAGCCAATCGAACATTTCCTTCTCTTTGGGGGAATGCCAGCCGCCAAGGTAAACATCCGCATCCGGGATATGCCCAATGCGCGGCGCATTGCGGCTGCACAGCACGCCCAGCTTATGCGCATTCCACAGCGCAGGATTCCCGATCCCCCGCAACCCGTCCCCAAACTGCTGCACGCACCTCCACGGATTCATCCGGATATACTCAGCGATTCTTTTCTCCGCCTCCGCCGAGCGCACAATCATTTCATAGTAATCGCGTTGCCAAATCCGCATCTGTTCCGGTGCATGTTCTCCGTTTCGGGCGATAAGAATATCGCCCCGACGGCGTAATGCACGCGTAACACCCGCCTTAAATCCCGTCATCACATCGGCCAAACCACCATGTGTACCGCCCTCAATCTCAACAATCGCATGAAAATGATCCGGCATAATCACCCACTCGCCCCACTTCATCCAAGGCAGCAGCGACGCGGTTTTCTGCATTTCGGCCTCCATCACCGCCCGCACGGCCGGCCGTTCGGGCGGCATTCTTGCCGCCCCGCCATCCGCCCCATTAAGCGCCCCAAACGGCGTGCCACCTGCCCATGCGATAAACTCCCGATGCGCGCACAGCGTCACGAAATACAACCCGCCCCCGGCATACTCATGCCCCTTCAGCCGGATGCTCCGGCGCCCGCCCGGCCGAGCACCTGGCGCTGGAATGCGCTTTCCTGAACTGGATTCACCCTTGCCCATCCATATTCCTCAGCAAACCTGCCGTTCGGGCGGCCGTTCGGGCGGCCGTTCGGGCGGCATTCTTGCCGCCCCACGACCCGCCACATCTGCCTACTTCCGCCAGACGCAAAGTTGGTTTATGCACTGGTTCATACCGCCGGCTTCCAATGATTGGAAAACACCGGATCCACCTTCGGCCGGCTACGGCGAGACACGTCGGAGCCCGGCGCTGCTGTGGCTCCGCATTGGAATGCGGAGCCTTTTCCTATGCCCGCCACATCGTGTGATCCACTCGAAACGTATGGGGAAAGTCCCGCGGATGGCAAACTTCATTTGCTGATCAGCTCAACAGCAGAACCTGCAAGACCTTCCGACTGCGCCGTCAGGCGGATGGCGCCCGGCATTCCTTTTTGCGACCGCACGACGACCAGCGCCAGGCCGTTGAAGACCGGGCGTTCCAGGGATTGGAACGACTCGAGGCAGGTCGGGTCGCCGTTGCCGACGGCAATAATCTCGCCGGGGCCTTCGATGCTGAGTTTAAACCGGTTGTGCGAGCGCGGAACGAGCAGTCCTTCCGCATCGGAAACCTGAAGCGTAACAAACGACAGATCGCTGCCGTCGGCGGCAATCACCGGCCGGTCCGCCGTCAGATCAAGCTTCGCGGCCGCGCCGGTGGTTTTCATAAGGTCTTCCGCCCACGGCTTGCCGTTTTTATAGGCAACCACTTTCAGCTCGCCGGGTTCATAGACGACATCGTCCCAGCGCAGGCGGTATTCGTACTGGCCCTTTGTTTTGCGCCCGAGAGATTTGCCGTTCAGGAACAGTTCCGCCTCGTCACCGGAGGTGTAGACGTGCACCGGGGTCACTTCGCCGACGCGCTCCGGCCAGTTCCAGTGCGGCAGGATGTGCGCCATCGGCAGGTCCGGACGCCAGCGCGCCTGATAGATATAGAAGCGGTCCTTTTTGAATCCGCACAGGTCGACAATCCCGAAGTAGGAGCTGCGCGGAGGGATGCCGCTGCCGAGTTTTTTCAGCTCCTCTTCCATGCGTGCACGCTCCTCGGGGTCGGTAAAATTCAGCAGATTGCTCTCGTCGTTATTATACGGCGTCGGCTCGCCGATGTAATCAAAGCCGGTCCAGACGAACTCGCCGAAGATGGACGGCAATCGATCCAGCGCCTCGAACTCCACATCCGGCTTATAGGCCCACGGCGGCGCGAACAGGTCGTAGCTGCTGACCTGGAAATAGCCACCGCAGCCTTTTTCCTTGTCGTCGATGACCGGGAAGAAATATTCTCCGCGCGAACTGACGCAGGATGCAGTTTCGCTGCCATACAGCGGAATGTCAGAACGTTGATTCAGAAACTGTTTATAGTACCTGGCGTTTTCCTTGGCTTTATAGTTGTAGCCGAACAGGTCGACCGTTTTTTCAAACCCGTTGAACCCGGCGTTGTGATTGTTGCATCCGGCCGTCACCAGGCGGGTCGGATCTTCGTCGTGGGCAATGTCGGTCAGCCTCTGTGAAATGGCATGCCCTTCCTTGTTCCCCTGCTCGCGAATCTCATTCCCCGTGCTCCACATGACCACACACGGATGGTTGCGGTCGCGTTTAATCATGGCCCGCAGGTCTTTCTCGTGCCATTCGGGGAAGAAGCGGGCGTAGTCATTGGGGGTTTTGCCCTGCTCCCAGCAGTCGAACGCCTCGACCTGGACGAGCATGCCCATGCGGTCGCACAGATCCAGCAGCTCGGGTGTCGGCGGATTGTGCGAGGTGCGGATGGCGTTACAGCCCATTTCCTGAAGAATCTCGATCTGCCGCTCGAGCGCGCGGGTATTGACCGCCGCGCCCAGCGGGCCGAGGTCGTGATGCTGGCAGACCCCGTTCATGCGCACTTTGGTTCCGTTCAGGAAAAAGCCGTCCGCAGTGTACTCAATGGAACGGATTCCGAATGGCGTTTCGACGGCATCGACGGGCTTGCCGTTCTCCAGCACAACGGTCCTCAAAACATACAGGTTTGGAGTTTGCAAATCCCACAAACGGGGCGAGTTGACAATGATCGCGCAGTTCGCACCCTCCCCTGAAGCAAGGACCCTGTCTGAACCCATTTCACAAATTTCATGCCGGATCGTTACCGCAGCCTTCTCCTCCGCGGCAGGCGGGACGCCTGCGGTACGTTTTCCCGGCGTATCGCAGGCGTCCCGCCTGCTCCCCGCACAGCCAATCCCGCTCAGCTCCGTTTCCACCTGAACCGTTGCCGACTCCTCGGAAACCTCCGGCGTAGCGACAAAAACGCCCCAGTGCTCGACATGAACCGGATCGGTCTTCACCAGCCGCACATTGCGGTAGATGCCGCCGCCGGGATACCAGCGCGAGGATTCCGGCTTGTTGTCGAGCCGCACCGCCAGAACATTTTCACCCGCCTTGAGATACGGCGTCAGTTCAAGCCGGAACGAGGCATAGCCGTAGGGCCAGCCGCCGACAACCTGGCCGTTCAGCCAAACCCTGCTGTCGGACATCGCGCCGTCAAAGTCGATGAACACCTTTTTCTGCAGGTCGGCTTCCGAACATTGGAAACTTTTGCGGTACCAGCCGATGCCCGACCACGGCAGTTTGCCGGTGCGGTTCGGCAGTTCGAGGTCGAACGGCCCCTCTATGCCCCAGTCGTGCGGCAGGTTGAGCTCGCGCCACTGCGAATCATCAAAGGCAGGTGCCGACGCCTCCACATCCGCTTTCAGAAAACGCCATTTCTCATTAAAATTCATTGTTTCACGTTCCGCATAGCTATTCAGACACAGCAACAGCAACCATCCGATTCTTTTCATTTCTATTCTCCAGTCCTTCTCAAGTCAGCCATTTTTTCAGCCGCCCGGCGGCAGGCATCCACCATTTCCGGATACGGCGTATCGGTCACATCCACAAAACCAATCCGGTAGTTCTCGCCGTCGCCGCGTCCGCTCAGCGGCTGGTCATAGAACTGAAACCAGTGCGCGCCGACGATCTGCGGGTTCTTCACGGCTTCCATTACATAGTTTTCAAACAGATCCGCAGACTGCTGAATATCCATCCCGGTGCAGAGTCCGGAGCCCCACACCCCGCGCTCGGTGATGGTTCCAAAGTGAAATTCGCCGATGAGGACCGGCGCGTTGAAGCCGTCGGGAACCGTGAAGGCATCCGGCGTGTAGTCGTAGAGGTTGATGCTGACGACGTCGGCAAACTCCGCACAAATGGAAAGCACAACCCGGTTATCCACATGATTGATGCGGCTGCCGAGGTACAGCTTGTGCGGTGCGAACTCGCGCATGGCGTCGCGGCAGGTTTTGTAATATTCCCGGTACCACGTCTCGCTGAACGCCAACAAGTCT
>JBFHEM010000086.1:0-11408 GCA_041584215.1 Tichowtungia sp. | reverse complement strand
TTCTTTAAGGGTGACCGGTCCGAAGAGGCCCGACGGCAAAAGCGGCGAATTTTTCTTATCTTCGTTCCAATGGTTGAATGTCGGGAAGGTGAAGCGCCCGGAGGTGCGCTTCACATCCGGATTCGTCAACCATTCGGGCCATTCCTGAAGGATGTGCCAGGCACCGGTGCTGTATTTCACATCTTCCGGCAGCTGCTCATCGCCCAGCAGACGATTGACCCACAGATTGACGATATCGATTTCCAGCCTGTTGTTTTTCGACCGGACGAGGTCGGTGATTTCAACCTGCCACGGCGCGCACCAGACGATGCCCGCATCCTTCCCATTGACACGCACTTCCGCCACGTTCTTGAATCTGCCTAAATCCAGAAACAGGCGGGCGCCGCTCTTCGTTCCGGTCGGCAGATTAAAGGTCTTCCGATACGTCGCGGTTCCGGAATAATATTTGATGCCCTCTTCCGGGCGCTGCGTCCAGTCTTCCAAGGTTTGGAACGTGACGGGCTCGGCAGGGCCGCCCCATTTTTCATCGAACTCAACCGACCACGCGCCGCCGAGTTCCGCTGCGGTTTTACAGGCCGGAAAGCTTTTCTGCGTCGCGGGCGTTTCCGTGAAGACCACGAAAAAGGCTTCGTGCGCGACAAACTCGAGCGGCACCGTCGTGATGCCGTCTTTTTGAACAAAACCGGAAAGTCCGTGAATCTCTCCGGTCAGCGGGTTCCACAGCTGAGGCGTCCCCCTGTCCGTCCGGAAGGCGGCCTGGACGGAAACCGGCTGGTCCGAACTGCTGGACAGGAAGTAAAAGTCATCGCCATCAATCGTTTTGTGAATATGCCGGAACGGCGCGGCCGGCTCGGTGATAAAGTCGGGCGCGATTTTCATTTTGTTCAGCACCTCGGCCACGGAAACATTCCAGAAAATCTGATCGCCATAGGCGCCCCAGATTTGATCGGCCAGTTTTTTCACTTCCGCATCGGCGAACGGCTGCCCCGTCAGGCTGGGCGAGGCAACCGGTTTCGGCGCGACAATCACGGCGCCGGCCTCCAGGAACCCGCCAAGCCGCCGCAACATGCGGGGCGTCATCATGCGGTCGTCGGGAAGCACGAGCAGCGAATAGGTGACGCCGTCGGGCAGAACAAACTTCCCATGCTGAACGGTGACGCGGGTAAAGAGCGCGTTGGGATCGCACACATCATAATCATAGCCGCGCGGCGGCGCAAAAAGGCCGCGCGGCTCCAGACTGGTGCACGGCGAATTTTCGCCGGTTGAATAGAGGATGTCGCCCGCGAAGCTTCCCTGCTGCAGCACCAGCTGGGCGCGCGCGATGTAGCGCGTGAAGGCCGGCATCTGCTCCCACCAGGTGTTTGACCGTTCAAAATGGGTTCCGAAAACCGCCAGCGTCTGCCCGGGCGCAACATTGTTCGTCCAGGGCTGCTGCACGGAAACATGAAAACAGAGACGGTTTACGCCCCCGGCGAGAATCGCATCGACATCGGGCTTCATCCCCTCGAAATCATTCGACCAGTTGCCGCCGTTGGGGCCATTTGCAGTCAGGGCTTCGCACTGAACAATGGGCTTTCCGTACACATGGGCCGGACTGGAGCCCACCTTCATCCAGTACGGTCCGGCCGGATTCGGCGAATCCCAAACCTCGCACATCGGTACATCGCAGATTCCGCCCGCCGTCACACTGTTGAACTGGCTCATATGATACGGTTCGAGCGAAAACTCAATGCCGTTGTCCGCGGAAAGCTTCTGCAGGTGTGAAAAGTAGTTTTCATTGATCAGATCGACAATCGTCGCCCGGTAATCCCAGAGAAACCGTTCGCTTTCACGAACCGAGCCCACCACGCGTCCCGTCAGGACGGGCAGGTAGCTGCTGAGTGCATAACCGCGCAGTTTCTGAAACTCCTCCGCCATTTTTGCGGTCCATGTCTGGTAAAACCGCTCATAACTGTCGCTGTGGGTTGCGCTGATAAACGGCTTGGTTTCCGGATCATCCAGCCAGGGCTGCATGGAGTGTTCCCAGTGCAGATCCAGCGCGGCGGAATTAAACTTATCCACTTCAAGCCCGGCCGCTTCGGGATCGGCCGGCCCGATTTCCGACCCGGTCGGCACATGGCCGAAGCGCAGCACGGTCCAGTCACCGGCGGGAGCATCCCATTGCAAAACGCCAGCTGCATCCATCTTATCAGTCAGGTCGACAATTTCACTTTTTGCGATGGCATCATCGGTCGAAACGATCTCATCGCTGAACGGCGGGTTGTCCTGATTATACGGGTCCGCCATCATCTTTGCCGTCCAATCGGCAATGCGCACGCCACCGCTCAGGCGGATTTCTCCGACCCAGGCGGATTCCGCGTCAAACTCGACGCGCCAGAACTTCGCGGTCGTTTTGGGAAAGGTCCGCGAAACCGACATCCACCGACGCGGCAGATCGTAACTCAGCACGTCCCGCCATTCAGTCCCGTTGTCCGATGCCATCAGCCTGCCGGGACTCAGGTCTTTCTGGAAGGTGGTCATCAGATTGAACGACTGCGCGGCAAACGGTTCTTCATATTCAAGTTGAACCCAGGCTTTTCCATCGGATCCTTTGCCAATCCAGTTCCAGCTGCGGCGGTTCCAGTCCGTCATAGCGCCGACTCCATCCGATTTGCTGGCGGTAACCGTAAAGCCACTGTCGTTGAGCTCCGGCTCCGGCGTCGGAAAGGCCAGGACGGCGACGTCGCGGTAAAAATCGAGGTGGGGAGGATGCTGCGCCAGTTTTTGACGGACCTTTTCACCGCCTTTGATGTTGGTTTCCGCCCAGACGATTTCCTGCATTGCCATGTCCGGAGTCACCCACGGCCCGCCGCTGGCCGACCATCCGCCCATCGAATTATACAGGGCAACATCAATGCCCAGCTCTCCCGCATAGGTAATGGCGAATTTCATGAGCTCCCGCCATTCGGGACTCAGAATCTGAACGGGGCCTTTCAGCGCGTTTCCTCCGCCGATATTAAAAATCTGCGCGCCGCCGATGCCGGCGCGCTTCATCGCGTCAAGATCCGCCTGGATCCCGGCCCGGCTGATATTGCCGCCCATCCAGTACCACATGATGTAGGGCCTGCTTGCGTCGGGAGGATCACCGAACTGTTCCGCCAGCCGATGCGTTCCTGCAGCCGATGCACAACATTGCGCCAGCAAAACAGCGCCTGTAATCCATGAAACAATTTTTTGCATACTGCAGTGCTCCCGGCTGATTAAATTTTCGATCACTGTTCTATGCTCAGCCGCACAAACCCGGATTGCGGTTCCGCTTCAACCAAGTTAGTCACCACATTGAATTCGGCGTCATACGCGCCGGAACCGCCGCCTGCAAAGCCGGCTGAAACCCAGTTGGTCTGTGCCAGGTCGTCAATCCGCTCCAGCTCGTAACTTAACCCGCGAGCCTCCTTGTCGGCACGTTCAAAATGGACCGTTTCAAACCAATTGGTTCCGTCCAGTTCGCGGACAAAAGCCGTTACCGCATGACCGGAAACCGCCGAATTAGTGGGATCGCCGCCCAATGCATATTCAACGAGATTGTTCCGGCCGTCGTTGTCAGGATCAGCCGTCAAAGCCGCCGTGCCGTTCGTATCGGTCAGACCATATTCTGAAATCCATCCCATATAAGGGGATTGTGTCTGGGGAATCACGCTCAGGGTTGCGGAAAGTCCGTCCTGTGTAATATCAAACTTAGCTCTATCGGTAGTGGTCACCCCGTCAATGGAAACACGACCGGCATCCACCAGCCACAAAGCCAAACCGTATATCGACTCCCCGCCATCCTTCTCACCAAAATAAATGGAACCTTGATTGTCGGAGGCAAAATCCACATAGAAGCCGCCTAGAATACCGCCTTGCGCGACGACATCAATGATCAGGTCACCTGTGCCGCCGGACAGCATATTGATGTTAGCCGTAGCGGCAGACATAAAGGCCGCGCGGAAAATCCCGTCGCGAATATTGATGCTTCCTTTTCCCGCAGCATTTAAGTACAGCTCCTCTGCCACAATATGACCGGACAGCAGATCAATCTCCATGGACTCCAGGTTTGCGGACCACAGTGATAACTTTCTGCTGACATACAAATTGGTATAGGCCGCATAATCGGTTCGAAAATCTTCCACCTCATAAATCGTCGTGACTCCGGACCCCGACGTTCCGCCCCTCAACGTCATATCCGGCTGACCTGCGGGGGTATACAGATACCCGCCGGTCTGACGAACTGCCGCATTGTTCCAGGGACCTCCGCCCCAAACATTTTTTGTCGTATACACCAACCCCGTTGAACTGCCGTACGGAACCGCTCCGCCATCCCAGTTGGCATCTATAATCAATCCGCCAACTGGCGCCACGGAATTGGTGTTCTCCCCGACAAACGTGACATAGGTCGCCGACGCACTGCTGACCAAACCGACCAGCAGCAGCATCCCAATCATCCTCATCATCCATCTTCTCATCGCAGTCTCCTTTTCGTTTTCCAGTTTCCCAACCCTGACTTTAGAATTCCTCCAACCTCCGACTTCCGACCTCTGACTTCCGGCCTCCGACCCTCACGGGTTTCCAGAGCGTTTTAATTAAATCTATAACCACCCCCCAAGCTCTTCGGAATACCGAAGAAGCTCGGCCTACAAACAAACTTGCAGGACAGCCTTCCCGAAGGGAGGCTGTGTGCGGCTGCAGTTCAATTCAAAATGTTCTAAACCGCAGAGCCTCTCGAAAAACAGCTTTGCGCCGATGCGCCTGCCTGACACACTGCATATAGTTGCTAGAAGTTGCACGCGTGTCAACAAATGAATTTAAAATTCCCAACCGGCATAAAATAATGCGTTTACTCATTAATTTATGGAAAAACGTCCGCCGGAGCAGCCCTGACAGCCGGCCAATTAATGCATAATTTTTGCATTACATTGTCTTTATTTCACCGGAGTGCCTGCAACCCGGAGGATATTGGCAAACAGTCTTCGCGCCAGCGGATCCGTATCGGAAACCTGCACGTTAAACTCGGAAACCATCACCCGGCCGCGGCCATAGAGAAACTCAACAAACGGGGTGCGGAAGCGCTCGACCCATCCGCTGCTCAGGTGAGGCTCGATATACTGAACCGGGACCTCGTCGCTGCCCTCATCAGCAACCGTATAAACATACTGACAAACTTCCGGACGTCCGCCGTTTCCATTCCACCACTTCAGGTCGTGGGGGCCGAACCCGTCGAGAAGCGGATGCGAGCGGTCGCGCACACTGACATATTCAGGAAAAAGCCACTCCTGTTTTTCGCGGTGCGGCCCGATGCGCTCATCAAAGACGGTGTGTGCATTTCTCGTGCGGCTCACAATTAGGGTTCCGCCCTTTTCAACAAAACCCAACAGGGCCTTCATTTCGTCCGACTCTTTGGGCGGAAGTTCTTTGCCGTCCCAGATTCCGACCCCCGCATCCGATTCGGAGGCCGCGACGGGGACGCGCATGGTTTTCAACACATCACGAACCGGCTGATCCGCCTCGAAAATGTACACTGGAGCGGCATTCCGAACCGGCTCTTCGGCCCAGGCCGGTGTCGCAATTTTCAATGCATAGCTGTTTTCTGAAAGTTTCTCCGCGTCTTTCATCAGCGCAAAGGTCAGGGAGTACTCTCCGAACCGCAGACCGGGCGGAACGGTGAATTCAAACGGGACGCTGCGGTTCGTGTAGTACGGAGTGTCCGGAAAATCCAGTTTTCCGAAAACGACGGGCGCTCCGGCCTCATCCCGCAAGGTGTATGAGCCCGTCAGGCCCGTCAAATCGGTTCCGTCCGCCGAATCGTTAATCACATGCAGCTCGGCACGGAATGCGCTGCCGGCAAACACATGACGGTCGCGCTGCTTCATCGAAATCAGCACCGGCTGCATGGATTCCCCCGCCAGCTTCATGGCCGGCCAGGCTTCGATTCTGCCCGGCACATAAGGGCGTTTCAGCCAGTTTCCGCTGTTGAAAAGCAGCCAGCCCGCGGCTTTGCGGTCGCGCCGCACTTTTTCCATCCACTCCTTCGCCGCCGTTCCGGAATGCACCAGAAACGGCATCGGATTGCGATGATCGTATGCATCATCACCGACCCACGCCTGCGGAACAAATGTGTTGATGTAGGTGCGCTCCATATGTCCGAAATCGTTATTCGGATATCCGGTTGAAGCCTCCTGACTGATCAGAGGAATCCCTTGGCCATAGCTGCGCGGCAGCTCTTCATAGAGATAGTTCAGAATGGTCGGCGCATAAATGCCGGTATAGCGATGTTCATCGGAGAAATCGCCGTCATCGATTCCGTTTTTCTTAATGAACAATTCGTAGTACTGATCTTTCGATGTCCCTGCGTCCGGAACCGGATGGCGCGTATCCATCCGCTCATATCCGGAATACGCACAGATCGGACGGGTGGGATCCAGCTCGCGAACCTGCTTAAGGAGCGCTTCCCACATGCGCCACTTCTTCAAACGCCGCACTTCATCCGTGTCCCAGCACATATGATTTTCATTTGAGAGCGTCCAGATAAAGACGGAGGGATGATTGCGGTAGTGCCGGACCAGATCGAGCGTTTCCCGCACAAATGCATCCCAGAGCTCGTCAGACGGGATTTCGGTATTCATGGTCAGCACCCACGGCCAGCTTCCTTCCAGGCTGATCGCAAGCCCCAGCTCATCCGCCTCGTCCAGCCAGGTTTCAGACATCGGGGATGCATGCGAACGGACCATTCGCAAATTGTTCTGAACCATCATCTCCAGTGTCTGCCGTGCACACTCCTGACTGTTCGGCGTCAGCCCGTGGGTGACCAGGTTCCCTCCGGCGAGAAAATACGGGCGCCCATTGAGCAAAAACTGAGTTTCCGTCACGGCGACGGTTCGGAATCCGACCTGATCAGAAATTTGATCGATCGTTTTCCCGTTTTCAACCAGACCGATTTCGATCGGATAGAGGTTCGGGCTGCCCGGTTCCCACCGTTTAACGTTTTCAGGCCGCACGGGCAGAACAACCGTCTTGATTTCACCGGCGGGGATCGCAAGCGTTTCGCGGAGCTCTTCACCCGCGACGGAAAGCGTCACCTCGCCGCTCCATTTCTGCCCGGACGGAGCCGTAACGGAAATTTCAACGCTGGCACCGTTTTTGTCTGGATGGAAGAACCAGTCCGTCAACCGTGCCGGTGCGACCTGACGGAGCGAAACACTCTGCCAGATTCCGGACGGGCGTTCATTGGTCGGGCGGTTGCGCATATCGCGGATCGTTGAATAGATGATCCCGCGCGGGAGCGAGCCGACATGCTCCGGCGTCACGATCATCGTAACCATCGTTCCGAGCACTTGACCGTGATTGGCCAGATCCAGTTCCGGTTCGCCGATCACCTGGACGGAAATCAGGTTCGGTTTCCCGTAATCAAGACCGTCTGTGATATCCACTTCGAACGGGGCAAACTGGCCCGTATGGCTTCCTGCCAATTTCCCGTTCACATAGACCCGGGTGATCGAGGCGGATGCATCAAACGTCATCCGATAGCGATTTCCTTCTTCGCCCGGTTTCGGAAGGGTAATCCACTGGCGATACCAGGCCGCCTTGGTATTGCGCCAGTCGAAGGTCTGCGCATTGACCCGGCGCAGCTCGCGCGTCCGGAAACTCGGCCCCGCACGCCGCTGCCCGGTATAGATCCAGGTTGCATTCGGACTCCAGTACGAGGGCACGGAAATGACATGCCAGTTTGAATCGGACGCGCTCCGGCTCAGCGCCGCGGTCTCATCCGTATTCTGCACCGGCATAAACAGCCATTCGCCATCCAGCGAAACACTCTTGCCCGCGTTGAAATCACTCGCTGTGAATTCCAACGGCTGATAGGCCTGACGATCTTTCCTGCGCGTTGATTCCAGGTCCGGGATGCGGACCAGGGCCTCGGAAAGCGGTTCAACAATCAGATAGTTGATCGGATTGATCACGCCGTTCGGGCGCTCATCAATCGCTTTCAGCCGGACCTGAATCCCCTCATTCCCCGCACAGCGCACCCGGACCGTTTGATCAACAAATTCATTCGGAGTGAGCACAGCATCAATCAGCCGCACGCCATTGACATCGATGCGCATCTGTCCGTACGAGGAAACATCGCCGCCACCGGCTGTAACGACATATTCGCCCGGCGGCACATCGCACCGGAATACCTGCTCCCCGTCACCAACCTGGGCAAAGACAACCCCTTTCAGGAGCGGATCGCGAACCGGGCCGCGATCGCGTGCGTTGCGCGAGAGATCGTTCTCCCAGCCGAAGCCTTTTCGTTTGTCGTACGCCTCACCGGAAGAAATCACATAGCCGTTGTTCATCTCCTGCGCGGTTTTTCCGAAAGTGAATTTGCGCGTCCGCGGACCATACACATCGAAGGGCTCGTCGGGGTCCAGCGGTTCAACCTGAATGTCTTTAAACTGCGCGGGCTCCCACCCGCCGCCGAGCGCAATTTTCCCACCGGGCAGCGGTGCCCAGTCGCGAAAATCCGCCTGCGGGAATTTTGCACCGTTGACCCAAACTGTAATCCGGGAGCCGCGCACCTCGCACACCACGTCCGTCCATTCAGAGAGGTCGGCGCGAAACCCGAGGTCGTATCCGTAATGAACATCGGTAATGGATTTAGGAAAATCACTTTGACGGTAGCGGGTCAGAAAAATATCGCTCAGCTCCCCCGAGCGAACCGCCATCGCATAGCGCTGAAACTCCTCTTTGTAATTCGTCGAAAACCAGAACTGACCCGTCCCGTCATCGCCCGGAACCCGGGCCTTGAATTTCAGGCGAACCGAATCGCCCGAAAACCCGCTAAACACCAGCGGGCGGTCTTTCACTTCAAAAACACCGGGGTTGACCTCCTCAAAAGTCCCTCCGGCCGGCTGCTCCCACCGGGGCATTGCTGCAAAACCGCAGGCCGCAGCACACAGCAGCACACACAATGCTGTTCCTGTTTTTCTAATCATCTGTCCCTATTCCCACGTTTTAAAAGAAGAGAGTGTCATCGGCTCTCCGACCTCCGTCTTCAGTTCTCCGTCTTCAGTCCTCCGACCTCCGACCTACGGCTTCAGCGTGTACCCGCTATTCAGGACAAAGTCGGTCTTCAGCGGGAGATCCCGCGAGGAGCTGCCCACTGCGATTTTAAAAACGCCGGACTCGGCCCGCCAGACATGCGAGGGTTCATCCCAAAAGCAGAACGCACGCCGATCAAGCATAAAGCTGACCTGCTTCGATTCTCCCGGCTGCAGCTCGACCCGGCGAAATCCTTTCAGTTCCCGTATCGGCCGCGGGACCGAACAGTCCTCATCTCCTACATAAAGTTGCGCCACTTCGGCGCCGGCGCGCTTCCCGGTGTTCCGAACGGTGCACGTCACCCGCAGCAGATTTCCCGAGCCGTCATCGGGCAGCGGCTCAAGGGCCAGATCGCCGAATTCAAACGTCGTATAGGAAAGCCCGTGGCCGAACGGAAACAGCGGTTTTTTTCCGGACCGGTCATACCCCCGGTAGCCGATAAAGATTCCTTCCGTGTAATCGGTCGTATAAGGCTTTTTGCTCCAATCGAGCTTGTAATGCGGATAGGCCGGATTGTCCTCCCAGCGCCGGTCAAACGTCACCGGGAGTTTGCCCGACGGATTGACTTTTCCGAACAGAATCTCGGCAACCGCCTGAGCGCCATCCCGGGCCAGGTACCAGGTTTCCAACAGAGCCGGGACTTGATCCACCCAGGATTCCGTCGCGCAGGCACCCCCGCCGGTAAGCACCACCACGGTCTGCGATTGAACTTCCGTCACCGCCTCAATAAACTCGCGTTGTCCATACGACAATTCAAAGGTGCGATCAACCCCCTCGCCCTCCGTCATATGATCAAACCCGGCGCATACTATCGCCAAATCGCACGACCGGACTTTTTCCTGAACCTCAGAGTAGTCGACCAATCCCCACCCAAACTGCAAACTCTTCATATGAGGAGTAAGGTCCGGAATATTTACATAATCAATTTTCAAATCATAGGTCTGTCCGGCAGTCAGCTCGCGCGTCACACCGGCCGTTGGGCGAAGCCAATGCGTTTTTTCAAAGTCGGCCAGATCATCAATGATCAGGTCGCAATCCAGCCAGACTTTCACACCGGGATTCGATTTTTTCACAAACTGGTATACGCCTGATTGAGTCGGCGTGACCGCTCCATTTAACCGAACAGACAACCTCCTGAATTTCTTATCCTGAACCAGCCAGCTCTTGAGTCGCCACCCGTGACCAAAATTCAGATCCGGCTCCACACGGGCCAATTCCGGCTCCCCTGAAAACGTCGTGTTGGTATAGTATTCAGCCCACATGCCCGGCTGAAGACTTCCATCCGAAGCGGTATGCACATAATTCGTTGTTTTGAACAGCGTCGCTATATCGTCCGGCATACTGATGACATTGACTTCAGACCCAACCTGATCACGGACGGCCTGCGACATGGAAACCGGATGAGGCACACTGATGGAAGAACTGCCGGCAATTCCGGTAACATAGGGAAGATTTCCCGTCGGAAGCTCCGCAAACAAACCCACCACCGCGATCGATTTCACCTTGTTTGTATCAATCGGAAGCAGGTTGGATTCGTTTTTCAGCAGAACCGTTCCTTTGCGGGAAATATCCAGTGCGATTTCATAGTTTTCATCGGAGCCGACCTCCAGCGAACTGTCCTTCTGAGCATGATCGAAGAAACCGAACTCGATAAACCGGGTGAGCAGATGACGGACTTTGCGGTCATAGACCGCGGGATCGATCTTCCCCTGTTCAATCAGCGGCAAAACAATTTCTGGATTTCCCATAGGCCCTGAGGACATGGCCAGGTCCAGCTCGCCGGCCGACCACTTCTCGGCACTGCCGCCGCCGGCCCCCCAGTCGGAAACGATAATTCCCTGAAAGCCCCATTCATCGCGCAGCACCTGCCGCAGCATCCAGTCATTGATGCAGGACGGGGTTCCATTCACCCGGTTGTAGGCCCCCATGATGGAGCCCGTATTCCCCACGCGCACCGCCCGTTCAAACGGCGGCAGATAGATTTCGCGCAGGGTGCGCTCATCCACCCGGGAATCGCTGCCGGTGCGCTGCAGTTCCATCTCGTTGGCCACATAATGCTTGGCGCAGGCCATCACGCCCTGACTCTGGAGCCCGCGAATCAGTTCGGTCGACATGTGCGCCGTCAAATGCGGATCCTCGCCGTAATATTCGCAGTTGCGGCCGAGAAGAGGCGCGCGCGCCATATTCATCCCCGGGCCCAGACAGATGTGAACGCCCAGCGCGCGGGCTTCACGCCCCAGCGCTTCTCCCATTCTCCTGGCAAGGTCCTGATCGCCCGTAGCGGCCAGCGCCAGTGCCGGCGGAAAGGCCATCCC
>JBFHEM010000085.1:0-11475 GCA_041584215.1 Tichowtungia sp. | reverse complement strand
CCAATGCCGGCTTTCAGAACGGGAACTTCCGGTTGCGGGGCCGGTATGGAAAAGGCCCGACTAAACTCAACCTTTCCAAAAGCGGAATCAGCGCGTCCACCAAAACCGCCATCGGCACGTTTAATTGGATGAAGCCCAATCGATCTTCGGTGAAGCTCGGGGGCGTACAGATTCGCGGAAAGAACGCCGCCACCATCCAGATGGTCTATGCCGTCTTTGCCCTGGCAGTTTTCGCCGTACAGGCCGCCGTGGTCATCATCGTCTTTCTGGCGCAAATGCTGTGGATTCTGTTGCAGGTGTTTTTCGCCTTCCTGAGTTGGTTGCTGCCGATCCTCTGGGACGGTTGTGAGCGCATCGGGCAGGGGAGTGTTGCCGCTGTTCACGGCCATAAACGCGCCAAACTGATGACCGCGGCCGCAGCACTGGCCGGCGATCCGGACCGCGGCCTCGGCAATTTGACGCTGCCCGATCTCGAAAAAGCGCTGCATAGCATTATTGCGGTTGGCGGACGCGGGCAACCGCTCGATCCGCCGCTCGATAAAATCCTCGACTCGATCGATGCCGGACCCGCTGCCGACCGGCTGCGCATCCTGCTGCTGGGCGTCGCAACGGCTCACCGCGAAAAAGGGGACGAACCGGCCCTGGTGCCGCTCTATCTCCGCATCGATGATCAATGCGTGCAGGACGGCGGACGAACCCGCCTGCAGGAGCTGCTGCTCGAAGACTACGCCGCGCTCAATCGGCTGAAATTGAAAGCTGAGTAAAGCGCGCTGCTTTTGCAGATTGTTTCAGCCGCGGCTTCCAAGCCTTGGAAAAAAGGTGTAAAAAGTTTCCATCATTGGAAAATTGGGCGGGTGCAGGCGCTGCCTGCTTCCAATGTTTGGATCTGAACCCTGCGGAGCAGGGAGAAAGTGCTTTTCGGGGTTCCGAAAAGAAGCGAAACGACATCATTACGCTGGAACCAACTCTATGTCTGAAGAAAACAAAAAACAGCTGCGCAGCAGCCTGTGGGATATCGCCAATACGCTGCGGGGTAAAATGGGCGCGGATGAGTTCCGCGACTACATCCTGGGCTTCATTTTCTATAAATACCTCTCCGAACGGATGCATCTGTTTGCCGATGAGATTCTCAGGCACGACGGGGTCCAGTTTGAGGCCATCGATGAAGACTCGGCCGCCGGGCAGGAAATGCTTGCGGCGATCCGGGAGGAATCGGTGGAGCGGCTCGGCTATTTCCTGAACCCCTCGGAGCTGTTCCACAGGGTGGCGGAGAAGGGCGCGCGCAGCAAAGACAACTTTATTCTCGAAGAGCTAACAAAAATTCTCAAGCACATCGAGAGCAGCACGATGGGCCACGACAGCGAGGAGGATTTCGAGGGGCTGTTCGAAGACCTCGATCTCGGTTCCTCCAAACTCGGGAAAACCGAGAACCAGAAAAACGCGCTGATTGCCAAGGTGCTGGTTCATCTGGATAAAATCGACTTCCGGCTCGACGATGCCGAGGCCGACGTGCTGGGCGACGCCTATGAATATCTGATTGGCCAGTTCGCCAGCGGCGCGGGCAAGAAGGCGGGCGAGTTTTACACCCCGCAGGAAGTCAGCACCATTTTGGCCAAAATCGTCACCACCGGAAAGAGCAGTTTAAAGAATGTCTATGACCCCACCTGCGGGTCCGGCTCGCTGCTGCTGCGCGTGGCCAAAGAGGTCAAGGAGGTCGGCGGTTTTTACGGGCAGGAGATGAATCCGACCACCTACAACCTGGCGCGCATGAACATGATCCTTCATGGCGTGCACTACAAACGCTTTGACCTGCGCAACGAGGACACGCTGGAGCATCCCGCGCCCGAGCACGCCGACCTGCGCTTCGAGGCCATCGTCGCCAATCCCCCGTTTTCCGCCAAGTGGTCCGCCAGCTCCATCCATGAAAGCGACGACCGCTTTTCCGCCTACGGCAAACTCGCCCCCAAAACCAAGGCCGACTTCGCCTTTGTGCAGCACATGGTGCATCACCTCGATTCCGGCGCGACCATGGCCGTGGTGCTGCCGCACGGCGTGCTCTTTCGCGGTGCGGCCGAGGGCCACATCCGGCGCTACCTGATTGAAGACTGCAACTGGCTCGACGCCGTCATCGGCCTGCCGGCCAATATCTTCTACGGCACCGGCATCCCCACCTGCATCCTCGTGCTCAAAAAAAAGCGCGAAAATCCCGACGACATTCTCTTTATCGATGCCAGCCAGGGCTTCAAAAGCGCGACCAATCAAAATCAATTACGCCCGCAGGACATCGACCGCATCGTCAACACCTACCGCAAGCGAGAAGCGATTGAAAAATTCAGCCACGTCGCCGAACGGAGCGAAGTCGCCGAAAACGACTACAACCTCAACATTCCACGCTATGTCGATACCTTTGAGGAAGAGAAGCCCATCGATTTGGCAGAAGTATCGGAAAAACTGGTGGCGTTGGAAAAAGCCATGGGCGAGAACGATCAGGTCGTCGCGGGGTTTTGTGAAGAGTTGGGCATTAAGGGACCGTTTTGATGGAGGCTATACCAACATTTGTACCTGCAAAACGGTTTCCCGCATTCTCCGCCGAATGGACGCCGGACCATCTGGGCAAATGGTTCTCCTTAAGCCGCGCAAAAGGGTCTGATGGACTTCCAACCCTGTCGGTGACTTTGGATCGCGGCTTGGTAAACCGGGACGACTTGGAACGGAAGCAGGAAACCAACCTGACGGCGAAAGATCACCTTTTGGTGAGAGACGGCGATATTGCATACAACATGATGCGAATGTGGCAGGGAGCATTTGGTCGGGCAACCACGGACGGAATTGTCAGTCCGGCTTATGTCGTGCTGCGCGGCAAGACCAGCGTTGATACCCGATTCTTTGAATACGCATTTCGGAGATCCCGGTCGATCTACCTTTTCTGGGCGTACTCGTATGGGCTGACGAGTGATCGACTGAGGCTTTATGGCAAGGACTTCATCCGGATTCCATTCGTTGCCCCCACGCTCCCCGAGCAGCGGAAGATAGCGGATTTTTTGACGGCGGTGGATGGGCGGATTGGGCAGCTGATCGAGAAGAAAGCCCTGCTCGAGCAGTACAAAAAAGGGATGATGCAGCAGCTCTTCTCCCAAACCCTGCGCTTTAAAGACGACCACGGCAATCCCTTCCCTGATTGGGTGGAGAAAAAGTTGGGGGAGCTTACACGTTGGTCATCAGGAGGCACTCCCTCAAAAGACAATTCTTCATACTGGGAAGGTGACATTCCTTGGTTGAGCGCTGCAACCATGCATGAAAGATATTACAGAGACTCGCCGCTTAAAATTACTGAAGACGGAGTGAGGTCAGGATCGAAGATAGCTCTGAAAGGAACTCTCTTGCTTCTCGTTCGGGGTAGCATGCTTTGGAATAGAATTCCTGTTGGTATCACGACACGAGATGTCGCTTTCAATCAGGATGTGAAAGCTCTAATGCCGTCCGCCAAAGTGAGCGCTGAATTTCTACTTCAGTGGTTTATCGCTTCGGAAAATATGCTGCTTCACAGGGTGGTTGGGACTGGCATCGGCGCAGGAAAGTTGGATACAGACGAAATGAAGAGGTTGCCATTTTTGCTGCCCCATCCAGCCGAACAAAAAAAGATCGCGGAGTTTTTGTCGGCGCTGGACCGCAAAATTGAGCAGGTGGCGGGGCAGATCGCGAAGACGCAAACGTTCAAACGGGGGCTGTTGCAGCAGATGTTTGTATAGAAATTTCGTTCCGCAATTTCTAAATGAGGGAGAGTTTTTGCCGAAGAAAGGTAAGGTAGGACAGGCTTCCAGCCTGTCTGCATCGGAATGAGAGTTTTATTCGGGCAAAATAGCGAAGGATTGAAGGAGCGTTGAATGAGTGCAGTTCAATATCACAGTGGTAAATTTCCACCGAAACAGCTTAACTGGGAACAGTTGGTTCCTCTGGTGGGGCCTGCGAACGCAGCGGTGGCCCGTTATGACGGGGTTTTGTCTGCCATTCCGAACGCGGCGGTTTTGCTGAGTCCGTTGACCACGCAGGAAGCGGTGCTGTCGTCAAAGATTGAAGGCACACAAGCCACCATGGGGGAGGTGCTGGAGTTTGAGGCGGAGGGCGGACGAAAGAATGTTCCGGCGGAGAAGCGTGAAGATATTAACGAGGTTCTGAACTATCGGAAAGCATTACGGCATGCGGAAATGCTTCTCGAAAATATCCCGCTTTGTCAGCGAGTCGTTAAAGAGATTCATTCTGTGTTACTTGATGGAGTCCGCGGTCATGGAAAATCTCCCGGGATCTATAGACGGGTTCCGAACTGGATCGGGCCACATGGCTGTACGATTGAGGGCGCCCGTTTTGTTCCTGTTTCCGCCGGGGATCTCGAAGAGGGCATGGGGCGTTGGGATCTGTATGTGAATGGCGATGCTCCTGACCGGTTAATTCAGCTGGCCGTGCTGCATGCTGAGCTGGAAGCGCTGCACCCGTTTTTGGATGGAAACGGGCGTTTGGGGCGGATGTGTATTCCTTTGTTTATGCGCCAAGTGGGTTTGATTCATCGCCCCATGTTTTATATCAGCGCTTATTTCGACGCAAACAGGGAGGAGTACTATGATCGTTTGCTTGCCGTTTCTCGGGATGATGATTGGAGCGGGTGGTGCGCATTCTTTCTGGAAGCGGTTCGTCAACAGGCAGAGCAAAACCTGCTGAAGGCCAATGCGGTGCTTGATCTTTACAATGGAATGAAGCTGAAAATGGTCGAGATCTCACATTCCCAGTTTTCCATACATGCGCTCGATTGGATTTTTGAGCAACCGATTTTCAACAGTTCTGACTTTGTGCGGGCGTCCGGCATTCCCAAGGCTACGGCAAGCCGCATCTTGCGCGTTTTGCGCGATGAGGGGATTCTTCAGGTGTGGTCGGAAGGGCGAGGCAGTAAGCCGGCGGTCTATGGATATGCTGATTTGTTGAATGCTGCGGAAGGGTATAAAGCGTTTTGAGCCCGGGGATGATGGAAAAAAACACAAGATGTAGTGGTTTTGGTTTTGTGTCTCACGAATGCGCGACAAACAGGCTTGTGTCTCATAATTATGTAAAAATGAGACGCAACCGGTTTTGTGGCTCAAAAGTGAGCCGCAAATAGGCCGAGACAGGACACCCCGCCGGACGAAGAAGTTGAATGATGATTGACGAATTAGGTAATGAAACGATGAGTGATCTTTTTTCCAGCGCCATTCCGATGACCCAACCCGAACAGATTCTGGAAGACAACCTGGTCGCGCAGTTGGTCGGTCTGGAGTACCGCCGAACGGCGGTGACGGATGAGGCGTCGATGCTGGCGAACCTGAAGGCCGAGCTGGA
Source organism: Tichowtungia sp. (assembly GCA_041584215.1). Lineage (GTDB taxonomy): Bacteria > Verrucomicrobiota > Kiritimatiellia > Kiritimatiellales > Tichowtungiaceae > Tichowtungia. Next base: position 6,111 of record JBFHEM010000085.1, on the reverse strand, counting down.
AGCGTTCAACGCGGTGGCGCTATCGAATGCGGAGTTTACGAAGGTGCTGCACCACCTGAACAGGAAGTCGGGGGTGTTCAACAAGGCGCACACCCTGCGCGACCGCATGAAGCTGGAGCGCGAAAACGGCGACACCGTTTATCTGGAGTTTTTTGATTCGGTCGATCCGCTGCGCAACCGCTTTCAGGTGACGCAGCAGGTGAAGATGGAGGAGGGCAGTTACAAAAACCGCTACGACGTGACGCTTCTGGTGAACGGCCTGCCGCTGGTGCAGATTGAGCTGAAGCGGCGCGGGCTGGAGATGAAGGAGGCGTTTAATCAGATCCAGCGCTATCAGAAGCACAGTTTCTGGAGCGGGCAGGGGCTGTTCCATTTCGTGCAGCTGTTTGTGATCAGCAACGGGGTGAACACCAAGTATTACGCGAACGCGCGCCGGCAGAGTTTTAAGCAGACGTTTTACTGGGCGCAGGAGGACAACACGACGATCCGCGAGCTGACGCCGTTCGCCGCGGCGTTCCTGAACCGGGCGCACCTGGGCGCGATGATCGGCAAATACACGGTGCTCAACGAGACGGATAAGATTTTGATGGTGCTGCGGCCCTATCAGTTTTACGCGACCGAGGCGATCGTGGAGCGGGTCATAAACCCGCCGGCGGAGCAGGCCAACGGCTATGTCTGGCACACGACGGGGTCGGGCAAGACGCTGACGTCGTTCAAGGCCGCCCAGATCCTGACCGGCCTGCCGGGTGTGCATAAGGTGGTGTTCTGCGTGGACCGCAAGGATCTGGATTATCAGACGATCAAGGAGTTCAACGGCTTCCGCAAGGGCTGCATCGACGGCACGGACGATACGAAAACGCTGGTGGCGCAGTTCACGGGCAATAACTCGAATTCCAAGAACAACGCCCGCCGCATGGATGACCTGATTGTGACAACGCTGCAGAAGCTCAATACGGCGATCAGTAAAAAGCGCTATCTGAAACAGATGGAGCCGCTGCGCGATGAGCGCATCATTTTTATTTTCGACGAGTGCCACCGCAGTCAGTTCGGCGACACCCACAAGCGCATTACCGCCTTTTTCCGCAATCACCAGCTGTTCGGTTTTACCGGCACGCCGATTTTCGCCGATAACGCGATCAGCCGGCAGGGCCGCAAGCACACGACGAAGGAGCTGTTCCACCAGCAGCTGCATTCGTACGTGATTACCGATGCGATCAAGGATGAGAATGTGCTGAGGTTCGCGGTGGAATACGTCGGGCGCTATAAGCAGAAAGACAGTCACACCGTCGGTGCAGACATCAAGGTGGAAGGAATCGACACGAAGGAGGCCCTCGAAGACGACTCCCGGCTGGAGAAGATTACCGACTACATCATTGAGCACCATCCGCTCAAGACCCGCAACCGGGAGTTCACCGCGATGTTCTGCGTGAGCTCGGTGGACATGCTGATTAAATATTACGAGCTGTTCGCGGCGAAGAAGGAGCAGGGGAAGCACAAGCTGCGCGTGGCGACCATTTTCAGCTACACGAGCAACGAGGAGGATTCCGATGCAAACGGCATCCTCGATGAGGATTGCGAGATTGTCGGCGGCGAGGGCGGCGATCCGCATACGCGCAATAAACTCGACGGCTTTATTGCCGACTACAACGCGATGTTCGGCACGAAATATTCCACCAAGGATACGCAATCGTTCTACAACTACTATCAGGACATCGCCAAAAAGGTGAAAGAGCGCAAGGTGGATCTCCTGTTGGTGGTGAATATGTTCCTGACCGGATTCGACAGCAAGACGCTGAACACGATGTACGTGGACAAGAACCTCAAATACCACGGGCTGATTCAGGCTTATTCCCGCACAAACCGAATTCTCAACGAGGTCAAGAGCCAGGGCAATATTGTCGTGTTCCGCAACCTGAAGAAGGCGACCGACAAGGCGGTGGCCCTCTTTTCCAACAAGGAGGCCATGGAGACGATATTTGTTCCGCCTTACGAGGACTACATGAAGCAGTTCAACGCCGTAACCGTGGAACTGCTGACTCTGGTGCCGACCGTGCGCAGTGTGAAGGAGCTGCCGGACGAAGAGGCGGAGCTGAAGTTTATTAAGATTTTCCGCGAGCTGATGCGCCTGCACAATATCCTCGAATCCTTTCTGGAGTTCGACGATGAAGACCTGGCGCTGCCGGCCCAGCGTTTTGCCGACTACCGCAGCGCCTATCTCGACCTCTACGACAAGGTGAAGTCGGACACCCAGAAGGAAAAGGTGTCCATTCTCGACGACGTGGATTTTGAACTGGAGCTGATTCATAAAGACATCATTAACGTTCAGTACATTTTGACTCTGCTGGCCCAGCTTTATGAGGCGGACGCTCCCGGGCAGGCGAAGATTCGCAAGCTGATTCTCGACTCTGTCGCGGGCGAGGTCGAGCTGCGGAGCAAGCGCGAGCTGATTCAGAAATTCATCGACAGCACGCTGCCCGACCTGTCCAGCGCTGCCGAGATCCCCGATTCCTTCGAGGATTTCTGGGAGCAGGAGCGACGGTCCGCCTTTGATCAGCTGGTCAAGGAAGAGCAGTTGAATGCTGACAAGCTGCAGCAGGTGATCGACCGCTTTGTCTACACCGGCCAGAGGCCCTTGCCCGATCCGGACATCGTCGAGCTGATCGAACGGCCGCTCAAAGTCCTGGAGCGCGGTCCCGTCAGAAAACGGGTGCTGGACAAGGTTATCGGTTTTGTTGAAACCTTCATCCGCGGAATTGCCGCCTAAGGCTCTTTACTAAGGGCGGGCCGCCAAAAAATGCCGGATGTGAGCGGACGAATTTCACCGCGCGCTGTTGAGGGGGCGTCGCAATAAACCGCGCAGCGCGATCCGGACCGTCACCCGAGCCGGCGCGGGCACTCAATCGTTCTGTGAGGTTCATTTTGACCCTTGTGGTTGCTGTTGGGTTTTTCTTTGTTTCATGATTTTTTATTTTGTTTCATGCCCGCAATTCCCGTAAACTCAATACACTTAAACAGTGTTTTGTGCACTAACGCTCAGGGTGCTGTACTTGCCGTCAGTTGATTTGGCTTCAGTATGCTTTAGAAAGGGCATCTTAAATGGGGCATTCTCTATTAGGCCGCCTGCAAAAGACCAAGCAATGGAAAGAGGTCATTGAGCTGATCGCCGGAGGCGCCGGCGCGGCAGATGTCGCCGAAAAGCTGATCAAGGCGACCGATAAAGCCTTTTCAGAGGTTCAGGACGATCCGACCTTCCAAGCCGTTGTTGCTTATATGGTCGATGTCGCCCAGGCCGCTGCGGCTGAAGACCCGAAGAAAGAATTGGCCCAGCTGGGCATTATCGTGAATGCCAAGACGCAGCCACTGGATGTCGCGATGGGGGCCCAGTCATATCTGGATGCACAGTGCAGCAAAACAAATGCCGATTCCGATTTCGGGGAAAAGGCTATCCTCGCATTCACCAGCACCCTGGTTCAGCACATGCAGAGTAGTCAGATGCAGCTCTTCGACCAGGGCGAAGCCAAAACCCTGAGTCCGCTGGTAAAACTCAAAAGTCCAGCGGAGTTCGGTAAGTTCGGTGAGAATTTTTTTGCCAACCTCACTCACAGTTCGCTCGATTATTTTCTTTCTAAAGATTTGGGTACGCATATTGGAGAAGGAAAACGCTTTGCCACCATGAATCAGATGGGTCAGTTCCAGGATGCCGTACTGCAGCATTGTCGGGAATCCGCCGTGATCACACGCCGGTACTGTCAGGACTGGTTTGCCAAACATTTACGGGAGTCAGGCGGACATATCTCGGCAACGAAAGCCAAGGGCTTCGGCTGGTTTGGCATGAATAAAATGAGATCAGAAATATCAGGACATTATGACCGTTATAACTGTGGACCATAATATCTATTGCAGCGGGGTCAAACAGCCCGCTGAAAAACTTCCGCAACAGGATTTGGCGCTAAGCCTCCGGAATAAAAAGGGGGAGTGGAACCTGCGTCTCAATCTCGATCAAATTCATTCCCACTTTTACCAAAACGCGTCATCCCGTTTTATCGATTTCCTTGAAATCGCTACGTATGTGTATTGTGCGGATCAGGTTTTCCAGCGCGGCGGCCTTAAAGATGTTGATCGGTTCGGTGCACAGTGGCGCCGCCGACTCCATTTTCATATTCCGGTGCGCGATTTCGGGTTCTGGCACAGCCCGGCGGTTCGGGACACGCTGGAAGAGACTCTCCATTTTCTCTCGGATGATCATTACAGTTTTTCTTTTTCTCAGGCAAGGAATGCCCCGGTAATCCAGCAATATCTCAAGTTCGGTGAAAATGCTCTTTCCTTGTCAAAACCGGAGCAAGTCGTGATGTTTTCCGGAGGACTGGACTCGTTGGGCGGAGCCATTCAGGAGGCCCTTTCCGATAAACGAAAAATTATGCTGGTCAACCACCGCTCAACCAAAAAATTGAATACGGTGCATCGGAACCTGATGGAAAAACTTTCCACACGCGCAGGCGATTTCGCTCCCGATCATATCCATGTGGACATCAATAAAAAAATAAAGGCTCACAATAAGGAATATACCCAGCGAACCCGCTCTTTCCTCTTTCTGGCCCTGGGATCTTCGGTCGCGAATATGTTGGATCTCGATTCGCTGCGCTTTTATGAAAACGGTGTAATCAGCTTCAATCTTCCATTTTGTTCGCAGACCGTTGGCAGCCGTTCCACCCGGACAACCCACCCCAAAGTTTTGCATCTCTATAGCGATCTGGTTTCTTTGATCGCAGGGAGACCTTTTACCGTGGAAAATCCGTTTATTTGGAAGACTCGCGGCGAAATCATTAAATTAATTGTAGACGCCGGTTGTTCTGATCTGATTGCCACCTCGATGAGTTGTGCGCATGTCTGGGAAAGCACGAAGACCCAAACCCACTGCGGAAAGTGTTCACAGTGCATTGACCGCAGAATCGGCATGTTTGCGGTTGGTGCCGATCCATTTGATCCCGAGTCAATTTATCGAACAAATGTGTTTGTTGATGCTGCCGATAAGAAAGAAGACCAACTGCTCAACGCCCAGTTTCTGGAACGGGCCAACCGCATTGAATCCATCCGGGATGCAATGGATTTTTTCCAGAAATATCCTGAACTTGGCAGGGCACTGCCCCATCTGGCCGGTCCGTTCTCTTCAACCCTTTCCCGCTGCCATGATCTTTATCAGCGTCATGCCGCGGAAGTCACGAAGGCCCTGGATATTCTCTTAGCGAAAAACGCATCACTCATCCGCAAGCGCACCCTTGCCGCAAACTGCATGTTACGCATGGTTCATGAATCCAACGCACCGGTTTCGGTTTCTGTGTCCGACTCTTTGCCTTCAAATGTGCAGCAGCAAGACGGCGCGCAGGCGAAGAAGCCTCGAAAACGTGCTCCGCGTGCTGCGACAATCGACGCAATCAAGAAGCTGCTGCGGGAACATCTTTTGGTGGCGCGAGATCATGCTTACACGACGCGGGATCGTGGCGGCGTGCCAAAGCTGTTGCCGAGGCCGTCTCAAGAGCATATTGCTGAACGATTGAAAGTCAGTGTTTCTTCCGTTTCCCGCGCTATCAATGACGGGGCTGACAAGGAAATCAAGATTCTCTGGGGCGCCGCCGTGAACATAGATCAGATAATGAGCTTTAACAGATAGCCACCCCGCAATTTGCAGTTAGCGCGATTTGCTGCAACTGCAAACACAAATTTAAGGCCGTGTAACGACTGATATAGCAGTCCGTTGCGCGGCCTTTTCCTTTTCCACCCCTCGTTTCGTGCAATTTCTCCGGAGGCTGAGAACGAGCCACGGAAATACATGAAGCAAGGAGATGGAATGAGTAAAAACAAAAAACTGAAAACAGACGACCGGTTTTGGCAGTTACATGCGCTTGCGCAAGACGGTGACGAGTGCGCCCAGGCCGATTTGTGGAGCGAATACGAGTTCACTTTTGGGGTCGATGAAGCCCCCGTCACCAACGACCGACTCATCCATGCCGTTTTGAAGGCTACGGAAGAGGCAAAGGAACAGGCGTTGCCGATTCTCGAAGGCCGAGCCGAAGATCCGGCCTTACTTCTGATGGGCGAAGCTGCCGAACTGCT
>JBFHEM010000084.1:0-11488 GCA_041584215.1 Tichowtungia sp. | reverse complement strand
GCATTGCCCAACGAGGCCACTACTCGCTGACGCGGTTGCCCCTCGGCATTGCGAAACGACTCCACAAGTTGAACAACCCGACTTCCGCACACGGTCTTTTGCCTGAAAAACATAAGAAAAGCGTAACAGCCAAAAAGACCCGTCAACCGTCCCAAAGCATTATTAGGCACTACATCAAAAATCTCGCGTTGCAAATCAATGACTTACGACAAAAACGGCCTCAAATCGGGTCAAAAAAGTCGATTTTCAGCCATTTTCAACAGGCCAATAAGAAATCTGGGTTAAATTCTTCACATAGGGAACGCCGCAGCTCGTGCACCGCAAGGCCGCCTAAAGGCGGAACTACAAACCTTTCCGACGGCTCCATTAAAAACCTTGATTGAGTTTCTGCCACAAAGGGTTACAAAAAAATCCTGTCATAAAAAATGACCACACTGTGATCTTAAAACCTTACTTGCAGTCAATCCGCAGGCGCATGAATTTGTTGTTCAAGTCTGCCGGAACGGTGTTCGTGACCGACTCAAAACCGGCCTTGCCCGCTCCGGTACCGGCTTCCAAAACCCCGTTGGTGGTCCAGGTTTCTGCAAGCAGATTAATATCAACCTCCACCGTATAGGTCAGGCCGCGGGCTTCCGAGTCGAGGCGGCGGTTGTAGACATAAGAGAACAGATCGGCATCCAGCATGGAGACCGGCAGGACAAATGCGGCATCGCTGTTGGTTGGATTTCCACCCAGGCCATACTCGGTCAGGTTGTCCATCAAGTCGAAGTCGGGGTCGGCAGAAAGGCCCATGTCGACTCCACGATAAGGCTGACTCCAGACCGCATACCACCCCTCCGCTGTGACCGGATCCTGAATGGAGGCGCGCAAGCCGGTGAAAAACTCATAGGCGAGGAATGCACTGGTGCCATCAAAGTTCCTGTGCTGCATGTGAAGGCCGATGGCGGTAATATTGGTCAGTGTTGCTCCGGACACGGCAGCGCCCGGATTGCCGGTATCGAACAGCAGCAAACCGGCGATCGGATCGAACGCGTAAAAGTCGCTCGATGCGGGGAAGATCGTCAGTGTGGAATTCCTGGCCGCCGCCCCAACCAATGCATCCGCAGACAGATACCAGCTGCTGCCGCTGCGCACCAGTGCGCGCCCCTCCCCCACGTGGCGATCGATTGAAAAATCGATACTGATTTCGCCGTTTGCACCGAATTCGAGATCACCGGCAGCCCCCCACCCGTTGAGAAAGTCGGCCTTGTCGCAGTAAAACGCGGAGGCCATCGACATCCGCGTGGTGGTACCGGCGCCATTGCCGCTTGAAATCTGTACGATGTGCGGAGTCGAATAATTCACGATCCGATCATACTTAAAGCCTCCCGCTGGATCGACGGCGCTTCCGAGATTGGCAACACACTTTCCGTAGCGCAGGTTGGGGCCGGTTTGTCCGGCCGGCGTGGTCCAGTTGGCGGAGGTCGTCGGCGACCACACCGTGCCAAACGTCACGGATCTGGCCGTGTCATCCGCGGAACCGTCAAAGTCATAATCCCCGGTGGTCGGTCCGTTGACCGTTGAGGAGGCGCTGACAACTGAAGACACATATTCGCCTCCGAAATCCACGGCGGCCCCTCCGGCTTCTCGTATGTCCATGGACTCAAAATCATAAATCCAGCGGGTTTCGCCCCACTGCGTAATCACTTCGGAGCGGTTCGCACCGGTTTTGAGATAGGGGCTGTCGTACGTATATGCCGTTCTCAGTGCCGGGTCGGCGTTATAGGGATTGCCCTCGTCTGCATCGCTGATAACGGGCGCACGGTAATCTGTGAAAAACTGAACGTCCGGCCTGCCGGACCGCTGGATCAGCAGCTCATCCGGATTTTCCTGCAGGACCAGGTCCTCCAGCACATAGTTTTGGAATGCTTCGTACGACGCAAATCCGTCATGCGTACTGCCGGCAAAAAACAAAATCGGGGCATATTCGCCGGCCGGGATCAGAAAGACGGTCCCCGGCCAGAAGTTGGAATAAGCAGCCTCTCCCCAGGAATACCCGCCGACCGCCTTCACCGCGCTCCAGGCATCGCCCGTCGACGCGAACACCCACCCGTTGGTCTCCGTGAGTTCCAACGTTGGGGTGAGGTAGACCATCATTCGTTCCGTGTAAAGCGAACGGTCTGTTTTCTGGACAATCATCAGGTTTTCGTGCTGCACCTGCCAATAGGCATTATGCACCCGTGTGCTCGTTCCCGGCGTTCTGTCAGCCCACGGCAGCACTTTCGAATGCGCCGCGTCGTTAAATACGATGCCGCCCCAGCGATCCTGGCGGGTAATGCCCGAATCATCGCCAGCTCCGTCGTCGGCATCGTCAAGAAGCTGCAGCGTGCTCCCGATCATGTAGGCGGGTGTTTTCCAGCAAACGTTCAACAGCGCGGAATCGTCCGCAAGATAGAAGGTTTCGCCATGCTCGGCATCCCATCTTTTGGAAGGCGCCGTGCTCTCGCCGGGCACCCGGTTTTGCATCAGGAAAGGCGCCGCGTCATCGCCGAATTCCCGAAGGAAGATCGCGATATCCGGAACCTGATACAGACTGGTTTCAAACACGCGCGAATGGGTTGCCGAGCCCTCCTCACCGTATAACAGCCGCTTGTGCGACATCATCCCCGGAACATTCTCGGGATTCGTCCGAGGAGCCCGGCTTTTCCCTCCTCCCCGGAATCCATCAGCAAAGGAACACTGCGCCTCTTCAATAAACATGACATCCAGCAGCATTTTGGCGAGCGTCCGAATTTCCGGATCAGGAGACAGGTCGTACAAGTTGAACAGAACGGAATAGGAATATTTGGCATATTCCGCGCCGAGTTCCATCCACAGGCCGGAAGCGGCCCGCTGCTGGAGCCAGGTCTTAAAATAGGTCATGTACAGCTGATCATATTCAGCAACGGTCCTGCCATTTGTGCAGGTCAGGCTGCTGTAGGCCGGATCAGCCGCCAGCACGGAAAAGATGATGTGGTTATTGCCCTTGCGGATCAGATCATGGTTTTCGGAAGCATACACCGACCAGACCGAACCCTCGGGCTCGGCCGCCTCAAGCCGGGAGGGCTCCCAGTATTCTTCGAACTCTTTTGCCCACTGCCAGAGAATCTCTTTCATGGCGGCTTCCGTTTCAGGCTCCAGCCGTCCCGGATAATGCGCGCTCCGGCTGTTGAACAGCGCGAGAATCTTCACGTAATCGACCGCCCCGAAATAGGCAAAGGGCTCTTCAGTTACCGCAAGGGACCGTATCCGCGCATTGGCTTCGTCAACGCGCTCGTCCAGATAGAGCAGAGAAAGCGCCCACATCACGTCACCCCAGGCCTGCTGACCGGGAGCCGGCCACAGGGTCTCCCTGCCGACGGCTTCGTTCAGCACCGCGGCCCGCTGCTGCATGGACGCGGCATGAATCTGTTCGACCAGCATATCCAGCTGTTCATCGGCAAAGCCTTCGGATCGACTCAACACAAATAAAAATATAAGGACTCGGCTTATCTGTTTCATATCGCTTCAGGCCCTCGTCAAAATTCCTACCTATAATCGTTTCCATTGAGGCTTCGGACCACCGAACGCATCCAGGCATCCAGCTCTTTCTTCATTTGATCAAGCCGCTGGTTATATTCCGGGTTTTGGGACAGATCGGTTGTTTCCATTGGATCGCGGATCAGATGATATAACTCGAACGTCTGCCCATTGATACAAACCAGCTTCCACGGCCAGTCGTTCCATGCGACAAGCCCCTTTTTACTCTCTTCCGGAAACTGCGGGAATTCATCGACGTCCTTGCTCATTCGGGGCGGGTCATACGGTGGCAGCGCACCTGCCTGCTGCTTTTCCATGATCGCTTTGAGGATCTGATCGCTCCGGGTGTTCTCTCCGTTCTGGAACATGTGCCAGAAGCCCATCGGTTTGCTGCGCTTATCCACTTTACCCGCAATGATGTCACTGACATCCAGTCCATCGAGCGGGTGCGGGGCGTCCAGTTTCACCCCGGCCATCGCCACGAGGGTCGGATACATATCACAGGTCATCACCGGCACGGCCGTTCGGCCCTTGAGCCTGCGCGCGGGCCATTCAATGATCGCCGGAACGCGCAGGCCGCCTTCATAGATGCTGCCCTTCTTCTCCCGACCGCCGGACGTTTCCGTCACGAGTCCGCCGTTATCGCTGCAATACCAGAGGATGGTGTTCTCCGCGATCCCCATGCTTCTGAGTTCACCGCGCAGGCGTCCGAGTTGCTGGTCGAACAGGGTAATTTCCCGATAATATCCGGCATGCTCCCTGTTATCGTAGAGACTCGGGCCCGCCGGCACCTCTTGATGAGGGCTGTGTGGTGACGGGAGCCAGACCACCGTAAACATCGGACAATCACCATCCCTGTGTTTTTTCAGGAATTCAATTGCATCATCCATCACGATCACCGAGCCCTGCCCCGTGCGATGCTCGACCGTGCCGTTGCGGCTCAAACAGGGATCGATGTCAAAATAGTTGAGACCCATCACCCATTCATCGAATCCCATGCCGCCGGGGTTGCAAGGCGAGTCGGGCTGCCCGGAGCCCACATGTACTTTGCCGAAAATACCGGTAACGTATCCGGCGGCTTTCAGCGTTTCGGCAATGGTCTGCTCCTGCGGACGCATATAGCGGCCATGGTTGGTCACCTTGGTCCGCACCGGACTTCGCCCGGTAAGTACACTTGCGCGGGTCGGAGAACACACCGGTGCTCCGGCATAAAACCGGTCAAACACGAAACCATCCTTCGCCATGGCATCCAGTGCCGGCGTCTGTACAAAAGGATGACCATTATAACCCGTATCCCCCCAACCTTGATCATCAGCCATAACCAGAATGATGTTGGGTTTTTCCGCGTTCTGCGGGTTTTCCGCAAAGGACACTCCGATAGACGCGGCACATAACAGGCCTCCCAGTACTGCTGAAAAGTCATTTTTGTTCATCTGGCACTACTCCTGAAATCCGAATGTGACGCCTCCCGCGCGAACTGCGGATGGACCACTTTACCAGATACGCCACCACGGTTTACCGGTAAAGTCCAGGTCCAGTTCTTCCGTTCCGTATTTGATCTTGATTTTTCCGCTCTTGTACACCGACTGCATGGTTGGGCTGTCGAAGGTCATCGGATATGAGTAGTCGATATACTCGCCGCCGACGGTCGGCATTTCCATGGTGCCCGCATTAAAAACAATCTCTTTAGCATCCGCTCCGCAACCGGTATAAACAAGGACGTTGTAGCCCGGCACAACGGTTTTATACAGCGCGATCGAATTATCCAGAACGTCCGCCATGAAATCCGCCATCGTCGGATGATCCGCCTTGCGGCCCGCTTCGATAATGACCGGCGAGAATTTATCCTCGAACTGGATGACCTTGTGGTCACAAATCCATTCATAGGCCCCCGCTTTGATTTTTACGGTTACATCCTCTTTGGAGCTGTTGAAAAACTGCTGGGTTCCCGCGCCTCCGGCTTTTTCTTTCTTTTCCTTCTCATACGCCTCATCCCAGAGGATGGGCTTGATCGCCGCATAGGCGTTACCCTTCATGACAAAGATCCACCCATCCCGCTCCACCAGCTCGTCCCAATCGTCTCCGACAAAAACGCCCATGCCCCGATCATACATTTCTCCCGCGGGAAACCAGTCCGGGTTCACCTGAAAGAGTCGGCGGGCCTGCTGCGTAATTAAGACCGATTGGCTCTGCACACTGCGATAGTTCAGGTGCATATCGTAGCCCTTCTTGCTTTTGACGTAGCCCGGCTCGTCCTTGCCCGCGACATTCAGGCCGACAGTAACCACGCGGCTCTCCGGTGACTGAGCGAAGATCATGCCGTGCCAACGCTTGGTGACACTCAAATGACTGTGCACCGCGGCCGGATGTTCCATCTGCACGCCGAGCACATAATCCGGCGTGACATAACTGTATTTAAGAAACCGGGATTCGGTATCGCACAGCAGGGTTCGTTCCGTTCCGAACGGGCGCGGCCAGACATTTTCCTCTTCGCCGACCCCGCGTGATCTGTATTCAAAACACCCCATGCCCTGACGGTCCAGCGCCATCTTCATGACCACCGGCGGCAGCTGATATCCATTAATCAATGAGTAATAGTACCAGATCGTCCCGTTTCCCGGACCGCCCAGGTAGTAACGCATATACTCGGTGAACGAATCATAGCCCCCTTCGTAGTTGTGCCGGCCCTTCATGCCGCCGCGCAGACCGGAAATGGATTCCTGCGCCCAATCGGCATAAGCCAGATCAAAAAAGCTGCCTACGATTTTCTTCAGCTCCTCATCGCCGCCGCAGGTATAGACCAGATCGACAAAGTTCATCGTGTGATGCATATAGCCGTCTGCGGCCCGTTCGACAAAGAAGCCGCGCCGGGCACGCTCCTGGAAGTACTCTTTCAGAAACGCCAGCCAGGCCTGATAATGATCGGCGGCATTGTACGCTTTCCCGTCTTTCAGGTTGGCGCGACCGCCACCGTGGCGCGTGCTGCCGTCCACCCCTTTTCCATAGTATCCCGAGCCCCCGTAATGATAACCGCCGCCGAATCCGTAGTCGGGGTAGATACGGTCTTTATAGTCCGGCTCATTCATAAAAATGCGGGAAGAGACCAGATTGCAGGCCTTGGCATTCAGATCATGGTTTTCACTTCCGTCCAGCCACCAGGTGCTCTGCCGGGCCCAGTGGATATCGTTTTTTGCATTCGTCCGTTCCCAGAGAACTTCTAACAGCTTCTTCTCGACCTCCGGCGTCAACCGGCCGGGAAAGGTTTCCGCCTTGCTTGAAAAATGATCATAGAGCCTGCACAGCATGGGGGTCAGGAACAGGGACCACGGGTCATCAAGCACCTCGGGCTTTTGCAGTTCCTGCAGGATCCCGGCATTCGCCTCGTCCAAATCCCGTCCGAGATAGAGTTTCGTGAAATAGTTGACGTACGGGCTGCCCCACATCGTTTTCGAAGCCAGTTCGTGGGCGTGCTGTATTCGTGCAGGGCGGGTCGTCCGCTCCTCCTCCATTCGCTGTTCGAGCGTCTTATCGGTCACGCCGATAACCGTTCCCTCCTTGGAGAAATGAATGCCGTCCAGCCGGACCAAGGCATCCCCGGGCAGCTCCGCCTTAAACCGGCACGCGGTTACAGCGGAGAAATCAAACCCCGCCTCCGCCTTAAAATCTTTCAGTTGAAGATTCAACTCGTGCCAGTTTTCCCGATCCGGAACCTCGATTGATTTCACAGCCCGCCTGCCCGCTTGATCCACCAGCGCGACCGTCCACGCGCCGGGGGCTTCCGCCCCGGTTACCTTCACATGAAGGTTAAGGGAAAAACGGTCATCCAGTTCCCACACATCGCCCCAGAGACTTGACACAAAACCGAAGTCTTTTGAGCTGCCGGCCTTTCCCGCGTCATAAACAATACTGAGATCGCCGACCCGTTTATCCGCATGATCCACTTTAAAAAATGCCGGGGTGTAATTCACAGCCAACCGGCGGTCTAAATCGTGATAAAGACTCTGCCCCTCCTTCGCGACCGCAAACAGCCTGGGCGCTTCATCCCAAAAATCCAGCGGGGCTTCCTGTGCAAACAGGTTCAAACCGCAAAACAGAGCGGCCATCATTAAGACGGTTGATTTTCTCATTAAACGTTCCTTTTCTGTAATCGTTTTACTTGCGCACAAAGACCTTGAAATTACGGTAACGGGCCGAGCGGGTGAACATATGCCGCAATCCGATGCGCCCCTCCAGGACCGGCGGAAATTCGGTGTTTTCCCAGTGGCACAGCATGGACTCGCCCGTGGTTGCATTTTCGACATTGAAATAGAGATGACTACCGGATTTGATGGCTGTGATTTTATGGGGCGCACCGGTCTGGAAGAATCCGGCGGCGGTATAGGTATCGGGCTGAAGTTCCGTGCCCTGAATCGAGCCGGCCCTGTAACGGCGCGCCCGGACATAGCCGGGATCATTCGGGTCTTTGTTGAAGCCGTCCCATGCCGCGTAGGAGATGTGATACAGATTCATGTGCTCGAAATACAGCGGCATCAAAGGCTCCCGCCGCAGATCGCCCCACTCGGAAATGTCCCGGGTGTAGCGGCCCTCTCCTTTGCCGGTCGCCTGAATATACAGCAGGGTGACACACCAAATCGTGTCATCCAGTTTGGTGTACTCATACTCAATCTTCACATCCCCCTCAAAACTCTGCTTCGTCCAAAGCACCGCATGGTGAGCGTGGTTGAGATGAGTCGGCCCCGCAGTGAAATCCATTCCCAACTCGCTGTTCGTGAGGGTTGCGTGTTCCCCATCCAAAAACCAGCGGTCCTGCCAATCGCCCGTGCCGTCATCATAAAAAGCCTCGTCCCACCCGGCACTCACCTCGGCCTCATACGCGGCCTCATCCTCAGAGATCTGTTCGGTTCTCATCGCCGCCTGCGCCTCCAATTTCTCACCATCTTGCATCTCCGTGATCGTCATGGATTGAAAATCATAAACCCGCCGGATGTCGCCCCACTGCGCAATCACCTCGTACCGGTTTCTCCCTGTTTTCAGATAGGGACTGTCGTACGTATATTGCGTTCTCAAGGCTTTGTTATAGGGATTGCCTGCATCGGAATCTTCGACAACCGGCAGACGATAATCAGTGAAAAACTGAATGTCCGGTTTACCGGCTCGCTGGATCAGCAGTTCATTTGGTTTTTCCTGCAGGACAATATCGTTCAGCACATAGTTTTGGAACGCCTCATACGATGGAAACCCGTCCTGCGCGCTGCCGGCAAAAAAAACGATCGGCGCGAAGTCGTCATTTGGAATCAGGAAGGTTGTTCCCTGATAATGATGCGAGGCTTCACCCCAGGAATGCCCGCCGACCGCCTTTACGGCGACCCAGGCTTCGCCGGTCGAAGCAAAAACCCATCCGTTGGTTTCCGTCCGTTCCAACTCAGGAGTGAAATAGACCATCATTCGCTCCATATAGCGCGCCTTGTCCGTTTTCTGGGCGACCATCAGGTTTTCGTGCTGTACCTGCCAATAGGCATCATGCACCCGCGTGCTGCCCGGGGTTCCATCGGCCCACGGCAGGACTTTCGAATGCTTCGCATCGTTGAACACCACACCGCCCCAGCGATCCTGCCGGGTAATGCCCGAATCGACATTGCCCGGATCCTGCAGCGTGCTGCCGATCATGTAGGCGGGGGTTTTCCAGCAAACGTTCACAAGTGCTGAATTGCCCGTCATATAAAAGGTTTCACCATGATTCGCATCCCATCTTTTGGAAGGTGCCGCGCTCTCCCCGAGCACCCGGTTGCGCATCACGAAAGGCGGCTCGCTGTCGCCGAATTGTCGAAGAAAGACCGCAACATCAGGCACCTGATACGAACTGGTTTCAAACACGCGCGAATGGGTGGATGCCCCTCCCTCGCCATACAAAAGCTGCTTGTGCTTCATCATTCCCGGAAGCAGCTCGGGATTCGACCGGGGAGCGCGGCTTTTCCCCCCGCCCCGGAAACCGTCTCGGAACGAGCACTGCGCGTCTTCAATAAACGAAATATCCAGCACCATCTTGGCGAGCGTCCGGATTTCCGGGTCGGGCGAGAGATCAAACAGGTTGAACAGAACGGAGCAGGAATATTTGGCATATTCCGCGCCGACCTCCATCCACAGGCCGGAAGCGGCCCGCTCTTTGAGCCAGGTCTTGAAATAGGTCGTGTACAGCTGATCATATTCAGCAACGGTCCTGCCATTTGTGCAGGTCAGGATGCTGTAAGCCGGATCAGCCGCCAGTACGGAAAAGATGATGTGGTTATTGCCCTTGCGGATCAGATCATGGTTTTCGGATGCGTACACCGACCAGACCGAGCCCTCGGGCTCCGCCGCCTCAAGCCGGGAGGGTTCCCAGTATTCTTCGAACTCTTTTGCCCACTGCCAGAGAATCTCTTTCATGGCGGCTTCCGTTTCAGGCTCCAGCCGCCCCGGATAATGCGCGCTCCGGCTGTTGAACAGCGCTAGAATCCTCACATAATCGACCGCCCCGAAATAGGCAAAGGGTTCTTCGGTTGCCGCAAGGGACAGTATCCGTGCATTGGCCTCGTCCACGCGCTCGTTGAGATAGAGCAGTGAAAGCGCCCACATCACATCCCCCCAGGCCTGCGCTCCGGGAGCGGGCCAAAGGGTCTCTTTGCCGACGGCTTCGTTCAGCACCTCGGCCCGCCGCTTCACTGAGGCGGCATGAACCTTCTCGACCAGGTTGCCGCTGCTCTGCGCGCCAAAGCTCAGCAGGAATGAAAGCAGAATACCGATTATAACGAGAGTCTTGTTCATTAACCTTCTTCTTTTCTAATTTGCAGCGCCCAGCTTTGTTTCAGTTGAAATCCCCTGAAAACGGGGCCTTTTGCCAGTACACGGAGCCCATCATACGCCTTTTCCAGCCCGGTTCGAATGTTTACAAACATCAATAACGATGCAATTATGCACAATTATGACTACAAAAGAGCCTGCGCCTGAGTCTGCCCGAGCGATTTCACAAAAGCTCACCTGTCTTTCAGCAACGCTCCCGGAGCCTGAGAACTACTACACAGGGCAAACCGACACCACAGCCGTCCTGCCAAGAAACATCCTGCTGTTTCACCGCAACACCCTGAGCCTGGAACACCGTGACGATAACGTGCACAACCGATACGTTTTGCTCTGCTGCCTGAAAACCCCGGGAACCCTGTTTATCAATGAACAAATCCTGGAACTGCAGGAAGGCCGCGCCACACTGATTTTCCCCCAGCAGATTCATCATTATATCCTGCCGAAAAAAGCGACCCACTGGCTTTTCATCACCTTTGAGCTGCCGGAATCCCAATGGCTGGTTCCGTTGCAAAACAAGGCGCTACCCATTCAGCCCGCCATCGAAAACATTCTCCTCCACTTGCTGGAGGCGTACTCGCTGAAAGAAGGCGCCCGGCGGAGTCACACCCTGACCCACACTCTGGGCTATCTGCTTGCCTCCCTGGTCCAGAACCAGGCGGAACAGCCGCCGGCGGCAAAACCGGATGACTCTCAAAGCCATCCCGTCGCCTCTCAAAACCGATCCATTCTGATTATGCAGAAAATCAACCGATTCATTTACGCCAACCTGGACAAGAATCTGTGTATTGACATGCTGGCCCGGGAGGTCGGGGTATCCGCGAGCCACCTGAGATTACTGGTTCGCACCCAAATCGGCATGGGGCTGGGTTATTATATCAACCGGATCCGCATCAACCATGCGCAGGGGCTTTTGACAGGTACCGACCTGACCATCAAGCACATTGCCATCGACTGCGGCTTCAACTCGTCCCAGAGCTTCTCCCGCGCGTTCCGCAGAGCGACAGGAACCGCACCGCTCGAATTCCGCAAATCCGGAAATAACCCCGCCCCCTGAAACGAAGAAAAATAATTCTACAGAATGAGATAAGCCTGACTGATATTGATTCAAGTATCG
>JBFHEM010000083.1:0-11534 GCA_041584215.1 Tichowtungia sp. | reverse complement strand
TCATTCAAACGGCAATCTGCTCGGCCAGAAAACCGACGCCTGGTGCGGCGGCAATCAGGTTCCCTTTATCGTCCGCTGGCCCGGAAAAGTGCCTGAAGGCAAAACATCCGATGCGTTTGTTTCGCTCACCGACATCATGGCAACCGTTACCGCGGCGACCGGTGTTGAAACGCCGGAAACCGCGATCGACAGCATCAATCAGCTGCCGGTGATTCTGAATCCCGCCGAAAAATCGATTCGCACCGAAATGATCTACACCGGTATCTTCGGGCAGGGCATCTATTCCGACGGCTGGGTCTACTATCCCTTCCAGGGCTCCGGCGGCATGACCGCCCACCCGACGCAGCGCTGGGGCCAGCCCTATCAGAATACGGGCATGGTAAACAGCGACCATGCCGCAGACGGAACGCTCAAAGCCGATGCTCCGTCCGGTCAGCTCTACAATGTAAAAACCGATCCTGGGCAGACAACCAATCTTTATA
Organism: Tichowtungia sp.; assembly: GCA_041584215.1. Lineage (GTDB taxonomy): Bacteria > Verrucomicrobiota > Kiritimatiellia > Kiritimatiellales > Tichowtungiaceae > Tichowtungia. Next base: position 11,052 of record JBFHEM010000083.1, on the reverse strand, counting down.
ACCAGTATCCGGAACGCGTTGCGGCGATGAAAAAGCAACTTAACGAGCTGACGGGTCCGCCCGCCGCGCCGGCCGGCGACGGCTCCACGCTTTCCATCGGCTCTGCGGCGCCGAAGAAAGCGCCGATCAGCTGGAACGGCGAGGTCTGGGGCGAGCCTGCAAAGGTTCCAGCCCTTAAAAACCACTATGTCCATGATAACAAAGACGTCTGGCTGCTGGCCCTCGGCCAAAACGGCTCGTTCCCCGGAAAAACCCTGACGCTCAAAAACAATGCCTCGATCTGGCTGACCGGCGGCGGGCCGCTCGGCAAGGGCCTGCTGGTGCTCGACGGCGGACAGATTCAGAACCGCTGTTCCGGCCGCAAAGCTGTTGTGCTCGGCCGCATCCGCGTCGATTCCGCATCAGACATTCTGAACATCGAGGGTGATCTCGAGCTGAAAACCGGTTTGTCCGGGCCGGGCGACCTCTCCATCGCCGCCTTCCAGCGGCCCGGAACCTCCGTCGTGATCAGCGGGCCGGATCAAGGCTATGCCGGATCGTTTGTTCTGGCCGACTCGGCGGCTGACGGTGTGGCGCTGGATGTCGAGTTCAGCACGGCCTTCCCGAAGGCCGGTCTGAAGTTCGAGAGCGGCAATCCGGCCCGCATGCCGGTGCTTCAGCTCAAAAACAATCTCCGCTTTGCCTCGGTCGCCATGCCGGCATCGACCGGCGGAATGATTGATTTGAAGCCCGGAACTTATGACGCGGCGGCGCTGAAGGCCGCCGGAGTTTCCGAACAGGCATTTGAAGATTTTGAAGGGACATTGATCGTCGGGGACTGATTGTTCCGGACGCTGGAAACGCCGGGTCGTGAGAAGGGAAACTCTTTTTACAGCTCGGCTGTCAGTTGGGAGAGACCTTTGTAATGAACCTTATGATTTCCATGTCGCCGGACAAAGGAATGGTCAATGTCGTTAGCAACGACAACGAGTTCGCTGTCAGGGTAATCCTGTGCAAATTGTAGAAGGTTGCCGGTGTCTGTTCCGTCTCCTGCCTGCCATTTGGCTTCAACAGCAACGACCGGGCGGTTTCTGCGTGCAATAACGAAATCAACTTCCTTTTTCTGTTTGGTTCGCCAGTAGCGAATCTGATCCCTGAAGCCGTAGGCCAGAAGCTGGTTTAGAATAAAGTGTTCCCACAGGATCCCCCGATCCTCCGGACGGATTTCCAGCCATCCCCGGTTGAATGCGACAAAGCCGGTGTCAAAGCCATACACCTTGGGAGCGGAGACAATCTCCTTCGATTTGTTTGTGAAAAACGGACGAAGGGCTGTTACGGCATAGGTGTTTTCGAGCACACGCAGGTAGTTTTGAAGCGTTGTTCGGCTTACTCCGCACGGCGCAGCAAGGGATGAGGCTTCAAAAAGGCCGCCGCTTTGCTGCATAAGCAGTTCAAAAAACTTCATGAAAGAGTCGCGTCGTTCCAGCCGGTAAAGTTCCTGAATGTCCTTTGCCCAGAATGCATCCAGCCATTCCTGATAGTCCTTCTCCGGATATTCTTGCGCCAGATAAAATGGAGGGAGCCCGCCGCGCAGAAAACGGTGATCCATCCCCGGGTTTGTGAAGTCTGCCAGATCCTCTGAAATCATCGGGGTGAGCCAGATGTTCCGTTTTCTTCCGGTCAGCGTGTCTCTGAATTTGGACGAGGCACCCAGTGTTGATGATCCGGTGGCAATCACTTTGGTGTTCGGGTAGTGATCCGCGGCAATTTTGAGCAGTTCCGCCGGGTTTGGCAGCCGGTGTATTTCATCGAGAATGATTCGACAGCCGTTTAAACTTTCCAGAAAGGCTTCGGGATCTTCCATTATGCGGCGTATGCGGGGGAGCTCGCAGTCAAAGTATTCTGTGTCGTCAAGGCTCTGGCTCAGGCAGGTTTTTCCAGCACGGCGGACTCCGCTCAACCAGATGACGCTGCGTTCTTTCCAGGCGGACTCGATGCGGTCAATCCAGTATTTCCTTCGCGTTATCATGTTGCCAGTTTTCAGAAGGTTGCAACTAAACGCAAGCCTAAATGCATATAGTTTAACTAAACGCAATAGTGTTTGAGTTTGGACGAATACCGTTCAGAGCGGTTCCCTGACATTTTTCCGGTGATGCCGGTGCTTTTTACTCAAAAACGATCTCAAGTTTGCTTCGGTCGCCATGCCGGCGGCGACCGGCGGCATGGTTGATTTAAAACCCGGAACCTATGATGCCGCCGCGCTCAAAGCGGCCGGAGTTTCCGAGCAGGCATTTAAGGATTTTGAAGGAATTCTGACCGTTGGGGCTGACTCAGCGTGAGCTGGCTGATCGAGCCGGGGTCGGGCTGCGGTTTGTCCGTGATGTGGAGCAGGGTAAAGAATCGTTGCGGCTGGATAAGGTAAATCTGGTGCTGATACTGTTCGGGCACCGTATGGAGCCTGCGCCGTTTAAGCTGGAGCCCATTGATGAGACGCGCTGAAATTTTTGTTCAGGATCAATTGGCGGGTATTCTTGAAGAGCACGATTCGGGATATCGGTTTTCCTGTTTGTCCTGTTATTTGGCGGAGCCGTCCGCGATGGCGACCAGCTTATCGCGTCCTCTTCATCTTGAGCGCAAAAGTCGAGGTGGCACCGGTCGCTTGACGCTGGTCGGATTTGACGGGGCCTATATTCTCAAGCCGCCGGTCGAGCGGTATCCGCAAATCCCGGAGCTGGAGCATTGGACCCTGCTTATGGCTCGCTGCTTTGGAATCGACACCGCCGAGTGCGGGCTGATTGCGCTGGAGGATGGACAGCTTTGTTTTATCACCCGACGTATGGACCGGGACGGGGCACGCAAACTGCATATGGAGGATATGTGTCAGTTGACCGACCGGCTGACAGCGCAGAAATACCGAGGGTCGATGGAGCAGGTCGGTCGAGCCATTCTCCGGTACTGTTCAAATCCTTTGTTTGACGCCATACGCTTGTTTGATGAGAATAAAACGAAATATCGCGATTTGATCTCAGAGCGTGCCCTGCGATTGGCCGGAGGAGGGGTGTGATGAAGTTTCAATGGCATAATTTTACGGTTTCCGGGCATTGGAAAAAAGCGGTATTGATTTTCCAATCGTTGGAAATTTTGTGTATCTCTGTTCGGCTGAGTTTCCAGTGATTGGAAACCTCTCAATAAAACCGAAGCTGCTGAAATGAAACGACTGATTTTTTTGATCCTGCTGTGTGCTGCCGGTCTGTCGGCGCAAACCATCCATTCCGATATTCAGTACCGCGTGTCGGACGATCCGTACGCGAAGGAACGCTGCAAGCTCGATATCTGGCTGCCCGACGGCCTTACGAATTTTGCGACCGTGGTCTGGTTCCACGGCGGCGGACTTCAGACTGGCGGCAGGCATTTTCCGAAAGGACTGCTCAACCAGGGCGTTGCGGTGGTCAGTCCCAACTATCGTCTGAATCCCAGGGTGAAGAGTCCGGTTTATGTTCAGGATGCCGCCGCGTCCGTGGCGTGGGTTTTAAAAAACATTCAGCGCTACGGGGGGAATCCCGAGCATGTTTTTCTCTCCGGTCATTCGGCCGGAGGGTACCTCGCAAGCATGGTCGGGCTCGATGAATCCTATCTGGCGGAGTTCGGTGAGGACGCAGACGATCTCGCCGGGCTCATTCCGCTCAGCGGGCATACTATAACTCATTTTACCGTCCGTGCCGAGCGCGGCATCTCCGGAAAACAGCCGGTCATTGACAGCATGGCGCCGCTGTTTCATGTGCGACCCGACGCGCCTCCGCTGCTGCTGATTACCGGTGATCGCGAATTGGAAATGCTCGGACGTTACGAGGAAAATGCCTATATGATGCGCATGATGCGTGTTGCCGGACATGCCGATACGCGTGTTCTGGAACTCGACGGCTACGGCCACGGAATTATTGAGCCGGCCTGTCCGTTGATCCTGAAAGAAGTTCGCCGCATCCTGAAGTGAGTCGAGAAGTTGGCAGATAGAGATTGACCTGTTTTTTGCTGAAATGTACAAACGTTGGCACAGTCGGTGCAAAAACGTGACGAAATGGCTTTAACGATTTGAACGGCTTTAACGATTTGAACGGCTTTAACGATTTGAACGTATAGAAAGAACGGCAATGGCAGATAAAAAATACGACATGCATTTGATACTGAACACGCACTGGGACCGCGAGTACCGCTGGTCGTTCCGCGAAACCCAGATGCGCCTGATGGAAGCGGGTGATATTCTCGTCGAGACGATGGAGAAGGATCCGCGTTTCAAATATTTTCACCCCGATTCGCAGGCCTCGTTCCTCGAGGACTATCTGGAGCTGCGCCCGGAAAACACGGAGCGGGTTCACAGGCTGGTGGGCGAGGGCCGTATTCTGGCCGGGCCGTGGTACACGCTTCCGGCCGAGTTCCTCGTCAGCGGCGAGGCCTTGACGCGCAACCTGCTGATGGGCCACCGCATCGCCGGCGACATGGGCGGCGTGATGAAATGCGCCTACAATATTTTTTCGTGGGGGCAGGTCAGCCAGCTTCCGCAGATCTATCGCCAGTTCGGCATGGACACGATTCTGTTCTACCGCGGCATCGACCAGTCGAAGCTCGACAAACTGGAGTTCTGGTGGGAGGCCCCCGACGGATCGCGCGCCATGGGCCACACCTTCGGCTCCTACCATCGTCTCAACTTCTGGGTCTACGTGTATGGTCCCTACATTAAAGGCTTGCCGCAGGAGGGATCGCCGTCGAGCGGAAGCTTCAGCATCGGGAGCCTCCGCGAAAACGGCGGCGTTCTGGTGCACATGAGTGATGATGCCAGCAAGGATGACATCAACTTCCACACCATCAACCAGCCGAAATTCAACAGCATCGATGCGGCCATGCAGGGCATGGAAACGCTGGTGAACAGCGTCAAGGATGTGTCGTCCACCAGCAACCTGCTGTTCCTGCAGGGCTTCGATCAGGAAAACCCGGACCCGATTGTCCCGGATCTGGTCGATGCCATCAATGAACGCATCGACTATGGGAAAATCCATATCAGCAGCCTGCCGGAATATGTGCAGAAGGTGCGCGATGAGCTGGTCGAGACCGGCAAGGATAAGGATCTTGTCACCATGAAGGGCGAGATGCTCAGCGTGGAAAGCAACGGCGATGCCTTTGCGCCGCTCTACAACGGGGTCTTCTCCGCCCGCATGCCGCTCAAGCTGATGAACGATGACGCACAGTATCGTCTCGAAAAATGGGCCGAGCCCGCCGCCTGCTGGCACAGGCTGCTCGGCGGCGAATACCCGGCAACTGTTTTGCAGATGGCCTGGAAAAATATTCTGCAGAATCAGCAGCACGACGGGATCGGCGGCTGCCATGTCGATCGCATTCAGCTGGCGATGGAAGAGCGCTACCGCGAGGCCAACGATATTTCCGAAGCCGTCACCCGCGACGCGCTCAAGGCGCTGACGGCGGAAATCGACTTCTCCAATCTGGGCGAAAAGGAGATCGGCGTGACGGTGTTCAACTCCGCGATGACCGCCCGCAGCGAGGTGGTCGAGTTCATCGTCGATGTCCCGCACGCATGGGGCATGCGCAAGATTCCGGGGCACCACTACAAGGTGCCGATGATGGTGGAGGTGTACGACGCGGACGGGCGCGAAGTCCGTGCACAGATCTGCGGGATTGAAGACGATTCCATGTACGCCTACCTGAAATACGGGTCGGCCTTTAATTTCGATTCCACCCGCATCAAGATCGCCCTTGATGCCGCGGTTTCCGCCATGGGCTGGAGCAGCTACACGGTGGTGCCGAAACAGGCCTCTTCCCGCCCGGTCGATGTGATCAGCACCGAGCCCAACGTGCTGGAAAACGAATTCCTGCGCGCACAGATTCTCGGTGACGGGTCTGTAAATCTGATCGATAAGCAGACCGGCGAGCTTTACAGCGGACTCAACACCTTCGAGGACGAAGGCGAGTGCGGCGGACCGCTCTCGCATGTAAAGCCGAACGAGCCGGGACTCTATTCCACCGCCGGCCAGCCGGCGGATATCGCGCTGGTCCAGAACGGTCCGCTCCGCTCAACCATCCGGGTGGAGCGCAGCTGGATGCTGCCGCAGGGTCTGGATGCCGGGCGCAAGATTCATGTGCCGCACGGAGCGGAGTGGATCGACTACGGCGCAACCAAACGGTCTTCCGTGAAGAAGGCTGTCAACATTGTGACGGAGGTGACGCTGCGCAAAGGCAGCTCGCGGCTTGAGTTTTCGACCACCGTCGAGAACACCGTCAAGGATCACCGCCTGCGCGTACTCTTCCCGACCGGGCGCTCCGCCGCGACGGTCTGCCACGTGGATTCGCCCTACGATGTGGTGGAGCGCGACATCGCAATTCCCGATTCGACCGGCTGGTACGAAGAGGCCGCCAAAACCATGCCGACGGCTTCGTTCGTCGATGTCAGCGACGGCACAAACGGGCTGGCTGTGATGCACAACGGCCTGTCGGAATATGAAGTGACCGACAACCGGCAGCGGGCCATCGCGCTGACGCTGCTGCGCTGTTTCGGCACGGCGGGGAATCCGAGCGAAACCCATCAGGATCAGCCGCTGGCGCAGTGTCTGGGAACGCACACCTTCAAGGTTGCCGTGCAGCCGCACAGCGGCGGCTGGCAGCAGGGCGGGGTCACCGCCGAAGCGCTGCTGTTCAACGCGCCGCTGCGCGTCGCCGAATGCACTCAGCACAAAGGAACGTTGCCGCAGACGCAGTCGTTCTTCAGTGTGGACAACGATCAGTTCGTTGTTTCCGCATTGAAAAAAGCGGAGGTCGAAGAGGCGCTCATCCTGCGCGGCTACAACCCGACCCGCGAAGACATGACCGTGACGATTACGCTTCCGAAAACCATCACGGCTGTCGAACAGGTGACGCTCGAAGAAAAAAGTGTCCAGACATTGGAAATTTCTAATGGCGGAGTTTCTGTGAAAGTCGGCAAAGGCGAAATCGTGAACCTGATGCTTAAATAGAAGACAAGGGAATTGACGGCAGAATCATGGATAGCAGAACCATTTTTCCAAACATTGGAAATCATGTCTCCAATAATTCTGCTGTCCATGATTCTGCCAAAACTCTTTGGTGTATTTAGTGTGCTTCGTGGTTGAATGGTTATTATGAAAAAATATTTCGTTAGTTTTTTGATGTTCTGTTGTTTGAGCGCGGGTGCGCTCGACCAGCCGGAGCAGCGGACGCTGGTGTTTATGCGGACGCAGGCGCAGGTGCTCGACGAGGGCCGCCCGGAAACATTCACGACCGATGCGCTCAAGGAGATTGCTGAAAACTTCCCGGAATATGATGACGACAATCCAATCAACATCGGGGTCGGGTGTATTTTCTCCTATCTGCGCTACGACATCGACAAGGTCGAAGAGTCGCTGCGGCGCTTTCTGGCTGCATCGGAAAAGGCGAATGTGCCGGTCTGGATCAAGCTCGACGGCGAGCAGTGGTGGGACGGCCGGCCCGATCTGTGGAACTGGTGGGATCCGACCAGGCCCGGCTACGATCCGGACAATGTGAACAATGTGGAGCGCTCGCACTGGTCGCCGGAACACGCCCTGAAAATTGCCTGGCGCGACTGGGGCCGGCAGCTGCGCGTTCTGCCGCCGCCCAACCTGATGAGCCCGGACTACCGCGCCGCCTGCCGCGAGGCGATGGAGCGCCTCGTTCCAATCATTGGAAAGTGGTACGACAGTCTTCCGGCCCGTAAGAAGGGGCTGTTTGTCGGCCTGAATGTCGGCTGGGAGAGCGGCATCGGAACCAGTTCCTACTATTTTCCCAACGGCAACGATTTGCTGGAAAAACCTGAAGCGAATGACCCGCCCGGCGGATCGCTGGTGATTGACGATGTGCTCAGTCGCGGCCAGCAGCAGATCGGCTATGCCGCCGTTTCAACCGCGGGGATTCGCACGAAGGGCGACATCGCGGAGGACGACCTTGTCGAAGTGATTCGGCGCCACCTGCTCGACCTGTCGAAAACGGCGCGCGAACTCGGCATCCCGAAGGACAAGCTGTTCACCCATTCGTTCGGGAACGCCCGAGGCGAAAAGCTCTACGACGCGGCGGTGAATGAATTCGCCACCCCCGGCTGGAGTGAATACTGGAACTCGACCGATATCATGAAAAACAAAGGCGTACTGCGCAACCTGCACCGCCCGCAGGTGGCGCAGTGGGGCTCGGTTGAATGGCTGCTGCTCTATCCGGTCGACAACGCGCAGAAGTGGTACACCGCCATCAAGCGCACCATCAATGCGCCCGGCCTGAAAATGATGTGCATCTACAACTGGGAGATTGTCGATAAGCCCGGCTCCGAAGTCATTCGTGTAGCCAACAAAGTAATCAGCGAGGGGCTTGATCCGGAGCCGCTTCCCGAGTGGACCGGCACCCCGATCAGCAGCCTCTACGACATGGATGGGGAATAAGTGCTGTGGTGAGATTTTTGGAAATCAAAAATGGTTCTGTCGCGAAATGATTCTGTCGGAAATGCACCCGCAGGGGCAGGGGCAGAGGAACGGGTAGGAGAGGTATGACAGAATCATTGGACGACAGAATCATTTAGAGGGTTCCAATGTTTGGAAAAGACTCCGCATCGGAATGCGGCGCCACGGTGTAGCGCCGGATTCCGTTCCGGTGTTTCCCGGGATTTGAAAAGCCGAAACAGAGATATGTTATGAACCAACTGAAGAAGAGCGATAAACTGTTTTACGGGCTGGGGGCGGTGTCGGATGTGATCATGGCGAACATCATCTTTCAGCTCGCCATGCCGATCTACAACATTGAGCTGAAGGTCAGCGCGGCGCTGATCGGGCTGGCGATCTCGCTGCCGCGGCTGTGGGACGCGTTCACCGATCCCTTCATGGGAAACATTTCCGACAACACCCGCAGCCGCTTCGGCCGCCGCCGTCCGTGGCTGGCGCTCGGCTCCCTGCTGGCCGGAACCTTCTGCGCGCTGATGTGGATGCCGCCGACCGCCCTGGGCCCGACCGGCCATTTTGTCTACTTCCTGCTGATTTCCATCCTGTTCTTCACGGCTTATACCGTCTTTTCGGTTCCGTATAACGCGCTCGGGTTTGAGATGACGCCCGACTACGACGAGCGCACCAGCGTGATGTCGTACAAAACCTTTGTTATGAACATCGGGTCCACGCTGTTCCTGCCGTGGGTCTATAAAATGTGTTTCATTCCGGCCTTCGGCGGAAGCGTCCTGCAGGGTGCGCGCGTGGTCGGCATCCTCATCGGCGTGCTGATCTTCGTCTTCGGTCTGCTGCCCGCCATGCTGTGCCGCGAACGCGCGGAATCGCAGAAGCAGGAAAAAATCAACCTGCTTCCGGCGATGAAATACACCTTCAAAAACAAAAGCTTCCTGATGGTGGCCGGAACGGTTTTCTGCATCCTGATGGCCATCTTCCTGGCCTTCCCGCTGATGATGTACATCAATCTCGCCATCGTCTTTGCCGGGCAGGGGCTGGATGCCGCCAAGGAAGCGTTCGCTACCATCAACGGCACCTACAACACGGTCTACGGCGCGCTCGGCATTGTCGCCGTGCCGGTCATCAACCTGCTCAGCAAAAAGTTCGGCAAGCGCCACACCCTGATCGGCGGGCTGTCGATGGTCGCTGTCGCGTTTGCGCTCAGCCCGCTGCTGTTCAGCGCCCGCTTCCCGTACCTGCAGCTGATCATTGCCGTGCTGGCCTCGCCCGGGCTGTCCTGCGTCTGGGTGCTGACCTCCTCCATGCTGGCCGATGTGACCGATGAAGACGAGCTGACCACCGGCCTGCGACGCGAGGGCATGTTCGGCGCCGCCTTCGGGCTGATCGTCAAGCTCGGCATCGCCGGCGTTCTGGCCGTGAGCGGGCTGATCATTGAGTGGTCGGGGTTTGATTCTGAAATTGCAACCCAGTCGGTTTATACCATGCAGTTCCTGCGCTTCTTCTTTGCGGCGACCCCGCTGCTGTTCCTCGCCGTCGCCATCACGCTGACCGTCAAGTTTCCGCTGACCCGTCAGCGGATGAGTGAAATTCAGTCGCAGCTGAAAATGAACGAGGACATGGACGCGAATTGACGTTAACCGGCTCGAATCTCGGTTCCAGCGAACGGATTGATTGGGAGCAGGGGACGAGTTATTTGCGCGGGGGGGCGGTGGTTTCGCGGATGATCAGGCTGCCCTGCATCCAGGGCTCGTGCGGCGCGTTGACGGAACGGGCATCTTCGATTTTGCGATGAACCCATGCGGCGGCGCTTTGGCCGAGCCGGAAGTTCGGGATGTCCACCACCGTCAGCGGCGGGCAGAAATATTCGGCGTGCGGGGTGTCGTCGCAGCCGATCAGGGAAAAATATTCAGGCACAGCAAGCCCTTTGCGGTAGAACGCGGAGCGCGCTCCGGCGGCCAGATCGGTGCTGGCGGCAAACAGCGCGGTGATTTCGGGATGTTCTTCAATCAGGCGGGTCGTCGCCTGAAAGCCGTATTCGATGCCGGTGGTCTCCGGGGAGCTGGGCATTTCGGGAATGTATTCCTGACGGAAGGGAATGTCGGCGGCCTGCAGCGCGCTGCGGTATCCGGCCAGCCGGTCGAGATGGGCCTGGTTGCTGGGGGCGCTGTACAGGTAGCCGATGTGCCGGTGGTCGAGCTGGATCAGGTAGTCGACTGCTTTTCGGGCGGGGGCCTGGTTGTTGACGCTCAGAATGTTGTCCGGGAAATGCGAATTGCCCGACAGCGGACAGCAGCAGGGGAGTTTTTCCTGTTCAATCTTTTCAATAAAGGTGCATTTGTTGTTGGCATTGAGCACGATGACTCCGTCCACATTGCGCCGGAAGAGTTCTTTGACCACATCAATGCTGTTGAGTTTGTCGCACGGAGAGCTGAAGATGGACAGCTCGAGGTCCTGGTCGTTGCAGTAGCGGTTGACGCCGTTGATGACCTGGTCGGTGTAGTCTGAAAAGATGGTTTCTTCGCTGGTGCCGGTGCAGATCAGTACGCACAGGTTGGTCAGCCGCGGCGCAAAGTCGCGCAGTTTAAATCCGTGTTTGCGG
>JBFHEM010000082.1:0-12474 GCA_041584215.1 Tichowtungia sp. | reverse complement strand
TGTACACATTGCGGTTTTCGACAAACACCTGCGGCGGTTCATTGTGAGTGCGCGGAGTTCCGAAATACGAGTCGAAGCCGCTTTCGAGCGGGCCCGGCGAAAGGGTTTTGTTGAAATCGATCGGCCCCAGCCCCCAGCCGTTGTGCCACTTGCCGAAGGCGGCCGTGGCGTACCCGGCCCACCCGAGCACCTGCTGAAGCGTCGGATGCTTGTCGCTGAACATATAGGTGCCGTCCCACGGCTTGCCGCGCCGCCAGTTGTAGCGGCCGGCCATCACGCCGTAGCGCGACGGCTGGCAGACCGCCGCCGGCGAATGGGCGTCGGTGAAACGAACGCCCTGCTCCGCCAGACGGTCAATGTTCGGCGTGCGGACCTTGGTTGCGCCGTAGCAGCCGACATCGCCGTAGCCCAGATCGTCCGCCAGTATGATCAGCACATTCGGTTTTGGCGCGGCACCGGACGACACCGTCAATCCGCCAAACAGCAAAGCAACCCCCGCCATATTCATACGACAGCTCAGTCTTCTTTTAAAAAAAGTCATTTCATTTTTCCTTCCAGGATATTTCATAAAAATTCATGCCGGGGCATTCGATCATTATATTCAGCAAGTAGCCATCTTCACTTTCACCCCAAACCGCATCCGAATCACTGTTCAAGGTCAGCAGGCTGCCGCACATCTGCTGGACGATCTGCACAGAGTCCGAATCAAATGCTGCATACGCTGAATTAATTGCATCATTTACCGTTTCGTCCCGACGCAAAGCGCGGGTTTTTCCGCCCATCATCTGATAGTAGCCACCGGTCGCTTCCCAAATATTTTCCATTCCGGATGTGAGCACGCCCTGTTGGGACAGGAAATATTTCAGCCACCGGTACACTGAGTTGTTGGAAGTCAGTTGGGTTGATCTGATCTCCGGATTTCCGGAATCGGGTTGTTCAATCAGGTGGGCCGGAATACAGACACGAATGCTTTCGGTCGGAATGTCTTCAGACGGAATGATCCACTCCCCATCCGAAGGAACGGGTTTGTTATCAAAATCCATCGCGCCAACGCCGAGAAGAATCCGCTTCTCTTCAGGGAAATAAGACATAAGCGCCAGAACATCACCGGTGGAACCGGAACGCTGAACCGGAAGGATATACCCGAGACCGCCCTCCATATGTGAAAGCAGAATGCTGACGAAACCATGCCCGGTCAAAACCCCGGTCAAAACCGACGATGAAGGAATGTCGCCATACGGGTTGACTGATCCGATTTCTTCAAACTCAGGCGCGCCCCACTCCCCGCAAATTCCCAGAGCCAGGCCGGCAACGATGGATTGGAACATGTACGCCGCTCCGTATGCGCCCGTCTCATAACTGCTGACGGTTTGATACAGCGTATGGAAATCGTTCTCCATCATTTCCTGCGGCAGCCCTTCGAAGCGGTCTGAATTCACCGCCGACAGCTCTTCCCGAATATGAAGAAAGTCGCGTTTCAGTTCACTGACCGACGAATTGCTTTTGTACCAGGAGGACCCGATAAAATCACAAGGGGATTGATTCCAGGCGCTCCCCGCTTTTCCGGCAAGATAAGCCGCATTCTGAGGAAAGTCTCCCTGGCCGTCACAATGAGCCGCCACACTCCAGACCGTTCCGATCTTTTCCTCTTCTCCGGCCGTCGGGTAACGGGTGAACAAATCCGCCGCGGCCATCTGATTAAACGGTCCGATTTGAGCGGTTGGAATGACATCCCGAATTGCTGCCGCGGTATAATCGTAAAACCGCAGATAGCTTTCATGGGTTCCGACTCCGGCATCGGTTTCCTCCTGAGAGGGACGATAGCGGCTTTCACTGCCGATTCGGAAACGAAGCTGGCTGACAAACTCCGGCTCATATCGGTTCTGCAGCGTCTCGCAAAACCAGTGGATAAAGCTGTACCACACATCCCAGTCCGATGGTCCGCCTTCATTGCCGAACGTCGCGTCCGATGTCGGCGAAGAGGTTAAGTCCCAGGGTACCGTATCGATGACCAAGGTATAGCGCATGTGATCCTGAAGGTTTTCCTGAGAAACACCGAGTTCCTCTTTCACGGGAAACCACAGATCAAACCGACGGGCACATTCGTTCTCATCAAAAACGACTTCCCCGTCCACGATATAGGCGATGTCGTCCTCATGGAGGTCTCCAAGATTATCGTCATACCCGCCGGCATAACCGCCCAGTGTACGAACCATATACATATGATCCTTGAACAACACTTCTTTCGATCCTGAACCGCGGCGCAAATACGGCAGATCCACCCCGTCATCCGGAATTCCATCCGGCAAATCCCGGATACCGGCCCCCCGATAAATACTCTTATCAACCACCCGTTCTGATCCGTATGGATTGCGAACCGTTCCCACCGGCAACGCATCAGACAGGTCCGTTAAATCAATCGTGGAAACGGGCGGCAACGGGGAGCGAACCGTGAAAAAACCTGTTGATGACGCATCCTCAAACGAATACGTATCCAGCAGGATGCCATCTTCCTGCATCATGGTGTTTGAGATGTAATCCGAAACAAAATCGGTCGGCCACCATTTAAAACAGGTGGATGACTGATCGTAATTCAAGGGAATCCAGTATGTCAGCTGTTCAGAAACCCAGATCTGCGGCACCGCCTCTTGGAGGCGCTCTTTTGTTTGAAGAAATACGGACGGCAACGCGCCCTCATCAAGCTGAATTCCAAAGACCCTGTTCTGGGCAACCAGCGGATCCGTGCCGGCAAAATATTCCATCCAGTCCGGGGTTCCATCCTGATCCGCGTCCGAGGAACCGGTCGGCACCGCTCCCTCCAGTGACTGCACTTCCCATCCGTCCGGCACTCCGTTCTCATTGGCATCGCTCTTAAACTGAACCAGGAGCGCCGGGGCTTCATTTGCAGCCGTGGCCGGATCGTCCGTTTCGGAAAAAGCGAGTCCGGCATAATCCCCGGTTGATAATGCGATGACCAGCCCGTGATTCGTCGACGGATCTTTGATCCAGCCCGCGGCCCAGGCTGTCAGGTCCACCTGCTGATCCATCACCCAGCTGCCGTCGATATCGCCGGATAGAAATCCGGACGAATTGGTGGCCCAGCCGAACTCATAAAACCCTCCGATTTCGCACCAGGTTCCGCGCGCCTGATCATAGACCGGATAGTTGCCGGGAACGCCAGACCATGCCTGACTGACCGGCGAAATCAAAACCGATGCAGCAGAGATTTCATTGCCTCCAACCGTAAAGCGGGTAACGTCATGCAGACGCCCCGTCTGATGCAGCCGCAGATAAACCGAGTCGATCCGGGACAGATCGTTGGACGACAGCACCGACAGATCAAACTTCAGAAACAGGCGGGCCCGTTTATCAGAGAACGTCGACTCCGACTCCGTCGCCGGATAAGCGGAATAGTCTGCCGTCACCTCGCTGAAGGAGCTGTAGCCCAGCGACTCATAATCGAAGACTTCCCGGATATACAGATTTCCCGCCCCGGTCCATGAGGCGGAACCCGACAGAGTCGCAGAAGATGCCAACGACGAAACGGTGAGGGCCTGCTCCAGCGGAATTTCGAGCAGCACCCGTTCCGCGGAGGTGTCCGAACTGTCCGAAGGAACGCTTTGGGCGTTGTTTGGATCGGTTTGGAACGCGTAGATTTCATCATAATCGCCGATGCCGTCGCCATCGCTGTCGGCTGAAGACGGATCGGTTCCTGGATCTTGCGCGGAACGGAACACCCCGGAGCCGGTCTCCAGCTGGTCGGGGATGCCGTCCCCATCCGCATCGCTGTCCCGAACCGGCGTTACCATCGTATCCGTCCCATCAAAAGAGGCAGACAAAACACAATCCCGCACAGACCCGGAAAGACGTATGATTCGGTTTTGAATATATTCATTGACCTGGGCAACAGAGTCCCCGCCGGAAATCCGCATCTCGCTGTCCGCGGCATGAAAAAACACACCGCCGGCTGGCACACCATCCTCCGGTGAAAAAGAAAAGCCCGCAGTTCCTCCGACCGTCAGCCGGCCGCCGTAGAGATCGATTCGGATTTCGCTGCTGTCCGCTTCATTGATTTCCAGTCCGCGATCATAGGTGTTCATTTCCCCGCCGCTGTAGATCCGGAACGCAATCCGCTGACAGTCCGCATCCCAATGCCCGATCCCGCCGATGCGGCAAATGAAGCGTCCATACACATCCAGGTCAACCTGCAGGTTGTCGGACGCGGCATTGTTTCCCCATGCCGATGTATAATTCAGCGACTGAAAGGTTCCGGACGAGCCGATCGTCATTTGCATCTGCCCCTTGAGAACCGTGGGATTTCCGCCGAACGCATTCCAGAACCCGTCGATCCCCGCAAAGAAACTGCCGCCGGAAAGAACATCCAGACCGCGCGTTTTCAGCTCGGCACCGCTTAGCACAAAAAGGGATGACGCCCCCTGCCCGGCAATCAGGGTTCTGCCTGAATCGGCAAGGTAGGCCGACAAAATCCCGGACTGGACCTGAACAGACGCGTCCTCTTCCAGCGTAATGATCCCGGCTGTATTCGTTGCTGCGGAGGCGACCTCCGCTCCGCTGATAAAGACAAGACTCGACTCCGCGGGCTCTCCAGCACTCCATGAGGCGGAATCCTCCCAGTCGCCGTCACCGCCGGTCCAGATATTCGTGGAAGCCCAAACCGGCAGTCCCCAAATACAGAATACAGCCGCAAGGCAACGGAACTTTCCCTTCAAATTTCTCACAGCAATTCCACTAAAGCGCCTACTGTTCAATTTATCAGAAACAGCACGACGCAACCTCCAGGCTCATTCTGGCTGACAGCAACCCGGCAGCAAATGCTGCCGGGCTGTTCGCATCCGTAATTATTCTTCGATCGTTACCCGGAAGAATTCCTGCGCCTTATCCACACTGCCGGTCACGCTCAGCGTGCCGCCGCTTCCGACAGCGATGAAGGCATTCGACCAGATTCCGTCAACCAGGTCGTCGGTCGATTCAACCACATAGGTGACGCCGGCGGCGCCTTCCCAGCTCATGAGCAGGCCCTCAGAAATCATTTCCGCAGCAACCTCCCCGATTTGGGTCGGGACGGCGAAAGGCTGCACCACCGTGGTGTCTTCAGAACTGCTGTACGAAATGATCAGATCGCCGACCTGGGAGGAGAGGAATCCGTCGCTGATCCAGGTGTTCACATCATTCGTCCGGTTGCCCTCCAGCAGAATCTGCGATGCCGCGTCCGTAAAGATCACTCCGTCGTCGCCGCCGTCAATGGTCAGGTCGGTATAGACAAAGCTTTCCGGACCGTCGCTGACCCCGCCTGTCGCCCCCAGCTCAACCGTTCCGCCGTTCAGATAGACAGCGGCACTGCCGCCGGCAACCGACCGGAACGTCCATGAATGATTCATATCCACGACCGCGCCTTCATTCACATAGACGGCAAACGTCGACACCCCGGCCGTGCTGCCGCCGGCGGCCACCTTCAGGCTGACATTCCCGGACAGGTTGGCGGTAAACGAGGATCCCCCGGCCGTTGCCAGGAAGCAGTTTCCGTTCATCACCAGCGATCCGGTCGAAGACACATTCAGAACGGAGATCCCGGCATTGTTGTCAACCCGAAGGGTTCCGAAATCAACCGTTCCATCGACATTGAGCGTCCCGTTTTCTTTCCAGAAACTCTCCAGGTTATCATTCAGGGCCAGCGAATCCCCGGCACTGACCGTCAACTCGGATCCGCCGGAAACCTGAATGGACGCCAGGTCGAAACTCTGCCCGGCGGTCACCACGCTGCTGCCGTTGGTGATTCGATAGTCATCGACCGCGCGGAATGAAGTGCCGTCCGGATCCCAGTTGGGTGCATCCCCGAAACTGGCCGTCCCCGCGCCACCGTCCCAGGAAAACGGACCGTCCACGACATCATCAGCAGTAACAACGGTCTCGTCCTGCCCCGAATCATAGGTGATCTGTATCTGCCCGATCAATGAGGACAGGAACCCGTCGCTGACCCAGATATTCACATCATTCGTGCGGTTGCCTCCCAGAACAAGCTGCGAAGATGAATCTGTAAAAATAATTCCGTCGTCACCGCCCGCAATGACCAGATCGGTATACACAAAATCCTCCGGCCCGTTCCCGACGCCGCCGGTAGCCCCCAGCGACAGCGTGCCTCCGTTCATATAAACCGCCGCGGACCCGCCATCGACAGACCGGAACGTCCACGAATGATTCATATCCACGGCCGCTCCGTCATTCACGTAAACGGCAAACGTCGACACCCCGGCCGTGCTGCCGCCCCCGGCCACCTTCAGGCTGACCTCCCCCGAAAGGTTGGCGGTAAACGACGCTCCCCCGGCCGTTGCCAGGAAGCAGTTTCCGTTCATCACCAGCGTTCCGTTTGAAGACACATTCAAAACGGAGATCCCGGAATTGTTGTCAACCCGAAGGGTGCCGAAATCGGCCGTTCCGT
This sequence comes from Tichowtungia sp., assembly GCA_041584215.1. Classification (GTDB taxonomy): domain Bacteria; phylum Verrucomicrobiota; class Kiritimatiellia; order Kiritimatiellales; family Tichowtungiaceae; genus Tichowtungia. The sequence goes on along the minus strand of JBFHEM010000082.1, from coordinate 6,017 downwards.
CCACATTCAGCGTCCCGCTGTTTTTCCAGTAGCTCTCAAGATTATCCGTCACACTCAAGGTATCCCCCTCACTGACGGTCAGCGCGGATCCTCCTGAAATCCGAATCGACCCGACATCAAAGCTTTGCCCGTCTGTGAACACGCTGCTGCCGTCGGACACCGCATAATCGTCCGCGGTTGTATAGGTTGTGCCGTCGGGATCCCAGTTTGCGGACGTCCCAAAACTTGCTGTTGACGCCCCGCCGTCCCAGGTGAACAGATCTGCATATCCCGCAGCAGCGACGATCCACGCAAACAGCCATATCATCCATTTTTTCATGATATTTCCTCCTTTTCCTTTCATTTCTGTTATCTCAACACGTTTCCAGCCGCCCCCGTGCGAACGTTTGTACCGAAAAGCAAGCCGACTGTCAAACGGCCGCCCGGGAATTGAGATGTCCGCAGCCTGCCGGCCTCCACCTGCGGGCATCAGAGTTCACAGGCACTTCTCAACCGGATATCGCGCGAAGAAGCCCCAATGATGATTTCAAAGGCTCCTTTTTCAAGAACCCACCCACTGGACTCCGGATCCCAGAACTCAAATGCCGTTTGCGGCAGATCAAGGGTCACCACCCGGGATTCCCCCTTTTTCAGAAACACTTTACGGAAACCCTTCAGGGCTTTTTCAGGCTGCGGCACACCGGAGCGGACATCGCGCACATAAACCTGCGCGATTTCCGCGCCGTCCCTTGTTCCTGTATTGGTCAGCGTAAACTGCACCCGCACTGATTCTCCGTCAGCGGCCGCAACGGACAGATCACTGTACTCAAACGTGGTATATGACAGCCCGAAGCCGAACGGGAAACGGACCGGAATCCCCTTGCTGTCGTACCAGCGATATCCGATAAAAATGCCCTCTTTGTAGTCGGCCGCACACCCGTACGCTTCCGACTCATCTTCGTTGGTGAAAAACCGGTACATGTTTGGGAAATCCTTTTTGTCAAAGACGACACTCTTATCCGGCAGGGATTCACCGTCATTATATGCGGGAGAGTCTTCAAACCGGTTTTCTATGGTAAAGGGCAGTTTTCCGGAAGGATTCACCCGGCCGGTCAACACATCCATCATCGCGTCCGCTCCGGTCTGCCCGCCGTAAAACGCATAAACAACCGCAGCGACATCTATCGCCCAGTCCATCTGAATGCCGCCGCCGGCCACCACACAGACGACCGTGTTTTCATTCTGCGCAGCACACCGCCGGATCAGTTCGTCCTCATCAATCACGAAGGAACGGTTGCTGCCCTCGCCTTCCCGCGCAAACCCGGGAAAGAGCAGCACCAGGTCGGCTTTGCGAATCTCTGAATCCGTCGGATCCGCAGCACAGAGCACCTTCGCATCCGGATATTCCGCACGAACGGCCTCCAGGTATGTCTTCGCATTGTATCCAAAGACATGTCCAGAACCGGAGCCGCCCAGCTCGCGCTCTTCCGCCTTGTTCCCGGCAACCAGAATCGTTTTGCCTTTCATGGACGTTGTAATCGGAAGAACCCCGTTATTGCGCAGCAGCGTAATTCCCTGCTCGTTGGTCTTTTCAGCCACCGCCTCCCACTGCGGGCGGTTTTTCTCCAGCTCCGGTTTTGCGTACCCGTCCTCGTAATAGCCGGCATGAATGCAGGTGCGCAGAACGCTCAAAGCCATCCGATCAATCTCGGGCGTTCCGAATACATCGGCCTTGTATTTTTTCAGCCCCCAACCGGCAGGCATTTCCAGATCGGTTCCGGCCTTTGCCAGCTTTCTTCCATCCGGCGACGCAATCCAGTCCGTCATGATCAGCCCTTTAAAGTCCAGTTCACCTCGCAGCAGCACTTTATTGACGAACTCACTCTGTGCGGCCCACTCGCCGTTAACCCGGTTGTACGAACTCATGACGCACAGCGCCCCGGCATCAATCCCCGCCTTGAACGGCGGCATGTAGATTTCGTGCAGCGCCCGCAACCCGACCTCACTGCTGGAGACCCGGCGCTTGAATTCCGATTCATTGGCAATAAAGTGCTTCAGCGTCGCCCCGGTTCCGGTGGATTGCAGCCCCTTCACATACGCCTCCACCATGCGGGACGCGAGATATGGATCGTCCCCGCCCATGTACTCAAAGTTGCGCCCGCACACAGACGAGCGATACATGTTCATGCCCGGACCCAGCAGAATATGCGTGCCGCCCGAGCGGCACTCCTCGCCGATCGACCGGGCAAACGCCCCCGCCAGATCCGGATTCCATGTCGCATTCAGCAAGGCCAGGCAGGGATACGCGACCGTTTTGTCATGGCGCTTCTTTACCGGCGCGGGCTTATTGTTAATCCCGCTGCTCGCGTCACTGAAATTCACCGGAGGAATTCCAAGCCTTGGAAAGGCCGGCAGTCCCAGCCAGCCGTTGCCGGTCACCAGCTCGAAACGCTCCGCCGGCGTCATTGCATTCAGCAAAGCCGCGGCCTGCCGCTCCGCCTGCTCCCGGGAAGACGCCTTTTTCAAGCACTCTTTATACTGCGCCGCCTCTTTCTTCAGCTTTTCCTGCCAGTCCAGCGCCGTCTCGCTTTCCACCGGATCACTGAGGTTTCTGCCGGAATGATCCACATACACATCATCCATCCAGATATCGGTCGCGCCGCAGTTTTTCGACTTCACCAGTCCGAAGACCTGAAGAATTCCGGATTCAATACCGGCCGGGACGACAGAACCCGGCAGCGCAACCGGCTCGCCGGCCTCCCCGTCGGCACGGTAATATGCCGTAGATTCCTCCTGTTTACCGGGCGTATTGCTGACGACAATCCACAGGCTGTACCACCGGTTTCGTTCCAGGGATTTCGCCCCCTCAGCATACTGGAGCCCTGCCCATATTTTGGTCTGTTCCCCGCCCTGGATCCGGGCGGTCGCGCGCCGGTTGCCCGCATGCAGCAGGGTTCCGTCCGTCAGGGAAAACGTCAGGTCGATCTGCTGAACCGCCCCGACGGTATTGCCCAGCGTTTCATCCAGACCGCTTTCCACCATGAACCGGCAGTAGACTGTCGCGGTCTGCCCCGGCTGGATATTCACCCCGCCGCCGAACTGATAGAAAATGTCGTGCTCGCCGGAATCGGTCTGCTGCCGCCCGACCTTCACCGCCTGATTGCCGACCGAAAAATTATCCGGCGCCACGACCGCCCGGGTGGCAGCCCGGTCCTTCACGGCCCAGTTTTCCGCATGAACCAGCGACTGCCCCACCGGATATCGCTGGAAATCATCCAGCCGCACCCATTCTCCCCGACAGACGAATCCACTCAAAAAAAAGACAACACCCAGCAACCCAGTCCAATACAACTTCATCTGCAATCCTCTTCCTTAAAAACGCTTTTTCGGATCAGTTTGTCGACATCGTATAAACACCGCCCACATAAAAATCGCGCAGCAGTTTTTGATGCACCTTCACGTCCGCAGCATACTCCGGATTTTCCGCCTGATTCACCCAGGCATCGGGATCCTTACCGAGATCATAGAACTCCCGGCATGCGCCGTTGTCCCATTCCAGATAGGTTCCGTTTTTGGTTGTCACGGAAACACCGCGGCCCTGATGCAGGATTTCCTGCGCATAAACCGCCTGCTTTCCGTCAAGGGTAGGATCTTCCAGGAGCGGCACAAAGCTGACGCCGTCAATTCCTTTCGGGTTCGGAAGGCCGGAGAGTTCCGCAAGTGTCGGAAAAATATCCAGCAGTTCAACCAGGCCCTCAGCACGCACACCGCGATTCGGCATCCCCGGATAACGCACGATCAAAGGAACTCTCAGGACCGGCGGATACTGGATATGCTTTGCCCAGACGGTTCGATAACCGAGGCAATACCCCTGATCCGCCGTAAACACAATGATGGTATTATCCGCCAGCCCCTGTTCTTCCAGAAACAAAAGCGCACGACCAATCAGATCATCCAGCATGGTAACAGCGGCATAATATCCCTGCACCGCCTGCCGCTGCCGATCCTCGGGAAACTGATTGGACCACCCTTTCCATCCGGATGGAAACGGTTTGGACATCGGGGTTGCCCCGGCGGGCGGAACCGTCAGCGGCATGGTGTCCAGCGCATGCATGTCCAGATAGCATCGGTTGGGATCGCTGGGCTGATGGGCGCTGTGATAGCCCAGCGCAAAGAAAAACGGCATGGATCGGTCCCACTGTTTTTCGACAAAGCGTTCAAACGCCTCGGTACGCCCCTCATCGATTGATGGCTGATCGTCGCGCCGTATATGGACCTTTGCCAGAATTTTTCCATCCAGCGACTCGATGGTGTTGACAACCTTTCCGGCGTTTCCCGCTGGAAAATGCTCTGTTTTGTTCAGGTTGAAATCCCAATCAAACGGGCCCTCAAATTCGTCTTTATGCTGCACCTTACCGACCTTGGCGGTCTGATACCCGTGCTCCCGGAACCAGCGGGGCAGCGTCATGGCATCCGGATTGTCTTTCAAAAAATTGTTGTTGCCCCATCCAATTTTACGCACATCAAGACCGGTCATAAACGATTTCCGGCTCGGCGTGCAGACCGTTCCGCAGGCATACGCGCGCTCAAACAACACGCCCCCGGAGGCCAGGCGGTCAAGATTGGGTGTAATCGCGGCTTCATCGCCATAGCAGCCCAGCCGGGTCGCGAGATCATCAACAATCAGGAACAGAATATTGGGAGCCCCTCCCGGAATCCCGGCTGCGGAACGCGACCCAACCGTGAGAGTCCCGCCCCGATCCTCAACCGCCGACGGATCGACCCCGGCTTTCTGCAGGGCGGCCGCATCGTAGCAGCCGGCCTTCAGCGAAATCAATGCGCCCGGATCTTTTGCAGACGGCAGCTGAACCGACCGGAACACGAGATCATTCTTCAGCAGCAGCTTCGGAAACCGGCCGGAACGTCCATTTTGAAAACTTAAGCCCGCAGAAGCAAAAGCGGTCGCAAACTCCACATTCAACCGGACCCCGTCTTCCGCAGAATCGGCCAGAACAAACGAGCCGGCATAGCCTTGATCCGGCCCGCTGATCACGACGGAGGTTCCGGCCCGCTGGAAGGCGGCGATGGACAGATTGCCGGAACCGGACAGGCCGCTCTTCAATTCGAGATCGCCTTCGATGTTCAGGATGGTTGATGCCGAATCGACGCGGATGCGACCGAGCACAACGGCCGTCCTGCCGGAACAGCGGTTCTGAATCTGTCCGCCGTCGAGCACCAGCAGGCCCTTGCCGAGCGGCCCGCCGCCGGTCAGCCAGATCGATGCATTGTTTTTGAGCGTCAGCGTTCTTCCGGGGAACGGGCCGTTCTGGCCGAGGGCCAGCAGCCAGACATCGCTGCGGTCATGGATATAATGGTTTCCAACAGCCGGACCGTTGGCCGGCTCGCCCCAGACCTCCGCGTTCCAGCTGACGGGAGCCTTGCGCGGAGCGGCAGAACCGGTCGACAGCGTGGAGCCGTTGCCGGACGGCGCGGCGGGCGGTGCGATCAGCTCAGCCAGCCGTTTTTTCAGGGTCGCAACGCGTTCCGGATACTTTTCATACACATTGGTTGTCTGCCCAGGATCGTCTTTCACATTGTAGAGCTGTCCGGACGGAGCATCGGCTTTGAGCGTTCCGTCTGCGGCATGGTCGCTGTTGACCATGCCCGTATTCTGATAGGGCTGGCCCCAGCGCTGCGTCGGGTGGGCGGTCATGCCGCCGGAGCCCTGGAAGGGATAGTAGACCCAGCCGTCGGAATAGATCCCCTGCCCGAAGATGCCGGTGTAGATCATTTCGGTGCGAATCGATTTTTCGGCGGGATTCAGAATCACCGGCAGCTGATTGATGCTGTCGATCGCGGTGTCCGGCGTTTCAACACCGGTCGCCGCCGTGACTGTGGCCATGATGTCGGTGAGCGAAACAAACGCATCGGATGTTTTGCCTTCAGGCACTTTTCCGGGCCAGCGGACGATAAAGGGAACCTGATTGCCGCCGCACCAGGCGTCGGTTTTCTGGCCGAGCAGATTGCCGTTTGAATGA
>JBFHEM010000081.1:0-12735 GCA_041584215.1 Tichowtungia sp. | reverse complement strand
TATCCCAGGGCCATCTCATCCGGCTCTTCAAGGAGCATCTGCAGACCACCCCGATCCGTTACCTGTGGACCACCCGCCTGCAGCGCGGTGCTGAAAAACTGACCGATACACAGCTCCATGTATCCGAAATCGCTTTCCAGTGCGGATTTGTCTCACCCGATCATTTTTCGCGGCTGTTTAAACAGCATTTTCAGGTTTCTCCGCTTCAATACCGCAAAAACCAGCAGCACCTGACCAGCACCTGCATCCACACCCTGCCGCCGGAGAAACAGTCCCGCTCCGACCAGCCAAATGTTAATTTCAGACAGGTTTCCGCAAATCCCGTCGATTTACATTCAGGATCAGCCGGCGCTATGCTGTAATTTGCAATTTAAAACCGAAATCTTTCAGGAACCAGCCATGAAGAAACAGCTTTTAACCACAGCAGTCATGTCGGCATCTGCCGCAGTCTGCATGGCCGGCACATCGGCAAAACCGAATATCGTTCTCATTCTGGCCGACGACCTCGGCTGGAACGAGCTCGGCTACAACCAGTCGGCTGAAGACAGGGCCGTCCGCAACGACCTGGCCCGCACGCCGAACATCGACCGCATCAGCGAGGCCGGGGTGCGCTTCGACCGGTTTTACGCGCAGGCGATCTGCACCCCGACGCGCGCGGCACTGATGACCGGCCGCTACTCCTTCCGCACCGGCATGGCCTCCGGCGTGGTCCTCAACCACCTGCACTACGGCCTGCCGCTCGACGAAACCACCCTCGGCCAAGTGATGAAAAGCGCCGGCTACGCCACCGCCATCGTCGGCAAATGGCACCTCGGCCACGAAACGCCGGACCACCTGCCCACCGAGCGCGGCTTCGACTACCACTACGGCCTCTACACCGCCATCGACCATTTTACGCACGAATGGCAGGGCGGGCTCGACTGGCACCGCAACCGAAAACCCGTCCGCGAAGAGGGCTACGCCACCGACCTGCTCGGCGACGACTGCGTGCGCATCATCGAAGAACACAACTTCAAGAAAGAGCCGCTCTTCCTCTACCACGCCATGTTCGCCGTCCACGCCTGGAACCAGTCCACCGAAGAATACATGGCGCCCTATGCCGATGTGGAAAACGAAGAGCGACGCGGGCTGCTCGGCCTGTGCGCCGCCATGGACAAACAGTTCGGGCGCATCATCCAGGCCCTGGAAGATGCCGGACAGGCCGAAAATACGCTCGTCGTCTTTCTGTCCGACAACGGCGGCCCCAAACGGCATCAGGCCGACAACGGCCCGCTGCGCGACGGCAAAGGCTCCTACTATGAAGGCGGCGTCCGCGTGCCGGCCTTTGCGTACTGGCCCGGAAAAATTGAAGGCGGCCGCACCGTCCACGGACTCGCCCACGTCGTCGACCTGCTTCCAACCTTTGGAAACCTCGCCGGCGCGCAGATGCCTGAAAAACCGATCGACGGCATGGATCTGGCGCCCGTGCTCTTCGACAATGCCGACAGCACCGGCCGCAAAGAAATCGTCTTTATGCTCGAAGACAGCGAGCGGCTGCGGCGCGGCGCCATCATCCAGTGGCCGTGGAAACTGCGGCGCACCGCCACCAAAGACGGCCCGTGGGTCTACGAGCTGTTCAACATCGAAAAAGACCCGACCGAAAAAGCCAATGCCCACCGGCAGGCGAAATCCCATCCGGAAATCACCGACCGCCTGAGCCGCCGCCTCGACGAACTGGCCAAGGACGCGCCGCCCGCTTTCTGGAAAGAAGGCGACGGCAATGCGCCTCAAGGCTGGAAACCGCCGCCGATCATCGGACCGGACCGGTGAGAATGGGATGATGGAATAAATATGAATGAACAGAATAATGCTTACAGAATAATACAGCCCCGCATCCAAATAATTCTGTACTCATTATTCTGTTACCTGCTCAATTCGGAGAAAAACAGGCGCACAAATGTAGAACGGTGCTCCGCGCCGTTCCCCTGAAACAGCCCAGTTTGCATTCAAAAAGAAAAAGATCGACTATGAGCCTGTACTACAAAGAGGACTGGACCGAAGCGCAGCAGATGCTGAGCGGATGGTGGAACCGGAAGGTGGACGGGCGCTGGGCGCTGGGCGTGACCGCCAGGCGCAACGCCCCGCTGCCGCACGCGGAGCCGCCGCCGCTGGCCGCCGATTTTAAGACGCGCTGGCTCGACTACCGGACGATAAATGCGCACAGGGAGGCGTTCTTTTCCGAGCACTGCACTCTCGGATGCGTCTATCCGGAAAACACCGCCTATCTCGGCCCGGGCAGCCTGAACGCCTTTCTCGGCTGTTCGATCGATTTTCAGAAAGAAACCCTGTGGTACAACCCGATTGCCGGTGATCCGGAAACGATCGACCGGCTGACCTTTGACAAAAACGGCTTTTACTGGAACTGGACGAAGGAGGCGCTGGCCTGGGTCGCCGAACAGGCCAGGGGAAAATACATCGCCACCATGCCCGACCTGATTGAGGGACTCGACATCCTCTCCGAACTGTTCGGGACGCAGGAGTTCCTGATGCATCTGATCGACTGCCCGGCAGCCATTCACCGCCTGCTCGACCAGCTCGACGATCTCTATTTTGAGGCCTATGATGAGCTGGCGGAAATGATCCGCCGCGACGACGGATCGGTTCCCTTCATGGCGTTCAACACCTGGGGCCCGGGACGCTGCGCCAAAGTGCAGTGTGATTTCTCCGCCATGATCTCACCCGATATGTACGACGAATTTGTGAAGCCGCGCATTCAGAAGCAGTGCCGACGGCTCGACTGCACGGTTTATCACTTAGACGGCCCCGACGCGCTGCGCCACATCGATTCCGTTCTGGCCATTCCGGAACTCGATGCGCTGCAGTGGGAACCCGGCGCGGGCAACCCGCACACCGGTGACAAGATCTGGTGGGACCGGGTCTGGAAAAAAGTCTACGCCGCCGGCAAGTCCGCCTTCCTGCACGGCGTCCCCGCCAATCAGGTGGAACCGTTCGTCAAGGAATTCGGACAGGACGGCACCCTGATCATCACGCACACCGAAACCGAAGATCAGGCCCGCAGGCTGATGGACGACTCGCTGAATTGGTAAGGCAGCATACCGCTTCCCGCTTTACGGGTAAGCGGTCGCTACATTCTGAAACAGTACACAGACAATACAGCGCACTCTGACCCAAGGATTTCGAGGGCAGGCTCTTCGTCAGTTTGAATGGATCAACAGAACAGGAGCGATCTTCTTTTGACGGGATAACAGGATTATCAGGATCAAAATCGAGTTAATCATATGTCTGTTTTCATCTTATAGAAACACTCCTGAACGGCATGAGAGTCAACAAAGACAGTCTGTTAACGGGGTAAAGATTCTGGTCAACCGGATGATCCTCCACATTAAAAGACATCCCCTAAATCCGGTTATCCGGTCAAAAAAACAGCAGGGAATCTGATTTTCCTGTCACTCATCTTTCTGCCCTCTCCCACGGATGGCAGAACCGTCCCACGGATTATTCTGTAAACATCATTTTGTCAAAAATTGAGCTCGCCCCATATCCAACGGTCGGCTGTGCCTCTCCTATTTCGCTATTTTCATTCCATTCGTTACTATCCGCCCCCCACCGTTTCCAATGATTGGAACTGACTGCGTCAGGGCTCGCTATTTTTTCCAGACATTGGAAACCCAGCTGAGCCTGAACCCATTTCTTTCCAAACATTGGAAGTCGCGAGCCGAGACAGGCAATTTATTTTCCAAGGTTTGGAAACCCAAACCCCATCACTGCGCGGCGGAGCCGACGGTGTCGGTCGGGCCGGTGTAGCCGGGGCCGCCGCCGGCGACGTAGCCGTCGCTGCGGCCGGTTTCATCCCGGCTGACCCAGAAGGAATAGAGTGCGCCGTTTTCGAGCGAGAAGCGGAAGCGGACCGTCTGCCCGGCCAGCGAAGAGAGATCTCCGCCGCCCTTAAGCGGCATCAGCTGCAGGGTGCCGTCGCCGCAGAACGGTTCAGTTTCCGCCAGCACATTCCCGTTGAGATCGAGCACATCAACCTGAAGAGATCCGTTCGGTACATCGGCGTTCACGAACAGGTGTTTTCCGGAGAAGGTGAGCGGGCGGGTAAGGAGTTTTCCTGCGCCGAAAGCCTCCATGGAGGCGAATCCGTCGCGGCGCAGGGTGGCGAGACCCATAGCGCCGTTGGCATACATTCCGTTTGACGGCCGGTTCGTATCGCCGGCGAAGCCGGTGTAGTAGAACCAGATCTGATCATCATTCAGCACGCAGATGTTGCCGAGCGACTGCACATAACCGCGGTCCCAGGTTCCGGCCTCACGAGAGGCTTCAATCGCCGTCGTGCGGTCGGGGCGGTCCCAGTGGAATCCGTTGCGGCTGTAGGCGAAGTTGAGTTCGGTAATCTTGGGAACCCCGAGGCAATCCTGATTGTTCGGGCCGCGCCAGATCTGGTAGAAGCCCAGCATGATGCTTTCGTACGCCACGGCATCCAGATTGTAGAGCTGGGGTATAAGTTGGACAACCGGATCGGGCGGATCCAGCTCATCGGCCCCCGTCCAGACAACCGGCTGGCCATACTCCCACCCGCTGCCGTTCAGGTTTTGCGGGTCCCATTGGCATCCGGCAATAAAGTCGTCGGCCTCCCAATAGTGGCGAGCCCGGCCGCGACCCGTGAAAGACGCACGCAGGCTGAACACCCATTTTTTGCGGAACGGATTGTAGAACAGGGTGCTGCGGTCGCCCATCACGCCGCTCATAGTGTAATCGCCAAAGTGAATGCCATCGGGCGACTCGAAGCACATGGCCCCCTCCGCCGCACCACCGGGATCCCGGACAAAAATCTTGTATTTTGAATCCGGATCCGTCGTCCACCAGTCGCGAACGACCGTCCAGGAATCCGGCTGCAGACCGTCGGGCAGAACCTGATTGGAATTGGATGACACAGCCCCCAGATCCGGACGAACCCAGTCAATGCCGTTGGTGCTTTCGGCATAACAGATGGTGCGCAGCCAGCCGGCTTCGTACCACAGCTTGAAAATCTGTTCGTCCGGGTCCCACCAAAGTCCGCCGCTCTTCGGGGCGGCAATCGCCAATCCCCTCACGGGATCCAGTTCCAAACCGGTTTCCGGACTCAGCACCGGATTGCCCGCATATTTTTCCGGGTAAAGGAATGTCCGGCTCAAATCCGTTGATTCAATCAAAAAGTCATCAACAAACAGCTGGCGCCCGACGTCGATCGGGATCACCGGCGGGATCTCTTCCAGATACGGAACCGGCATGGGATCCGTTGAAGATGGATCCAGCTCTTCCGGCGGCCAGACGCCCGGCAGGCGGATGCCGTTGTATAAAGTCCGCGCATCCGACCCTTCGCAGTTCCAGGCATCGGAAAAGCCGAGCAGCACCGTCCACTTGCCAAAACCGAAGCGGTCTCCGGCTTCAACATTTTTTTGATACACCCGCACCTTGTTGGCGGAAAGATCGCCGAACAGCTGAAACAGCTCCGGGTTGGCGATGCGAATGAAACCCTGCTCTTCAAGATCGGCGACACGGGAGCTGGCAAACTGCTGCGACTCGGGAGTCAGCACCGTCAGGATCCCGCTTTTCACAACCTCCACAGAAACGGTCGCGATGCTGCTTCTGAGGAACAGCCCGCCCGCCAAAAAATCAGGAACCTCTTCGGTCAGCGTGTAGGACCGGTCTGAGAACAGTTTGACTCCTGCAAAAAAGCGGTCGATCCCATCATCATCGCTCAACACGCTGATCTCCGCGCCGGCACCGGAAAGATGATTCGTTCGGACCTGTGGCGTGAGATACAGGTATCCATTCGTCCGCACCGAGCCAGCATCCATCAGCACCTGACCGTCGAGAAGCACCTGCTGCAGCTGAGCTGACCCCAGACCGGTGCCGGCGAAGCGCACGACGGCGCTGCCGGCATTGGTGATCATCAGGCGGCCGGGCCCCCAGCCGCTCCCCGAAGAATCAGCAAATGTAAAAACGGAGGCCGTGCCCTCCATGTCAGCGACCACATCGCTGTCCGCGAGGTCGAGAGCGCCGAAGTGCTGATGATATCCTCCGGCGGCGATCGTCCCGCTGAAAAAACCGACCTCCGTTCCGGGAGCCAGCGCATTGGCGCGGCGGAGTTCGAGCCGCCCGCCTTTCAGGGTCAGGCACCCCTCCCCGGCGCTTGCGCCGCTTCCGCCGATCCGCACGGTGGAGGACGCGATGCGCATTCCGCAATGGTTATACAGATCGCCGTTAATGCTCGTCGTGCCCGGCGCACTGAAATTCACCGGGCGGTTGAATAAACTGTTCGTCAGCGTCAGCGACCCGTTGAACGTCAGGATGCCGTAGTTGCGGATGTCGCTCACATAATCCGTTGTTCCGAGAACGGTTGCATCACAATCGAATACCGCTTCCGCGCCGGCCGGGCTGACTTCAATGGCCATATCCCAGTGGGCGGCGGAGGCCGGAGAAACGGTCAAGGAACCTGTTCCGCTGAACGTGCAGTCGCGGGAGATCAGGATTTTTTTGGTCAGCACCGATGCGTCTACAACCACCTCATCCGTCGTATTCTGCGGATACAGAAAAACGGCGCGATCCCTGGAGCCCGGCACGCCGCGGCTCCAGTTGGCGGCATCGCGCCAGACCGCGCCTGCCTGCACATCCGTCTGCCAGCAGTTGTTGTAAAACTCCGGCGAATTCGAAAGCGCAAACAGTAACGCCAGCCATTTCACTCAACCACCTTGTGCCCTCCGCGCCGCTTTTCTGCACTCAATGCGGCGGCACCGACGGTGTCGGTCGGGCCGGTGTAGCCGGGGCCGCCGCCGGCGACGTAGCCGTCGCTGCGGCCGGTTTCGTCCTGACTGACCCAGAACGAGTAAAGCGCGCCGTCTTTCAGCGTGAAGCGGAAGCGGACCGCCTGCCCGGCCAGAGCGGAAAGGTCGCCACCGTCCTTGAGGGTCATCTTTTGAATCGTGCTGTCGCCTTTGAACGAGACGCTTTCCGCGAGCACCTTTCCGTCCGCGTCGAGCACTTCGGCGCGCAGCGAGCCCTTCGGAACATCCGCATTCACGAACAGATGTTTTCCGGAGAAGGTTACGGGCCGGGTCGTCAGCTCACCGGCGCCGTTGGCATTCATGGAGGCGAACCCGTCGCGGCGCAGGGTGGCGAGTCCCATGGCGCCGTTGGCATACAGTCCGCCTTTATTGATCAGGCTCTCGTCTCCGGCGTAGCCGGTGTAGTAGAACCAGATTTTGTCGCCGCGCAGCACGCAGATGTTGCCGAGCGACTGCACGTAACCGCGATCCCAGGTTCCGGCCTTGCGGGCAGACTCAATGGCCGTCGTGCGGTCCGGGCGGTCCCAGTGGAATCCGTCGCGGCTGTAGGCAAAGTTCAGCTCGGTGATTTTCGGAATCCCCACGGCGTCGCACTCGCCGTTCCCCGGCCCGCGATGGATCTGGTAGAAGCCCAGCATGATGCTCTCGTAGGCGACGGCATCCAGATTGTAGAGCTGAGGTGTCTGCTGGATCACCGGATCGGGCGGATCGAGTTCATCGGCGGCCGCCCAGACGACCGGCTGACCTTTTTGCCAGTTCCGGCCATTGTATTCGAAGTCGTTCCACTGGTTGTCCTCCATGAAATCGTCGCCCTCCCAGTAGTGGCGGGAGCGGCCCCGGTAGGAGGAGCGCAGGCTGTAGACCCATTTTTTGCGGAAGGGGTTGTAGAACATGGTGCTGCGGTCGCCCATGACGCCGCTCATCGTGTAGTCGCCCCAGTGAATTCCATCGGGGGATACAAAACACATGGCGCCCTCCGGTTTTCCACCCGGGCCGCGCACAAAGATTTTATATTTTTCGTTCGGGTCGTCTGTCCATCCGTCGCGCACGACGGTCCAGGAGTCGGGCCGGAGTCCGAACGGCAGCACCTGGTTGTAGCCGGGCAGCACGTCGGTTTCCGGACGGTCCCAGTGAATGCCGTCTGTGCTGGTCGCGTAGCAGATGGTTCCGAGCCATCCGGCTTCGTACCAGAGTTTGAAAACCTGTTCGTCCGGATCCCACCACAGCCCGCCGCTTTTCGGGCAGGCACCGGGGTGGCCGCCCGGACGAATCTCCAGCTCGGTTTCCGCCTTGAGCACCGGGTTGCCTTCGTACTTTTGCGGATAGTGGAAGGTGCGTTCCAGATCGGTTTTTTCGATGAGAAAATCATCGACCAGCAGCTGGCGGCCGACATCGATCGGAATGACTTTCGGCGGATGGTCGAGGTACGGTACGGCCATCGGCTTCTTGGATTCCACGTCGATATCTTCCGGCGGCCAGACCTTCGGCAACCGGATTCCGTTATAAAGCAATTCCTCTTTATCGTTCGAAGACATTTGGGGAATCCATTTTTCAACAGAGGAAAAACCGAGCACCACCGTCCACTTTTCAAAATGATAGGACTCTCCGGCCTTCACGTCTTTCCGATACGCCCGGACCCGATTCGCCGGATGATCCCCGAAAAGCTGAAACAGCTCCACCGTCTCAATGCACTTGAATCCGGCGGATTCAAGCGTCTCGCATTGCGAGCTGCTGTACTGCGGATCAGGAGTCAGCACGATGAGTTCACCGTCTTTAACCACGCAGACCCCGCCGGAATCAATCGTGCTGCGCAGGAACAGCATCCCGGACAGGGCCTCGGGACATTCGTTTATAACAAAGTCCCGATTGGAAAAGAGCGTAGCGCCGGCCTGGAAAACATCCGCCTCCCCTTTGAACAGTCTCCGACCGGTTTCAATCCCGGCACCGGGCCCGTCGGCGGCGCTGGACAGAGCCTCCGCCACCGCATTGCGCCGGGCCGCCCGCACATCTTCAAAACCCAGCACAACCGTCCACTTGTCGAACTGATACTGCTCGCCGGCTTTGACGGCCTTCTGATAAGTGCGGACTTTGTTCGAAGACAAATCCCCAAACAGCTGAAAGAGAGCCGGATCTTCGACGCGAACAAATCCCCGGGTTTCCAGGGCCTGAAACTGCGCGCTGTTAAACTGCTGCGACTCGGGGGTCAGCACCGTGATGACCCCGTCCTCAACCACACGAAACGATGAAGATTTAATCTGATTGCGCAGGAAAGCAGCACCGTTCAAAAAGTCGGGACACTCCGCAACGGTGAAACCGCGGTCGGAAAAGATTTTCGCGCCGGGTTTAAACACATCCACCTGCCCGCCATCAAGGGGTTCTATTTTTGCGGCGGGACCGGACAAAGGAGCCGCAGACGCAGCATGCGCCAGCCACAACCAAGCTGCTGCCCCGAACAACACTGATATTTTTCCAACATTCATTTCATTTACCCTCTTTCTTCGAAAAGACACCAGGCAACCCTGGCATGTCACATATCCATTTTTTACTAAAAAAAATTATAAGACCTTCGACAGAAGGTTTTAATCCAACTGCTTGTGAATGATCGTCTGCAGAACCGATCCCTCGGAAACCAGCCGACCCGCCCGCACATCTTCTTCGGAAAAACGCGCCAGCAGGATTTCCCGTTCGTGGCCCCGCCCGTGATCATAGGTGATATAAATCCGGCCGTCTGCCCCCTGCCCACCGTCGGGATAGGAGATCGCGACCTGACCATCGAGCAGCAAGCCGCCGACCCAGCTTTTGCCGTCATCGTCGGAAACAAATGCGGTCAATTTTTGCCGCGTCGTTTTTTCGGTCATCGAACCATGCTTCACCAGCAGCAGGCTGCCGGACTGGAGCCGCCGGATGAAAAAGCGGGACGAGGGATGGGGAATTTCGGTTGGCGACAAGTCCGGCCAGGTTTTTCCTCCGTCCGTCGAAACACTCTGGCCGATGCCGTAATTGGTTCGCGCCAAAAGCCACAGGGAACCGTCGGTGCGCTCCACCAGCATGTGTTCGTCATAGCTGCGCACAGCCTCCGGCACATTGCAGCCGCCGCGAACCGACCACGTTTTCCCGTGATCCGTTGAAACCACCACCTTGGCGCTGTCATCTGTCTTGCGCCAGGTCGATACCGGCAGCGCCCATTCGCCGGAGGACAACACCAGCGGCTTGCACATCATGATGCCGTCCGCCACGCGAACCGGATCGCTCCACACCGGATCTTCGATATCCGGGTTTTCTGTCGTGATTGCCCACACGCCGGAAATCCGACCCTCATGACCGATGGTCTGGGCCCAGAAAATCCACAGCTTTCCGTCCGGATCGAGCCAGACTTCCGAGTCAAACACGCGCACGGGCCCCGGGCCGTCGGGATCGATATAAACCCGCTCGTCCGTCCAGGTATCCCCGCCGTCGCCGCTGGTTACCGCGACAATATAATTGTTTTCATCCTCGCCCTGGGTGGGACCGCCGTACCAAACAGCCCAAAGCCGTCCGCTTTCAGTTACTTCCAGACTCGGAATCCCCTGAAAGACCCGTTTCGGCATTTTGTCCGCAATCGCCGGTCCGCTCAAAATCCGCGCCGGCACATTCACCAGCCCCTCCGGCAAAATCCCGGCATCTTCCACATTGAGGACAACGCCCCATTTTGGAATTCGAATCCACTCCCCTTTTTCAACTGTTTTGGAATAGACCTCCACCCGGTTTTTGGGGCCGGACGACATCAGCTGGAAAGAGGCATCCTCCGTCCGAACGAACCCGTTCTCCAGCAGAGACGGAGCCGCGCTGTCCTGATTGTCTTTCGGATTCGGCGTCAGAACCCAGATCGTCCCCGCTTCCAGACATTGGAAAAACGAGCCGGAAATTTTATCGTGCAGAAAATCCATTCCGCGCAGCCGATCGGGGCATTCAACGATCGTATATCCCCGATCGGGAAACAGACGCGCGCCGATTTCAAACGTTTCGATTTTCTGCTCGGGAGAACTGCGCTGAATCGTCACGCCCAATACCGACTGTCCCGCCCAAAGAGCCAGCAGCAGAAACACACCCATTCTTTTCATCATCAAATTCTCCCAAACAGACAACCTGCCGCCAACAGAACCGTTGACGGCAGACTTCGCACTGCCATCTATCTCTTTTAGAGATGTTTTTTTGTGAAATTCGCGTGATTCGTGATCCGAAATTCGTCCGTGCGTTCAGTGCATGACCCGCTTTCGCCATTTGCTTCGCGAATTATTTACCCACTTCGGCTCCAACGCTGCAGTGTTTAGACGAAACGTCTGCGAACAGCAATCAGCCCGACCGCGCTGATCAAAAACAGTCCGAGCGTCGCCGGTTCGGGAATCACATAGAGATATCCTTCGTCGATCCAGGTATCACCTGTTGTGAGCGTGCTGCCGTTGAGCGATATCTGGCCGATCTGGGATTCCGTCAGACCCGTTCCGCCGTCAATGGCAAACCGGATGGTCGCATTTCCCGCATTTGTAATCGCGACAATGCCTCCATCCCACACCTGCGCAGAACTGTCCTCAAACGTCCAGATGGAATCGGAGGAGCCCATATCAAAAAAAGTATCCTTGGTGCCGTCGCCGACATCCAAGTATCCGAAGTCCTGATCGTGTCCCTGCGCCAGCAGCAGCCCGCCGAGGAATCGAATGTCCGTTCCGGCGAGCAGCGCATTGTCGGCCCCCAAAGATACCGTGGTGCCTTCCAGCACCATATCGTCCACATCCAGTGCGCTGACACGGTTCAACTGAAGCTCGCCGCCGAGAAGTGTCATCACCGTGGTGGATTCCGCGGACGAGGTTCCGCTTCCGCCGATAACAACCGTTCCAGCGGTCAAACGAATGCCCGCTCCATGATAGAAGTCGCCATTAATCGTTGTTGTTCCCGACGCGTCCATCCTGACACGGGATGTGGCACCTGCACCCGCTGTATTGGTCAGCACAAGCGCTCCATTAAACGTCAAAGCTCCAACGTTATAGATTCCTCCGTAATTTCCGGTCGTGGTGCTTCGCATCGTCACGTCGACGTTATACGTTGTGGTCGGCTGCGCGGCCCCATAATTATTTTCGAGGATTCTTTCATTGGAGTCCGGGGCATATTCCATCGTCAGCGATCCCGTCCCGTTAAACGTATGGCCTCTTTGCAGCAGGGTTTCCCGGAAGACCTCATGGGTGTTTACAATCACATCATAGGTGGTTGTCTGATCGTAGGTAAATCTGGCCTGCTCAGTAAGCTCAGGCAGACCGCCGGTCCAGTTTGCCGCATTGCCCCACTCTGCCCCGGACGGACTGTCTTTCCACGTGGATGTGCCGGTGCTGTTCGCACTTGCCGAATACCATGCCGCCATGGACAGGGCAAAGACAGATATCGTCATCATTCTTGATTTTCTCATATCGACTCCTGATTGATTCTAAGTCCGCATTCACGGCTGCGGCGAGACAGGTTGCTGCGCCGGGGTTTTACGGATCAGCCGGACCCGTCAGGAGACGGAGTCCGGCGTCAACCTCCCGACAACCGTTATTCCAATTCGACGCTCAGCTTCATGAACTGCGCATCCGCCGCTGCGGTGAAAATGCGGTTGGTGACGGATTCGAACTCGGCATCCACGGCACCGCTGGTTTCCGTAATACCGGTGGTGATCCAGGATCCGGTCGCAAGCAGATCGCCGTTTTTCTCAACCGTATAGGTCAGTCCGCGCGCGGCGGCATCCAGCCGGCGCAGGTAGACCATTTCCAGGGTGCCTCCGTCATCGACCAGCGACCCGGCCGGAAGAACAGCCGACGCATCCGAATTGGTCGGGATGCCGCCCAGGGCGTATTCCACCAGATTGTTCATACCGTCTTCATCCGGGTCGGACAGCAGG
>JBFHEM010000080.1:0-12786 GCA_041584215.1 Tichowtungia sp. | reverse complement strand
GGGCGGTTTTCTGCCGCAAAAAAAACAGCGCAGTCCAGCCGTTCATGGGGAAGCTTCCGTTGAACCGAAACCAAAGATTATTGCAGGGCTGAAACGGTCGAAGACCTTTCCACCGTCTTTTGCGCGTGGCTCACGGATGGCAGGGCCGTCCCGCGGATCTTGCTCATTCGCAAATCCGATCCACCTTCAGATTCTGCTTATGTCGAAAATCAGACCTGACCCTCGACACCCTCGACACCCATTTTGTTGCTATCAAATACGACAGCCTATCTCGCAGGCTCGGTTCACCGTGAAGGTTCACCATGAACGGTTCTGCGCTCCTGATTCGCTGCTTTTTTCATTCGTTGCTGTTTTTTCTCCATAAACATGCTGGGTCCTGTAAATTTGAAAGCTTTGTTCAAAAAACAAAAAATCGGCGGATAGTAGTGCAGATGCCGCGGATTGAAACGGATCCATATTCGCGCAAATCAGCGAAATCCGCGGTCTAAGCAGCTCCTTTTTCGATTTGAAAAAGATTGGATAACAGAATGATTTGAACAAAATCATTCATGGATGCCGCAGATGTCCCGGGCAGGGGAAAGAACTTCGCATTGGAATGCGAAGCCACGTTGGAGCGCTGGACTCCGATCCGGTGTTTTACGCGGTTCGGAAAATTGCAGGGCTGAAATGGTCGAAGACCTTTCCGCCGTCTTTTGAGCGTGGCTCACGGATGGTCAGGCCGTCCCGCGGATCTTGCTCATTCGCAAATCCGATCCACCTTCAGATTCTGCTTATGTCGAAAGTCCAGACCTGACCCTCGACACTGACCCTCGACACTGCTCGACACTGCTGAGCCGGGTGTAGCAGGCGGTCCGTGCGGGCGTGAATGGCTTTCCGGACGGGGATCGAATAAAATGAAAAATAATCCAGATAATAATACACTTTGTGTTTGAGCGATTTTCCAGTACGTTTACAGGCGGCATAACCGGGACAGGGTTGCGCGGAAAAAGGAGGACGGAATGAAGAAGGCAGGAGTTACAATCTTAATTGTCGGAATGGCTGCTGCCGCCTCGGCAACGATTATTTGAATCAATATCAGTCAGGCTAATTTCGTGTCAGTCAGTTTCAGGAGCTGTTTTAACCGGAATGCGAAGGTATGGCCAAGAAACCTTATGCCACCTACAAAGATTATTATTCGGAGCGAATTGAAATCTCCGGACCCGACCGGCTTTTGCTGAAGGCCTACCGCACGGTGCGCGAAGGCGAAATGGATATCTTTTCGGTCACCAGCGATTTCTATTCCATCGTGCTTCCGGTGATCGGTCAGGCCGATTTCCTGCAATGCGGACAGTCCTTTCTGCTGAGCCATGACACCGTCGGCATTCGCTGGCCGAATGAGCCCTATCATTTCAAGAAAAATGAAAACACTCCCTTTGAGGTGTTTGTTTTTTATTTCACCGACCGGATCGGCCCGCTGTGGAACCGGCTGTTCGCGAAGCCGTGCATCGGCTTCCATCTGGCGAGCGGGATCGAGATCGTCGCATTGACCAAAGATTTTTTCACACTGGCGCTGCATGCCGAAAAAGATCGTCAGGCGGAGCTGTGCGACTGGTTCTCAGAGTTTTTTTTGCGGACCCTTGCGTCCAGCCGCTGTGAAGAAAAAAGCTCCGTAACGGATGCGCGTCTGCCTCATGTTGTTCAGTACATGGAAGAACAGTTTCAGAACATCAGGAGCGTCGGGGCGGTGTCGAAGCACTTCGGCATGAGTCGCGGCACGCTGTACAATATTTTCAAGGGGAGTTCGTATGGATCACCCGGAAGATTTCTGGCCCGTCTCAAGATGGATGCGGCGGTGTATCTGCTTCGACAGACCGGCTGGAGCCTTCAGAATATCGCCGACGAGCTCGGCTATGAGACAATTGACAGTTTTTCCAAAGCCTTCAAGTCTGTCCAGGGCGTGTCGCCGAGCGGTTACCGGAAGGAGTCCGGATAGCGTCGGGCCCGTGGGGGGGGGTAATGGGGTGGATGTTAAGCGTTGGAATACCTATTTCTCACCATGGAATATCTCCTGTCAAAGTTCACACGCCATCGCCGTGCACAACAGAGGCTAAGCAGGCGCGATTTTTCGCAGAATGATTGACGGCAGAATAATCTATGGCACTTAAATTGATCCTGATTATTCTGCCGTACATCATTCTGCGAAGATCTTCTCCATATGTTGGGTGGAGGCTGAGCCGCGCAATGAATTTATTATGTGTATACGTCGATAGGGGCTTAACCTCTCACCCATTAGGGGGGAGTCCCGGCAGGGAGGCGGGGCGTTTAAACAAAAGTGCGTGTTAAGTGAACAGTTTCCCGTTTCTCTGCGGCTGCTGATGCTGTAAGAATTTGCTCCTGTTTCCATGCTGCGTAGGGCGGTTTAGAATTGAACGTGAAGGTTTTTAATGAAATTCCATAGAATAATTTTCGGGTTGATGCTCGGCACAATCTCCGTCCTGCGGGCGGAACAGTCCATTGGATTCAATGAGCAGTGGACGTTCTGCGCAAATTTGAATGAGAGCGACTTTGTGCCGGTGGGGCTTTCGTCCGATCGCTGGAAGCTGGTCGGCGAGCTGCCCAGCGAGATGCGCTGGGGGGCGCCGCGGCGCATGTTCGACCGGTGCCCGACCGAAGGCTGGGATTCCGGGCCGGATCTTCAGTTTCCCGTGAACATTTCCGTGGATCTGGGCGAAAAAACGGATGTCGCCGGACTGCGACTGCATCTCGGCGAGGCGCGCCCGGGACAATATAAGGTTTATCTTGAGGACGCGGTGCCGACCCGGCCGGAGCCGGTCACGGTGATTGCGAGCTCGGAGGAAACGCGCCGCGGAAATGCCGCATCGGGAGCGATTGACGGGAATCCGGATACCCGCTGGTGTGCCGCGACGGGAAAACCCGGCGAGTGGCTGCTGCTGGACTTCGGGCGGCCGGTTGCTTCGGGAGTCCTGCATATCCAGTGGGAAAAAAATGCAGCGTATCAGTACCGGGTTGACGGGTCGCTGGACCGCCAGGCCTGGACCTGCCTGTCGGACCGGACCCAAGCTGCGGAACCGCGGTCGCACACCGAAGACACCCTGGGGCAGGCCGCCCGGTATGTGAGGATCACCGTGACGGGAGCGCCTAAAGGCGTCTGGGCCTCGATCCGCGAAGCGGGGCTGGGCGTGCCGACATCCCCTGAGGGCAAACCGGTGATTGCCGGGGAGTTTTCCGGGGAGCCGGTGCAGGTTGTTTCGTTCCCCGGGCAATCCGTTCGCCGGGTCACCTTGCGGCTGCTCAGTGGCGAATTCCCGCACCGATGCCGGATCGGTGAGCTCGAGCTGCTGGACGGCGACGGGGTTGATAAAGCGGGATCCCTGTTGAGCCGAAAGCCTGATCCAAAACCGGATTTGGCTGCCGCACTTTCCCCGCAGTATGACGACTCGGCATGGAGGACGCTGAACCTGCCGCACGACTGGAGCATCGAGCGGCCGTTCAATGCCGGTAATTCCTCGGGACGCAACAGCGCCTATTTGCCGGGCGGACTCGGCGTCTACCGCAAAATATTTTCTGTTCCCGATGAGTGGCGGAACCAAAAGGTGACGCTCAAGTTCGGCGGGATCTATATGAACAGCAGTGTCTACTGCAACGGCGTATGGGTCGGCGGCCGCAACTACGGCTATTCCACCTATGTGGTGGACCTGACGCCGCAGTTGAAATTCGGACAGGAGAATACGGTTGCGGTTCGCGTGGATAACCGTCAGCAGCCGAATTCCCGCTGGTACACCGGTTCGGGGATCTACCGGGACGTGACCCTCCAGATCTCGGATCCGGTTCACATTGCGCAGTGGGGCGTTTTCGCCACCGTTCCTTCGGTCACGGAGCAGTCGGCTAAGGTCCGCATACAGACCCGCCTGCTGAATGAAACGGATGCGCCGGACTCGGCGGTCGTCATGCAGACAATTTATGCCCCCGACGGAACGGAAGTGGCCGCCGGCCGCGCCGAACAGGCGCTGGCCGCCAATGGGGACGCCGTTCTTGAACAGGTGCTGACGGTCAAGCATCCGCAGCTGTGGTCGCCGGACCGCCCGGATCTTTACCGCCTTGTGACAACGATGGAAACGGATGCCGGAAAAACGGACCGGCAGGAGACTCCGCTGGGCATCCGCACGATTGAATACGGTCCGGAGTTCGGATTCAAGCTGAACGGGAAAAAGGTGATTATGAAGGGCCTTTGCCTCCATCACGACCTCGGGGCGGTCGGGGCGGCGGAATACCCGCGCGCGCTCGACCGGCGGCTCAATGAACTCAAAAAGCTGGGCGTGAACGCCATCCGCACCAGTCACAATCCCTACTCGGAATATTTCATGAAGCGCTGCGACGAGCTGGGATTCCTTGTGATTGCGGAGATGTACGACAAATGGAATTTCGGCAATGTGTTCATCGATCCCGACGGCACGCGCATTCCGTGGAACGACACCTGGCCGCGCGATCTGAAGGAATTTGTCCTGCGCGACCGGAACCATCCGTCGGTGATTATGTGGAGCGTCGGCAACGAGGTGGCCGAGCAGGTCCGGGACCGCAATGTGGATGAGTCCGGTCCGAACGACGGCGGCATCAGCGTGTTTCAGGCGCTGAGAAGCTGTGTGCTGGACGTCGATGACACGCGCCCCGTCAGCGCCGGGCTGTTCCCCCGCCTGGAGCCGGGCGAGGAGCCGCCGAAGATGGCGAAAGCCATGGATGCGGTCGGCACCAACTATCTTGAAAACCACTGGAAAAACTGGCGGAAAAACCATCCGGCCATGATTTTTTATGCCAGCGAGATGTCGACGTACAACTGGGGCGAAAACTGGTTTGCCTGGGACAAAAGCAAAGGCATCGGCCAGTTCTACTGGGGCGGCACCGACTATCTGGGCGAGGGGCGCGGCTGGCCCAACATCGGCTGGTACCGGGGGCTGATCGACCTGACCGGGTTTATCAAGGACGGCGCGCAGTACGTAAAGAGCTTCTACCGCCCCGAGCCGATGGTGCATCTGGTGGTCAAAGACGATCAGGCAGGGGAGGAGTCCGTGGTCTGGAACGCCGTCCGGCTGACCAAGGACGAGCGCCTGTCCCACTGGAACTGGGAAGGCCGCACCGCGGTTCCGCTCTACGTCTATACCAACTGCGAGGAGGTGGAGCTTTTCCTCAACGGCCGTTCCCTCGGTTCCCGGCCGGTGCGGGAAGTGGATAGAAACCTGCTGGTGTGGGAGGTTCCGTTTGAGCCCGGTGTCCTGAAAGCGGTTGCCCGGAAACAGGGGCGGACGGTCGCGGAGCATGTGCTCGAAACCGCCGGGCCGGCCGCCCGCATTGTGCTGTCGCCCGAGCGCAAGACCATTGGGTCGGACCGGGATCTCGGATACATCAATGTGTCCATCGTGGATGGGAACGGCACGGCCGTCCCCCGTGCATCCAGCCGCATCCGCTTTGAGGTCAGCGGTGCCGGGGAAAACTTTGCGGTGTCGAGTGCGGATGTGCTGAGCGCGGAGCCGTTTCGGAGCGATGCGCGCTCGGCCTTTCAGGGGCGCGCCCAGCTGATCGTCCGGTCGCTGGAGGAGGGGCCGATCACCGTGCGCGCTTTTGCAGACGGACTGCCGGCGGCCGAAACAACGATCACGGCGAAACAGAAAGGATTTTCGAAATGACGACATGGAAAAAAACAGGGAAATACGGGGCTCTGCTCGCGCTGGCCGCAGCCGGCGGTTTTTCGGATTCGGCGGCCGCCGAACCGAAGCCGAACATTGTTTTCATCATGTGCGATGACATGGGCTATGGGCAGCTGGGCTGCTACGGCCAGAAAATGATCCGGACGCCGCATATCGACCGCATGGCGCAGGAGGGGCTGCGGCTGACCGACTACTACGCCGGAACGTCGGTCTGCGCTCCGTCGCGCTGCGCGCTGATGACCGGAAAGCATGTCGGCCATGCCTTCATTCGCGGAAACAAGGAATACAGCACCGGCCAGGAGCCGATTCCGGATGAGGCCGTGACGGTGGCCGAAAAGATGAAGGAGGCGGGATACCGCACCGCCCTGGTCGGCAAGTGGGGGCTGGGATATCCCGGCAGCGAGGGCGATCCGAACCGCCAGGGTTTCGACCTCTTCTTCGGCTACAACGATCAAAAGCGGGCGCACACTTATTATCCGGGTTGGATTTGGAGGAATGATGAAAAGTTTGAATTGGGTGCTAAAGACACTTCGGCTGGATACAGCCACTATGCCTTGACGCGCGAGGCCCGCCGCTTTATTGAGGACAACCAAAACCAGCCGTTCTTTCTTTATCTTGCCTATACGATACCTCATGCCCATCTGGAGATTCCGGCCGATGACCCGTGCTTTCTGCAGTATCAGAAGGAGGATTGGCCGGAGAAGCAGAAGGTCCATGCCGGCATGATTTCGCGGATGGACGAAGATGTCGGCGGCATTCTGAAGCTGCTTCAGGATACTGGACTTGCGGAAGAAACACTGGTGGTCTTCACCAGCGATAACGGCCCTCACCGGGAGGGCGGTGCGATTCCAGAATTTTTTAACGACAGCGGTCCGTTGCGGGGAATCAAGCGCGACATGTATGAAGGGGGTATTCGTGTTCCGTTCATTGCCCGCTGGCCGGGGACGATAAAACCCGGACAGGTCAGCGATCATCTGGCTGCGCATTGGGACCTGATGCCGACGGCCTGTGAGCTGGCCGGAGTCACTGCTCCTGAAGATACGGACGGGATCAGCTACGTTCCGCTGCTCAAAGGAAATGCCGGGGATCAGAAACAGCACGATTCCGTTTATTTTGAGCTGCACTGGCCGGACCGGCGCGGTATGCGCATGGGCAGCTGGGTGGCCGTTCAGCAGGCGGTTGCTTCCGATTCCGATTCGCTCGGCATCGAGCTTTACAATCTGGCCGAGGATCCGGCTCAGCAGAACAATCTTGCCTCGCTTTATCCTGAAAAAGTGGCCGGGTTCATAAAACGTTTTCAGGAGGTTCGCGCTCCGTCGGCCCTGTTCGAATTCGGGACGCCCCGGCCGAAGAGTCAGCCGGCTCCGGTCATTCAGGCAAAGCCCCTCTCTCTGGATGCCCCGGGACAGGGCCGGGTCATCAATATTGACTTGAGTCGAAAGGCGCAGACGGGGCCGGCCGGAAACGCCCTGCCGGGGGTCATCGGCATCGCGCAGCCGGTCTGGAATGCGGTGGGAAGCGTGCAGCCAGTGGCCGGCCTCAAAGACCAGAACGGAACGCCGACCTCCATCCGCTTTGATCTGGATGACGGGGCCGTCCGTTTTATGGCGGGCGGCAGTCCCTCGGCGTTTTTCCATTCCTATGCATTCCTTTCCGGAAAGGGCGCTCCGGGTCCGGAACGGCAGTCCGGCTTTGTGATCGGCGGCCTGGACCCGTCGAAAACATACAACCTCTATTGCTATGCGGCCTGGGCCCATATCACCGCCGGCAGCGAGTTCCGGTTCAGCGGTACGAACGGGGACTCCTGGACGGACTGGCAGCTGGTGGACGGCGCGCCGTCGGGTTCGTCGGTCCCCTTCAGCGACGGCCACAGCTATGCGGTTGTTAAAGGGGTTGTTCCCGATGCAAACGGTGTGCTCCTCGGACAGTGGAAAACAACCCTGCGGGGAGGCAGCACCGCGAACCGCGGGATGTTCAACGCACTGCAGATCGAAGAAATCAATCGCTAAGGTGGACAATTCATGAACGGGAAACAGATGCAGCGGATTGCAGGTGCGCTGGTTGCAGCGATGCTGGGACCGTGCGGTTTGGCGGCAACGGGAACGGATCGGATTGCGGGCATTCAGAAAGAGGCGTCTTTCGGGTCGTCTGTGATGACTTGTGACGGCAAAACGCTTTCCGTCGGCACCGGGAAGGTGCAGCGCGAATGGAGCTGGACCCGTCGCGGCTGGCAGACCGTGCGGGTGAGCCACCTGGAGTCGGGAACGGATTGGCCGCTGGTTTCCGGTGCCGAATCGGCGGACTGGGATGTTCCGGGGACGTCGGATGATGCCGTGCTCGTTTCCGTCAGCGCCCGGCAGTCCGATGACGAAGGCTTCACCTCTCCGCATCTCGAAGTGGTCAGTACCGTTCGGTATGAACAGTCCGGCATGGAGGTGCAGCATGTCATTTGGGCCTATCCGGATGCGCCGGGACTGCGCACGCAGCTGCGGCTGAAGCGCACAGAAGCATTCTCCGGCGAAGGCGCAGGGCGTGCCAATGCGTTTGAGGTGCTGCAGGGAAAAGCATTCACTCCGCCTGCGGCGAAGAAAGAATCCTCGCTGCCGGCGGCGTTCGCTTCAACGCTTGCGGCACCCAGGGAGCTGAAAATCAAACTAAGCGGATTTGATCCGGCGGAACCCGCATCTGTCGGGTTCAGCTGGATTGATTGGGGGGGCGGCGGCCGGGTGCAGACGGTGGTCCTCGGCAGTGTGGATGGCGAGGCGCAGGAAGTGGTGCTGGATCGGCGGCGGTTGCCGGGCTGGAAACGGCGCGGCGAACAGCCGGCGCAGTTTGTGGTTCCGGTGGATCCGACGCTTTATCCGGACGGCACCGTGACCATGACCATCAGGGCCGAAGCGGTTGCCTCGGCATGCCTGAGTGAACTCTGGATTTATAAAAAAGGTGCGGAGCGCGACCAGACCGGCGGCGTGCCGCAATATCGCCTGGCGGATATCCTCGCCCGGGCGCCGGAGGGGGCGAAGCTGGCTGCGTATATGGACTGCGGTGCGGAGACGGCGAAGAAGGATGCGGCCGTCGAAGAGCCGGGCGTTGCAGACGGGCTGCCGCTGGCTCTATCGGGCGTCGATTTGGCGGCGGTCGGGTATTACTCCGATACGCAGAACCGTAACCGTTTGGAAACGGAGCTGTTGAAGGAGGAGCCGCTTTCCGGGGCGGCGGGTGAAAACGACTGGGCGAGTGTGCTGGCCGCCGCGGCGGGGGATGAGCGCCTGGTGCTGGTGAAAGAGTCCCATAAATGTGTCAACACTCCGCACGGCGGCGCGAATACCGGCGGGTTTGCCTGGGGCGGCCAGGGCGTGCGCGTGACGGGCCTGGGGTGGACGATGGATGCGGTTCGCGATGACCGCTACTACGGCTGCTGGCCGACCTGGATGGTGCTTTCCCGGGGCAGTGAAGACCGGATGGCGCTGGATATCAAGATCATGGACCGTATGCGCTATCCGATCGATCCGCAGCACGATATGTACATTATGGCCAACACCTGGGGCTCGGCCGCGGAAAAACGCGATTCGCAGATTGCGGCGCGTGAGGACAATATTCTGACGGAAATTGAAAGCCAGGCGGATCTGGGAATCGATGTCCAGCAGATCGATGACGGTTGGCAGGGGTTCGACTATGATGATTGGCGACCGGTTCCGGGCAATACGCTTCGCCCGCAGGATGAAGCCTATTCGATCTATCAGTCCGACACCTGTCCGGTTTATCCTAACGGGTGGAAAAAGGTCCGTGACACGGCCGCAGCAAAAGGCATGGTGCTGGGGCTGTGGGCCGCCTGGAAAATCAGTGCGGCCGACCTGATCTGGAATTTTGACAACGGCGGCTTCCGCTATTTCAAACTCGACTTTGCGAATCTCAAAACGATGGAGGACTATGATGGGTTGATGGGCAAGGCGCGTGAACTGATCCTGCACAGTAAGCATACGGCCCGCATCAACTGGGATGTGACGGAAAAGGCTCCGCGCGTCGGTTATTTTTCCGGCCGTGAGTACGGCAGTATCTACCTGGAAAACCGCAAGCCGGTGCAGCCGGCCAAGGCGGTGTATACGCCGTATCTGGTGCTGCGCGACGCCTGGCATGTTTCCCGGTATCTGAACCTGAACAAGTTCCAGGTCACGGTCCAGAATAACGCCCGGGTCGACAGGCAGGCCAGCGATGCCTATCTGTATCCTTACGACTACACCGTGGCGCAGACACTGATGGGCAGCCCGATCTTTTTCCAGGAAACCCGCCATTATTCGGACGATGCGCGCGAACAGATCCGTCCGCTGCTGGCGGTCTACCGGCAGCACCGCGCGGCCATGTATCAGGGATACGTGTTTCCGATCGGGGATAAGCCGGACAATAAAAGCTGGTCGGGCTTCCAGTGTTATATGCCGGGTGAACCGCAGGGCTATCTGACCGTTTTCCGCCAGCTTGAAAATCCGGACGCAACGCACGCGATGCCGCTGAAGTTTCTGGAGGCCGGCACCCGCCTGAAGCTTACGGACCTGATGAGCGGCGGGTCGCGCGAGCTGACGCTTGGCGCGGGCGGAACCGCAGAATTAACAATCGACCGGGCCGCCGGGTTTAAATTCCTGAAATATGAAGTGCTCGGCCGGTAGCGTCCGGCCTGTTTTTAAACAAATATGCGGAAGTTGTGAACAGCTCGCCGTTTGACAATCATCGCAGGTTTAAGATTATATCCGCCAACTGACCGGTTTTCCCTTCCGCCGAAGTGCAGCGGGGAACCGGAAGTCAATCGAGTGCGAAGTTGCGAATGGGCTTTGAACGGTTGGAATCCGGGCCATGACGGTGTCAGATCAATTAAGGAGAAAAAAATGAAGAAGAACATGTGCTCACTGTGGGTGATGGCTGTCGGAATAAGCGGCTCAGTATGGGCGGCCAGCGACAGCTGGAATGTCGATGCCGACGGCTTGTATTTCACGACGAACAACTGGGCCGGCGGAGTCGCTCCCGGACAGACCGCGTTGCTCAGCGACAGCACGGATGTGGCGGTCTTTACCAACGCCATCGCGGCGGACCGCACGGTGACGCTGGACGGCGCCAACCGCAATATCGCCGGGTTTACCTTCGGCAGCAGTGGAAGCCGCAAGTTCACACTGGCCACATCCGGTGCGTTTGCCTACTACCTGAGTGCCGGCAGTGTGATCCAGACCCTGTCCGGAACCGGCGGCCATACGGATACAATCAGCGCCGGGCTGCACCTGTTAGGGGATGCGACATTTGCCAATTACGCAACCTCTTCGACCGGGCTGAAAATCACGAGTGGAGTCACCGGCCGTGCTTCTACGAATGAGACGGCGACACTCACCTTCGCGGGCGGCAGCATTTCCGGGCAGAACAATCTGGCGGGTACTGTTTCGGATGGAACCCAGGGAGGCAATCTGGCAATTGTTAAAAACGGTCCGGGAACCTGGACCTTAAACGCAAACAACACCTTTACCGGGGGTCTGACCGTCAATTACGGAACAATACAGTATTACGGCACCGGCACCTCCCTCGGGCGTGGAACAATTACAATGAATGGGGGAACGCTGCAGCATGCAAATACGTCTGCGACCATCATTACCAATGCCATGATCGCCAACGGTGATTTTTATCTGAGCGGCAGTACGGGGACGCAGTGGGGCGGTACGCTGGATTTCAACGGGGGAACCCGGACGATCACGGTCAAAGTGGATTCCGAATTTGACAAGGTCCTGTTCAACGGCGGATTGGTCAAGGCCGGCGACAAAGCATTGACGCTGTCCGCGGAAAGTTCCTACGAAGGCGGAACGGTGATTGCCGAGGGAACGCTGGTCGCGGCCGCGGACGGCGCCCTCGGAACCGGCAATGTCACAAACAATGCGACTCTAGTCCTGTCGGATACGTCCTGCCTGGATGCCTATGCGTCCCTGGTCCTTTCCGGTGACTGTACGCTGACCCTGGACTACAGCGGAACAGCCAGCCTGTCGGCGCTGTCGCTGGACGGGGGAGCCACCTATCTGGACACGGGCTCGTATGATGCCGCGGCGCTGACTTCACTCGGCTCCGGCACCTATACCGGCAGCGGTCTTTTGCGGGTTTCCGGGTCCGACTCACTGGCCATCAGCATATCGTCGATCAACGGCGCGGAGACCGTGATGGCCTGGGAAGGGAGCGCTTCCAAAAACTACACGCTGCAGTCCCGGCCGGATCTGCTGTCGGGAAGCTGGAGCAATGTGCTGGAAAACATCGGCGGCCTGAGCGGCAGTATGTATGCAACGAGCAGCATTGCGGCCGATCAGGCGTTCTACCGTCTTCTTTCCGACTGATTCCACGGCATCCCATCCAGCGGCGAATCGGTTTTTTGTGTGCGGCAGCCGCCGGCTGCCGGGCCGATTCGCCCGCTGTTCAATTCAGGTTTTGAATATGGAAATGAACACAATACCGCACGGTTGGAGCCGCTGGCTGGGCGCGGCGCTGGCCCTGGCCGGCTGCGTCCGGTCTGCCGCGGCGCAGGACCGTCCGAACCTCGTACTGATTCTGGCGGATGATATGGGCTACTCCGACCTGGGCTGCTGCGGGTCGGAAATACAGACTCCGAACCTGGATGCACTGGCCCGGGATGGAATCCTTTTTACCGAGTTTTACAACGCGGCCCGCTGCTGTCCGTCGCGCGCCTCCATTTTGACCGGGCTCTATCCGCATCAGGCGGGCATCGGCGCCATGGCCGGTGATCCCCTGGCGCAGAACAGGGAGATTCCCTCCTATCAGGGATCCCTGAGTGAGAACTGTGTGACGCTGGGCGAGGTCATGCAGCTGGCCGGATACTACACCATTTTTTCCGGCAAGTGGCATGTGGGGGATGAACGCCCCGGCATGATGCCGTCGAGCCGCGGCTTTGAGCGGTCGTTTTTTACGCCGGGCGGTGCTGCCAGTTATTTCACGCTCGGCTGGGCGAATTCCGCGCCGAGGCCGTATACTCTCGATGGGAAGGATCATCTGCCCGGGCCGGGGTTCTACGACACGGACGCGGTGTTTGATTTTACAATGCAGTTCATTGCAG
>JBFHEM010000079.1:0-13086 GCA_041584215.1 Tichowtungia sp. | reverse complement strand
GCCGGGACCGGAAGGCCGGCGGCCTCCAGAAACGTCGGCGCGAAATCCGCCGTTGAAACAAACTCCGACACGACCCGCCCGCCGTTCAGGGCGCCCTTTTCCCAATAGACAACCAGCGGCATGTGCGTGCCCCGGTCTTCCAGACGGGTCTTGGCGCCGGGCAGCGGCATGCCGTTGTCGCTGGAAACCACAACCAGCGTGTTGTCCAGCTCGCCGGTTTCTCTGAGCAGATCAATCCGCTCGCCGACTTCCCGGTCAAAACGGGCGGTTGCCGCCAGATAGCCGGCAAAGGTTTTGCGCGTCCCCGGCGAGTCCATCAGGAAGGACGGCAGCGTGATGTCTTCGGGCATAAACCCGCACTCTTCCGCATAGCCGTCGACATAAGGGAGATGCGGATCCCGCGAGCCGAACCAGAAGCAGAACGGCTTGTCTTTCGGGCGCTGCTTCATGAATTCGGCAAAACTGACAAACTCATGCCCGGCCGGGTTGTATTCCCAGCCGAAATCCCGATCATTCCCCGGCGCCCAGCCTTTGCGTTCGAAACCGACAGAATATCCGGCCTCCTCCAGCAAGCGGGTATAGACCTGATAGTTGCTCTGAAACCCGCCGAACAGATTGGCCGCCTCTTCAAGTTCAATCGCCATGCGCCCGGTCAGAATGGATGCGCGGGCGGGCGCACACGACGGCGCGGAACAATAGGCGTGTTCGAACCGGATTCCTTTCAATGCCAGATCATCGATCACCGGCGTTCTCGCCTGCGAATCGCCGTAGCAGCCGACATTCATCGCGGACAGGTCGTCCGCCAGGCACAGCAGGATGCTGGGCCGGTCATCGCGCGATGCGGCCGACACCGCTGAAGCAACCCCAACCGCACCCGCCAATGTAATAATATTGATTCCTCTCCTTACCCTCATTGAACTCTCTCTTTTCCTATATATTTCATAAAATCACCGGCGGACCCGGATCTGATAAAACCCGCTGTTCGCGTCCTCCGAAACAGGAAGGGTAACCGTTGACTGCGGCCAGGCGAGATTGGTTTCAACCGGCACAAACGCCGAAAACAGATTGGTGCTCCAGTACACGTCGTAGGTCCGGCCGGAAACCGGAACCCAGTTCAGCACAGCTCCGGAGCCGCTGATCGCGTGGCCGAAAGAAAACAGCGACCGGGCATCAAACGGATTGGAGCCGGCCACATACTCCTGCAGGTTGCTGAAGCCGTCCTCGTCCGGATCGGCCGACTCCCCGCTGATGGATTCATCAAGAAAAACCGATGGGTTCCCCGCCCGGAAGGATGAAACGATCCCGGGCGACTCAGACGGCCCGCCGTCCGCGACATCCTGATCGGGTATGCCGGTCCAGCCGAACCCGGCATAGATCATATTCGTCAGCCCGGGAACGGTCAGAGACTGGCTTGTGAGCTCATAGCCGCCGCTGACATTGAATGCCGCTGCCGTCACGGAACCGCCGGCCGAATTACAGGAAAGCAGCAGCTTCACCGTATCCGTGCTGTTGAGTGTTTCCGATCCTGTTCGCGCCGAATACGCACTGTAAACCGACACCCCGTCATTATAAATCCCGAACTGAAACCGGCCGGCGTTCGCGCCGGACGGGATATAGCGGGCTCTCAACACATCACCCTGGTTGAGATTGCTGAAATAGCCTTTGTTCACGATTTCCGCAAAGCCCATCGAAAAGCTTCCGGAACTGAAATCGTTGGGCGTCAGAACCACCTCCATCGAAACCGTTTCGCTTTGCCCGGGCAGCTCAACATACACGCCGCCGCCCCCGCCGGCCGACTCCGTCAGCCCGCCGCCGGAAACAAAGGTCATATTCCCGGCCATGGACCCGCTGCCGGCGGTGTACACATTCGACCAGATTCCGAAGCCGTTCTGCACAGGAAACCCGGCCAGCGAATCGCCCTCTTCCCGTCCGTCGAAACCAGTCGAAAAATCATCGGACACCTCCAGGCTGAACTGCCCGGACCGCCAGGCGTCGAAGGTGCCGGTGCGCAGGAACACGGCATCCCACGGCGGAACCGTCAGCAACCCGTTGACCACCGCCCCGTTGTTCAGATCCGGAATCTGGGTGCCGTCGAGCCGCTGCGCCACGCCGGTGCCGACATCCACGCTCCACGGCTCCAGCGTCATGTTCAGATAGACCCGGCCGTTCCTGAATTCCCGCATCCAGCGCTCGGGACACCCCGAATACAGGCGCATGTTGCGAACAGACGCTTCGCCGACCTGCTCGGAGAATCCGAACACCAGCGGCGGCGGCGCGCTGCTGTCGGCAATCATGCTGAAGCGGCAGGTTGTCCATTCCGGACTCAGGAGCACCGACGCCGGATTGTTGTAGCCATAATCCGCCACGCCATGGATCGCCAGCGCGCGCGGCACCTTTTCGAAGAGCTGTCCGCCGACCTCCCAGGAGTCGTTGCCCTTCGCCTCGAATTCAAGTGTATATTCCTGTCCGGGCACCAGCACCGGCGCACCGCCTGCAATCTCGAGGCGGACCCCGAACCAGAGCGCCTGCGGCACGTCCGAGCCGGGATAGCCGGCCGAAACCCACGGCAGCGTATTCGACGGAAGCCCGGTGATCGTCGCGGTGTATTCTCCGTTGGAAACGGAGTTGCCCGCCACAAAACCGGGTTCCGTTTTCCACTGCCAAACGGCCGAGGCCAGCAGATCCGTTTCCGCGACCTGGCCGTCAACCTGCACCGCGTCGCCTTGCGGAGGCCCCAGCCATTTCCAGTCGTTGAGGTCGCCCCCGACATATTCGTCCCACTTGTAGAATCCCTTGTCTTCGACCAGGTCCGGCGAGTTGGCTTCCGGATTGGCGGGGTCGAAGTTGATGTCCGTAATGCTGGCGAAGGGATGCGGCATGCCGGTCAGCAGGGAGGAGGCAAAACCGACCCGGAAATGCCAGTCCACCGACAGTCCGTTGGTCTCGAACACATTGCCGTAGAGTGTGCTGGTGGTTTTGGAAAACGGATAGCTGAAGGCAGGCAGCGCCTCGGTGCCGTCCACCCACTGGCGCAGGTGGAGAAAGGCCTGCGAAAACCGGTCGAACTGATTGGCCATGGGGAAACTTTCCATCTGTACGCCGTTCATGTACTTCCAGCCGCGCTGCCCATACAATGCGTCGTTGCCGTCCGCCTGAATGATGCGGTCCGGACCCAGCAATTCGCGCAGCTTTTTGAGCATCACCTGGCCGCCCAGGCCAAAGCTGTTGATGCCGCCGATATAGCCGTAGTCGGCGACCAGGTCGTTATCGCAATCCATCGGATTACTCAACGGATAACCCCACTGCCAGCGGGCCACATCGAATTCGATGCCGTCCGCATTGCGCGCAACAACCTGCTGCGCCATCTGTACCGCAAACCACTCCGCCGCCGTCATGTTGAACGGGCCGCCGCGAGGACACTCCAGGCTGAAATTGGCCTGCCACTGATTGCTCCAGAACATCATGTGCCGGGCGATCGCGGCCAGCCCGTTGGTGTATGCCAGCGGAACGGTCCCCTGCTGGCCGCGCTGAACCGTGAGGGCTCCGGCTCCGGTATCAATCGACACCATCTTGACGTGTTCGGCCCGCGACCAGTCCGGCTTCCCGTCCGCACCCAGCGCATACAAAACCAGATGTTTTTCCGGATCGGTTGCGTTGTCGATACTGGCCTGGCTGCTGGCAATCCGGGTGTAATCCTGCAGATACAAAACCGTGTCGTTGGTGGTGGCGGCGCAATCGGCGGCCAGCTTTGTTCCGGCCTTCAGCAGACAGTGCCCCGGCCAGTAGGACGACAACGGCAGGCCCGCGTTCCCTCCCCAGGCTAACTGGTTGATGATCAGCTTGTCGGGATAGGTGGCGCGAACCGTATCGTAAACCGTCGAGCGCACCGAATGCATAATATCGATCGGCGCATGCTCGTTGAGTATATAGGGGAAATTTGTATCAGCCAAACTGCCCATGTCCTGGAAGGCGAAGCCGGTCATAACCGGCGGCAGCGTTTCGGACAGCGCAGCCAGCGGCCGCGCCGCGGTAAGATCCGCCGACGCTGCGGTAAACGAGGAGACCACCGCCGGATCTGCGGCGCTGCCGACGACAAGGGCAGTCCACCCCATACCCGCATACAGGGTGTTGGTGAGTCCCGGGGTATTGACGGTGACTCCCGACCTTGAAATAACCGATCCGGCGGTGAGGTTGGCCGCTTCGCCGACAATGATCCCGGCAGAAGGGAAACCGGTGATGGACAGCCGGATGGTATCGTTTGACGCGATGGGCTGCGTCGAAACGAGGGTGGAATAGCTGCCGTCCAGCAGTGTGCCTCCCTCGTAGATCCCCCATTTGAATGTTCCCGCCCGGGAGCCGCCGACATAGTAGGTGAAGCGGATCACGTCACCTGAGTTCAAGTTGACAAAATGCCCCTTGTCAACGGCCTCGGCCAATCCCAGCGTAAAACTCATCTCCTCATAGCCGTTCGCGGAAAACGTTGCGCTCAACGTAACTCCGTTGGTCAGGGACTGCTCGCCGGGGTTCACCTGGCAGGAGGTATACACACTGGGAGCGATGTCGTCGGCAGCAACAATCCCTCCCCCCTCAGCAAATATAAAATTCCCGTTCAGTGAGCCTGACCCGTCCGTCTGGGCATCGCTCCACACACCGCCAGTATCCAGCGGTGTCCCGACCAGCGATTCCCCGGCGGTTCCCGAAAAATCATCGCTCAGCAAAACGGAGGCATATGCGCCTGTCACTGCAGACACGGTTAAAATCATGATTATACACTTTTTCATTATACTGCCTCCAAGTGAATCGCGCCCATCGGTTGATGCCGCATCATCACTGTTTTTCCACCATCACCGGGCCAATCAGTCCGGACGGCTGGAGCTTCGTATCCGGTTCGACACCGGCATCCAGACTGGTCCAGGTAATCCTTTCTTCCAAAGGAAGCCGGCTGTCTCCGACAAGACGGTTGCTCCAGGTCCCGGCAACCTCGATCTCCAGATGATTCTCACCCGCTCTTAAGGCCCCTGTTATTTCAATCCGACCGGGATGGGTCCACACCACCCCGAGAGTCTGTCCGTTGAGCTTCACCCGTGCAATGCTGTTGTACTCTCCCAAATTCAGGAAACAGCGACCGGAATCCGGCCGGTCGAAACGGAAGCTCGTGCGATAGGTCGCCGTGCCGCTGTAATACTTAATCCGCTCATCCGCACTTGCGGTCCAGTCCGTCAGAGAATCGAAGTTCACCCGTCCCGGTCCGCCGAAGGCAGGATCAAAAAACACCTGCCACTCGGAGCCGAGGTCCAGCACCGGCCGGAAGGACGGGAAGTTTTCCGTTCCAAAGGCGGTCAACCCTCCGGCCTTTCGAAAAGCAATCAGCCAGGACTGCCGGGGCAGGAATTCAAGCGGCACCTGAATACGGCCGTCTTTGCGTGTAAACTGCGGCAGGGCGCGCATGCCGCCCGAGATCGGGTCCCACAGCTCCGGCGTGCCTTCCTCAATGCGAAAGACCGGGGAAACCGACTTGTGCTCATCGCTCTGATTCGAGAGAAAGTATACATCGGCGTCATCCGTCCGGCAATGAATCCAGCTGAATCCCTGATGTTTCCCGAAGCCCGGCCGCGCACCAAGCCCTTCGATGTCGGGCGGTACCCCCAGCGCGATGAGTGTCGAAGCCGCATCGGGGCCGCGAAACACGCAGCCCTTTCCGGCGCGCCCCGCCGTCACGTTCCTGCCGTCGATTCCCGCCCACAGCTCATCGGCCAGCCGGCGCACCTCCCCGTCGCACGACGGGTGGTTCGCCAGGCTGGGCGAGCGCAGCGGCGGGTTCCCCAGAACGGCTCCTCCGGCCCGCACCAGATCGCCGATTTTCTGCAGCAGTTCCGGGCGCATCGTCTCCAGCGGCGGCAGCACCAGCAGTCGGTAGCTCACCCCGTTGGGCAGAACGAACCGGCCGTCCCGAACCGACAGATCCCGAAGGATCACTTCCCCGTTGATAAAGTCGCAGTTATATCCGGGCGGAAGCGGCGGATCGCAAATTCCGGTTTCCTTGGGAGCGTCTTCTCCGGTAAAGTACAGCAGATCCGCAACAAACGTTCCCTCTTGAAGAACCGCCTGTGTTCGCCGAAACGACTGAATCCATCCGTCCATGTAGTCAAACCAGGTATTATTGCGGTTAAACTCGGTTCCGAACCAGGCGTTGATTCCCGGAACCCGATCGACCGACTGATGAATAAAGAGATGAAGAACGAAATGATTGATTCCTTCGGCCATCGCCCAGTCGCCGCGCTGTTTTAACGACCAGGGCGTCTGTGCCCACGGAGGTTTGCCGACGGTAAACGATTCCGCCGAAATAATCGGCTTGCCGTAGATGTGCCCGGCGGACGCGGCAATTTTGACTTCAAAACCGCCGAGGCCGCCCGACGCCCAGAACTCGCCGGCCACTTCATCGGCCTGACCGCCATATTGAAGGTCTTCTCCCGGAAAACCGAAATGGCCGTAGTTTTCCATCCAGACCTTCAGCCCGTTCCGATGAGCTGCCCGGCGAAGTGTCCCGGCATAATCCGAGGCTATTTTGTCTGCCACCAAACGACGCAGATCCCACAGGAAACGATCCGACCGATCCGGGCTGCCGACCACCTGCCCCGCCAAAACCGGAAGCCATGGCAGCGGATCATATCCGTATTGATCCCGGAATTCGTCACGAAATCCGCCGGTCCAGTTCTGCGATCCTTTTTCGTAGCTGTCGATGACCACATATTTCCATCCGGCGCGATCTTCCGGAGAGAGCCGCGAAATCAGTTTGCCGAGGTAGGCATCAAAATAGGACTGCACCAGATCACGGTTCAGCTTATCGATTTCCAGCCCCTGGCCCTCGCGGGGGGCGGAATTGTTCCGGACACCGGTCGGGGCCATGCCCAGCCTCAAAACCGTCCAGTTTCCGGGAGGCGCCTCCCACGAAAGAATGCCTGACGCATCCAGGCACTCACTGATATTCAGAACCTGCGACGGCTCCAGGCCGGATGCCTTCTCCGCCCCCGGTGATCGATCCCACAGATACGCATTCCACGTCGCGTGGGGTGTGGGAAACATCTGCCCCAGCTGCTTTTCAACATAGCGCTCCAGCTTCGGCCTGTTGGACAGCTCAACTTCAGCAATTCCGGCCGGCTTTCCGGACTCTTCTTTGCGGGTCGCCAAGCCGGTGAAGACCACCCGGAACTCGCGGGCCTCAACCGGAGGGAAAACCTCCGTAACCGGGCTGAAGCGCATCGGTCCAACGCTGTCTTTGCTCAACCGTTCCATCGTAAACTTTTTGATCCGCTGATACTCGCCGGCTGCATTTTTGAACTGAAGTTCGCAGTCCGTTTTCAACTGAACGCGCTCCGGCACCACCGTTATATTCTGCACGGTGATTTTATCCGGGTACTGCAGTGTCACCGTGAAGGGCACCTCCACGCCGGCTCCTTCCGGAAACGCACAGGAGGTTTCTGAATCCCCGTCGAACATCAGCGTTCCATCGGCAGCTGGAGACGTCACGACCCGATCCGGATCCGGGAGATCTTTCGGCGGCTCAGGAAAGGCCAGCACAGCAACATCCTCAAAGGAGTCCGCGGGAGTTGGCATCGTCCGGCGCACGGGTCCCGGCCCGCTCACCGACAGCCGGGAAAAAGTCAAATAGCGCATGGACTGCTCCGGGCGCACCCATGGCCCGCCGGACTGGCTCCACCCCGGGCCATTGAACACGCCGATATCCACGCCCAGACGGGTTCCTTCCCGAATGGCATGAGCCGTCAGGTCCCACCATTCGTCGGTAAACATTTCAACCGATCCCTGACCGATCGGCGTGGCATCCACATTCGCGATATAAGCCCGCCCGATTCCCACCCGCTTCATCGCCTCCAGATCTTTTGTGATCCCCTCTCCGGAAATATTGTTTCGAAGCCAGTACCAATAAACCCCCGGCCTGGTGGAGTCCGGCGGGTTCAGAAAGGCATGGGGAAAAACATCCTTTTCACCCGGCAAAACCGGGAGGGACTGCTTTTCGCAGTCCGCTTTCGGGGGCGGTCCGGAAGCCGCCCAGACCACGGGAACAACCGGAGCTTCCGGCTTGAAATCTGCGTTCAGCAAAAGATGAACCTGTGCATCGTCAAGAGCCCCGCCGCAGACAAGCCAACCGCCCGCCAGGTCCCCCAGACGGCAAGGGGGCGGCCCGGCGTTGACCGTTCCCGGATGCACCGCACGGCCGGATGAAATTCCGACGGCTTTTTTTTCTCCGTTGATGAACAGGGTCGGCACCCCGTCGCGATAGACAACCGTCAGATGAGTGCGCCCGGCAACCGGATGCTCCCAGGTCAGAACAGATGAAAAATAGTCGGCAGAATGTTCAATGACCATCACCCCGTTTGTCCCGACGGAGATTCCGGCTCCGGAATGAGGCCCGCCATACAGCTTGTGCCCGGCATCGGGATAAACCGCATATTTCTGTCCCTTGATTGCCGACAGCCCCTGAGTACGGGGCGGAGCCAAATCGATGCCTTCCTTCGGCTGAACCCAGCCGCCCATCGTGAAATTTTTCGTCACACGATTGCGGTCGCCCTCGTTTTCAAGCGGCGGCAGGGCTTCGCCCGCCAAAATGGACGAAGAGATCCCGGAAAATAACAGCATAAAAAACGCGCACCGTCGGGCAGGGATTAAACTCCGGCGATGAGTCAGCATCTTCTTACTCACTGCTCCCCTCCGTTTGTTTTTCAGGAACAACCCGAAAGCGGTGCTCACCGCTTCCGACCGATTCCGTTCGGCCGGGCAGCGCTACCTCGGCCGATGCCCCGGGCGGCACGGTCACCTTCAGCGAAATTTCCTGCCCGCTTCGCTCCCAGGAAATCCGGATCCACCCGTACGGCGAGTCGAAATCGTACGCCACCCGGTTGAGCCCATCCACAAAAGAAGGTTTGACGGAAAACGTTTTATAACCGGGTTCGACGGGGGACAGCCCGGCAAGAACCCGGGTGAAGAAGGACGAGATGCCGATATAGCACGAGTGCACCCTGCTGGCGCAGTCCGGAGTCCAGAGTTCCGGCCAGGCGCTGCAGCGCTGATCCAGGAAATAGGCGTATCCCGGATACTGCCGCCGGTGGAGGATATCGTATAGCCACTGATGGTATTCCGGATGGCTGATGATGTATTCGAAAAAGATCGGAAGCCCCGCGCTGCCGGCATCAATATAGTTTTTGCTGCGCAGTTCGGAATCGAGGGCGGACCGGGCCCGGTCCGACTCGGCAGGAGGCGTCACGCCCGTCATCAGCATCAGCATGGACGGCACCTGGCTGGGCTCGAGGTACGTTCCGGACTCCGCATCATAAAACGCCCTGTGGATTGCCGGCTGAACTTCGCGCAGCCGCCGCTGCCACAGGTGAACATCGTCCGTCTGCCCCAGCGCCTCCGACATTCGGAGCATCGTCTGCAGGTTCAGCGCCAGAATTCCGTTATTAAAACCGAGCGCCAGCGGGTCGTCCCCGAATGCTTTGACATGCCCGTCGTAGTGCTGAGAGCCCGGCGGCATGGGCCGCGCCCAGTCCCCCAGAAAGGCATACTTGTTCTTGGCCTCGTAGCGGGTCAGCAGTCCGTCCGCCACCGCTCCATCCAAAAAATCCATCCAGGCGCGGGCGGACGGAACATTCTGCTGCAGCACCTCCGGGTCTCCGGACCACAAATAGCAGTCCCAGGCACCCAGCACCGTGTACGAGCTCCACAGCGTTCCGCCGCCGCCGCTGCCCTCCGGTGCCGTGTGCGGCATATAGCCTGACGACTGCTGCACATCCCGCCAGTCGCGCAGCCATTTTTTGACAAATGCGGTCAGATCATACTGCCCGGCCATGCCGCGCGAGGTCGCAAACGCATGTTCGCCGTAACCCCTCCGCTCGCGATGGGTGCAGTCGTGGTTGTACCCGTCGAGCGTCAGGTTTCGATAGGTGTACAGGTCGGTCTCATAAATCCGGTTCAGCATTTTGTCGGAGCTGGAAAAAAAGCCGATCCGCGGCAGGTCCATGCTGATCCGGTGAATTTTAAAGTCCGTCGGTTCCGGAAGCGCGGTCAGCCCCGTCACCTTGACCCATCGCCCGCAGATCCAGTTGAAGCGGTTGCTGAACACGGCCGCGCCATTCGCATCCGGAATGACCTGATTGAACTGTCCCAGAACATCCGGCTTCTCCAGATCGCCCAGAGCGGCCAGCTCGACCGGCCGGCCGGGCTGCCCCTGAACATGCGCTTCGAGCTGCCCGGTGAAAAGCCGGCCGAAATCGACCAGCACCGACCCGTCCGGCTGCTGCCGGACGCTGCGGGCCGTGAGCGTCTCCACCACCCGGGTCGGCGGACAGAGATCCGCGGAAAGCACGGTCTGTTCATTGCGGACCGAGGCCGCGGCCCACGCCGAATCATCAAACCCGCCGCGGTTCCAGCCGGGCTGTACGTTAGAACAATCGACCCTTTCGCCGCCATGCAGCGAGTGGATATTCGGCTGATAGAAACGCGAAAGGCCGGCCGAATGCGTCGTCCAGGACGAGTCACTCACCACCACGCGCTCATCAAAGCGGGCCTCCAGCAGAAATGACGGCACCGGCCGGCGGGCGGAAAAGCGTGCCGGCCCCGTCCAGACCGCCAGCGTGTTTTCGCCTTCAGAGAGCAGATCGCGGATGTCGTACACGACATACAGCGTTCTCTTTTCGAGAATGGAGGCATTCGGAGCCAGCGCCCGGGCTCCAACCTTCCGCCCGTTCACATAGAACTCGTGGTGTGCGCGGGAGGCAATCAGCACAACGGCATCCTGCGGAACCGACGCCAGGTCGACGGTTTTCCGGAACCAGGACGTTCCGTTACTGCCGTCTCCCTGCGCATTGAAAATCCACTGTCCCGCCGGCCGTTCTCCCGGCAGCAGGCCGGTCAAAAACCGGGCGGGTTCACTCCATGCCGACTCGCGGCCGGACGAGTCCTTCACCCGCACTCTCCAGTGGTATGGATGGAGCGATTCCAGCGCCCGCCCGGCATAGCGCGCCGAACGGCGGTCGGAGTCGGCCACCCAGCCGGAATCCCACGCCGGGCCATCGTCAGAAAAAGATCCGCCGGCGCAGTCCACCACCTGAATCCGATACGCCTCCTGCTCCGCCGCCTCACCGCGCGCGTCCAGCTTCCACTGCAGCATCGGCTGAGCGAGATCAACTCCTTCCGGAGCGGCCAGGTGCTCACAGGCAAGTGAGCGCACAGCCAGCTCCGCCCGGGCGCCGAACATGCCGGCGGCGAATACCAATAAAAACAACCCTGTCCGATTCAAAACAACACCCTCACCTCTATTGAAGCAGCCAATAAATCTTCGCGGCACTCGGCTCCCGGCCGGTCGCATCGCGAATCGCTTCATCCCCTGTCTTTTCAAATGCCGCCGCGCCCCTGCCTAAACGAAAGAGGAACATTTGCTCACTCTAATTAACTATTTATACAGCAATTGCAGCCAAACCGGAATTTTTTATTTCTGTAAATTTCCAGGCTGAACGGCATCGCCGCGCCTGCTCATTTCTGCGCAGAGCGCAGATTCAAGTTCTTCAGTGTTACGGTTCCGCGCATCGGCGCTTTCACTTCCCAGCCGATATTAAAGTGCGAAACAGTCAGGCCGGACAGATCGGCGGGCACATCGGCGAACGCGCCCTCGCCCTGCATCGCCGACAGCGCTTTTTTCACCGCGGACAGAACATCCAGCGCAATCGAGGTCTCTTCCCCGGCAGCAAAGGAATCGATGGTTTGCAGGTACCGGGGTCCGTACAGCGAGAGCCAGCGCAGCAGATAGGCATACTGTCCGCAGCCATCCGAACCCAGCTGGTCGGTCTCATAATGAACCGTGCCGGAATACGGCAGATTGCTGTCATAAATCATGAACCCCAGCCAAAACCACTTTCCACAGGATGCCAGGGAGGGATCGCGGCAGCAGACCATGAAGTGCGCCGAGAAAACGAAGCGGTTCTTCAGCCTGTCCCAGTTCGCGATCTCATCGTGCGCATAGGATGCGCGGAGCGGTTCCGCCCCGGCCAGCGTCGCCGTCAGCGTCAGCTCCAGCGATTGCAGCGTATTGAGATCGGGAACAGAGCTTTTCGCCATCATCGGAAGAGAGGCCTTGCCGTAGGACTTCATGCCGTCGTGCGCATCCGGGTAAAAATTGTGTGACAAAAGAAAATGCGGACGGATTGACTGCATCTGTTCATAGGTCAGCTGAAGCCGATTATAAACCGACAGAGAATCGAGTGAAAGAGCCAGTTGAGGCGCCGCATGGGGCGAAGCAGACAGCTTCAGGGAGACAAACTGATTGCTCCAAACGGTTTCGGTCTGCTCGAAGGCCCGGCGGCTGCTGTCGGAAAGGCTCCCGGCACAGTTCCAAAGTGCAATATCCCAGAACGGTTCCGGACCGCGGCCTGCGGAAGGCGGGAGCTGATTGAATTCTGACAGCGGAATTTCCGGCGCAATCTGCACCGGCGAAACGCGGAAGCCCCGCAGAAATGAATCCTCGGGAAACCACTCCTCTACCCCGCGGGCCGAAAAAGGAAGCATTCCCGCGACAACCGGCAGAAAAGACGCCAGCAGCAACCC
This sequence comes from Tichowtungia sp., assembly GCA_041584215.1. Classification (GTDB taxonomy): domain Bacteria; phylum Verrucomicrobiota; class Kiritimatiellia; order Kiritimatiellales; family Tichowtungiaceae; genus Tichowtungia. Next base: position 471 of record JBFHEM010000079.1, on the reverse strand, counting down.
TGTTTTCAACGATGTATTCTTCTTTTTCATTCGAAAATGCCGGGATCTTCAGTCATCTGCCGGCCGTCACTGCGCCCGCTTTGATCCTGACTGCCGCACAACAATAGAGCGCGGCACCCGGCCGGCCTTCGTTTTCCGGAATTCGGTTTCCGCAGAGACGGACGGCCGCTACTCCACCCGGCCGAACATGATTCGTTCTTTTCGCGACGCGGAATAATCGCCCTGGGTCACACATACATAGACGCGGCCCTCATATTCACAGAACATCGGGTACTGAAAGGATTTATCGGTCACAAAGCGGTATCGGCGCTCCCAGTTCACTCCGTCAGGAGAAACCTCGACATTGAAAATGGATCGCGTGACTTCCGCATCGTCCCCCGGATCCTCCTGCCATCCCAGCCAGTATTCGCCCTTCAGAAAATCAAAGGTCGGTTTGGCGGAGGTCCCGTTCGGAACCACATCACGAACTTC
>JBFHEM010000078.1:0-13300 GCA_041584215.1 Tichowtungia sp. | reverse complement strand
CAGTGGGGTACACGCGCCGACTGGTTCAGGCAGCGCGAAGCCTATGGCGGAATCTGGGGATGGGTCGGAATTCACGCATTCAATATTGCGGCGCATATTCTCGGTCGTAATGCGGTCAAGGTGCTGGCCGCACAGGAACAGAACCGTTTTCATCCGGAGCGTGCCGATGGATGCTCCGATTGCCTGTCGGGTCTCTTCCTGCTTGAGGGCGGAGTGCAGATGACGGTCAGCATCGACCTGCTTCGTCCTGATGGACAGGAATCATGGGGCGACGACTGGATCCGCATTGTCGGCTCCGAGGGCAGTTTTGAAGCAAATCCAGCGCTAGGCACCATCCGTCTCATCCGTAAAGGAAAAGAGGAGGAGGTTCGCAACGTGACTGCGGTCGCGCCGCCGTTCTACACCGCGTTTCTCGATGCGGTTAAAGCCAATGCCGATTTCTCAAAACTCACCACCCTCGGCTTGCAGCTTACCAACTCCGCCCTGACCGCCAATCGCGCTTCAGTCGAAGGCCTGTGCGGCCTCAATATTGATCCGGAGCGCTGGGTATGAAGAAACAAATCCTATTTCTTTGTTGGGGGCTCTGCGCATCACTTGGCCGGGCGGGCGAGTCTCCCGTGGCAGATCTGAAGGCGTTCGTTCGTTCCGGTCAGGTTTTCCTGACGTGGACGGAGGCGCCGGTTCCAGCCGGAGTCACCTTCAATGTGTTTATGGATTCCCGCCCGATTGATGCCGAAACGCTTCCTCAAGCTCAGCGGGTGGGGCATCATATTGAAGCGGGCAGTGCCTGCGACTGGTGGCAGGATCCGGCATCGTTTGACGCCGATGCCGCGCCGGACCGCACGCATGGATTTGTTGTCGACGGAAGGGAGCTTGACCCGACCGGCGGGCTGTTTGTTCACACGGTCAGCGATGAGTCGCCGCTGTATTTCGCCGTGCTGTCGTCTTCAGCGGATGCCGCCGCAATTGTGCCCGGTTCGAATTCTCTGGTTGCGCCGGTGCCGGCCGCGCCGGCCCTGCCGCAGCCCTTCCGGCTTCAGGATGCTCCGGCCGGAGGCAGCGCCGCCGGCAAGAGCCTGACGCTCGATCTGCACGGGCGGGGCGACGGCCGCGATGCGGACAACAAAGCCAACTTTTTGGTTTTCGGCGATGCCCGTCAGGGCTGGCGGGAGGGGCTGGCCCGCAAGTTTGTTGCCGAGAGCACGGCTGACGGCATTGTGATTTATCCGCTGGATCGCACCTGGATCGGCCGGCCGCTGCTTTATTCCTGGGATCAGCGCGATCACGTGCCGGCCATCAACACGTGGTGGATCGGATGCAATCAGTTTATCTATGACGACGCGGCCGTGATAAACGGCGCCGTGGATAACAGTACCGAGGAGCATCTGCTCTATCTGGTTTGCTGGGCGCAGCAGTACTTCGGAACCGATCCGGCGCGGACATACATCCGCGGAAAATCCATGGGCGGCAGCGGCGCCATTTCGATGGCCTTCCATCATCCGGATATTTTCGCCACCGTCTACAGCGATGTGCCGATTGTGGCCTATACGAGCCGGGCCGGCCGCGATGGAAAAAGTAATCTAAAACGTTTGGATGGGCTTTGCGGCCGCCCTTGCGATGAAACCGTTATGAGTGTTGATGGCATTCCCTTAATGGAGCGCCTGAACAGCGAACGCATTGTGACGGAGTTCCCCGGGGAGCTGCCGTTTCTGGTGCTTTGCAACGGACGCACCGACGGATCCATTCCGTGGGTCAACAACCCCTCCTTCTACCGCGCGCTTAATCAGGCGAAGCGCGGATTCGCCTGTTACTGGAACAACGGCGCTCACGACATGGGCTTCTCGGTTCCCGATGACATTCGCCAATTCTATTCCCGGCAGCCCGAGATGCCCTTCGGCACCGGCTATCCGGCGTTCAGCAATTTTTCCGACAACCGCAACCCGGGGCGCGGCGAAAAAGAGGACGGGGACATCACCGGCTGGATGAACCGGGGCCTAACTTGGACGAAACCTGTAGAGACGCAAAACTCGTGGAGCATCCGGATTCACATGCAGGGCGACTTTTTGCCTCCCTCGTGCACGGTGGACGTTACTCCGCGGCGCTTGACCCGCTTCCGTATCGTCCCGAACGAAACCCTGCTGGTGAACGGTGCTCCTGTTCAGGCGGACTGCTCGGGGCTGCTGACCATCCCCGGTATCACTCTGGAGGCGGGCGGATCTTTTGACTTGATGGTGCGTCGCCGGTAAATGCAACCGGTGCTTGTGCCGTTAGAATGTTTTAAGGACTGGTGTGATCATTTCCACAGGCTCTTCGGGATACCCACGATGTCTGTTCTGCAAAAAAACTTGTAGAACAGCCTTCCCGAAGGGAGGCTGAGTGCGGCTGCGGTTCAATTCAAAATGACCGAACAAAACGGAAGGGGAGAGGATGAGGCAGAAAACGATACTGTGCTTTGGCGATTCGAATACATGGGGTGCATCGCCTTCAGGCGGCGTGCGCTACGATCGGCAGATCCGCTGGCCCGGCGCGCTTCAGCAGGAGTTGGGCGACGACTGGTATGTGATCGAAGAAGGGCTGCCCGGCCGCAACACGGTCTGGGACGACCCGGTCGAGGGCGGCAAAAACGGACTGAAGCAGCTCGTGCCGCTGATCCACTCCCACATGCCGCTCGACCTGCTGATCATCATGCTCGGAACCAACGATTTGAAAAACCGCTTCAGCGTTTCGGCCATGGATATCAGCTGGAGCATCGGGCGGCTGGTGAAAGCCGCGCGCGACAGCGGCAATCCCTCCTTCGGCAAAGCGCCCGAGGTGCTCGTTATCTGTCCTCCGCCGCTGGCGGACCTGAGCAGCAGTACTCTTGGGGGGATCTTTATCGGTGCCGAGGAAAAATCCCGGCAGCTGGCCTCCGTGCTGGGTGCGTTCTGCGAGGAAAACAAGATCCGCATGCTCAACGCCGGCGACGTCGTGCAAACCAGTCCCGTCGACGGCATTCACTGGGAGCCGGAGGAACACCGCAAGCTCGCCGCCGCCGTAGCCGCCGAAGTCCGCAAACTTCTGTGAAGGAAGATCGCAGCCGAGCTTACAGCAGGCGGCTAGATCCAGTTCAGGTCGACCGGCAGGACATAGTTGAGCGGAGCGGCGGAGGAATTTTTTGTTTCCCGCACCGCCAGATTCAGCGCCGTGGCCCCCATCTTGAAAAAGTCGGGGCGGGAGGTCGGAAAGGGGGCTCCCGCACGCTGCTGGGCCTGCGGGTTACTGTCGAATCCGATGACTTTGAGGTCTTCGGGGATGTTCAGGTTTTCTTTTCTTGCGCAGCGGATCAGGGCGGATGCATGCCGGTCTTCCAGGCAGATGACCGCGCTGGGGCGTATCTTTTTGGGTGTTTCACGAAGGGTTTCCACGAAATCCTGCGCCAGCTTTTCTTCCGACTCGGGATTCATTGAGAAGTTCTCCGGCCAGCACAGTTCGGGGCGGGGATCTATTCCCTGCGAGCTGAGCGCATCGATGTAGCCCTCGTAACGGTCGTTGTTGGAGCGGTGGAAGATCTCTTTGGTGCGGTTTTTCAGTTTGTTGAATGCGATGTTTTTGTGGCCTTCCCGCAGCAGCCGGATCGTGATGTCGAATCCGAGCTGGTAATTGTCAAAAACAACATTGGTCCGCTTTTGAAACGGGTAGGCCAGGTCCATCAGGATGATGGGAAACTCCGGGAGCTCATTTGCCAGATAATCCTGCCGGGCCTGCTTGCTGGTCCGTGGAATCGGGTAGACAATGAGCGCATCAAAACTGGAGCGGGCCAGTTTTTCAATCTGTTTTTTTTCGTTCGCGTAGCTGTTCGTTGTGTAGGTCTGGAGTTTGATCCTGCGCATGCTGCTCGCATGTTCAATGCCGGATATAATGTCATTGAGAATGTGTTCGGTGATGAAATCCGGATGGACAAATCCGACTTTGTAGCACGTCTTATTTGAAAGCAGGAACGGTTTCGGGTTGTGGGACAGATAGCAGCCGCTGCCGTGCCGCCGGGAAACAAGACCCTGTTTTTCCAGGAGATTGAAGGCGGAAAAAACGGTGTAGGTGGAGACCTCAAATTTTTGCTGCAGCTGCCGGACGGTCGGCATTTTGTCGCCCGGAGCGAGCTGCCCCGAGAGGATGTAGTCCGAGATAATGCTCTCCGCAATCTGTTCGGGTAATCGTTTGTTTTCCATGGGTCGGTCCGGATCCAGATAAAGAATTACTGTTTGTATATCCTATATAAACTAACACTTGTGTGCAAGTATTTTTCAATTTTCACTGGGCGTGTCCGTAGGACAAGTCAGATGGATGTGTCGGTCGCGTTCTGGGAAACCGGTTCGTTTCCCTTAAAATATAGTAAAATATCGCTATTCAGTTTGGGTTAGGGAACAGTTGGTCGGTTTCTGCTGAGGAGTCGGTGCTTTGGGGTTTTTGTTTGACAAGCCGTTAAATTTTTTTGATATTACGAGTGTTTGGAGAGTAGCGTAAAAACAAACAAAAATATGCTGTCCGGCCGATGTGGCGGCCACAGCTAAGCTGGTGGATCCAAACCGGTTTGCGGCGGGGATGTGCAGAGTTCAAGTCGAGAAACAGGAGATGGTTTGTGATATAATGCACGGCAATGGTTGCCGTATTTAACCCGAGAAGGAGAAGAAGATGAGCAGTCGAATGATGAAGTGGCTGGCAGGTGCGGTTGTCACTCTGTCGGCAATGTTGAGTCAGGGAGTAATTCTGTATCAGGATGCGTTCAACGACGGAACGGTCGGTGCCGCACTGAACACCACCCTGGACATATCGACAGATGCGGCCGTCTGGAAAGGTGCACCGGGAGCTTACGAATACACGACCAATACGGCTGTGAAGGTGAACACCATGGCTGTGCGGACTGTGTATTCCGAGATTATTCCGGAGTCCGGCCGGGTTTACACCTATGCCGCCCGGGTCCGGGTGGATGCCAAAACGTCCTCAAATACAGTTCCCTTTTGTGTGGGATTTATCTCTCAGAACAATCTGGAGATTGCCTATCCGTCGATGATGAGCTGGTGGGGTAATGCTGATTCTCCGTGGATTCGAATTGATCCCCGGACGGCAGAGACCTCGCCCGCATATCCTTTCGGTGTCGCCGGCGCAATGGTCGCAAATGGCCAGGTCGCGAGCACAACCGGCGATGTCGGCGAATTCAATACCTATGAGATCATCCTCGATACAACTGCAGACGACTGGATCGCAACGTATCGGTTTAATGGAAGTGAGTTCCACAGTCACACATACACTGGCGGCAATCCGGATATCGCAGCATTCGGCTTCGGAACCAGTGGAACATCCGGCAATAGTATTTTAGGTGAAGTGGACTTCGTGAAACTGTCTCTTTCCGTGGAATTGACCGGCACGGATCTGTATCAGGATGCATTTGATGACGGGGCGGTCGGGAACACCCTGATTACCACGCTGGACATTTCGACAAACGGGGCCGTTTGGATGGGCGGCCCCGGGGCGTATGTATATACGACCAATTCTGCCGTCATGCCCAATACGATGGCGTTGCGGACGGTTTATGTAGAGTTCTCGCCGGAGTCCGGAAACATTTACACCTATTCAGTGGATGCGCGCGCGGATGTGCGCACCAGTTCCAACACGGTGCCGTTTTGTATTGGATTCATTTCCGGAAACAATCTGGCGATTTCCAATCCCGCGATGATGAGCTGGTGGAGCAATGCAGACTCGCCCTGGATGCCGATCGATCCGAATACAGCTCCGAATTATCCCAAAGGGGTGACCCGGGCAATGAAGGGAAATACACTCCTCGCTACATCGGCGGTACGAAGTGTCGGCACGTTCAACACCTATCAGATTGTTCTGGATACAACTGCAGCCGAGTGGACTGCAACCTACCTGTTCAATGGCGATGAGCTTTACACCCATACGTATACGACCGGCAACCCGTCGATCGGTGCATTCGGGTTCGGAACCAGCGGAACCGGCGGAAACAGTATTCTGGGTGAAGTCGATTTTGTGAACCTTTCTTTTTCGGGAGCTCCGCTCGGCGGCTATGAAGGCTGGGCTTTGAACTGGGGGGTGGATCTCGGCGCCGCAACGGATGATTACGACGACGACGGCCTGATCAATGTCTATGAGTACGGGCTGGGAGGCAATCCGACCAACCCCGCAGATCAGGGGATTTCCCCGGAGTGCAGTATTGTGAATGCAGACGGCACGAACTGGCTCGGCTATGTTTATCCGCAGCTGGCTGATTCGGACGACAGCATCAGCTACCATCTCGAGCTGAGCACGGATCTGGTTGCCGGGACATGGACCAATGCCGGTTATCTTGTGCTGGGGACCAACGTCGCGAATGAGACTATGCATTATGTCACCAATGTCGTTTCCACGGTCGAAGATCAAAAATTCATTCGACTGATTATTGAGTAGAGTTTGTGAAGTCGGGGGAATCTCTTCCGGAGATTCCCCCGCTCTCATTTGAGAATTTGTTTTGGAGTATTAGAATGAAATACCGGGTGGCCGCTGCGGCTTTGGTTCTGTTTGTAAATGCGTCGTTCGGGGTGCAGAAGCCGAATGTCCTGTTTATTGCCGTGGATGACCTGAATGACTGGGTCAATTGTCTCGGCGGCTATGCGGGTACGGTCCATACGCCGAACATCGACCGGCTGGCGAAGCAGGGCGTTTTGTTTACGAACGCGCACTGCAGCGATCCGCTGTGCAACCCGTCGCGCGCGGCGCTGATGACCGGGGTTCGCTCCTCCGACAGCGGCGTGTACCGTCTGGACCAGTGCTTCCGGGATTCTGAGGTGCTGAAAGATGCGGTGACGATTCCCCAGTACTTCAGGCAGTTCGGTTACGAAACCCTGGCGGCCGGAAAGGTTTTTCACGGCTGGGATGCCGCCGGCCCGTGGAGCTGCTGGTCCGATCCGCAGTCATGGGATCAACAGCGCGCCCGTCCGCCGTTTGTGGAGCCGCCGCAGAAACCGAATCATCCGATTGCCGGGTTTCAGGGAATCATGGATTACTGCTCACTGGACGTCGCCGATGACGAGATGAGCGACTCGAAAAATATTCAGTGGTGCATCGACCGCCTTCAGGAAGACCGTGACAAGCCGTTTTTCCTGGCGGCCGGCGTTTTCCGTCCCCATATCCCGCTGTATGTTCCTCAGAAATATTTTGACCTGTATCCGCTGGATCAGATTGTTCTGCCCGACGCAAAAAGCGATGACTGGAACGATCTGCCGCCGGTCGCCAAACAGTTTGCAGAATACGGCTGTTTCGCCGGGCCCGTGCCGCAGGGGCGGACCGCCTATGAGGAGTTGAAGAAGACCGGGCAGGATAAAAAGTTCATTCAGGCTTATCTGGCTTCCATCACCTTCGCGGATGCCTGCATCGGGCGTCTGCTCGATGCGCTTGAAAACAGCCGCTATGCAGATCAGACCGTGATTGTGCTGTGGTCCGACAATGGATGGCACCTCGGCGAAAAAATGCACTGGGAGAAATTCACGCTGTGGCAGGAATCCACCCGCATTGTTCTCACGATTTCCGCACCGGGATTTCCATCAAACAAACTCTGCGATCAGACGGTCAGCCTGATGGATCTTTATCCGACGCTTGTCGATCTGTGCGGTCTGCCGGCGAAGGAAGACATTGCCGGGCACAGCCTGGTGCCGCTGCTGAGTAACCCGCAGGCCGAATGGCCGTGGCCGGCCGTCACCACGTTCATGAAGGACAATCATTCGGTCCGCTTTAAAAACTGGCGCTATATTCGGTATCACGACGGGTCGGAAGAACTGTGCGATCTCTCCGTCGATCCCGAGGAGTGTACAAACCTGGCCGGCAGAGAACAGTACGGCGCGGTAAAAGAAAAACTGGCGCATTGGCTGCCGCCGGGCGATGCGGAACAGATTCCGGCATGGAAACGTTCTGAGTAATCTTTTCCAGAAAGGATGCGTGAGTGATGAATAGACGGGATTTTTGTTCTGTAATGAGCGGTGCGGTTGTCGGCCCGGGCGTATTGAATGCCGTGGGTGCTTTAACCGGTTCAAATAAAGCATCAGAAAACAGCCGAAGCCGGCCCAATTTGATTTTCCTGATGACGGACCAGCAGCGCTGGGATGCGCTGGGATGCAGTAATCCGCTGGTTCATACGCCCAACCTGGACCGGCTGGCAAAACGCGGCATTCATTTCCGGCAGGCGGTCTGCAATGTTCCCATGTGCATGCCCAGCCGCTACAGCATGATGCTCGGCCTCTATCCGTTCCAGACCGGGATTCGCTGCAACGCGCAGATGATTCCCAACGACGAATCGCTGCCGGCGCCTCCATTTCCGGAAATTCTGCGTCAGTCCGGCTACCAAACCGCCGGATTCGGCAAGACGCATTGGTACGACGCCGGATGCATGAATGCGGTGAAGGAGGGGGAATTTCGTCCGAGCCGACGCGGGTTTGAGGTGCGGGCCTGTGAGCACGGCGGCGTTCACCGGGAGCCGGGGTCGGTGTATTACGGCGAAGACGATCCGGATGGATGCCGCGCCGCGAATCAGGAGATGAACAACGTTAAAGAGTCGTATCCCAAGGCGGCGCAGTTCGGCGGCACGGAAGGGCCGTGGTCATTTATCGGGTGGGAAAGCGATGTGGCTCCGGAACACCATCCGGGCGGCTGGTCGACGAATCAGTGCCTTGAATTTCTCGAAACCGGTCGGGATCCATCCCGGCCGCTGTTCCTCTTTTTGTCTCTGGATGAACCGCATGTGCCCATCCGCCCGCCGAAGAAATACATGGCGTATTACCGCCTCGATGACATTCCGGACCTTCCGCTGCCGCCGTGGGGAACAAAGGATCAGGAGCCGAATGGACATGTCGGGCCGGATGCGGAAACCTCATTCCGGAAAGCGGTATATGATGCCACCTATCCCGTCTGGAAAAACCTTTCCCGCGACGAACGGCGGAAGGTGACGATGCGCTACTGGGCTTTCTGTTCATTTGTTGACGATCAGTTCGGCCGGGTTCTGAAATCACTTGAACAGAAAGGCGTTTTGGATCATTCGCTGATCCTATTCTGTTCGGATCACGGGGAAATGCTCGGCGAGCGTCTGTATCGAACCGGAAAATACAATCTCTATGACGGGTCGGTGCGGGTTCCGCTGATTCTGTCCGGCAGTGTGGTGCCGGAAAACCGCCGCGGGGAAATCTCAGATGCTCCGGCGTCTCTGATCGATGTGCTGCCGACTCTGCTGGACGGCGCGGGCGTGGAGCCGCCGGTTGTTTATCCCGGCATCCGCCTGCTGGATGAACATCATGAAAACGCGGGGGTTTATGCCGAATATCACGGGGCGGGCTGCGAAAAACCCGAACGGGCACCGGCGTTGATGTGGCGGACGAAAAAGTGGAAACTGATTCTTTATGCGCCGGTAGAACTGCGGTCCCGCTCCGCGGCGCTGAAGCGGCTGGAGGGTGAGCTGTATAACCTGGAACTGGATCCGCATGAGTTCAATAATCTGTTTGATAAACAATCTGTGCAGGATATTCAGCAGAAGATGACGCAGGAGCTGCTGGGTCATGTTGCGATGAGCAGTTCGCTGTTTCCACGGCCGGGTGCCGCAATGACCTTTGTATGATTTTAGACCGGAGATTTGATTTGATGAAAATTTTGGTGACGATCCTGATCGGTTGGACCTGCCTGCTGTTTGTGGCGTGCGGGGAAAGTGTTTCGGTTAAAAATGAATTTTTGCAACTTGGTGCAGAACCGGCTGCCAACGGGTTGACGGTTCGTGATTCCCGCACCGGCCGCGATTGGACGGCGTCGTTTGATTCCTGTGCCGGATCCTCTTCCTTTGATGACTGGCAGCACATTAAAAGCCCCCAGTACGAGTCTTTTCGGCTGACCGATACAAAAAAAACCGGTTCCGGAACCATCCGGCTGAGCGTTGAAAACATTCGAAGCGGGCAGGTTTTCTTTCTGGATGTAGAACTCGATGAGAATGTCGTTACCTTTGAGCTGTCAGCGGATTCCATGGATCAATCCATATCCTGTATTGGTCTTCCGCCGCTGTTTAAAAGCGATTCGGCGCCCGGGCATCTGGTGTTCTGTGACCGTTCCTGCGGAGTCCTGAAGGAGCAGTCCGATCCGGAAGGCTATGTGAATTCTGTTTTGAGCACCTATGCGAATACCTCCTGTCTGGATATGCCGTGGGTCGGGATCGTCGATCTGCAAAAAGGTGACGGGGTGATGGTTCTTCTCGAAACACCGCTGGACTCGGCCATGCACCTCCGGAAAGTCAGCAACGAAATCTGGCCGCAGCCGCTGTGGAAGGGAAGTCTCGGAAAGCTCGCTTACCGTCGCCGGGTATCTTTTCGCTTCTCGGACGGCGGCGGCTATGCCGCGCTGGCCGGTATGTATCGCGAATATTTGATGCAGCAGAAGCGGTTTAAAACGCTGGCCGAAAAAGTGAACGAGCGGCCGAATGTCGCCCGCCTGGCCGGCGCGGCTCCGGTCTGGGCGGATTCCGATGTGTTTGAGTTTATCCGTGAGGCCCGGAACCGGGGTGTGGTGAATGCGATTCTGGCCAACCCGGAACGGCACGGGCATGGCCGCGAGGAAACGGAAGCGCTCAATCAAATGGGTTATCTGACCAGTCGCTACGACAGCTACTCGGATATCGAGGAAGGCACCCCTTGGTTCCAGCGCGACCACATTCAGGAAACCGCCTATGTCCTTCAGCCGGGCGGCGAGCCGCTGAAGGGATGGAAGACGCTGGAGGGAGTCCAGTTCTATTCCCGTTCGTCCGCGTTTGCGTTGAGGGCGGCGAAGACCTACAGCGGAACGCTGATCGATGGGCAGGGGCTGAATTCCGATTTCATCGATGTGATGGCCGCCATGGACCTGTTCGAGGATTATCATCCGGAGCATACGTTTTCCCGCGAGCAGGATATGAATTATAAGCGGGAGGTCTTTCAGTATTATAACGACAAAAAACTGGTGATGGGCACCGAGCATGGCAACGACTGGTGCGCCGATCTGGTGGACTATACCGAGGGTTCCCTTAGCGGTTCATTCTGGTGGATTCCCGGTGAAAACAAAAACGGATGGAATCCCGGTCATCTGCAGCGCCCGGTTTCGCGCGACGATTTCAGTTCGCTCTATCTCAAATACGGTGTGGATTCAGCCAGCCGGATTCCGCTGTGGCAGCTGGTCTATCACGACAGCCTGGTTTCCACCTGGTACTGGGGCGATTCCCCGGGCTGGTTTTATGAAATCGCACCGGAAATTTCCGATCGCAAGGACGTGCAAACTGTTTTGTACGGCGCCATGCCGCTGTTCTGGCGCGACAGCCATCGGGGCTATAACTGGAGCAAAAACAAAGACCGCTGGCTGGAGTCATACTATCTGACGGTAAAATTTCATGAAGCGGTGTTTGGCGAGCAACTGCTTTCCCATGAGTTTTTAACCGCCGACCGGCTGGTGCAGAAAACACAGTTTTCAAACGGCGCGGTCGTCGTCGCGAACTTTCAGGACGGCCCGTACAAAATCAACCTGAACGGTCGGGAGCGGGTGCTGCCGCCGAACGGCTTTTACGCCGCGGCTCCCGGCGTGGAAGAAGGCCGTCTGATCCAAAACGGGAAAATTGTGACCTTCGTAAAAACGAAAGATTTGTATTTTTTCCAATCATTGGAACCTTGTCCAGATGAGGTGTTGTCGATTGCCGGGGAGCTGGTGCTGTTTCAGCTGGAACCCGGGCGGTGGAACCTGCTGTTCCATCCGGTTGAAGACCGGGCGCCGCTTGATTTGGCCGGGCTGAAAAAGAAAATCGGAGCGACTCATTTTAAGCTCTGTTCATTGACGCCTGAATGGGAGGCCGGTGAAGAGATTGCGACCGGAAACGCGGACACACTGATGCTGAACCGGGGGGCGTATGCGATGGTTGTTGAGTCCGGTGCGGAGTTAAGGAAGTAGATCAAGATGAAGAATAGATTTTTGAAGAAATCAATCTGGTTGGCTGCGCTGGGCGGCAGTCTCTGCACCTATGGTGCAGCGCCGAACATTGTATTTATTCTGGCGGATGATTTGGGCTGGGCCGACACCGGTGTATATCGGCAGCGGCTGGGAGAGGGCTCCTACTCTGAAACGCCCAATATTGACCGGCTGGCGTCGCAGGGCATGCTGTTTACCCAGGCGTACGTTTCGCCGATGTGCAGCCCGACCCGCGCCATGCTGCTGACCGGCAGGCACAATGCCGCGACCGGAATCCTCAAGGCAACCTATGAATGTCCGCACGATGAAAACTACGATGAAATTGTCGATCCGAACGGCTGGCAGGGAGACCGCGACTTCGCGGTTCTTCAGGCCCCAAACCGCATGGTGCTGGACGGGAATGAGCAGACCTTTGCTGAAATCCTGAAACCGCGGGGAATCACCTGCGGGTTTCTCGGCAAGTGGCATGTCGGCTATCACAATAAAATCCCGACAGCGACTCCGGCGGCGCAGGGGTTTGACGTGATGGCTTATTATGACACCGGCGGTTCGCCTTACCGCAACTGGTTTCCGCAGTGGGAAAAATTCGGGAAGCCGATGAATCAGCCGCCGGACTGTTATATGACGGTTGCAGAGAGCCGCGAGGCCTGCCGGTTCATTGAAGAAAACCGGAAAAACCCGTTTCTGCTCTATTACTGCACCGGTGCGGTTCACTCGCCGTTCGAAGACGATCTGGCAACGTCATATAAAGAGCATTTTGAGCAGAAGGGCCGCGACGGCTGGATGGATGAGCGCTGCGATCCGTATCCCGTCTATGCGGCCATGGTCAAAAGCATGGATGACGCCGTAGGGGAGATTCTCAACAAGCTGGACCGCACGACCGGCCCGGACGGACAGCCGCTTTCCGAAAATACACTGGTCGTCTTTATTTCCGACAACGGCGGGATCAACCGTTTTCAGTTCGCGCCGGAAAGCAGTGAGCTGCACGATAAAGCGATTACATCCAATTTCCCGCTGCGCGGCGCCAAGGGGAACATTTATGAGGGCGGCATCCGCGTGCCGTTTATTGTCCGCTGGCCGGGCGTGACGAAATCGCAGTCCGTTTGCGACGTCCCGGTAACGGGGCAGGATATCTGTTCGCTTCTGATGGAGGCGTCCGGACTCGAAAAACAGAAGGATGCCGGTTCGCTGCTGGCCCTGCTGAAAAATCCGCAGGACGCCGCCGGCTACGGCCGGGACACCTTCTTCTATCATTTTCCGTTCTGGTGGCCGCACGCGGAGGTCGAGTCTTCCTTAAAGAACGAGGCGCCGATGT
>JBFHEM010000077.1:0-13885 GCA_041584215.1 Tichowtungia sp. | reverse complement strand
GGCGGGCGGGTCGTGTCGGAGTTTGTTTCAACGGCGGATTTCGCGCCGACGTTTCTGGAGGCCGCCGGCCTTCCGGTCCCGGCTGAAATGAGCGCCTCCAGCCTGATGCCTCTGCTCACAGGGAAATCCGGCCCGGATTCTGCGGCGCGCGGTTTCGCGGTGACCTGCCGCGAGCGCCACTGTCCGGCCCAGCCCGATTCCTGGGGCGGCTACCCGATGCGCGCCATTCGCACAGAAGATTTCCTCTACATTCGCAACCATGAACCCGACCGCTGGCCGCAGGGAAACTATCCAACCTTTATCGATGTGGATGACTCCGCCTGCAAAAACGATTATGTGGCAAACTGGAAGAATCCGGAATACCGCGATTTCATGGCACTGCTTCAAAAGCAGCCGGAAGAGGTCCTGTACGATCTGCGCAAAGATCCCGATCAGCTGAAAAACGTAGCCGGACAGCCGGGCTATTCTTCAATTAAAAATCAACTGGCCGCGCAACTGAACTCCCGTCTGCGTTCCGTCGGCGATCCGCGCATGTCCGGCGGGGGCTGGCGGTTCGATACCTATGAGTGGTTCACCGACTGGACGCATCCCGCCTTTGGCGGAACGTGGAAAGAGTGCGGGCAGGAGGGGCTGGAGCGTTGAGGCGAACGCCGCCGGCTCTCGGAATTCCTGCCGCGACGCTCTGCACTCATCATTGGTTCTGCGCAGAATTTTATATGAAATAAATCTGACTGATATTGAACCGATGAAAAAGGGGGACAGGAATGTTCCCCCTCCGGAGCGGCGACATTCCTGTCGCTGATACTTGAATCAATAGTAGTCGGCTAAGTTCGTGTAAATCAAAAGACATCGGCTGAAAGTTACAATGACGGTTGAAAATTATAGTTAAATGTCATTGGATTCGGCTTTACAATACTGTATATAAAGTAAATCCACAGCGGCTTTAATAATCTTTAAGTCCTGAGCAAGCGCGGCAATAAGAAGGAGAGAGTAATGAAAAGAACAGTGTTGATGATCGGATGGCTGATGGCTGCGGTTTCAAGCCGCGCTGCGGTGATTGCAAGCGATGACTTTTCCGGCGGGACGATCGGGACTGAACTGAATGGAGTTGCCGTTCAAAACGGCTCCGGAACCTGGACAAAGAGTTATTCGGAGGGATATACCGGAAATATGAGTCCGCTGGTATTCAGCACCCTGGGGGCTGAGGCGTCTTCCGGCAGCACAGGCGGAAACGCAGCCATTGAGGATAACTACTCACTCTATAAAACGGTTCAGGTTTCGACGGTTTTTTCGGTCGGAAGCAGCAGAGTCAACAACCCGAATGTTACCGTCGGGTTTTACGAAACAATTAACAAAGGCCTTTTGCAAAATATTAGTGCTGATGATGTGGTTGCCTGCCGGTTGTTAACCGGTGGTCCCAATGAGGGAAAGTTTGTTTGGAACATCCGTGATGAAGGGGTGGCGATGGATACTTCTTACGAGGGCGGAGTCGTTGCGTTTTCTGAAAATGATGTGATTCGGTTGACCTTGTCGTATAACCCGCAGACCGGCGCAGTGACTGCCGAAGCGTATAATATAACGCAGGGCTCTGTGGTCAATGCGGGAACAAGCACTGTGTTCGGAGTGAACGGGTTTAATTATGCTGCGATTGGAGTTTCCGGGGTGATTGCGGATGCTGCCAATCCGTTTTGTTTTGACAGTGTTCAGGTGGACGGTGACGCTCGTCCGCTGGACGGTATCATTGCCAGCGATGATTTTACGGATGGCACGAACGGGGCGGCGATTCTGGGCGCTGTACAGTCGGGAGTCGGAGCCTGGGTGGACACTGCGCTGAATCCAGTTCTGGTTGTCGGCCCCGATGGGGCCATGGTGGCGACGAACGGTGTGAGTAGTGGCGGCCTGGCTCTTCAGGACGATTATGCCGTTCATACCAATAAGCTGTCGGTTTCGACCGTTTTTTCGGTGAGAGAAAACAAACCTACCAATCCGAACGTGTATATCGGGTTTGTGGAGACGATTGATAAAAGTACTCTCCAGAATGTGACAGCCGGTGACGTGGTGGGGGTGCGAATGCTGACATCGGGAGCCAACGAAGGGAAACTGATTTGGAATATTCGGGATGAAGGCACCTCCGTTTCAACGGTGTATAACGGCGATCAGGTCAGCTTCGGGTCCAATGATCTGATTTGCCTGACACTTACCTGCGACTTCCCGGCCGGATCCGTGTCGGCAGAAGCTTATAACCTGACGCAGGATTCCGTGATTAATACGGCAGACATCACGTTCACGAACGACATCAGCGGATTCAACTATACCGGAGTGGGTCTTCTCTACGCGAATCCGACCGGACTGGCGAATCCGGCGTATTTTCAGCGTGTTGACGTGATGGCGGACAGCGGGCGGTTCACTGTACCGGTGCTGACGGTTTCCGGGGCGGCCGCATCAACCATCAACCTGTCGGCCTCCAATCTCACCTTGAGTTCCGGGTGGACCAACTATCTGCAGGCTGCAGAGATCCTTTCGAATCCCGTCAGTTGGTCGAATCTCTATACAGTGACCGGTACGGCGGAAACGAACTGGACGATTTCCGCCGACAGTGACGCGAAGTTCTTCCGCATTCAAACCTCGCAGGAATAAAACCGTCTGCAGGTTTCTGCACGGGCGCCCGGGTCGAGCCGGGCGCCTTTTTTTGATGACCGGAGTTCTTATTATGGGTTGCTCCTGCGCTGGTGCGCATAGAGCAGAAGGGGCTTTCTGTCAGATTGAAGTTTGGTTGCGGCTCCGCGGCCTCGAGGTTATGGGTTATATTCTCCGTCCATATCGTAGCTTGGGGAAAGTCCGTGGATATGGCGGTACTGAGCCGAAAACTGAAAGGGTGATGAGAATCCGAGCAGGTCGGCAATCTCGTTGACGCGGAGCCCCTCCGACTGCAAGAGGTGCCGGGCATAATCCATGCGGACCTTCATCAGGTATTTCTTGGGCGTCGTGTCGAGGTGGTTTTTGAACAGGCGCCTTAATTGCGGTTCAGACAGGCCGGCGATAGTCGAGAGCGCCGCAAGGGTCGTCGGCTTATCCGGGTTTTCTTCAGCATACTTCACCGCGCGGCGCAGGCGTGCGTCGGGGATCAGATATTCCGAGGTGTCGTGCAGGGCAAGTCGTACGGCAGATTCCAGCAGCTGGAGGCGAAGATCGGGTTCGGTGGCGCTGATGATGCATTTGATAAGCTGTATTAAAGCCTGTTTGAATGGATGAGCCAGTTGGCAGTTCAGGCAGGGCGCCTGGATCAGGCGGGTAGAGGATTGAAATTCAATATAGTCGAACGCGGTGGGGCAATCGCCCTCATAGGCGGCCTTTCGCATGCCGGGGGCCAGAAGATACGTTTGATTCGGCTTGATAGAAAAGCGTATGTTGTCAACCGTGAAAGATCCGTGACCGGATTCCAGGTGAAGCAGGCGGTAGTTGTCAATATTTCGCTTTTTAAATGTCTTTTCGGCGTTAAAACTGATTCTTCCACCCGTGACGTACGTACAGATATTCAGCATTTCAGCCCCTTTCCGTGATCGTTATTGATATGCTTATGAGCGCTTCTGGTATGGAAGTCAAAGCTGTTTTCCGGTAGCTTAATGCAATACTAAACATGGCAGGACAGGGCGGAAGGGCGGGTTGCAATGCGGAATCCAGTGGGGTTGATCATATTCTCTGTGGCGATTTGCATGGGGGTTTGCCGTGCGGATTATACCGTCGCGAACTATGACTTTTCGTCCGGACTGGCGTCGATTGATACGGTGACGGAGTGTCTGGCAAGCAGTTACAACCCAATTAAATCCTGGCACGTATGGTCGGGGGACGATCAGAATATTCGGTTGCAGGTGGGTACGGGGGAGGCGTTGCGGTATTCCAAGTCGCTGGCGGCGGCTTTGAATTACAGTCGATACACCGGGTTTACGGTGACTCCGGAGGAGGGGCAGACGCTGAGCTGTTCATCGCTGTCATTCGATGCAGCTCCGGCCCCGGATGGAGACCGGACGTTCACTGCGCATCTGGCTGTCCTGAGCGGCGTCCTCGGGTATGACGAGGGCCACGTGATTGCCGCATTCAGCTTTCCGTCAACGGGGGGCGTGTCTCATTGCACTGTGGATCTGAGCGGGATCGCGGAAATGCAGGCGGCGGACTCGATGGTCGCATTCCGAATCTATGAATATTTTACGGACTACAGTGAGACGCCGCCAGCGGACAGCCTGGATGCTCTTTGCCTGGACAATGTCCAGCTTGCGCAGTCCGGAATGCCCGGTCAGGGCCCGTCTCACGGGCTTCTCTGCACGATTCGGGCGGGATCTGCGTCGCTCGAAAACCGGGTGGTATCGTCGTCAATGCTTGCGGGGGACTGGGTGCCGGAGCATCATCACCTGATTGATTTTGATGCGCTGCCCGCACTGCCGGTGACGAATGTGGTGATCAGCGATGTGAGCGCAACCGACGGCGTGAACCAGCACAATTACTTGATCGTCCATGACGGACTTTTCTGGGCCATGTGGAGTGACGGGCCCGGGTTGGAAGACCGTGCCGGTCAGGTGGTCAAGTATTCCCGCAGTGCGGACGGTCTGAGCTGGGATGCGCCGAAAATGATGACTCCCTATCCAAACGGGACAACCCCGGATTCGCCGTATTACAATACGAAAGAGGGCAATGGGTGGCGGTATATCTCGCGCGGGTTCTGGATTCGCGGCGGCGAGCTGTATGCGCTGGCCGCGCTGGACGAAGCGGGAGACATTTTCGGCCCGGGCCTCGAGCTGCATGCGTTCAAGTGGAGCGGGGAGCAATGGGGCTGGGTCGATACCGGGGTTGTGCATGATAATGCGATCAACAATTTCCCGCCGAAGCTTCTTCCTTCGGGAAAGTGGGGGATGAGCCGCCGAACGTTTGATTATAAAACGAGCGGCACCCGGTTTATGGTCGGCGGCGTTCCCGGGATTACGGAATGGGAGTCTTTCCCCGTGGCTTCGGGGGACAGTGCGCTCAAGGCGGAAGAGCCCCTCTGGTGGACCCTGCCGGATGAAAACGGGCTCGTTGCGCTGTTCCGGGACAACAGCTCGGGCGGGTATCTGTTCCGCTCTTTTTCCGGCAATTCCGGGCGGACGTGGACAACGCCGGTAAGGACGGACTTCCCCGATGCGACCTCGAAGGTGTTCGGGATGCGGCTGAGTGACGGACAGTACGCGCTTGTTTCCAACCCGAAACCCAATGTTCGTAATCCGCTGGCTTTGTCGTTAAGTGCAGATGGAGTGGTGTTTGATCGCATGGTTTATCTGGTGGGCGGCCGGACGGTCGGTTATCCGCATATGATCGAGCAGGATGGCTATTTGTACATTGCGCATTACGGAGCCAAACGAACGGTGGAAATAGAACGGGTCAGCCTGGCGGACCTGGCTCAGGTTTCAATGCCTGCGGAGCCGCTTGAAACGGCCTCATTGGATGTTGAGGTGGATGGCGTGCTGCTGGATGTGGAAACAGAAGGGGTCTGGGGCCTCAGCAGCAAGGCGGACACTAAGTATGCGGATCGATATCTCTATATGTGGCCGGAGGAAACCGGGTCGGTAACCTTTTCGCGCGAGTTGCCGGAAGCGGGGTCGTATGAAGTGTTCGGATGGTGGAACTCGGAGGGAAACCGCTGTGACGAGGTGCCTTACGTGATTCAGCATGCCGGCGGGGAGTCCACCGTGATCGTGGATCAGGGGCAGCAGGGGGGGCAGTGGGTCAGTCTGGGCGTATACCCGTTCAATGCGGGCCGCGCTTCCGTCAGAGTTGAAGCAAACGGCTTTTCATCGTACGTGATTGCCGAAGCGGTCCGCTTTGTTCAGCAGTAACTGAAGTTTGGCGGCGGAAGATGGTGCTGCAAGGGAGAGCAGGTTATGAAATCGACAGGAAAGGCACGGTGGACAGAAAGTTCCCGGTGGCGGGCGGCTGTGATTGCCGTTTGCTGCCAGCCGCTGGTGTGCGGTGCGGCTCCGGGCGGCACCGCCTCGTTTGCGGAACGCGCCGCCTCTTCGGGCATGCTGGCCGGAAAATGGGTGCCGGACAATCATCATCGGATCGATTTCGACCGGCTGCCGGAACTTCCGGTTTCGCATGCGGTCGTGAGCGATGTGAATGCGGTCAGCGGCGTGAACCAGCATAACTACCTGGTCCACCATGACGGACTTTTCTGGATCATGTGGAGCGATGGCCCCGAACGGGAGGACCGCGGCGGGCAGGTGGTCAAATATTCCTGCAGCCCGGATGGGCTTCACTGGGACGAGCCGAAGATGCTGACACCTTATCCAAAGGGGACGACTCCGGATTCCCCTTTCTATAACACGAAAGAAGGCGGGGGGTGGCGCTATATTTCGCGCGGGTTCTGGAAGCGCGACGGCGAGCTGTATGCGCTGGCCGGACTCGATGAGGCCGGGCCCATTTTCGGTCCGGGCCTGGAACTGCATGCGTTCAAATGGTGCAGCCGGGACCGGGGCTGGATGGATGCGGGGGTGCTGCTCGACAATGCCATCAATAATTTTCCTCCGCAGCGGCTCCCTTCGGGCGAGTGGGGGATGAGCCGCCGCCGGCACGATTATAAAAAGAGCGGTGCGGAATTTGCGGTTGGCGGAGTCGAATCGATGACGGACTGGACGTTTGTTCCCGTAACTGTGACAGACAGTCCGCTCAAGGCCGAAGAGCCGGTTTGGTGGACGCTGCCGGATGGAAAAGGACTCGTTGCCCTGTTCCGGGACAACAGCCGGGGCGGATACCTGTACCGGTCCTGCTCCGCGGACAGCGGGCGGACGTGGACCGCTCCGGTACAGACGGATTTCCCGGATGCGACATCGAAGGTTTTCGGAATGCGGTTGAGCGATGGACGCTGCGCTCTGGTTTCCAATCCAAAGCCGAACCGGCGTGATCTCATGACGGTGGCCCTCAGCGATGACGGGGTGGTGTTTGACCGGATGTACCGGCTGGTCGGCGGGCGGCACGTCGACTATCCGCACATGATTGAGCATGGCGGATATTTGTACATTGCCCATTCCGGGGCAAAACGCTCGGTCGAGGTCGAACGCGTCAAGCTGGAGGATTTTGACCGGATCGCCATGCCCGACAGGCCGGTTGAAATGGCTCCGCTGAAGGTGGAGGTGGATGGTGCGCCGCTGGGTGTGGAGGCAGCAGGTGACTGGGAACTCAGCACCAAGTCCGAAGAAAAATTCGGCGAAAGCTATCTGTTTATGAGGCCGGGAGGACACGGCTCGGTAACCTTTTCGCGCGAATTGCCGGCGGCCGGCGACTATGAGGTGTTCGGATGGTGGAATTCCAAAGGGAGACGGTTTGCTGCCGTGCCTTACGCGGTGCGGCATGCCGGCGGCGAGTCGATCGTTACGGTGGACCAGGGCCGGCAGGGTGGTCAGTGGGTCAGCCTGGGCGTGTATCCGTTCGATAAAGGACCGGCCTCGGTGAGGGTTGAAGCAAACGGCTTTCCATCCTACGTGGTTGCCGAAGCAATCCGCTTTGTTGCGAAGTAGGTGCCGTCAGGGATTCATGCGGCTGCTATTTTTGCAGATGCACCTTCCCGGGGCGTCAGGATAGAGAGAAGAAAAAAGGAAAAACAGGGGATGAGAGTTGATTGAGGACGCGGGTGCACAGGATTTTGATGTGGTGGTCATCGGCGGAACCCCCGGCGGGATTGCGGCGGCCATTGCGGCGGCCCGCAAGGGGTGCCGCACGGTTTTAGCCGAGGTTCACCCTCATCTGGGCGGCATGGCGGCCAGCGGCCTGGGAAAAAGCGACATTGAAAACCGCGATATGATCGGTGGGATTTTCTCGGAGTTCATTGCCCGGGTTCGTTCCCACTACCGTGAAACCTGTGCCGGGGACTGCGCCGAATTTGACCTTTGCCGCGATGGCTACTACTACGAACCGTCCGTTGCCGAGAAGGTTTTTCATGACCTGCTGGCGCAGGAAGGCGGGTTGATTCGGATCCTCGTGTCCCATCAGCTTCAACGGGTCCGGGTCCAGAATTCAACGGTGCGCGCGGTGGTTCTCGGCTGCCGTGAAACCGGAAAGACGATGACGCTTTCAGCCAGGGCCTTTATTGATGCAACGTATGAGGGAGATCTTTATGCCATGGCCGGGGCGGAGTTTCGCCTGGGGCGTGAAGCCCGCAGCGAGTTCGGTGAAGCCCATGCCGGCGTGGTCTACTACGATTATGAAGAGGGTGAATTCCTGCCCGGCACAACCGGGGAGGGCGACGGCAGCCTGCCGGCATACACCTATCGCCTCTGCCTGACCACCGATCCGGAAAACGGCGTGGCGCTGACCGCGCCGCCTTCCGGTTATGACCGCTCTTTGTATCTCCCGTACTTCGACGATCTGGAAGCGGGCCGCCTGTCTGCACCCAAAAAACTGATGGAAGGCTGGGGCTACTATCCGGAGCACTTCGACACCCTGCTGCGTGCGCTGTCCGTGACCGAACTGCCGAACCGCAAAATTGATGCCAACATCAACCCGCGCCCGCTGGCCTTTCCCTTTCCGGAAGAAAACGCCGGCTATATTCAGGGCGACTGGGAAACGCGCGAGCGCATCAGCCGTCGCCATCGTGAAATCGCTCTCGGCCTGCTCTATTTTCTGCAGAACGATCCCGAAGTGCCGGCAGAGCAGCGGAAAATGGCCCGCAAATACCAGCTTCCGCGCGATGAGTTCACCGACAACGGCCATTTCCCGTTTCAGCTCTACGTGCGCGAAGGCCGCCGCCTCGTCGGCGAATACACGCTTTCCGAGCGCGATGTGACCCGGCAGAACGGCAGCGCGGAATTCACCGCCTTCCCCGACCGCATTGCGATGGGTGAGTTCCCGATCGACAGTTTTCCCTGCCACAAGCGCCGGGCCGGCGATGCGCGGGTGCTGGAGGGGTATCTGGGCATGCTCAACCATATCACCCGCCCGTATGCCATCCCGTATCGAATCATGATTCCGGTTCAGGTCGATGGATTGATTGTTCCGGTTGCCGCCTCGACAACTCATGTGGCGTATTCGTCCATTCGGATGGAGCCGACCTGGATGGCGCTGGGTCAGGCCGCCGGCACGGCGGCCGCTCTGGCCATTGAACAGGGCTGTGCATTGCGCTCAATTCCGATACCCGCTTTGCAGAAAAACCTGAAAGAGGCCGGGCAGGTTCTTGAACCTGCGGTGGCGACCTGTTTCTGAGTCCGGTTTGCAGACCCTTGATCCGGGAAATGTGAACAACCTGCACTCCGGCCGCGCCGGTTCCAATGCCTGGAAAAACAACCGGCGAACTTTCCAACCCTTGGAAACCTCGATCAAATTAAAGGGATGCCTGGCGTTCAGATGTTTGAAATTAAAAGTTAAAATTCGATGCTTAAAATTTTCATTTTACTGGTTTCCACCTTGCTTTTATTCTGCGGTCAGGCACAATATATGATCTCAGTATAAATCGGTATGTTGTGTTGTATCGGGAGGCGGAGTGCAGATTGGGGCGATAATTGGAGTGTTGATCGGGCTGTGTTTTAGCGCGCAGTCGGCGGACCGCTATAAAGCGGGCAACTCCACCGCGCTGGATCAGGCGGCAAGCTGGACGGGCGGAATGGTGCCCGGCGCGTCCGATACGGCGGTGTATGCCGGTCTGGGCGCATTATCCACTGAGCTGGGTTCGGACCTGTCCTGGCTGGGAATTGTCGCAACAAATAATTCCGGATTGTGGACCATCAGCGCGGGCAATACCCTGACCCTCGGTGCGGGCGGAGTGACAACCGGCGGAGGAAGCTCCGGCGGGTTTAAAATTTACTCAGTAATTAATCAGAGTGAAAACGCGATCTATGATGCCGGGAACGGCAGAAATATTCTGTTGTACGGCGGCCTGGCCGGGAACGGAAACATTGAAAAAACAGGAAACGGAACGCTGTCTCTGACCGGCGATGGATCGGGTTATTCCGGAACCATGACGGTTTCGTCCGCCCTGCTTTCCATCGGATCGGACAACGCGCTGGGAACCGGAAATCTGGTCTTGAACGGGGGGATGCTGAACGCCGGCGCAGCAACCCGGACGGTGGCCAATCCCGTTTCTGTGACTGCGGACAGTAAGCTCGAAGCCGTCAATTCGAGCCGGAATCTGATTATGACCGGCGTGATTTCCGGCGATGCATCGTCGGCTCTGTCCGTCGTGAATGTCGGCGAGGTGACCCTGTCGGGAGACAACACATTCGCCGGCGGGGTCAGGCTGGGAACATCAAAAACCACGACATTGATCGCCGGACACGATCATGCGTTCGGAACGGGCACCCTGACGGTCAGCGGAGCGGGCGGCAAACTGGGGACGACCTCCAGTCTGGATCTCGACAATGATATAGCGCTGTCCGCCGGGCTGGATATTATTTCTTCCGATGTGCTGAGATTGAACGGGATCATCAGCGGTGCGGGAACTCTCGTGAAGTCCGGCAGCGGAAACCTGAGCTTGTCAGAAGATAATTCTGGTTTTTCGGGCGGGGTCACATTGGATGCGGGCGTTTTGGCCGTCGGGCACATCAACGCGCTGGGCACGGGGGTGTTGACGATCAACGGCGGCAAATTGAATGCCTCTACAACCGACCGGACAGTGGCAAATGATATTTTTGTGGCCGGCGATGCAATCTTCGAGGCCGTTAATACCTCCCGCGATCTCACGCTCGATGGCGTGGTCAGCGGGCCGGGTACTGTGGAAAAAACCAATGCCGGCACGGTGACCTTTAACGGGAACAACACCTACACGAACACCACAACCGTCAGCGGGGGCGCGCTGATTGTCAACGGCAGTCTCGCCAGCCGGATGGTTGCGGTGAAAAGCGGCGCCGGCCTGGGCGGATCGGGTTCTTTGCAGTCGGCGGAGGTGATGAACGGGGCGATGCTGGAGCCGGGGCCCGCCGGTCCGGGCACGCTGGCGTTTGCCGGTTCGCTTTCCTTGGAAGCCGGTGCCATGGCGGCGATGGAGATTGCTTCGGCGGCATCGCACGACTCGCTGCAGGGCAGCGGATCCAGCACGCTGCAGCTGGCCGGCACCATCCTGCTCGACTTCACCGGAAACACCGCGGTTGATGCCGGGGATCTGTTCGATGTGCTTCAGGTCGCGACCTGGGGAACGGTGCAGACCACGGGCGCTTCGCTTGAAGTGGCCGGGCTTCCGGACGGTCTATCCGTCGATGCGGATCGTTTTTCCGTCGAAGGCCTGGTGGAGATTGTCGCGGCCGAGCCCGCCGGTGACAAGGCGGTCGGACTCTTCTATGCCGGCTTTTACCATGGAGCCGGCATGGCGGAAGGACTGTATCGCTTTACCGACCCGTCCCGTCCGCTGGAAACCGCCACGCGGATCGAAACGGTTTTGTCGCCGGCCTCAACCTGGCGCGGTATCGGTTTCGACGGCTCCGGATATATCGCCATCAAGCAGGGTGCGGGCGGACTGTACAGGAACAACGGGGTCAATACGCTCTTCTCGCGAATCAGCGGGAGCTACAGCTATTCGGACTGGCATGGCATCGACCGCTGCAACGGCGTGTATTATGGAATCTATGACGGATCTTCGCAGGAGGGGCCGGGACTCTATGTCTTTTACGATCCGGCAGATCCGGAAAACACGGGCGTGAAGCTCTGCACCAATCAGGTGTTTTTTTCCGCGGTCTGGACGGATGTGGCTTTCGACGGCCAACGCTATCTGTTTGTCCGCAGCGATGCGGACGGCGGAACGCCCGGCATCTATCAGTATGATCCCGCAACCGATCAGTTTGCGCTGATCAGCGGCGCGGAAACCTATTGCGACTGGGACGGTCTGGCGGTGTTTGATTCCGACATCGCACCGCTGCTGAACCGCAAGGTCTATCTGCTGCTGTTCGGCGGACAGTCCAATGCGCTTGGCTGGGGCTATCACCAGTATCTGCTGGACACCGCAGATCCGCTTCAGAACCCGCAGGATGATATCGATTTTCTGTATCGGAGGCCCTACGGCAACACCGGGATGCTCCCCGTGAATACCCTGATTCCGCTGCAGTCCGGCAATTCCAACACGGGAGTGAAGCAGCCGGGCGAGTATCCGGCCCTGACCAATGCGCCCATCAGCCGCTTCGGGCCGGAGCTGACCTTCGCCCGCACCGTGCGCGACGGGATCAGCATTCCGGATTCCAAGGTCGCGATCATGAAATATGCCTATGGCGGCAGCGGACTTTACAACCCGGCGCACTGGCTGCCCGACGGCACCGCGAACCGTTCCGCCGATGCGCCGCTGTATCAGCGCTTTCAGCAGACCGTCTGGAGAACGATCGCCGCGCTGAAAAACAAATATCCGACACACGATGTCGAAATTCTCGGCATGGGCTGGGAGCATGGCGGCTCCGATGCGCTGGACGGCCACGGAAGCGAATATGAGACCAACCTGACTCTGTTTGTTCAGGATATTCGCGCAACGTTCGGGGAAAACCTTCCCTTCGTGCTCTCCAAGCTGTCCCCGAACCAGGGGAGTGTCGATCTGCGCGAGCTGGTGCGGGCCGGCCAGCAGGCGGTTGCCGATGCCGACCCCTTTGTTGAGGCAACGGAAACGCTCGGAACAAACTATCTGACGTCTGTCGGGTTGTCCGAAGGCCAGGGGCATTATAAAACGCCGGGGCTGATGCAGATCGGCCGCGATTTGGGAAATGCACTGCTCGGAATCTGCGGACTGGACTCCGATAGCGACGGGCTGCCCGATGCCTGGGAGAACAGTTATCCGCCGGGAGCCGCCGGGCTGGGCGGCACTCCCGAGGCGGACTTCGATCAGGATGGCCTGACCGACCGCGAGGAATTCCGGATCGGAACCAGCCCGGTGGATCCGGCCG
Source organism: Tichowtungia sp. (assembly GCA_041584215.1). Taxonomy (GTDB): domain Bacteria; phylum Verrucomicrobiota; class Kiritimatiellia; order Kiritimatiellales; family Tichowtungiaceae; genus Tichowtungia. Next base: position 1,013 of record JBFHEM010000077.1, on the reverse strand, counting down.
ACCGCCTGGAACTTTCGCTCGATTCCGCGCTGACGGGACGCTGGCAGGCCAGCCGGGATGTCGCTTACACGGTTTTGCAGTCGACCAATCTCGCCACCTGGACCGAGCTGGGAGCACCGGTTCTGCTGCGGAATGCGGGCGGATTGGCTCGGGTTGATTTTTCGAAGCATGTCGCGGCGGCAGATGGAAAAGGGTTTTTTAAACTGCTCGTAGAATAAGCTGACTTCGTTTGTTCTGCTCTTTATTTTTGTTTTCTGACAACTGAAATCCCTTCCTCACAGGTATTATCGCAAGTTACAATAAACCTCTCATCAGCCATAAGGGCTTGTAGTAGATCTTCATCGGTAAAATGGAGATATCCATCCGGCATAAAAAAAACATACAGGTCTGTGACCGATCTGGGCCTTCGCTTTGGCTTCAAGTATCGATGGCATGCATCGAGAATATCTGTTGTAAGCTCGAATATTAGGGGCTCGCTCTTCCATGGGAAATCCTGAGGTGTTTTCCCCATTGCAAATAAGGCATCAAGGATGGCGTTCGCATACCAAATGAATTTTGGATCCTCCATATAATACGGCGTCACCATGTCGATTGAATCTTGATATTGTTTATTGAGGATGAAGGCTTCTGCCAAAGCCAAAACAGCATTCATATCGCTTGGATCTCGCGCCAAGACTTCACGCCAGTGCTTGACTAAGCCAGGGTAGTTTTCGCGATCCATCAACGCGCAACACTCCTCAACATCAGCTTCAACCTGCTCGAAATCTTCTAATATTTTATTTCTCATAATATATGCGCAGAACGTCTAAAAGGACCCTCGTGCCTTGTGGTTTTACTTCATCGGGGCGGGTCATCACGTAGGGTCACTTGAGTGGGTACGCCCGGCATGAATGTAAACTAATGGGGTTGAAGTCCCCTGCGCGTAGCCCGGCTGTTGTTTTACTTCTTTCACGAAGTGAAACAGTAGCTGAAGCGCTAGACGAAATCAACTGCGTCTTCGTGAGAAGTCGTGG
>JBFHEM010000076.1:0-14105 GCA_041584215.1 Tichowtungia sp. | reverse complement strand
TGTGGACAACGTCTCTGTCATCCCGGAACCGGCCACGCTCGGGCTCTTTGCATTTTTCGGTGGCGCGACACTGTTCATCCGCCGCCTCGTTATGTAAGCAGTCGCTGTATCGGTTGTGAACAAACTCATCTTTTTATGCCTTCAATTTAAAGGCATGAAAAAGGAGATATTTTGTGTCAACTCTCGTGACGAAGACAACTTCAGGCACGTCGTGTTTAATTAGCTTGAAAAGTAAAAGAGAAGATCCCTATGAAGAAAATAATCCTCCTCCTCGCGCTGATCGCCGGTTCGGCCCTTTTTGCAAATGCCGCGCAGATTCTAACCGATGACTTTTCATCGACGAATGCATGGTCGATTGATGTCAATGCGGATAGCGCGGGCGGAGACCTGAGCATCACCTCGGATGGAGGCATGCTGTTTGTGCATGAAGTCGCAAGTGCTGCCGGGGATGATAATCTGGGCACGATTACGAGAACCATCGACACCACCGGGTTTGAGGCCATCACATTGAGTTTGTTTGCCAAGCAGGGAGCTTTAGCCGGATCGTTTGAAGGGGGCGAATATTTAGATATCAGCATCGACACGGGAAGCGGCTTTGTCTCCGTCTTTAATGATTATGGTGTGCTGGATCTTGATTCGCCGGAAGCTGGCACCGGCACGGCAAATAAAACCGGCATTACGATTTCAAATCTTGATTTAGGAGTTCTTGCCGACAACGGAAGCTTTGATCTGCGGATTTCCTTCAATACAGGGTTTTGGTCGGGAACAGCAGTGAGCGAAGAATATTACCTCGATGATTTAAGCATCAACGGCACCGATATGTCGGCACCACCCGCCGTCACCAACCTGTTGGTCAACAGTGATTTTGAAGCGTCGCTCTTTTCTGACGGATGGAATGCTGTGGGCGTCGTGGAGGCGGGAGGGCTGAATGGAACGGCCTCCTCGGCCAAGCTGGGCTACAACACCACGGCCACGCTCGGTCAGGACATTGCTCCTTTGTCAAACTTCACCTTAGACGGCTTTGTGGAGGTGGCGGGAAACACGACTGAGGACTCCTTTCACATACTTCTGGATACCGCAGGGGGCACGGCCATTGAAGTTCGGGGCGGAGTGGGTAACGCGATTCAGATCAACGACAACGGGCGCTATACGGAGCTAACCTCGATAAGCGGCGGGACCGCATTTACCTTCCCCGGCGACACCACCGTCGGAGACGATGCCGTCTTTTTCCGTATTGCGGGACGAGACTTCGGCACCACCAATGCCAACTACGATATCGCCTGGTCCGAATCGGGCTCGACCAATCTGACTCATGCCGCGATCAATCTGACTGCGTTTGTGTCGCCTGTTGCCGCCTGTGCAGGTGGTTTTTCGGGACTGCGCTTCGATCGCAGCGGTCCTTCCGGACATTCCTACTGGGTGGATGAGCTCAGCCTGACCAATGCGCTGAAAGCCGTTCCCGCTGCCGACTTCGAGTATATCGCTCCCGCGCCCGACAAAGTGGTTGAAATTTCCGGAATCTATCCCCATCTCGCGATGTCCAATGCTGAATTTTCAGAAGTCGGCGTTGGGGCGGTGGTTCCCTGGGCCAACCGCCTTTGGGCGATCACCTATACCGGGCATGCCCCCTACGGTTCTTCCGACAAGCTTTGGGAAATCACCCCGGAACTGGACATCATAGCCCGCCCGGAAAGTATTGGGGGGACACCCGCCAACCGTTTCATTCACACCGCCTCTCAGCAATTGAATATTGGGCCCTACTTTATCGACACCAACCGCACGGTTCGCGTGCTGCCTTATTCCTCGGCACCGGGCCGTCCCACCGCAACCGCCGCCCATCTCACCGACCCCGACAACCGCCTTTACATCATGACCATGGAGGACGGAGTCTACGATGTGAATGTCCATGACCTGTCGTTTATCACCCGCTATCCCGATGTGCAGGGCAAGGGCGACCGCTTCCTGCATGGCTATCACGGCAAGGGACTCTACTCCGGACAGGGGCAGCTTGTGGCGGCGAACAATGGTCGGCCAACCAACTTCAGCTATCCCACCGGCGAGACCGGTGTACTGGCCACGTGGGACGGAACGACGGTTGCGGAGAATGGCGGCAGTTACTTCGCCGAAAACGATGACAATACCGGGATCGGCGACAACACCGGGGACCCGGTCGCTGCTCAACCTGATTACATTGCCGGCTGGAAGCAGCACTACAAAGTCCAGCACTGTGAAGTAACGGGACCGGGCGGCATCTACGGAAGTTCGGATCCTGAGAACGATCCGATCTGGGCCACCGGCTTCGACGACAAATCCGTCGTCGTGCGCGTCATGGAAGACGGGGCCACCTGGAATACCTGGCGCCTGCCGAAAGGGTCCTATTCGCACGATGGCTCGCATGGCTGGCATACCGAATGGCCGCGTATTCGGCAGCTGGACCCGTCCGACCCCGATTCCATCTACCTGATGCACATGCACGGGCTTTTCTTCGATTTTCCGAAAACCTTCTCGTCCACCAACTTCGCCGGTTTGTCTCCGATCTGCTCTTACTACAAGATGCCCACCGACTACTGCATGTTCAACGGGCGGCTCGTGATGGGTAAAGATGATGCGTCGCTCTTCGCGAATCCGCTGACCCTTCGCACCCAATCCAATCTCTGGTTTGGACAGCTCGACGACCTGTACAGCTGGGGCTCCGCTCATGGTCTGGGCAGCCTTTGGAAATATGAGGATGTGGCGGCAGATACGTTCAGCGAGCCGTTCCTCGTCAACGGATTCTCCCGCATCACCCTGCACCTGAAGCACGATACGGCGCAGCCCGTTGATATCGAGATTCAAACCGGCAACGGCGATGGAGCATGGGCGTCCAATCGCACCGTGACGGTTGCGGCGGGGGGATACCGTGCCGAACTCCTGAACGATATGGGAGTCGAGTGGATCCGGCTCAAGCCAACCTCATCGGCTGCGAGCCTGACCGCCTGCCTGCTGCTCAGTAATCCCTATCCGCACATCACCCCCGCAGGGCTTGGAACCTCCGAATTCTCCGCACTCGCCAATATCGGAGACGCCGCCGCCTATTCCGACGGACTGCTGCGCGTCATGGCCGACGCCGACCTGCGAATGGAAATCGCCACGGCTCAGGCCGATGAGGCAGGCTCGTTCAGCGAGTCGGGCTATCATGTGATCGGCGGCTCCATGCTGCTGGACGCTACCGTGGACGCCACGGCCGAGGCCGATCTGCGCGCGGATGCCGAACCGACCAAAGATTTCGATGGCGATGACGCGTCCGTCTGGATCACCGATGATGTGTCCGGCGTGCGCTTGCGCCTGCCCCGGCTCGATCCGGCCTACGACGCCGAGTTCCCCTCCGGCTGGGCGCGCGGCTTCCGCGAAGTCGTCACTGAGCGCAGCCTGTTTAACTGCCAGGGAACTTTTTACGAGGTCCCGCGCGAAAACTCCGGCGGACGCTATCGGATGCGGCCGATCACCACCCATGGCAAACGAATTTCCGACTTTACGGCCTGGCGCGGACTGCTCGTCATGACCGGTGTGCGCGACGACGCCCCCGAAAGCGACCGCCTCGTCCGCAACGCCGAAGGCGCCGCGATCTGGCTGGGCGAAGTGGACGATCTATGGGAAATGGGCGAACCGCGCGGCTATGGTGGCCCGTGGCTCGATACATCCGTCACCTCGAACGTTCCTTCCGATGCTTACCTCATTTACGGCTACGACAAGAAAGAGCTGACGCTTTCCCACGCGAGCGCATCCGCCGTTCAGTTTACGGTCCAGGTCGATTTCCTTGCGGACGGCACCTGGAGCACGTTTGAAACGTTCACGGTTCCGCCGGGCGAGACGCTGGAGTATACCTTCCCTGAAGGATTCCGCGCGCAGTGGGTGCGTGTGGTGTCCGACACAACCACAACCGCCACCGCCCGGTTTGTTTACAGCTCATCCTCCACGGCGAGCAAGGTGGCTCTCTCGGTTGAGCCGAGAGCGAACTCCGTAGTCCTTGGAGCCGTCAACCTGCCGACGGACTCAGCCATATCCAACATTCTGCAAAGTACGGATGACCTAGGTTCCGGATGGAGCGATTTGTTCGCCATTCAGGGCGTAACAGAAACCAACTTCGAGTTCCAGACTGATGCTCCTTCAGAGTTTTACCGCATCAAATCTACCTATTAGATAAAGAATGATGCAAGGTCATCCGAGGTGCGGATCGATGAAGAAACGGGGAGTTTAGAGCGATGAAAATGATTGCAGTGTTTTTTTAAGTTTAATTCCATTCATTACTTTTTCTGATGAGCGAGCCGCGATCGATGTCGGCAATGCAACCAATATCCACCCCAAGATAAGCAGATGGTCGGGGATCGCCTGGCCCGGGCCGCCGGCAGAATCGTCTATGGAGATTCAGGGCTGTGCCGGAGCCCGCGGTACAAATGTTTTGATGTGAAAGACGGACGGATTGAGCTTTCGTTTGATCAGGCCGCCGGCGGGCTGTCCGCGGCGGGGAATCTGTGCGGATGCAGCGGCGCGCCCGGCGGTCGCGCCCTGCCTGTTGCGGTAGGGACAGACCGCCGGGCTGTCCGTTGCGGGGAATCTGTGCGGATGCAACGGCGCGCCCGGCGGTCGCGCCCTGCCGGTTGCGGTTGGGTAGGGACAGACCGCCGGGCTGTCCGCTGCGGGGAATCTGTGCGGATGCAGCGGCGCGCCCGGCGGTCGCGCCCTGCCGGTTGCGGTTGGGTAGGGACCGCTCGCCGAGCGGTCCGCTGCGGGGAATCTGTGCGGATGCAGCGGCGCGCCCGGCGGTCGCGCCCTGCCTGTTGCGGTTGGGTAGGGACCGCTCGCCGGGCTGTCCGCTGCGGGGAATCGGTGCGGATGCAGCGGCGCGCCCGGCGGTCGCGCCCTGCCTGTTTTACTGCGGTAAAAACCGTTCGACCGCAGCCGGAAGCGTTTCGGTCATGGTGAGCGGAAGAGAAACCAGCCGATAGCGGGCCTGCTCGCCGGTGGTTGTGCGAACGTCCATCTCCTGAACGGAAGGAGGATTGGTGTCCAGCCGCACGGCGAGAGGCAATTGCTTGCTCTGCATGAATGCATGCAATGATTTCATCGATCCGGCACTTCCCGCTTTGACTTCGATTGGAATGATGCGCGGGCCGTGCTGGTAGATAAAGTCGAGTTCTCCCTGCCGCCCGCCGGTTCTCTGCCAGTAGAACAGGCGCGGCTCTTGCCATGGCTGGAACAGGCAGCGGAGGTGCTGGCCGACAAACTGTTCCGCCAGTCCCCCCTTGTTGGCCCATACGACCTGATTCAGGTTCCGGAATTCCAATCTGGACAGTCCCAGTTGAGCGGTGCTGATTCCCATGTCAACCATCATCATTTTGAAGAGGCGGGGATTTCCTTCGGCTCCGAGCGGGAGGCCGTTGGCGGCGGTGTGTTCAATGCGGTGGCAGACCCGTGCCAGCGTCAGCATTTCAACGGCCTGCTTAAGGTTCCGATGAGAGGCATCCGTGTCCACGCGATTATACACAAAATTGCTTCCCTGCTGTTTGGGGACGGCATCCATGACGCGGCGCAGCAGATCGGAGGGAACGTGCTTTCTGTATTTATTAAAGTCGTCCCGGTAGGCGGCAATTAAATCTTGCTGGAGTTGCAGTCGTTGGTTGTCGTTCCGAAAATCCACCCATGCCGCAACGATTTCCGGAAGTCCGCCTGTGATGCAGTATTCGGAGAAAAGCTCCAGCGATCGTTCATGCAGTCGGGCGGAAAGGGTGCCGGTTTCTCCGGCGGTGAAGAGCGCTTTGCGGAGTTTTTCATTGCCCGATGCGTCAAGGAACTCGAAAAAGGAGAGAGGCTCGACATGGCAGTACATGATACGTCCGACCGGCATGCTGAAGTTGTGTTCTGCCAGTGTGAAGTCAAGCAGGGAGCCGGCGGCAACAACCGGCAGGTTCGGCATTTCTTCGTGAAACCAGCGCAGGGATGCCAGTAAGTCAGGGACTGCCTGAATCTCATCCAGAAACAGGATGGCCTTGCCGGGGCAGATTGTCCGCCCGAGATCCGCTTCCAGGTCGGAGATGATTTGTTCGGGATCGTTTGAAGAAAAATGTTCAGCCAGTTCCGGACGTTTTTCAAAGTTCAGTTCGATAAGGATGCGGGAATTTGATGATGCCAGATCGCGAACCAGCCAGGTTTTTCCCACCTGCCGGGCTCCACGCATTACCAGGGGTTTTCGACCGGGGCTGGTAAGCCAGTCTTTTAGAAAAATGGATGCAGACCGTTTCATTGGGGCAGTCCCCTTTCTGTAATAGATTAAAAATATGGTGTTTTATTTTTCGGTTGATATCAATAACAACAGGTTGTTTTTTACATCTACGGCTGGATTAACGGGCATGGGTGAGACCGAAGTCTCCTCCAGCGTGCCGCGCCGAAGCTATAGCGGAGACGGGCGAAACGGGTGGTGAAAAAACTGTTCCGCACCGGGGCTTCGAATTTTTCCAGCGAAACAACGAAAAGGCTTAAGAATATATTGATTAAAGGGTTGCCGGGTTGTTTACTCTGAGTCCAGAGGCGCATCGGGGTTTAACAAGGGGATATGTGACGTATGAGAAGGTTTGGTCTGGCTGTAACTATAATTGGGGCATGCATCACGGCCTGGGGCGGGGAGCTGCGGGATTTCAACGCCGGGTGGAGGTTGCTGGTCGATTCCAACGCGAGTGATTTCTGTTCGCTGACCGACGCGTCCTGCCCGCTGAAAGTGATCGGCGACCTTTCCTGCGATCCGAAATGGGGCGCTCCGTCCCGACTGTTCAATCAGTGCCCGACCGAAGGCTGGCTTTCCGGAAACTCGTTCTCGTATCCGACGGATGTCCATATCGAGCTGGGTTGTAAAAAGGAGATTGCCGGGTTCCGGGTTCATTTTTTCGATCGGAACAGTCCGGTCGATTATGAAGTGTATCTCGCGGAAGATCCGGTGACACCTGTTCCGGAGGTGACGGCTTCGTCCGAAGAGAAGCGGAGCGGGAACTTCGCGAAAAATGCCGTCGACGGGGATGCGGCATCCCGGTGGTGCGCTCAGGGCGGCGCGGTCGATGAATGGCTGCTGCTGGACTACGGCCGCGACGTCCAAATGGCCGGGCTGAATATCGTGTGGGAAAAAGAGGTCCCGTACGGCTACCGGGTTGAAATTTCCAGCGATCGCAAACGCTGGACTCCGGTGGCGGTCGCGGCCCGGTCCGATAAAATTTATTCCGGAACGGTGCGGCATGATTTCAGCGGAAAAGGGCGTTTTGTGCGCATTGCCGTTACGGATTTGGCAAGCAATGTATGGGCATCGATCCGGGAGGTCTCTCTGGTTCGGGATCCGCCGCTTTCAGAGCCGGTTTGCCGCGGAAAATTTTCCGCGGAGGCATGTCAGGTGGTTTCTTTTGCTCCGCAGCCTGCCCGGCAGTTCACGCTGCGTTTGCTGAGCGGGCTCAGTCAGGACGCGTGCTGGATCGGCGAGCTCGAACTCCTGTCCGGGGATGAACTGGCCCGGGCGCTGAGTCTGCAGAAGGACGATGCCGCCGCCCCTTCGGTCGATTGGACCGGTGCGGAGGCGCGTGATTTCGACGATTCCGCCTGGCAACCCGTGGACCTGCCCCATGACTGGAGCATTGAGCAGCCGTTCAATGCGGGGAACGCGGCGGGGCGCAACAGCGCCTACCTGCCCGGCGGCCTCGGGTTTTATCGGAAAACGTTTTTTGTTCCGCGGGAATGGTCCGCCAAAAAAGTGACGCTGACGTTCGGCGGCATCTATATGAACAGCAGTGTGTACTGCAACGGCGCATGGGTCGGCGGCCGCAACTACGGCTATTCCACGTTCGGGGTCGACCTGACTCCGCATTTGGAGTTCGGGAAGGACAATGTGGTTGCGGTCCGGGTGGATAACCGTCAGCAGCCGAATTCCCGCTGGTACACCGGGTCCGGAATTTATCGCGACGTGACGCTGCAGGTTTCCGATCCGGTTCACGTGAAGCAGCGGGGCGTGTTTGTCACGGTGCCGCGCATCGACGGGGCCGCGGCCCGGGTGCAGGTCGAAACGGAAGTGATGAATGAAACCGGCGAGGGGTGCGCGGTTTCCGTGCGGCAGGAAATCCGCTCTCCGGAAGGCGCCGTGGTCGCGGAGAGTCTGTCCGAGGCTTCGCTGGACGCCATGGGCGAAACAACGCTGAAGCAGACCCTGGATGTGCCCCGTCCGGAGCGGTGGAGTCCTGAAAAACCGCACCTTTATCAGCTGGTGACGACGGTGACGGATTCCGCCGGGCGGCTGGATCGTGTTGAAACGCCTTTCGGAATCAGAACCATTGAATACGGGCCGGAGTTCGGATTCAAACTGAACGGGAAAAAGACCCTGATGAAGGGAGTCTGTCTTCATCATGAACTCGGTTCGGTGGGTGCGGCTGAGTTTCACCGCGCCGTCGACCGGCGGCTGACGGAACTTAAAAAGCTGGGGGTGAACGCCATCCGCACCAGTCATAATCCGTACTCCGAGTATTTCATGAAACGCTGTGATGAGCTCGGGTTTCTGGTGATTGATGAGATGTATGACAAGTGGACCACGGGCAACCGGTTTTTCGATGAATCCGGCAGCGCAGTGCCCTGGCAGGAGACCTGGTCGCGGGATCTTGCCGATTTTGTCCGGCGCGACCGGAATCATCCATCCGTGGTGATGTGGAGTGTCGGCAATGAAGTGCATGAACAGATGCATTCGGACGATGGCGGGATCGAGCTCTTCCAGGCCCTGAGGGCGCGGGTCCGCGAGCTGGATGAAACCCGTCCCGTGAGTGCCGGGCTGCATCCCCACCTCGATTCGGAAGACCGGCCCCCGAAAATGGCTTCGGCGATGGATGTGGCGGGAACCAATTACCGTGAAAAATTGTGGGGAAAATGGCGGGAAAACAATCCGGACATGACGTTCTATGCCAGTGAGACGACAACCTACAACTGGGGTGAAAACTGGTTTGACTGGGATAAAAGCAAAGGCGTCGGCCAGTTTTACTGGGGCGGAACGGACTATCTCGGAGAGGGACGCTATTGGCCGAATATCGGCTGGTACCGGGGGCTGATTGATCTGGCCGGATTCATCAAGGACGGCGCGTATTATGTGAAGAGTTTCTACCACCCGGAGCCGATGGTGCATATCGTCGTCAAAGACGATCAGGCCGGGGAGGAATCCGTGGTTTGGAACGCCGTCCGGCTGACCAAGGACGAGCGCCGCTCCCACTGGAACTGGGAGGGCCGCAAGGCGGTCCAGCTTTACACCTATACAAACTGCGAAGAGGTGGAGCTGTTTCTCAATGATCGCTCGCTGGGCGCCCGGCCGGTAAAAGCCGGGGATAAAAACCTGCTGGTTTGGGACGTTCCGTTTGAGCCCGGCGTCCTGAAGGCGGTTGCCCGCAAGCAGGGCCGGCCGGTTGCCGAACATGTGCTGAAAACCGCCGGGCCGGCGGCCCGCATTGTGCTGTCGCCGGAACGCAACACGATCGGCGCCGACCGCGATCTCGGATACATCAATGTTTCCATCGTGGATGAGCACGGCACGGTCGTTCCCGATGCCGCCAGCCGGATTCGCTTTGAAGTCACCGGGGCCGGAGAAAACCATGCGGTGTCGAGTGCGGACATTTACAGCGCGGCGCCGTTCCGGGGCGATACGCGGGCCGCCTTCCAGGGGCGTGCCCAGCTGACCGTCCGCTCGCTGAAGCCCGGCACGATTACCGTGCGCGCTTTTTCCGACGGATTGGCCCCGGCCACCGCAAGGCTGAATGCCGACGATGCGGGGTCGGCCGGGATGCTCAAAGATTTTCCGGAGAGCTACCGGCTGCCCGGTGCGATGCTGGCCGGCAAATCGGAAAAAATATGTTACAAGCAGACCCCCCAGGGGAACCTGTATCTGTTTTTGCTGAGACCTCCCGCCGTTCATGATGAACCGCTGCCCGCTATTATTTATTTCCATGGCGGGGCCTGGAAAGGCGGCGATGTTGCGGGCCAGATTCAAAATGCCGCCTGGTTCCGCGATCACGGAATGATCGGTATTGCCGCATCCTACCGCCTGGAATCCAAACACGGAACGTCCCCGCTGGAATGCATTGCGGATGCAAAATCTGCCATGCGGTATCTCCGCTCGCATGCGGCTGAGCTTGGAATTGATCCCGACCGGATTGTCGCCGCCGGAGGATCGGCCGGCGGGCACATGGCGGTGTGCACGCTGCTGCCGGGCGGAGATTCCCCCGGGGATGACCTGACCGTCAGTGCCAGGCCGGACGCCCTGGTTCTTCACAATCCGGTGCTCGGGGAGGGCTTCGGAGCCGAGTTTTTTAAAGACCATCCGCAGTTTTCACCCATTCTGAATGTGAAACAGGGATGGCCGCCCGCCGTTTTGTCCAACGGGACGGAAGACAACGCCGCCCTGTTTTCGACGGCTGAAAAATTCACCCGGTTGATGAATTCCCTGGGCAATGCCTGTGAGTTGATTCCTATCGAAGGCGCCGGCCATTCCTGCGACTGGCCGGTCAGCAATCCGCATTTCCGTCCGACGCTGCAGCGCATGACGGATTTCCTTCGTGAACAGGGGATGATGGATTAAGGTCCGCCGGTTAAAGCGGGCGGCCGGTGCTGGAGTTTTAAGCGTAAAAAAGAGTGATGCATGAAAAGAAAAGTATTGCTGATTGGATGGATGCTGGTTGCGGTTGTGACCCGGGCCGCAGTGATTGCAACCGATGACTTTTCCGGCGGAACGATCGGGAATGAGCTCAATGGCATGGCCGTTCAGACTGGTTCCGGAACCTGGACGACGAGTTATTCCGACGGAACGTCCGGAACGATGGGGTCGCTGGCTTTCAGCCCTGAAGGGGTGCGGGCGCTTTCCGGCCGAACCGGTGGAAATGGCGCGATACATAATGACTATTCCGCCTATATCAATCTGCAGATCTCGACGGTCTTTTCGGTGGGAAGCAGTAAAACGAACAACCCGACGGTTACGCTCGGTTTCTTCGAAACAATCAACAAAGGATATCTGTCCAATATTTCCGTGGATGATGTGGTGTCCTGCCGGTTCGTTACGGATGGTCCCCGCGAAGGCATGCTCATCTGGAAAATCATGGATGAGGGAGAGGTGAAGGAGTCGTCCTATGCAGGGCGCCCGGTTCCGTTCGCACCCAATGATGTCATCCGGCTGACATTATTATATAACCTGCAGACCGGAGAGGCTGTCGCTGAAGCGGTTAATCTGACGCAGGACTCTCTGATCAATGCCGGTGCGGCGAGTGTGGCCGGCATTGGCGGATTTAATTACGCCGGGGCGGGGGTGAGCGATCTGGCTGCGGATGCTTCGGATCCGTTTTATTTCGAGAGTCTTCAGGTGGAGGGCGACGAAGAGATCATGGAAACAAAGGCGCTGTCGGAACTGCAGCCGCTGCGGCAGTCCCGGGAATCGCTGGCCGGCGACCCGTACCGGCCGCTTTACCACCTGTCATCGCCCATCAAAAAGATGTGGGATCCCGGCGGCTTCTGTGAGTGGGACGGGAAATACCATCTCTTTTATATCAGTCAGGGTGGAAAGGGGCACGCCGTCAGCGAGGATATGGTCCATTGGCGGGATCTTCCGAAAATTCCAGCAATAGGCGGCATGACCGGACAGATGATCACCACCGAAACTCAGGCGTTGATGACTGTTTTTTCCGGTTCCGGAGTGCAGCTGGCATCGTCAAAGGACCCCTGGCTGATGGATTGGGAAAAACATACCGCACTGCCCGTCTCTCAGCTGGATGGATATCAGCAGCCCATCGACAGCTGCATCTGGGAGGAAGATGACTCTTATTTCATCGCTGTTCGTAAGCAGAGGTGGGACCAGGGGCTGTATCACCTGCGGGGGGATAAACCTGAACTGACGGTTTTCCGCTCGGAAGACCTGGAGAGCTGGGAGTTCGACGGGCAGCTGCTGCGGGAAGATAACTACACGCAGTCCGGCGATGATTTTGCCTGTCCGAACTTTTTGCCGGTCGGCCGCGACAGACACCTCCTGCTTTGGTTTAACCATCCGCGGGGCGCGATGTACCTCATCGGAAAATACGACAAAAGCAAGCAGGAGCAGAAGTTTGTCCCCGAGTTTCACGGACGAATGAGCTACGGTCCCGTTCTGCTGGGCACGCTGCATGCGCCGTCCGCCTTCGTTGATTCCGCCGGCCGCTGTTTCACGATCTTTAATGTCAGCGAAAACCGGCCGCATCCCGGGGGATGGATCGGCACCATGTCGCTGCCGCGCCGCATTTCCCTCCAGCAGGATTATCCGCGGGATCCCGCCGCGGCAAAGCAGAGCAGCTTTTTCTGCCCCCTGCGCATCGAACCGCCCGCCGCGCTCGAGACCCTGCGTTTCGATCCCGTCGAGACCGGCGGCATCGGCATTCCCGCGCACGACGAGCTCGTGGTCTCCGGCGTGGAGGGCAAGGCCATCGAAATCGAGGCGGTCATCGATCCGGAAAATGCCCGGGAGGTGGGGCTGCGCGTCCTGCGCTCGCCGGATGGAAAGGAGCAGACCACGATCCGGTTTTATGCGGACGGCTGGGGGCGCGCCGATGCCGCCCGGAAGCTGAGCATCGATGTGTCGGAATCGTCGCTGGCCCCCGATGTGAAGGCCCGCATCCCGGAAATGGGGCCGCTCTACCTGGGGGACGGCGAACCTCTGCGCCTGCGCGTCTTTGTTGACCGCAGCATTGTGGAGGTATTTGCCAATGACCGCCAGTGCCTGACCATCCGCGCCTATCCGACCCGCGACGACAGCTCGCAGGTTTCCGTTTTCGCGCGGGGCAGCGATGCCAAACTCGTGTCCCTGCGCGCCTGGCAGATGAGGAGCATCTGGCCGGAACTGAAGGCGCTGGAGGGGAATTTATAACAAATTTTATTTCCGACCGGCTCTGTTTCCTGTATAAACTAGAAAAAGTGCGGCGCGTTTTTATACTTTTTGTTTTCCGTCAAAAAGGGCTGCGCCGGCTATTTGAAAGGAGCAGGCAATGAAACGTCTCGTGATGATGATTGGATGGATGATGGTTGCGGTTGTGACCCGGGCATCGGTGATTGCAACCGATGATTTTTCCGGCGGAACGATCGGGGATGAACTCGACGGGGTTGCCGTTCAGTCCGGATCCGGAATCTGGACAAAAAGTTATTCCGAAGGATATTCCGGAAACCTGCTGCCGCTGGTATACAGCACCGGCGGGGTGGGGATGCCTGCCACGAAAACGAGTGGAAACGGTGCCATCGCAGCTGATTTTTCGGCATATACGAATATTCAGATTTCGACGGAATTCTATATCGGAAGCAGTAAAGCAAATAATCCACCAATAACACTGGGGTTTTTCGAAACCCTCAATAAAACCTACATTCAGAATATCGGTGATGATGATCTGGTCGCCGTTAAGTTTATAACCAGCGGCTCCAATGAAGGAAAAATGATCTGGAGAATCATTGACGAAGGGGTGGTGCAGGAGTCGTCCTATGCAGGAAGCGCGGTTTCGTTTGCTTCCAATGATCTGGTCCGGTTGACCCTGTCCTATAACCTGTTGACCGGCGAGGCGGCTGTCGAGGCCTATAATGTGACTCAGGGCTCTCTGATCAATGATGTCACGGCGAATGTTCCCGGAGTCGGCGGATTGAAGTATGCCGCGATGGGCCTGATTGGGTTGACGGCGGATGCCGCGGATCCCTTCTACTTTAAAAGTGTTCAGGTCGAGGGCTCCGGCAGTCTGCCGGTTCCGCCGCAGTCGGGAATCATTGCCAGCGATGACTTTTCTGACGGGACGATCGGCGATGAACTCGACGGTCTTTTCGTCCAGTCCGGATTCGGAGTCTGGACGAAAGACTATTCCGCCGGATATTCGGGAAGTCTGGGGCCGCTGGAATTCAGCGCTGAAGGAGTGGGGGTGCCTTCCGGAAAATCGGGCGGGCATATGGCGCTGTTGAATGACTATTCGATTTACACAAATACGCTGCAGGTTTCGACGACCTTTGCGGTTGGAAGCAGCAAAACAAACAGCCCGCTGTTTTTACTTGGTTTTTACGAAACGATCAATAAGGGC
>JBFHEM010000075.1:0-15146 GCA_041584215.1 Tichowtungia sp. | reverse complement strand
CCCGGCCGCCGTGATCGGTTTCGACATCGAAAAAATCCTGAAAATCGCATCCCGCGGCATCGGAACGCCTTTTTCGATGTCCGCAAACCCGAAATCGGCCCGCTCGATCATTTTCCCGTCCTTTACAACCGCAGTGGAAATTCCGGCAAACTCTCCGGCATCGATGAATTCCTGCATCCGTTTTTCCGCATCCGCAATGCAGCCAGGCTGGATCCCCGCAGATTCCGGCGAGGCCGCGGCGGCCTTCCTCCCCGCCTCTTCGCAAAACAACTCAAAATTCATCGCCAAAACCACAGCTCCGAAAACCACAATCCTTTTCATGAAATCTTCCGCCTCGTCTTTTCCACACGATCCGCACCCAAAATCAGCCGGTATTTCAGCCGCATTCACGCCGGTCTGCCTCGCGAAACCGGCATTATCTAAAACATGTTAGCCGGTTCAAGGCAAGTTTTTTCCTGAATCGTTTCAGTCCCATTGACAGCGGCCCCGGTCTCTGGTTGACTCAATCCCATGAAATCAACTGAAAAAGCACCCTCTATTCTCGTGATCGGCAGCATCAACATCGACCTGGTCGGCACCGGGGCACGCCTGCCGGGCCCCGGTGAGACACTGCACGGGACCTCGTTTATTCAAACCTTCGGCGGCAAAGGCGCCAATCAGGCCGCCGCCGCCGGCCGTGCCGGCGCCGCCGTCGACCTGCTCGGAGCCGTCGGGAATGACGATTTCGGCCGCGCCGCGCTCGAAGCCCAGCGCTCGTACGGAGTCAACACCGGCACCTGCGCGATCCACCCGGAAACCTCCACCGGCGTCGCACTCATCATGATCGGCGGACAAAATGCCGAAAACAGCATTCTGATTGTTCCCGGCGCCAACGGCAAGGTGACCCCGGAAAACCTGAACGCCATCGACTGGGCCTCGTACGATGCCGTGGTCCTTCAGCTCGAAATTCCGTTCGAAACAGTCGAAACAGCCATTCGCCTGGCGTCACCGCACACCAAAGTGATTCTCACCCCGGCCCCGGCGGTTCAGCTTTCCGACGAGCTGCTGCGTCAGGTGGATATTCTCGTTCCCAACGAGCACGAGATCTGCATTGCGGCCGGCGAAACCGATGCCGACCTTGCCGTTCAGAACGTCGCTGGCCTCGTGCGCGAAGGCGTCGCCGTGACGCTCGGCCCCAAAGGGGTCCGCTGGATTTCGCAGACCGAGGACTTCACCCTGCCCGCCTTCCCGGGCGAACCGGTCGACACCGTCGGCGCCGGCGACTGCTTTTCCGGCTATTTTGCCACCGCATACGCTGGAGGAAAATCCATCCGCGACAGCCTCAACTTCGCCTCGGCGGCGGCCGCGCTCAAAGTCGGACGCGTCGGCGCCCAGACCGGCATCCCGGAACGCCATGAAGTCGACACGCTGCTCGCCGCAAGCAGCCAGGACAGCTGATCCGCAGCCAAATGACCGGCAGCGAATGGAATGAAAACAGCGAATGTGGATTTTTGTTCCTGCTCCGCTGTTTTATACATTCGCGGCTGCCCCTTCTTTACAGGAGCGGCGACATTCCTGTCGCCGACAGCATCGGGAACAGGTATGTCCCCGCTCCGTTGCCTGAGTCGCCCTCACTTTCGCACGGAACAAAATAATGGAACCCGCACCCGAGGGTTCTAAAACACTTTACCGGCCCTGTTTTTCAACCTACTCTGTTCTTTGTATGAAAAACAAACCGGTAGAGCGCAAACTGACCATCAAGGATATCGCCAAACAGGCGGGCGTCTCCATCACCACCGCCTCCTTTGTCCTGAACGGTCAGGACAAAAAGTACGGCATCAAAAATGAAACCGCCGAGCGGGTGCGCGAGGTGATGAAAAAAAACAAATTCCGGCCCAACTACGGCGCGCGCATCCTGAAAACCGGCAAATCCCACACCATCGCCTTTATCGCCCCGAGCATCACCGACGGCTTTTACAACGAAGTGGTGGTTTCCATCGAAACCGCCGCGCTGCAGGCCGGCTACCAGCTGATCCTGTGCAACTCGCTCGACAACACAGAAACCGAAAAAACCTATCTGAAAAACCTGATTGAACGCCAGGTGGATGGAATTGTCCTCGTCCCGGTCGACCCGGCCGCCGACCACCTCGACCTGCTGAAAAAAGAACAGATCAAAACCGTGCTGTTCTGCCCCCCCGAACTGGCCGACCCGGGTTTTTACTGCGTCGACTTCGATCTCGCCTCCGCCCCTGAACTGGCGGTGGACCATCTCGTCGAACAGGGCTGCAAAAAGATCGTGATGCTGGACTGGCGGCCGGCCAAACCGCGCGCCTCCTCGTGGGCCCGCAACCGCTCCATTCTGCGCAAAACCTTTCAGGAATCGCTGCGCAAGCACGGCCTCCCGGGCGGAACCGGTGCCGTCTGGACCTTTTTCGGTGAAGAGGAAAATCCGCTGGATGCCGCCGAATTCCAGAACCGGCTGAGCCGCGAGCGACCGGATGCCCTGCTCGCCATGCGCGACATCCAGCTGCTGCGCGCCTGGCACCCGCTGACCCAGGCCGGCTTTTCTGTCCCCGGCGATATCCGGCTGGCCGGGTGCGACGATCTGGCGGCCTCGCAGTTCTGGTCCCCGCCGCTGACCACACTCAGCATGCCGAAAATTCAGCTCGGCAAGCATGTGGTCGAGATTCTGCTCGATGAATCGATCCGCGACGGCAGCCGCACCTTCCCGGTGGAGCTGGTCCCGCGCGGCTCCACGGGTTAGAACCTTCTGTCGAAGGTTCTATAATTATACGCAGCATTACGACATCTTTAAAACAGGAGCTGACTCATGACGCACAACCCATCCTGGCCGCTGACCCGCCGCACATTTCTCGGCACCGCCGGATTGACCGCCGCGGGCCTCACCGCATCGGCCCTGAAAATAAGCACTCCCGATCAGCTGATCAGCAGTCCTTCCGAAGTATCCGGCACCGTCTCCCCGGAGGCGGCGGGACTCAGCAAAGAGGTGGAAGCCAAACTGACCGCCTATCTGCAATTGCAGATTGATAACGGCGTCATTCCCGGTGCCTTTGTGGCCGCTGCGCAGAACGGAAAGGTTTTTCTGGAAACGGCTCTGGGAACCTACTGCAACCGCACGGCCCGCGAGATGCCGTATGACGGCAGGGCCCTGCATCCGGTTCATTCCATTTCAAAAACCGTCTCCGCCACCGTCATCGCGATGGCATGGCAGGACGGCCTGATCGACATCGACGTTCCGCTCATGGAATACATCCCGGAATTCGGCTGCGAAGGAAAAGAAACCATCACTATCCGGCAGCTGATGAGCCACTCGGCGGGAATTCCGACGAACCCGCTCAATCCGATGGATGCAACCACGGAAGACGGCTGGAACGCCTGCGTCGCCGCCATCTGTAAAATGCCGGTCGAGTGGACGCCGGGAAGCCGCTCGCGCTATCACGGGCTGACCGGCATGCTCATCGCCGCCGAAGCCGTGCGCCGAGACAGTGGCCGGAAAACCTGGAACCAGATCTGCAGGGAACGGCTGTTTGCGCCGCTGGGCCTGTCCTCGTTTACATTCGAGCAGCCGCCGGCCCATCTTCCGCTGGCCTGCATTCCTCGCCTGAAAAATCCCGCCGCCCAATGGCAGGATCAACTCAACCATTTTTACGGACACCCCGCCGCCGGACTCAAAGGAATCCCGGCCGACTTCCTGAAGTTTCTCTCCTTCCACACCCAAAAAGGAAAATGGAACGGAATAACGCTTCTCAAAGAAAAATACTGGACCGCCCTGCACTCGCTTCAGTTTCCCGACAAGCCGGAGTTCGAAAACTGGGGGCTGGGAATGATGATCCGCGGCAGCACGCCGAGGAAGACCAGTCTCGGATGGTTCGGGCTTGGCGAGGTCGACCGCCCGAACATCTTTACCCATGCAGGCACCAGCATTGCCCTGGCCGCCGGCGACCCGGACTCCAACATTCAGGTTTTCTTTGCCGTAACAGACAATCCGTCCAGCAATGAAAAGGCGACGGAACTGCGCAACACCGTCCTGGCCACGATCTTTGCCTGACGTCTGATACGAAATCCGGAGGGGGACATTCCTGAATGGCACTTAGTTAAGGAGCTTTTCACGTCAGAAATTACCGCAGATTCGAGGCTGTTTTGAGGTTCTTCGAATATTTTTATGGGAGCAATCAATAGCTCAATGTGCCAACGGCACTACACAAATCAGCCTTGGACGCAGTCCAAGGGCATGGTGAAAAAGAATATTTGCCCTGACGCGAAGCGAGGCTTTCGGAACGAAAGCAACGACTGCAAGGAGTGGCAACGTGCAACACAAAACAGCTGTTGTGCTGCCCCTTCAGGGCAGAGGTCGGGTGGAATCGGAACCATGGGGCTTCGCCCCATGCTCAGTTGTGTAGTGCCGTTGGCACATGGTCTCCATAAAAAACAACGGAAACCCATTTTTATGGCACCCGTTCGATTGCTTTTTTTGACCGGTAGAGCAGGCTCGAATGAATACGGGATATTAGCAGCATGTTTACTGGATAAAACGCCCCTGCAAACTCCCTGATAAAGATCTGCGTTGTCAGCGTAATCCGCGGTTAAAATCAGCCTAACTTCGCGCCGCTCTGAAATCAGCCGGCGGTCGCGCGCACCATTTCGCGGACGACGCCGCGGCGGGATTCGACGAGGGCCGCGGCGGCGGTGCCGAGCTGTTCGCGGGCGGACGGGTCGGCCAGCAGCTCGCCGATGGTTTTTTCCAGGGCTTGGAAACTGTCGACCTGCCGCAGGGCGCCGGCAGAGAGAAAATCGTCCATCACAGAAGGAAAGTTTTCCATATTCGGGCCGACGACGACGGCTTTGCCGAACAGCGCCGGTTCAATCGGATTCTGCCCGCCGTGCTGCGTCAGGCTCTTGCCGACAAACACGAGATCGGCGGCGGCGTAGAAGCCCATCAGTTCGCCGGTGGTGTCAACAACCAGCACATCGGCTTTCGCTGCGCCTTCGCTGCGCAGAGAACAGCTCAGCGCCTGCCCCTGGATCGCGCCGACAACCTCCTCGCGCCGCTCGGCGTGGCGCGGCACGAGAACGAGAAACAGATTCGGAACGTTTTCGCGCAGGGTTTTATAGATTTTGCAGAGCGCCTCCTCTTCGCCGGGCCAGGTGGAGCCGCCGAGCAGAACGAGCGCATCCTCCGGCACCCCGGCCTGCGTCAGCACCGCGCGCGCCGGCGCATCCGCGTCCGGGGCGGGCGGCGGCAGGTCGTATTTGGCCGTGCCGAGCGTTTTGACCGCCTGCGGCCGCGCGCCGAGCCGGATGATGCGCTCGGCATCCTGCCGCCCCTGCACACAGATCGGATCGATCAGCGGCAGCAGCCGGCGGGTGAAAAAGCCCAGCCGTCGATAGCCGCGGAACGACGAGTCGGAAACGCGCCCGTTGATGAGCGATACCGGAATGCCGCGCCGGTTGGCTTCAATAATCAGGTTCGGCCACAGTTCGCACTCCACCAGGATCAGTTTCAGCGGATGGATGGCGTTGAATGCCTTGCGCATGACCACCGGCATGTCGAGCGGGAAATAGATCAGCACATCGCGGGGCCCGATCTTTTCCCGGCCGATCGCATGCGCGGTCGAGGTCGTGGTGCTGAGCACAAAGCCGGTTTGCGGCTCCGCCTTGCGATACTCCTCCATAAAGCGCAGCGCGATGTTGATTTCGCCGACGCTGACGGCGTGAATCCAGATGCGGCGGGTTTCAGCCAGCCGGGCGGCCGTGCCGTGTCCGTAGATCCCGATGCGCTGCTCGAAATGCTTGCGGTAGCCGCCGCGCCGCGCCATCCGCGAAATAAATCTCGGCAGCATCAGCAGGAAAATAAGCGGAAACACTAAATTGTAAATCAACCAGATCATTCAGTGGTCAGTGGTCAGTGGTCAGTGGTCAGTGGTCAGTGGTCAGTGGTCAGTGGTCAGTGGTCAAAAGGTTGAGTGTCCGATTTCTAATTTCAAGTTTCAAGTGTCAAGTTCCCCCACTTACGCCCGCGGGTGCGCCTCTTCGTAGACGCGCTTGAGTTTTTCGACGGAAACGTGGGTGTAGATCTGGGTGGTGGAGAGGCTGGCGTGGCCGAGCAGCTCCTGCACACTGCGCAGATCCGCCCCGTTGTCGAGCAGGTGGGTGGCAAAGCTGTGGCGCAGCGCATGCGGGGACGTGGTCGGCTTGAGTCCGCACCAGGCCACGTATTTTTTGACCATGCGCTCGATGGAGCGCGCGGTGAGCGGCCCGCCGTGCTTGTTGAGAAAGATGACCCGGCGCGGGTTGCCGGTCTGACCCAGCTCGTTCCAGACCTCGGAACGCATCGCCAGCGCGTTCTGCAGGGCGATCTCCGCCGGGCGGCCCAGCGGGCAGAGCCGCTCCTTTTTGCCTTTGCCCAGCACGCTGATAATGCCGGAAAGAATATCAATCTGGCGTTCCTGCATGCCGACCAGCTCGCCGACGCGCATGCCGGTGCTGTAGAGCACTTCCAGAATCGCGGTATCGCGCACCGGCACATACTCGTCGAACAGCTTTTTCTTTTCGGCTCCGTGAGCCATGGCATGCGGCGCGGCCAGCAGCTGAACCACCTCGTTCATCGACAGCACCGCCGGCAGATAGCTGCCCTTCTTCGGAAGCTGCAGGCCGGTGAACGGATTCAGCGCCACATGCTCCTCGCGCACCATGAATTTGTAGAACGAGCGCAGGGCGGACAGCTTGCGGCCGGTGGTCGCAGGCGCCATTTCCAGCTGCTGGAAAAACATCAGAAACCGGCGGGCGGCAAAGCGGTCGGCATCCTTCCAGCGGTAGGGCGGCTTCGCCTCGTCGCCCCACGTCAGCCCGGCAAACTGCCCGATATCCATCAGGTAGTTGGTGACCGTATGCGCCGAGGCGTTGCGCTCCCCCTCCAGATACGCCACAAAATGTTCAACACACGGATCCATCGATCGAAGCTCCACGCCGGTTACCTCGCCGCCAGATAGGCATCAAAAGCGGCTTTCAGTTCCGGCGCCTTTTCAAACTGATAATCCCGCTCGGCCTTGCGGACCGCATTCAGCTCCCGGGTGAGCGTTTTGTATTCGGGATCCTCCGCCGTCAGCCGCTTGCGCTCCGCGGCGCCGGGCGCGCCCTTGCGGAAGGTCTTCGGATAGTTCTTCTTGAGCTGATCCTGAAGGGCCGCGCGCTGTTCAACCAGCGCCGCGAACCCGGGATCGGAGGCCATCAGCCGTCCGCGCACGATCGATTCCTGAATCGTCCACGCCCCCTGCGGATCGCGCGCAACCGCGGGACGGTCCGCCTGCTGCCGGATCAATGCGCCGCGCCGGCCGGCCCACGTTGACGACGCAACCCCCTTCCACACCTTGATGTTGTCGAAGCAGATCCCGTCCCCGGAAACCGTAAAGCCCATGGTGCTGCGTTCCACATCGATGCCGGGATGCGACCCCAGCACAAAGGTTCGGTCGTCGAGGCGCGCCAGCATTTCGGGTCCGCAGTACTCCACCAGCATCGTGTGCCGGCCGGACGCCAGCTCGGCCGCACACTCGCCCAGCACGGCGGAAAACGACCGGAAATCCCTTTTATCCAGATCTTTGCGGGCGATAAAATCGGTCGGGGTCACCACCACCCGCGAGTTGTGGCCGGTCGGATCATTCAGGCTCAGTGAAAAAGAGTTCCCGCCATCGAACCGGAAATCGAACTGAACGATCATGTCGCGCAGCGGCGTATCCGTGCGCACCACCCCGGCGTGATGATCCTTGGCCAGCTCCGCGCCTTTCAGCGCGCCGTTCTCAAGCGACCACTCGCCCTTCGCCGCGGACCAGCGGTTGGTATCCAGCCCGTTCGCCTCAAACTCTTCAGCAAACAGCAGCTCACCCCGCTGAAGCATCCACGGCTCAACATCTCCGGCCCAGGCCGCAGCCGCCATCAACCCAACCCAGCCCATCATCCGTATTTTCATCTCTCTGCTCCTTTTTGATCCCTCTGAAAAAGTCCAGCACGTCAGTATACGCTCCTTTGCTCTTCAAATGACAGAGCGAATCCATCGCTGCAAAAAATAAAAACCGGATCTTGCCACCGGATTTTCAGCCGGTAAAGTAAAGGCATGACCGGAACAATCAGTATACTCGAACCCATCGCCGAGACCGTCAAAACCGCACCGGTTGCCGCCGATTCAGCCGGAATTGTGCTGCCGGCCGGCATACACGCCGCGGAAACTCAGCTCCAAGCCATCGTCCTCGACATGCTGAGCGACGGCGACAACGTCGTCGTCATGCAGCTGATCGACAAAATTTCTCCCGAAGTCCGGGACATCATCACCGGCTTTGAAAACAAGGACGGTCGCCTGCCCACCCCCGACGAAATCATCTGGATTCTCGGCGAACACCACAAGCTCGACCCGCGCTATGTCGACCGCCTGCTGGAGGACACCGTGGATATCGCGGCCATCCAGGCGTTTAAAACCGCCATTGAAACGCACCGGCCGGCCGTCACGTCGCTTTAGCTTCTCTCTATTCAAATCCCCTCATGTTTGAGAGAGAGATCTATCCACCCGCTATCGCTCAATGAAACCACACCTTGACAGGTGTGGTTTCTGTGATGGGTAAAACAAAACGGGCCCTCCGCGGAGAGCCCGTTTCGAAGTCTGCCGGGCAGACTTTAGTTCTGGCCGCGGCCGCCCACCCCTTTGGTGCCTTTGGCAATCTCTTTGGCTTTGCCCTTCGGCCGCAGCGAGCGCGACGCCGCGCCGGCCTGCCACATTTCGGAGTCGTGAATCTTCGCGAGTTCCTTGTCGAGCCGCTCTTTGTAGTTCTTCGCGCCGCAGACCTTCAGCACGCGTTTGGCTTCGTCTTTGTTTTTGACCGCTTTGTAGAGGTCGCGGAAGACGGGCAGCGTGGCTTTCTTGAACTTCGGCGCCCAGTCGAGCGCGCCGCGTTGCGCGGTGGCCGAGCAGTTCGAGAACATCCAGTCCATGCCGTTTTCATCGACGAGGCGGATCAGGCTCTGGGTGAGCTCTTCCACCGTCTCGTTGAACGCTTCGGACGGGCTGTGTCCGTTTTTGCGCAGCACGTCGTACTGCGCTTCCATCACGCCGGCCAGCGCCCCCATCAGGATGCCGCGTTCGCCGACCAGGTCGGAGGTGACCTCCTTCTCGAAGGTGGTCGGGAAGAGATAGCCGGAGCCGATCCCGATCCCGAGCGCCATGCAGCGCTCTTCGGCCTTGCCGGTCGCGTCCTGGTACACGCCGAAGCTGGAGTTGATGCCCGCGCCGCTGAGGAAGTTGCGGCGAACGTTGAGGCCGGACCCCTTCGGCGCCACCAGAATCACGTCGACATCTTCCGGCGGAATGATGTTGGTCAGGTCGTTGTAGACGATCGAGAATCCGTGCGAAAAGTAGAGCGCGTCGCCCGGCTTGAGGTTCTTTTTGATCTGCGGCCAGCAGATTTTCTGGGCCGCGTCGGAGAGAAGATACTGAATGACGGTTCCCCGCTGGACCGCTTCTTCGATTTCAAAGAGTGTTTCGCCGGGCTTGAAGCCGTCCTTTTTGGCGCGGTTCCAGTCCTTCATGAACTTTTTGGACTGGCCGACAATGACGTTGAAGCCGTTGTCGCGCAGGTTGAGCGCCTGGGCCGGGCCCTGCACACCGTAACCGATGATGGCGATGGTTTCTTTTTTGAGAACCCGGCGGGCTTTCGCCAGCGAGAACTCTTTGCGTGTAACGACGGTTTCTTTGGTCCCGCCGAAGTCGATAACTGCCATGTCTCTCTCCTTACTTTTTGTTTGGATACACAATTTCCAAGCATTGGAAACATGCAGAACAAGCCTTCGCGGGCCTTGCAGTCTGTGCGCCTGCTTTCCGCCTATGGCAGATCCGCCGAGGCGGGAAACGGCCGAGACGGTCGTTCTGCTTTCATTTCCAATGTCTGGAAAAAATCCAGTTTCGTTTTCCAATGTCTGGAAAACTACCCGGCGAGAAACTTCACGCCGTTTTCAAAAAGTTTGAGCCCCAGCCCCCGGGAGGGAAGCGTTCCGTCGAGTTTTTGTCTGTCCCAGCTGGGATGGTTCTCCGCAAAAAGGTAGGCCTCGGGGTGCGGCATCATGCCGAAGATGCGACCGGTCGGGTCGCACAGTCCCGCAATCGCGTTGAGCGATCCGTTCGGGTTGGCCGGAAACTCCATCGTCGCCTCGCCCGCGGCATCCGCATAGCGGACGGCGGCGCAGCCGAGCTGCTCGATTTTTTCGATGACCGCAGTGTCGGTGGTGAAAATCTTGCCCTCGCCGTGACGGATCGGCATGTCCATATGGCCGAGCCCTTCCGTGAAAATGCAGGGCGACATCGTTTCAAACTTCAGGTTGACCCAGAAGTTCTGGAAATGGCCGCAGTCGTTCTGCATCAGCGAGATCTTCGGATCAAAGTATTCGCCGTCGAAGCCGGGCAGCAGCCCGATCTTGGTCATCGTCTGGAAGCCGTTGCAGACGCCCATGATGATTTTATCGGCGTCGATGAACCGCTGGAGCTCTGCGCGCAGATGGTGCTTCACGCGCAGGGCGAACACGTGGCCGCTGGTCATGTGGTCGCCGTACGAAAAGCCGCCGATGAACATCAGGCCCTGAACATCGCGCATCTGCTGCGGTTTCTCAATCAGGTCGTTGATGTGCACCTGCACCGACTCCGCGCCCGCCAGATTCCAGGCATGGGCCGACTCCGCCTCGCAGTTCACTCCGTATCCGGTAATAATCAAAATCTTTGGTTTCATAATGGTCCTTTCAGTTAACCAGAAAAGCTCCGGCGCTGAAAGCACCGCGACAAATATTTTTCGGGAACGACGAAGGCAAGCCCCCGCGGCGGCTGGTTTCCGCGCACAGCCCCCGGCGGAAGGATGGCGGCAGCCGGCACACCCGCCGCGAACCGGATTTGACCGGCCGGGAGCAAACCGCTATAAAGCGGGCTCGTTCCGACGGTAATCGATATGCGCGCACAGCCAGACAAATCCAGTTTGCTCAGACACCTGATGGACAGCATTCAGGACAACATCTATTTCATGGACCGGGCGGGGCGCATCATCATGATCAACCAGGCGGGGGCAAAATGGCTCGGCTTCAGCTCCCCCGGCGAAGTGATCGGAAAAACAGACCTGGACCTCTTTACGGAGGAGCACGGCCGGGCGGCCTTCGAGGACGGACAGCGCATCATGGAGACGGGGACACCGCTCCTCGGGCTCGAAGAGAAAGAGACCTGGGAGAACGGTCACGAGACCTGGGTCTCCACCACCAAAATGCCGCTGCGCGATCGCGACGGCCGCATCATCGGCATCTTCGGCATGTCGCGCGACATCACGGAGCACAAGCTCGAGGAAATGGAGCTTCACCGGCTGGCCCGCCGCCTGGGCGCCGTCAACCGGCAGATGGAGGAGGATCTGCAAATGGCGGCCAACCTGCAGCAGGCCTTTCTGCCTCAATCCTACCCGCTGTTCATGCGCCCGAGCGGCGGACAGCTGATCGAGTTCTCCCACCGCTACCTCGCCAGCACACAGGTCAGCGGCGACCTGTGCTCCATCCACAGGCGGGGCGACCGCGAAGCCGGCATGCTGATTTGCGACGTGATGGGGCACGGCGTGCGCTCAGCGCTGATTACCGCCATCGTGCACACCATGGTCGGCGACCTGACCCGCCGCAATCTGCCCCCGGGAATGTTTTTCTCCGAACTGAACCGTCAGCTGCGCACCGTGCTCAAATCGCAGGATGAGTTTATCTTTGTCACCGCATCCTACCTCGTCCTCAACGCCGAAACCGGGATTCTCAAAGGCGCATCCGCCGGGCACCCGATCCCCTTCATCGTTCGCAGAGACAGCCCGCAGGAAGCCGTGCCGCTGCACGCAGTCGAACACGTTCACGGCCCGGCCCTGGCCGTCATTGAAAACACAGAGTACAAAACCTGCGAACTGCAGCTCGCGCCGGGGGACGCCATCGTCATGTACACCGACGGCATCCTCGAAGAAACCGACACGAGCGGCGAAGAGTTCGGCGAAAAACGCGCCCTCCAGGTTCTTAGCAGCCAGCAGGACAATATTCCGGATCTCTCCTGCGACAGCCTGGTCGACGCCGTAAAGACGTTCCACGGGGGCACCCGGCTCAACGACGATATCTGCCTGCTCTCCTTCCGCTGGAATGCCCCGGCATAGCCCGTGCCTCCGCGCAGCCGGAGCTCCGGTCTCTGCCCGCGGCCACGCTCGCGAACTGCCGGCCCGCAATCGCATCTGTCTGGTTGCATTTCAACGGCAACACGCTAGACTTTTTCGTGCGGGGGAAACGATATGGCCGACAACATGCATTTTACGAGCGAAGAGCTGCTGACCCAGCTGCTGAACAACATTGATGACAACATCTACTTCAAGGACCGGGACTCCCGGTTCATCCTGATCAATCAGGCGTTCGCCCGGCGGCTGAAGCTCGCGCCGGAAGATGTGATTGGAAAAACCGATTTCGATATCTTCACCAAGGAGCACGCGGAACCGGCTTTTGAAGCGGAACAGCACATTGTGAAATCCGGCGAGCCGATCCTCGGGCTGGAAGAAAAAGAAACCTGGTCGAACGGACATACCACCTGGGTCTCCACATCCAAAATGCCGCTGCGCGATGAAACCGACAACATCATCGGCACCTTCGGCATTTCCCGCGACATCACGGAGCATAAGCTCAACGAGATCCAACTGCAGAAGTACGCCCGCAGACTCACGCAAATCAACAGGCAGATGGAAGAGGAACTGCGCATGGCGGCCAATCTGCAGCAGGCCTTCCTTCCCCAGTTCTATCCGACCTTCGCCGAGTTCGCCGACGGCAGACGCGTGGAGTTTTTTCATCGATACATTGCCAGCACACAGGTCAGCGGCGACCTCTGCGCTGTTCACAAACTGAATGACACCGATGCCGGGATGCTGATCTGCGACGTGATGGGCCACGGAGTCCGGGCCGCACTTATCACCGCCATTGTACATACCATGATCGGCGACCTGATGCGCCGCAACCTGCCCCCCGGCGAGTTTTTCTCCGAAATCAACCGGCAGCTGCTCCCCATCTTCAAATCTCAGGACTCCTTTATCTTTGTAACCGCCACCTATCTGGTGCTCAACACCGAAACCGGCGTCCTGAGCGGATCTTCCGCCGGCCACCCCATCCCCTTCATCATCCACAGCCAAACCCCGCTGCAGGCCAGGCCCCTCCAGGCGGTCGCGCATGTCAACGGCCCCGCGCTGGCCATTGTGAACAACTTCGACTACAAAACGTTTGAAATCCAGCTTGCCGCCGGTGATGCCATCCTGATGTACACCGACGGGGTTCTCGAAGAAATCAACGGAGACGGCGAGGAATTCGGTGTTGAGCGGGCGCAGGAGACTCTCAGCCGGCAGACGGCCAATGATCCGAAGACCTTATGCAACGGTCTCGTCAATGTGGTTTGCGATTTCCAGAAATGCGCTCAGCTGAACGACGACCTTTGTCTGCTGGCCTTCCGCTGGAACGCGCCCTCAGCGTGACCCCGGCCGCGAACAGCACACGGTGTTTGCCCGAGACAACTTCAAATGAATGAAAAGACACCGTTCGTGACCCATCCAAGACCAGCGGGGCAAGACCTGTAATGAATAAAAAACTGCTGCATCTATCGGTCCTGTATTTACTAACCATAGGCGCAACGGGTTTGGGCTACACCGCCTGGAAGGGACCGGCCGCAGGCTGCTGGGATACCCGCGCCAACTGGGCCGGCGGGTTTCCAACCAACACTTCGACGATTCGTCTCGACCACGCATATCAAACGAATGCGTATACCGTTATCGTCCGGACGGATGCCATTGCGGACACGCTGTCGATCCAGGACTACGGCGATATTCCTGCTCACGTTCGCGTCGATAACACCGGAACCCTGCAGCTTAACAGCCTGCGCATGGGATCCAAAGAGGACGATCGCGAATCCGGCTTCACGATTGATGGCGGAAGTGTGTGGGGCCTGGATCCGACGGATCCCGCCGTAACCAATACGGCCTTTCTCATCGGTGACAACCCGGGGTGCATGGCAACCCTGGGCGTATTGAACAACGGGTTGTTGTCCGTTATGGGCTCCAATGGCCTCGGCATAGCCACTGGAAAAGAGAGCGCCGGTCGACTCATCGTGACCAGCGGCCGCGTACAAATCAAAGAGTCCATGATCCTTGGAAGAGGGCCTAGTTCAGTCGGGGAACTCCTTGTTTCCGGCACATCGTCCATCTCCATAACCGGCGCTCTTCATATCGCAAAACTCGACTTCGGGGACCTTAAACCAACCGGAATTGTACAGGTTGACGGAGGAACGCTGGAATGCGAAACGCTGAACATCGGGGCAAATGGCACCGGATCACTCACGCTGACCGATGGCACCGTCCACGCGCGCAGCGGAGGAATCACCCTTGGACAGACCGCCTCAACGGCTCAATTAAATATATACGGCGGGATGCTGGATGCCATCGGTTCCTTTTTGTATATCGGCCATCTGGACTCCACAGGAACCCTTTTGATGACCAATGGAAACGTAACTATCGATGGAATCATCTCGCTGGGATCCTCCAGCAGATCAACAGGTCTGCTCGATTTTTCAGGAGGATCCATCTCCGCACAGCAACTGGTGATCGGCGCGGCGGCCTCTTCCACCGGAACCGTTCACATCTGCGGAGGCTCGCTGCATGCCGGCGAGACCGTTCAGGTCGCCCCACTCGGACGCGGCGCACTGCACCTGGACGGCGGCATCCTTACGGCCACCAACCTTGCGGTGGGCGGAGCCGGGGCGGCAGCATGCAGACTGACCGGCGGAGAGCTCTTCCTTCTTGGCTCTCTGGATGATTCTCTTCAGGTTTCAAACAGTGTACTTCATCTCGAAAAAACAGTGATCAAGTGGAGCAACCCGAACGTCACGGAGTGGATCACCAACGCCGCCGCAAGCGGACAGATCGCCTGGTCGAACGGGTTGGCTCACGGCACCTGCAGCGCCCATGGATTTGACGGCCGCATTACAACAGAAAACGGCACGCTCTACTGGGACAATCTCGACAATGGATCTTCATTTGCGCAAAGCGTCATCTGGGTGGAAGAATCGCCCTACAACACCTGGGCCGACGACT
>JBFHEM010000074.1:0-15761 GCA_041584215.1 Tichowtungia sp. | reverse complement strand
TAATGTCCTTCATCCAGCCCAGCGCCATCCGGCGGGTAATCTGCGACATCATCGCAGCAGAAGGGAAATTCGCCTCGATGTACTCCCGAAACTTCCGAATATTCGCCTTCATGTTTTTTGACTGCTGAGCGGAGCGCTTGCGCTTGGACGGCAGCACTTCCCAGTGTGCCTCCAGCTTCGTCAGCGGAATCTGGGCAATGTCTTCACCCGCCTTAATTTCGTACAGCTCCTGCAGGTGATGCTTCGCCGTCTTCGTACTCTGTGCCTCTTTTTTCAACTCATCCAGTTTGAGCTGTGCTTTCATGCGCGACCGCTCAAAAGGCACATCGCTGACATCTTTTAGTGATGCCGGAATCTTTCCTTCGATTGCAATTCCCAGATTTGTGAAGTGTCGTTTACCGTCGACAATGAAATCTCCGTACCACCATTGTGACCGCGGAGTGCCGTCTTTTTGCCGAGTAATTTGTAGGCCCATTGTTTTCTCCTGATTCTGATTTAATGTGCAACCCCCTTATACAAAGAGGGCGAATCAACCGGGCAAAACAGAAGTTTCCACAGAACACCGTCTTGCCTGGCGCAGAATAGGAAAACAAAAAACTCCCAACCAGCTGACTGGTAAGGAGTTGAGATGGTGGGCAATAGCAGACTCGAACTGCTGACCTCTTGCATGTCAAGCAAGCGCTCTAACCAACTGAGCTAATCGCCCCGAAAAGAAGGACAGAAACTACCCAAGTCGGGAGGCTGTGTCAACCCGGACTTGCGGTTTTATTTTGATGCGCGCACGGCGGCGAAAAAACGGTCTTCATAGCGCTCAAACAGGCCGTTCGCCCGCAGCAGTTCCGCCAGGGCGGGGACCTTGGACGCATCGCGCGAAGCATCCAGAAACGCTTTTTCCAGGGCCTGGTGAAGCTGCGCTTTGCGGTCGCGCTGCATCTGCCGAATGTCCTGTATGTTGCCCTGGGCTGAACCCTGGACGAGTTCGACCATGAGTTTGAGCAGGCAGACCTCCCAGGGACGGTCCACGCCGACTAAAACCGCGCCGAGCGGGTCGTTGCGTTCTGAGAGTTCGGTTTTTACGCGCTCGACCACGGCTTCGAGCGGATCGCTGAGGATGTAGTCGTTGATTTCCTTTTTCTGGATTTTGAAGCCGTACTTGAGCACCTGCAGATCCTGCGCATGGTTGCGGAGCCAGTCGGCATAGTCCTGCGCTTCGGCGCCAAAGCCTTCGAGCATTTCGTCGGTGATGGTGGGCGGCGTGATGATTTCCGGGCGGAAGGCTTTCAGCTTTCCTTCGCGCACACGGACTTTGTTGACCGAGTCCATCAGCTCCGAGATCAGATAATAGTTGACCATGGTCGTGCCGAATGTTTCGAGACGGTTTTGCGGGGTCGCGATCACCTCGGTATTGTTGACCGCATACCAGAAATCAAATTGTGGGTTTGTGCTCATCAATGGAACTATAGCAGAAAAACCGATCAGATCGAATGAGATGATCGAATTTATAACAATTAAAAAAAACACTCCTGCCGGAGGCGTGTATGCGGACGGGCGCGGGTTCGACGGCTCCATGCCTGCCGCGCGCCGGGAACGCACTTTTTCTGAAGAAAAAAAAGTGGTGGTGGGGGAAGGATTCGAACCTTCGAAGGCATAGCCAGCAGAGTTACAGTCTGCCCCGTTTGACCGCTTCGGTACCCCACCTTTCCGTAAAAAGGAAGGGATACCATAACCGAAATTTTTCAGTTGTCCACCCCGATTTCAATTTTTTCGAACTTTGGAAAATCCGGGCCCGGTTTTTCCGGGGCCCGGACGGTCAGAAACGCTTGCAAACAGGTTGTGGTCTTTTTTTTTACATGCTAGTATCTCTTTCAGAAAAACGGGGGAGTTCGACGATGGCTCGTATATTGATTGTGGATGATGAAACCGGAATTGTGACGGTGCTCAAAGGCATGCTGCTGCGTCTGGGCTATGAGGTGCTGACGGCCCCCGGCGGCAATGAAGCGCTCGAAAAGCTTTCGATCGGAGGGATCGACCTGGTGGTGACCGATATTGTGATGCCGGATGTCGACGGGCTGGAGCTGATTTCGAATATCCGGTCGCTCTATCCGCGCGTGAAGGTGATCGCGATTTCGGGCGGCGGCGCGCAGGAGGGGCCGGAGGCCTATCTGCGGGATGCGCGGGAGCTGGGTGCGTCGCGCTGCTTGACCAAACCGTTTATGCTCAAAGAGCTTTCTGCCATGTTGCAGGAACTGCTGGCAGAGGAATCCACGCCCGGGCTTTAAATGTTAAGGGAGTCATGTCATGCGCGTGTTAGTTGTAGATGACGAACCGGCCGTGCGGAGCGTGATTGAACAGACCATGACCCGCAGCTGTTGCGATGTGTACACCGCGACCGATGGATTTGATGCCCTGAAAAAACTGGCACTGGGGCATTTTGATCTGGTGGTGACCGATGTGGTGATGCCGGAGATGGACGGGATCAAGCTGATCGCCCATATCCGGGAACTTTATCCCGACCTGAAAGTGATTGCGATTTCAGGCGGCGGAGGGATCCGGTCGGCGGCGCCCGGCTGCCTGAACCGGGCCGAGGAGGCCGGCGCGTCCCGAACGCTGCTCAAGCCGTTCAATCCCAGTCTGCTCAATTCGATGGCGGATGAGCTGCTCGGCCGGACGGCATCCGGTCGCTGATCCGTTCGTCTTCCCCGGCGAGGCGCGGGCGGCACCCGCCGGATGTGAAGAAAACATCAGCTCTCGTCGGCATGCTGCCACCATTTCACGTCGCCGCTGGGATGTCCGGTTCCGTCAATGGACTCCGGCAGTCCCGGCGGGTGTGTTTCCGGGTTGTGAATCCGTTCATCATATTTGACGATCATTCGATAGTGGCGCATCGGCTCGATGAGAGTGGTCTCGTTGCCGTCGGCGTCGGTTTCGGTGGCCCCGTTGATCTGTTCCTCGGTCAGCAGAGTCTGGGTTCCGTTCAGTCGGAAATCGAGCGCATCCACCCAGCCCGTGCCGGGGATGTAGACGGCGGGTCGGGCCGTGGCTCCTTCGCTGGGGGTGTACCAGTCGCGGTCAATCTGGATCTGGTTGAGCGCGATGATGTTGCCGAAGATGATCAGTCCCGTGTCCGGTTCGCCGGGCGGTGTGCTGCTGCCAACGTAGCCTTCCGACAGATTGTAGTAAAAGTCGTTGGCGGCGAACATGAACGCATCCATTTCGTAGACCGTTCCAAAGCGCGGGTCGCCGAAATAGATGTTGCCGGTGTTATCCTCAATGGCTCCCCACTCGTCATATTCTCCCAGCGCGATCAGCGCAACGAGGTCGTCTCCCTGGTCGCCGCTTTCGTAGCGCAGGCCGTCGCCCACATGGATATTGCCGGAGGCCACGATGGTGGCCGTTCCGTCCACGTCGTACTGCAGCGGGCCGTTCTTGTCGAACCAGATGTTGCCCTCGGCGTAATAGATTTTTTCCTCGCCCAGCAGCAGGTCCCAGCTGGAGCCGCTGCCCGAGACCGGCTCGAAATAGTAATCGTCTCCGTCCCGGCGCACCACATTATACAGCGGATGGTCGGCCGGCAGCAGGCCGCTGACGACTCCCGCCGCGTCAAAAATTTCAGTCAGGTTGTAGTCGGCGATGTTGGGATAATCCATGCCGACGAGGTCCGGCGCGGAGCGCAGGCGGGAGCTGGTCAGCTGGTCGCCGGCGATGCGGGCATCGTCGGTCAGGGTGATGGTGCCGTCATAAATGGCGACATCCCCGTCGAAATCATAGGTGTTGGGGGAAATGGCCTGCAGAATCTGACTTTCCCCGCTCATGTACAGGCTTCCGTCTCCCAGCACGATGTTGCCGTAGATTTCGTCCGGGCCGCCGACTTCCGTGTCGCCGGGGCCGGGGATGTCGGGGAAGCCGGCGCTTTGATCCGGCTTTCCGGATCCCCCGAGGAACAGGGTCCAGGGGGTGCCGGTCACCTTCGGCGCCGCGACGGCGTTGTCGTATCCGTCGTAGGTGGTGATCACCTCATAGCGGACCCGCCGTTCGGTGGTCACGCCGTCAACGGTCACGCGTCCGATCGAGAGATATCCGCCGGCCGTGCCGGGCAGGATTTCATAGGTTCCGGCACGGCCCGTGGATCGGTCAAACCGGGGGGCGTCGGTCGTGTCAAGAAAGCCGAAGCCTTCGTTGTTGATATCGGCCCGGGAGGCCTGAAGCCCGGCCTCCGCGAGCCAGAAGGCCTGCGCCCCGCGCACCTGCTGCTCCGTCTCGCGGGTGCTGTAGGCCCCGAGCTGAAGCATGGCGGCCACATACAGCATCAAGGCCACCAGCGCCACCATCACAACGACCAGAATGGCCCCGTCTTTTTTTGCTGAGTTCTGCGCTCCCATCATTTCGGCCTCGGATTTCGGATGTAAACAAACAGTTCGTTGGTAAAGGAGATATCGAGGGAGTCGTTTTTCATGGCCAGCTCCAGCCCGATGCCGTCGATGATGCCGGAAACGTCATTGGTCTGTGCAACCGCAGTCAGGCCGGCCACATTCGACGCCAGTTTCGGGGTGAGGATCGCGCTGTCGCGGCTGTATGAAAGAATGCCGTCGGTCCCCAGCGAAAAGAGGGCGTCGTAGTCGGCGACCTTGTTGTACACGGCCAGCGAGTCGGCTGTGATGGTCACCATGCCTTCGTGTTCCGCCTGCCGGATATCGCGCGCCATGATTTCGAGGGCGAAAGCGGCGTCGCGCCGCATGCGCACAAAGGTGTTGTTGGCGCGCCACGCGCGGATGGCTGAAAACAGAAGGGTGCCTGCGGTCAAAAGCACAATGGCGGATGCGGCCATGGCCACGATCACCTCCATCAGCGTGAATCCGTTTTTTTTGGCCGGCAACTTCATGACGTGTCCTCAGGGAGAGCGCTCGGTGATCAGCTCGACGAGCAGGTTGCGGTCCGAATCTTCAACCTGGACGATGATGGTTTTCAGGCCGGAATACTCATCGACCAGCCGGGTGAGTGAGAGCGATTGATGGGCGGCGGTGAAGGTGTAGTTGGTTCCGCTCACCGACAGGTCGTCGTAAACGGTCGCGCGGACCCGCTCCATGTCGCTGGACGCTTCACACAAAGCCACCTGACGGATGGTGTCGTTGATGATCAGGCGGGCGGGGGCGTAGATGGCGTTTGCCGCGATCACGGCCAGCACGCAGATCACGCTGATCGCGAGAATGACTTCGATCAGTGTCGTGCCCTCCTGCGGAAGCCTCCGCTGTGAAACGGAGGGCAAAAAGAGGTTTTTCTTCATCCGGTTTCCCCCTTGGAATGCATTCAGCTTACGTTAAACTTTGCCGTTTGATAAAGCTCTATTCGTCTCTTTTTTGGCGTCCGGCTCCGCCCGTCCGTCCGGTCAAAAGCCGTCGAACAGGCTGACGGATCGGCGCTTCCCCTCCGAATCGATCAGGATGACCTGGCTGGGCTGGATTTCTTCCAGCGTGAACTCCTCGATCTGTTCGCCGGTCTTGCGGAGTTTTCCGTTGATGTCCGCCAGCGGCATGGATTCTTTCCAGTAGATGCCCCGCAGACTGATTCTGCCGGTGGTGTTTGCGGGCCGGGGCGTGTCCTCCGGCGCGGCCTGCTGCCTGGCGGCCTCCTCTTTGTCCGCGAGCAGGTCCGGGGGCAGGATTTTGAGCGGGCCGGGAAAGCCGTTTTTGAGTTTTTCGCGCAGATCGCGCGTCCGGGCCTGGAGCGAGTCAATGGCCGCTGAGTAGCGGGCTTCAAACCGCCCGCTTTCAATTGAACTCTGAATCCGGTTGTTGCGCTGAAGGATCAGCCAGAATGCGAGTGCGACCAGCAGCAAGGCGACGACGGCCGCGTTGAGGATGGTTCGTCTGGGATTAAATTTCATCGGGATTGCCTATTGTACATAAACTTTAACCAAGTCGGTCTCAAGAGTCAGGATATCAGGCGCTTTGCCGCTGGGAAACATTCTCAGCGTGCTGGCGAAAAGCATGGGATCCTCCGTCTGGATCTGCTGCAGGAATTCCGCCGCCTGCCTGCTGGTTCCTGTTCCCAGCAGGCTGATCGTGAGCCGGGAGGTTTTGAGCTCAAAGTCGATGGTTTTCTGGTCGAGATAGATGGTTTCGAGTTCAAAGCCTGAATTCAGTGCCGCGGTGTTGATCAGGCTGTAATACAGATCCTGTGCCGATACGCTTTCGGATCCGTCAAGCCGGCAGGTTGACAGAAACTCTTCGGCGGCATCTGCTTCGCTCTGCATATTCGGCACCATGTGAAACAGGGCGATTTTCTGCTGCAGGGAGGTGCGCTGCTGGTAATGAAAGCTTCGGCCGGCCATGCCGATCGTGACCAGCAGCAGCAGCGGAACGATCAGCCAGGCGGCCAGGATCCATCGGGTTCGAATGAAGGGGGTGCAGTCCATGTTCTCAGTCCTTCCCGACCGCTTCGTACTGTGTAATCAGCACCGGACCGCTGACCACGGTGGAGCGGCGGATCTGCAGCTGCTTGATTTGCGGGAAATGCCGGGACAGCTGCGGATCGTTCACCCAGAGATCCGTAAATTCCCGGGCGGAGTCTGTTTTGCGCGCGGCATGAAGCGGCGCGATGAGATCGAACTGCAGCTTGACGGGGCTGCGGACCGTCTGCTGCGAGAAATCCAGCTTGTGCAGCGAGCCCCGGGCTGAATGATTGACCAGCAGAACCAGTGCGGGCAGGGGGGTGTGGATTTTTTTTGGCAATGCGCCGTTGATGGAGTCGATGCGGGCGGTGTTGTGATCCAGCTGGGTTCGAAGCTGTTCGGCAACCTTGTGAAGACCGGGGTTCCCGGGGTGAGTTTCGGTGAATTGGCGGTCGAGTTTGCGGCTTTGACTGTAGTAGTGAATGCCGGAAATCACCTGCTGCACAGAGCGGGAGCTGACGAACAGCAGCAGCAGGAACATCACGAACACATAGGTCAAAAGCAGGCGGTAGGCCAGCACCCGCTGTTTGCGGGGCCAGATGATTCCTTTTGCCAGATTGATGTTGCACTGGAGCATATCTCGATTTCCAGGTGAAAGCTGTTTGGGCCGGCTGTCTGCTGTTTTAGAGTTCCATCTTTGGGTGGTGCAGTCCGAGTCCCAGGCCCACGGCCAGATTCGGGGATTCCGGATCATCCTGAAGCAGGTTTTTTTTCAGTGGTTTTGCAAGCTGGATATGCCGGGCTTCAAACGGGTTCCAGATTTCGACCGGCAGCCCCGTTTGCTGCGCTATCGGAGGCACCAGCTTCTCCAGCGGTTCGCTGCCGGTCAGCAGCAGTTTGGATGCCGCCGCCCCCTTGATTTTGAGCTGGCAGTGAAGCAGGGCGCTTTTAATGTTTTCGATCAGATAACTCAGGTTGCCGCCCCATCCGGCGTTGTTGCTGGAAAACACAAGATGGGGCCAGGCGGCCCCGTTGCCCAGCATGACAATGCCGGCCATATGGGACGTCAGGCTGACCAGGCAGACCGGGGCGGAATTCTGCGGCGCTGTGAAGGCGTAAAGATTGATGATGGCGGAGCAGGCGATTTCGACGTTCACCGGATACAGTCCGGCGGCATTGATCATCCGGATATGGCTGCGCACGACCCGGCGGGGGACTGCAATCAGCGTGCCCGATATTCTGTCTGTCCGGTCCGGGGCCGGGTTGAACTGCCAGGAAAACGAGACTTCATCGAGGGGCAGCTGCAGGGCTTCTTCCGCCTGCAGTGAAAGGACATTTTCCAGCTCGCTTTCCAGGACGTTGGTGAAGGAAAACGAGCGGGCGATCAGCGACGGGGAATGCAGGCAGGTGCAGACGGTCCGGGTTGGAAATTTATTCTGTTTCCAGAAGGCATGGATCGTTTGCGCCAGTTTTTTTTCGGACAAATCCGGGCTGTAGGTCACGGTTGCCAGTGCATCCAGCTGCAGCCCTCCCTTGCGCTGGACAAAGTGCGCGGCCACAACGCGCCCGTCGCAAATGTCGAGGCCGACGGCATGTTCGTCTTTGAGCCATCGCTGCATTCTGCCGGCAAAACTGACAGATTCCCTGGTCTTGTCTGCTTGCGAATGCGTCATGGTTGTCTGTTCGGGCTTAAAACGGGTGAAGAACCCGGCGGCAGACTCGCTCCCTTTGAGGGGCGGGCGTCTCTGCCTGCCGGGTCGGGGCGCTGGATAGGCTTAGTTGCTGCCGACCCAGCCCATATCGACCATCGAGCCGGTCCACTCGGGATCCCCGGCATTCAGGGTCAGAGATTCGGCGACACCGGTAGAGAAGTCAGCATCTCCGCCGCTCACCGTCACGGTCCAGTTGTCGAGGCCGGTTCCTCCGATGGTAACGTCCGCCCATTCGAAATAGCGGGCACGGTTCACCTCGTCCTGGGTTTCCTGCGGGATGTCGCCGGTCGCGGGCCAGGTTCCTGTGCGCGCATAGTACGTTTTGGACTCCGTCGCAAGGGTGCCGCAGATATTGGCGGCTTCAGACGCAATGGCCGAATCCTTGTTGGAGGACAGCAGCGGAATGATAATGGCTGCCAGAATCGCAATGATCGCGGCAACAACCATCAATTCAACCAGGGTGAACCCTGCTTTTGACTTCTTATTCATGATGTATCTCCCTTTCTTTCCGGGCAGCACTTCCGCCCTGTTTCAACCACACCTTGTGGTGTTAATATGCCGTCATTCTACATATGTGCAGAATATCAGCAACTTTAAATAACAAGAATTCAAATAAAAAACTAAACTGCAAAAACTCGTACTTTGCCCGGAGAGAGTTGCGTTCAAGAATCTTTTTGTTTGTTTTCATTGTGTTGTTTCTGTCTACATGTGGGAGGCGACGGTCATCACCGGCAGGTAAATGCTGACGACCAGCATCAAAACCAGTGCGCCGAAAATGACAATGACAACGGGTTCGAGCAGGGACATGCCCGTGGTGATCGTGTTTTCGACGCGGTCCTCATAGGCCCCGGCCACGTTGTCGAGCACTTCGGGCAGCCGGCCTGCGCTTTCCCCCACTTTGACCATTCGGATCAAAAGAGAAGGGAAAATGTTGGTCCGGCTGAGGCTGTCGGCAATGTTGGAGCCGCCGACGGTCTGCTCCCGGGCCAGGATGAGGGACCTTTCAATGGCCAGATTGTTGCCGACTTTTGAGACGATCTGGAGGCCGGTGGCGATCGGCACGCCGCTTTTGAGCATGATCGCCAGGCAGCGGCAGACGCGGGCGATGACATACTGCTTGATGCATTCGCCGACCCATGGGAGCTTGAGCTGCGTTTCCGCCAGGAACAGCCGGCCGGACTGGCTCCGGCGGAACAGGAAAAAGAGCACGGCCACGGCGAGCAGAACGGCCCCGACCAGCGGGGCCCGGTGAATGAGAATGCTGTTCAGGGCAAATACGGCCTGGGTGAGCGGCGGAAGCCGGGAGCCGAGATCGCCGAAAATATCCTGAAACTGCGGCACAATCCAGAAAACCATCACCATGGAAATGGCGATGAAAAAGAAGGCGACAAAGGCGGGGTAGGCCATCAGGCTGCCCACTTTGCGGCGCAGGCGGTCCGAGCTTTCCAGATAATCGGCCAGCCGGGCCATGGTCTCGCCCATTGATCCGGATTCCTCGGCCGCGCGCACCAGGCCGATAAAGACGTTGGAGAAGACTTTCGGGTGCTGGGCCGCGGCCTTGGAAAAGGCCACCCCGTTGTGCAGGCGGCCCAGGATGTCGGCGAGTATTTTCTTGAAAGCGGGGGCGTCCATGTCTTCATGAATTCCGGTCAGCGCATCGCGCAGCGGCAGGCCTGAATTCACGGAGATGGCCAGCTGGCGGCAGAAGACCGCCATATCGTTTGTCTTCACCCGGTTGGCGGTGAACAGCGCCCCGAGATCATATTTCCAGAAAGGCACTTTCGAGGCGGTTTCGCCGGGCAGGGGTGCCGACTGGGAATCGGACGACACCGAGGGCAGGCCGTTTGAATTTATGGCGGTGATGCTGACCACCGTCAGCCCCTGCCGGCGCAGTTCGTTGAGCGCAGCCTGCCGGGATTCGGCATCGATCTGGTCGCGAACCACCTGGGCCAGGCTGTTTTTAGCCGTATAGTTGAATCGTTTCATAAGGTATCTTGCTTTTCTACAGC
Organism: Tichowtungia sp.; assembly: GCA_041584215.1. Lineage (GTDB taxonomy): Bacteria > Verrucomicrobiota > Kiritimatiellia > Kiritimatiellales > Tichowtungiaceae > Tichowtungia. Next base: position 5,652 of record JBFHEM010000074.1, on the reverse strand, counting down.
TGCGCGACCCGGAGAACCTCTTCGATGGTGGTGACGCCTTTCCTGACTTTCATAAACCCGTTGTGGGCCAGCGGCTCCATCCCGCACTCGATGGCGGCGGCCCGCAGTTCGATATTGCTGTGCCGCGTGCTGACTATTTCCCGCAGCTCGTCGGTCACCTCCAGGAACTCAAAGATCCCGGTGCGCCCGCGGTAGCCGGTTTGGTTGCATTCCAGGCAGCCGGTTCCGCGGCGGTACGTCCATTGGTCCGCATCGGGGCAGTAGAGTTTGACGAGTTCAATCTGATCTTGCGGCGGCTGGTATTCGGTCTTGCACTTCGGGCAGATCACCCGCACGAGCCGCTGGGCGATAAACAGTTTAATGGTGGCGGACATCAGGTACGGCTCCACTCCGATGTCAATCAGGCGGCTGAACGATGACGGGGCATCGTTGGTATGCAGCGAGCTGAGCACCAGATGGCCGGTCAGCGAGGAGCGGATGGCGATCTGCGCCGTTTCGAGGTCTCGGATTTCCCCGATCATGATGATGTCCGGGTCCTGCCGGAGAATGGAGCGCAGGCAGTCGGCAAAGTCGAGCCCGATCGAGGGGCGGATCTGGGTCTGGTTGACCCCGTTCACCAGATATTCGATCGGATCCTCCACGGTCTGCAGGTTCAGTTCCGGGCTTTTCAAATAGCTGAGTGCGCTGTAGAGCGTGGTGGTTTTTCCGCTGCCGGTCGGGCCCGTCAGCAGGATGATGCCGTTGGGCATCCGCAGAATGCGGTGAAATTTCTTCAGCATGTCGGGTTCAAAACCGACATCGGCCATATCCACGAGCAGGGCATCGCGGTCGAGGATTCGCAGCACGATTTTCTCGCCGTAGGCCACCGGCAGCACGGAAACCCGCACGTCGATCACCCGCCCGTGCACTTTGAATTTGAAGCGGCCGTCCTGCGGCAGGCGGTGTTCGGCGATGTCCAGTTCGGACAGGATTTTCACGCGGGTGGCGATGGCCGGATAAAGGGAGGCGGGCGGCGGGGTGACTTCGTGCAGGATCCCGTCGGTCCGGAACCGCACGACAATCTTCTTTTCTGCCGGTTCGAAGTGAATGTCGCTGGCGCGGTCTTCAATCGATTTCATCAGCAGCAGGTTGACGAAGCGGATGACCGGCGCATCGTTTGCCAGATGTTTGAGCTGGTCGATCTCGACCCGGTCGCTGTCGTGATCGGTCTCCAGGCCGATTTCCTCTTCGAGCGAGACGATGTCCTGCAGGCTTTCGTCAATAAACGCCTCTTCGCGGTATGACTTGTTGATCATCCGCAGGATATCGACTTCCACGCCGACGGTTTTGTGGATTTCCAGCCCGGTCAGCGCGCGAACGGTCTCGTCCGCATCGAGCTCCAGCGGGTTGGCGGTGACGACCGTGAGCGCCCCGTCATGCGGTTTGGCGAACGGGATCAGGGTGTAGCGCCGGGCGACCTGCTCGGGGATCAGGGCGATCAGGTCGCGCTCGATATGGTGATCTTCCGGCAGTTCTGTCAGCGGCAGGCCCATCAGCTCGGAAAAGGCCTCCGCCAGCTCCTGCGAAGAGTTCAGGCCGCAGTCTTCAAGAATGTGCTGCAGCGAAACCTCTTCGTTTTCATGATCCATGAAAACTTTCTGCAGCTGCTCTACACTCAGTTTGTGTTCAGCCGGCATGTTTCTCTTTCCAGGGCTGGGCAGGACTTCCGGGCGCAGGCCGTGCGCCCGGGGTCGTGTGCTGTTTTCTTGCTTATTGCGGTGAGAGTTCGCCGAGCATATCGTCCAGGGGGGGCGCGATCCCGGGCTGAGCCGCCGCCATGGACAGGCGCTCTTCAGGGTCGGCGTCTTCCGCCACACCCCCGTCCAGGTCCGGTTCGGCGTCCGTCATCTCAATGATCATCGACTCGTCCTGTGCGTCAGGCGCTTGAACGATGAGGCTGTAATTGTCCTCGTCGACCACCGTCGCCGAAATGAAGATCAGCAGGTCGATGGTTTTATTGTCGGTGGTGTCGCGCCGGAACAGCCGTCCCAGATAGGGTATGTCGCCCAGGTACGGAACTTTAAACACGCCTTCGCTTTCGCGCTCTTCGAGCAGGCCGCCGATGACGATGGTCTGGCCGTCGGCCGCCAGCACCTGGGTTTCCGTGTCGCGCGTTTTGATGATGGGATACTCATTCTGTCCGCTGAAGCCGACCACTTCGGTCACCGAGGGACGAACCACCATTTTGATGTAGTTGTCGGCACAGATCTGCGGCACCACATTGAGCTGAATGCCGATGCTTTCATAGTATTCCAGCGTTTCGGACTGAACCTCGGCTTTGCTGCCCGAACTCGAGGTGTTGTACTCGGATTTGATGATCGGGTAGCGGGTTCCCACCACGATGGCCGCTTCCTGGTTGTTCAGCGTCAGCACCTTCGGCGCGGAAAGCGTCTGCGTGTCCTCGTCCTCTTCCAGCAGGTTGATGTACATCTCCATGCTGACATTATCCACACTGCCCAGTCCGAAGAACTGCCCGCCGGTGTCGAGAATCGAGCCGGCCTGTTCCGAATTGCCTTGAAGCGTAGGCCCGCCGAAGAGGACCGGATCTTCCGCTGATCCGGCGCCGGAAAGCGTTGTGGACATCGCGTCAAAGACCCCCGGCTCATTGTTGAAGACCCGGTTGTTGAAGCCCAGGGCGTTGCCTGCGTTATTCATCCAGCCGATGCCGAACTGCGCTCCGATGTCCTTGAGCACATTTTCATTGACCTCCATGAAGCGCGCTTCCACCAGAATCTGCTGCGGGACCCGGTCAATGGAATCGAGTGTTTGGGTGACGTTGTCCAGCACCGCGGGCACATCGGAGACCACAATGGTCTTGCTGTAAACCTGTTCTTCGTCCCGTGTCCTCATTTCGAGAGAGGATCCGCTGCCCACGCTCCGCCGGCTTTTCTGGGCCAGGTCCTTCCAGCCCTTCTGGCCCTTGGCGGTGATCACGCTGTGCGAACCGCGCGGGGAAAGCATGCCTTTGATGATCCCGTCCACATCGCTGGCATCAAGGTACTTCAGTTTGTAAATGCGGCTCTGCAGCGGCTCGACCGTCTCCAGCGCTTTAAGCCGGGTCAGCTCGCCGACAACCGTGGCGTCGCCCACCTGGCGGAAGCCGTAGCCGTAGGGTTTGAGGATCACGTCGAGTGCGTTTTCCCACTGCACGTTGTTGAGGTGGATGGTCACCGTGTCGTTGGTCACCTCCGGGCCGAGAACAATGTTGCGGTTGGCCTGCATGGCGAACGAGTTGATCACCTGGCGCATCTCCCCCCCGTCGACATGAATCGAAACATACTCGGCCGGAGCCGGTGTGCCGTTCACGGTTGCGACCCGTCCCGACACTTCGACCGTGGGCATCGGGGCTTCTGCTGTCTGCGCTCCCGCCGGCAGGGCGCCTGCTGCGACGAGCCCAATAACGAGTACAGCGGAGACCCGCTGCAGCCGAGCGTTGAACTGAATGCATTTTTTCATCATTTATTTGCTCCTTTTTCCCTCTTTCCGTGCATGTCCAGAAGCTGCATAAGCTCCTTGGGACGGTTTGTTTTCGCGAGCGCCGTTTCGGGGTCGATCAGGTTCAATGAAACCAGCTCGTGGAGCGATTCGTTCATTGTCACCATTCCTTCCCCCCGCCCCGACTGGATCATGCTGTAGATCTGCTCGACCTTCTTCTCACGAATCAGATTCTGTATGCCGGAGTTGACCCGCATCACTTCGCAGGCGAGCAGCAGCCGGGATTTGTCACAGGCGATGATCAGCTGCTGGGCGGCCACGCCGATCAGCACCTGCGAAAGCTGGACGTACACCTGCTCCTGCTGGCCGGAGGGAAACACATCCACAATGCGGCTGACCGCGTGGACCGCATCCCGGGTGTGCAGGGTGCCCAGCACCAGATGGCCGGTTTCCGCGATGGTCAGCGCCAGGGCAATCGATTCCAGATCGCGAAGCTCGCCCACCATAATCACATCCGGCGACTGGCGGGTCACCGCCTTGAGCGCCTCGGCGAAGGAATCGACATCCGATCCGACTTCGCGCTGGTCGATCAGGCTTTTTTGGTGGTGATGCTCATATTCGATCGGATCCTCCAGCGTGATGATGTGCAGCGGCTTGCGGCTGTTGATGTAATTCATCATGGCCGCCAGCGTGGTGGACTTTCCGCTTCCGGCCGGGCCGGTCACCAGAAACAGTCCCGACGGACGGTCGGCGAACTCTTTCAGAATTCCCGGCAGGCCGAGCTGGGTGAACGAGGGAATCTTGTCGGGGATGATGCGCGAGGCGATCGCCAGCGAGCCGCGCTGATAGTACACATTGAAGCGGAATTTGGAGGTGCCCTCGAATTCGTAGGAAAAATCGACGGATTTGTAGGTGTCCAGGATCATCTTCTGCCGATGGGTGAGCAGTTCATTGACGCATCCCTCGATCTCTTCCGTGGTCAGGGGAGGGTGGCTCAGCGGCTGCAGCAGTCCGTTGACGCGAAGCTGGGGCGGAGCACCTTTCGTGAGAAGCAGGTCCGATGCATTTGCCTCCTTGACATCTTCGAGGAACGTTTTTATCAGCGTGCTTTGCAAGTCAAACCTCCCATCCGTGTTGATTGACCAGGGCACCTTTATTTGCTCTCAGTTTAATTATATTTCGAGGCATGTCAAAGAGAACAACCAAAGATTATCAAAAAAATATACCGGTCAATCTTTTATGGCGTGAGAGAAATATACTGTTGTTTTGTTGACGGTTATCCCGGGAATATGCTTTAGCAATAGCTTTTCAGGTTGCTGTCGCCGGCCGGACCGCGTGGCGCAGCCCGGCCGGCGGTCTTTTTTCAGCACGATTGCCGTCCGGCAGCGCCGGGCGCTGAGCGGGCCGGATGGGGGGAGGGCGCATCAATTTTCAGAGAAAGCGGTAAACGACTGGACAAAGCGTTCCGGTTTCTCTACCTTCCATTCTTTCTGATTGCGGGAGTAATTCAGTGGTAGAATGGCAGCTTCCCAAGCTGTTCGTCGCCGGTTCGAGTCCGGTCTCCCGCTCCATTTTCTAAGCATTTGAGGAAAAACCATGTTTAAAGCGGTATCGAGCAAAGTGGATTTTGCCGCAATGGAGGAGGGCATCCTGTCCTTTTGGGCGGAAAACGGCACCTTTAAAAAATCGATCGCCAACCGCTCGGAAAGCAACGAATACGTCTTCTATGACGGCCCGCCGTTCGCCACCGGCCTGCCGCACTACGGCCACCTGCTCGCCGGAACCATCAAGGACATTGTGCCGCGCTATCAGACCATGCGCGGCCATCGCGTCGAGCGCCGCTTCGGCTGGGACTGCCACGGCCTGCCGATCGAAGCGCTCGCTCAGGAGGCGCTCGGCCTGGCCGGCGCGCCCGCCATCGTCGAGGCCGGCATCGATGTCTTCAACGAACAGTGCCGCTCCATGGTGTCCACCTATGTCGCCGAATGGGAAAAAACCGTCACCCGCATGGGCCGCTGGGTCGACTTTCAGGACGACTACAAAACCATGGACAAGGATTTCATGGAGACCATCTGGTGGGTCTTTTCCGAACTTTGGAAACAGGGCCGCATCTACCGCGCCCACCGTATCATGCCCTACAGCTGGAAGCTCAACACCCCGCTCTCCAACTTTGAGGCC
>JBFHEM010000073.1:0-15919 GCA_041584215.1 Tichowtungia sp. | reverse complement strand
GGCGGAATGGGCACGGCGGATTTTCTTCAGCTCGCGGATCCAGTTTTTCTGGATGGCCAGCGACTGGATCAGGTCGGGCAGCGATTTGCGCTCGATGGCAAAGCGCCGATGATCGCCTTCGATTGCATAATCAAAGGTGCTGATGGTATCGCGCACTGTGGCGCAGTGCTCAAACTCGAGCGGCTGCTGTTCCCGGGTGTCGATGCGGATTAACATTGGACACCTCCTTCGGCGTTGCCGGAGATCAGAGGACAGAGGTCAGAGGACAGAAGCTCTGCGGGCTCATTATTATTAACCGCGAAAGAGCGCGAGAGAGCGCGAAAAGAAGACGGTGCGGATGAGCAGGCGGGACGCCTGCGGTACGGAGGCGGTGCGGGTGCGGGAGAGTTTTCACCACCCGCTGCGCTAGAGGAACCGCCGAGGAATTCAGAGGGGGAAGACGGAGGACAGAGATCAGAAGCCGGAGGTCGGAGGTCAGCTTCCAGGGACAGTGCGGGGATGCAGGCGGGACGCCTGCGGTACGGAGACGGTGCGGGTGCGGGAGAGTTTTCACCACCCGCTGCGCTAGGGGAACCGCCGAGGGAGTCAGAGTAGAAATCGAATTGGAATTCGTGCCAGAGATCGGCGATGGCAGCGGAGTCGCCCTCTCGGGCAAGAGAGAGAAGATGGAAGAAACGAGGGTCAACCATTGGAGGCCCCCTTTGAGTTGTCGGAAGTGGAAGGTTGACTGTGGGAAGACGGACGGCTCGGCGATCCGTCCCTACCCCCTGCTATCAGATCGAGGATGTCGGAGCGGCGCAGGCGATAGGCACCGGGGTAGAGTTCCACTTTTTCGAGGCGGCCGGCTTTGATGATGCGCCAGAGGGTGGCGCGACTGATGTGGAGCAGCTCGGCGGCTTCGCCCATGCGGAGGAGGACGGGATCGGAGAGCGGCTCGCTCGGAGAGCTTGCCCTACCCTCAAGAACTTCGAGGGCTTGTTCTTTGGCTTCGTCGGTGGCGGTGAAGACCGCCCGGATCAGATCGTCGTTGTTCACACTCATTGCTCTTTCTCCTTGCACCTTGTTTCGATTTGTTCGAATAGCGGCGAAAACGCCCTTAAGGTGCGGAGAAGGTCAGAGGGAACGTGTCGGGGCACAAAAAAAGCCCCGTAAACACGGGGCGAAATGCAAAGTTGACCGGGTCAACCAGCGGTCAACTTACGACTCAGTCATCAGGATAGGCGGCCCCGTCATAAATTACCTCACGGGGATTAAACCCTTCGGCACGATCATCGGAAAGGGTCTGTTCAATTTTTTCAAAATGACTGCTGTAAGTGCGCAGCTCGTTCAGATCCCGGCGCAATTTCGCCTCCAGATCTCGTTTGCGATTCATGACCGTACCGTGGGAACATCCGCACTCCCGCTCAATTTGTTTCACGGAAAGACCGTCCTTGCAGTACAGCTTGAAAACCGTGGTATGCGTCGGAGCCTGAAGGCGCGAAGAACCGCTGTCGAGTTCCTGAGCGATGTCTAAAAAGCCAGCGATCTGTTCCACTGTGAGGATTTCTTCTTCAGCGAGGATGGCAAAAAACTGTTTTTTGGATTGATCGTAAGTTGCCCCGACAGAAAAATCAGGTCGGAGCATGTCGCGCAGCGGCACATAGAGCAGCTTGTTTTTGACAGCAAAATCCTCCGTGTCCGGACAATACGACGGTGTCACAATCATAATGCCTTCCCCCTCCTGTCCGACAGCCTGTTTGGCCAGCGAAAGAGTGCTGCGCTCCGCGTGAGCGAGCAGGAAGGCGCGGTGGCGGCGGGTGTCTGGTCCACGCAGCGTGCCGAGACGGTAAATACCTTCGTCATGGGCGGTATAGGCATTCTGCACCCCTAACGATTCTCCCAGGCGCCTGGAAAGCGAACAGGGGCAGAGTTTAAACAGCCGAAGCTCGGCCGGGTCAATATCGCGCAGTTCCTGTTGGGGGCTGTTTTCGTAATCCGGAGAAAGCGCAGTAACCGTTTCGCCTTCGCGCAGAATATCAAACTGCCTGGCCGAACCGGGAGCGCACCAATAGGCAGCATCCTGCCCGGTATCCTGAAGGAACGGCTCGACCCGTTCGAATGTGTCGCCAAAAAACAGATCCCACTCGTTGAGCGTGTACGACTGTCCCAGGTGTATATTGAGAGCCTTGAAGAATCGTTCGTCCGGATCGGACGTACACCCGCCCCTGAGCAGGGACGCCGCCCGCAGCCATTCTTCCACTTTCGGGGCGTCGGACTCACGGGCAAAGCCCGAACGGTTCGGTGGATATAATTCGACCGAGCGGTATTTATCTTCCCCCTCAAACCGGAACCGCAGTTTGGCGAAGTCGACCTGAAAGGCGGTTTTCGGCACCACATAGCCGCCATCGGATGCAGACTGCAACAGGTCAACGGACTTTTCATGAACGGTTTTGATGACGGCACCATGCAGCATGTAACGCACCTCAGAGAATTTAACATCCTTGATTCCCGGGATCTTGACCGTGCGGAAAATGGAGAGGTCGTTTTGTTTCAGCACATCCAGCGGAAAGCTCTCGCGCTCCACGAAGGTGTATGCTGAATCGAAAAAGATCTGCCCGAACTCGGCTTTGAGCCGCTCCATGGTGGCGTCGGGGGTACGGCGGATTTTCAGTTCCCGGTGACGGATGTTATAGATGAGCACGTCATATTCCTCATCGCGAAAGCAGATGGTGGAAACCTCGCCGGATTGTTCATCCACATCCCCCCGGCGTTCCAGGTAGCCGCCGTGCCGAATGAGCAGCCAAAGCTCATCGCCTTCCATCACATCGAGCACCTTGGCCACGCCGCCCTTGGATGCCTGGGCATAAAAGGAGCCCATCGAATTGGCGAAACGCACGATATTCGCCGGGGTGTACAGCAGCGCCGGGGTGTCTTGACCGAGAAAAGATGGAAAATAGGAAAAAGAGCGGGCGTTGTGCATCTTGAGGCGATAGCCCGCCCGCTCTGCAATGTCCGGATGATTCAGCCAGGTCCAGAGTGCCACGTCGTAAGCAGACGACAATTCCTGCGGAATCCAGACATTTTGCGACCCGGCAACTTCATATATTGCACCGCGGCCTTTATTTGCCGCCAGCGTGTTCACCAGATTGATTGCGTCGTAGAGCTCCATCAGGCTTTCATCAGCGGAAAGGAACAGCCGGGCAATCTGAACGTAGGGCATATTTTCGTCGGTCGGTTCTGCCGGCAAATCAATCCCGCGCGCCAGGACGGCCTCTTGGCTGCGCCGGAGAAACTGTGCGAGTAGAACCGGACTGAACCGGCGAAACACCTCGGGTTTCGTGAACCTGGAAAGATTGGCCACAGACACCTCCTTGCTGACGATTTGTTATGTTTCGAAGATAGATCAAGTTAACAAATCAAAAAAGAGTAAAGTTTTCAACCCACAGTATCTTTTGGCGTAACTGTTTAAAATCCTTGGGTTTACGGGAAAACTTTTTGGCGGGTGTTGGAAATGTGTGTAAAATGCTTCGGTTTTGCAGGGAAGAGGCTGAGCCGCAGGCAGGACCGAATGACGAAAGAACAGGACCGGCGTGAATGCTCCCGTTCTACTTTTTTTGGCAGGCCCGAATGATGAGAAAAGCGTTCTGCCCCCTCCCTGACCCCTCCTCTGGGAATCAACTGTTTCCCGGCAGGGGGAGGTTGGAGAATTCGGTATCGAGCAGCAGAAGCCGCATTTTGCTGAGCAGCTTTTGTTTGCAAACCTCATCAAAATACCAGACCAAAGACTCAATGCCATCGACGGTGGCAGAATCGGCGAGCGCAAAGTGCCCTTCCACGGAGGCCGTTGCCTCCATCAACAGAAGATCTGTTTCGGGATCGGGCCGGTCTCCGGTTCCGCTGAACGCCTTCACCGTCAGGGATGCCTCCCAGCAGACGGACTCCGCCGGATCGCAAAGGCAGTCCTTGCGGTTATCGTCAAAATGGAAATTGACAAACCCTTTGCCGCCTTCCGGCTTGGAATTGTGTGAGGTAAACTTTTGAGAAGTCACCCTCAGCAGGTGGGCGGTAATATCAGGCTTTGTATTCACAGAGTTCCTCCTCAATCCGATAACCGCTGCCACGCCGCATGGCCTCAAAATCGAGCGGTTCAGTCACAGTGGCTTCAATATGTATATGCTGGTCGTTGTGGTGATGCACCTCGCGTCCGGCCAGTTTCTCAGCGACGGCCCGGGACACAAAGTCGTTCAGGGTGGTTTCCTGAAGCATCGCCTCAACCGCGGCGGCTTTATGCTGCTCGGGAGTCATGCGGACATTAAATGTACCCTTAAAGGACTTATCGGGGTCCTTGCCGATGTCGGCACAGGTTTCGAGATAGTCATCGACCGATTCCTTAAAGGCGGTTTCGAGTTCGGGGACGGTCGCGGCCTCGTAGGTAACGAGATCGTTGATGTAGAGGATTTTTCCGTAAAGGCAACCGTCCTCAAGGCTGTAGTCCAGCGATCCGAGATAGCCGCTGTATTGAAGGGGTTTCATTTCAGCTCTCCATGTTCCTTTAAATGATCCAGCACTTGCCTCAGGACGTACTTCTTGACAATTTTTCCGGGATGCGGCTGATGCAAACTAATGACGCGCCCGTTTTTTGTAAATTTCCGCCGGGACCCGGCTCCTTTCAGCGCTGCATATCCAAATCCGCCCAGCAGGGAACAGAGTTCCTTCCAAGTAAAATCTGCCGGAATCGCCTCGAATCTCGCCCTGAGTTTTTCCTGCTTGCCCATGTTGTACCCTATTGGCGGCCCGGCCCGCAACTGAATTTCAGTTGCAATCCGCCGCCCTTAAAATGAAGCCAACAATTCATATTTACCCCACCTGCACCTGGCCGTTCATCAGCATCGGCAGCAAAAAGTCCCGCAGGTGAGTTAGCTGCTGGGTTTGAATAGTGTCTAATTTCACAGATTTACTCCCAACAGGCGCCCTTTGGGCGTGGAGGCATCCAGCGTTTCAACCAACCAAGGCTTTTCCTGCAATTTGGTCGGAGGCGGCTCCGTGGTTGTGATGATGTACTGGAATGAACAGTTCGACCGCTGTTCCAAATCATACATTAAATTAAAGATTTTTTTGTAGAGCCAGGAGTCCAGATCCGCAGCGCGAGGACCGTCATGGATTAAAAAACAGGGATGTTTTGCGTTGCCATTCAGTGCAAATACGATTGCCGTCAAATCAAAGAGGATCGTTTTCAGAGACTCAATGGCGGCACTGGTCAATTCGCCGTTGTATTCGGCTTTTGCCCGAAATGATGTGCCGTGGAGTTTAACGCTTCCCGTTACCGCCGCTCCGAGCACTTCGCGAAGCAGGCGATTATATGAAGCAGAGAAAGCACCAAGCTGCCTTTTGGCCTGTACGCGATAGGCGGCAATCCGTCCTGTAAGTCCGCCAATCTGGTCTGCCAACCGGTCTTTATTGTTCATTTCCTGCTCAAGCTGCTCTGCCGATTTTTCAAAGGCCTTCAGATCACGAATCAAACGATCACAGTCGGAATACTTATCACGATTTTTTTTAATTTCTCCCTGATAAGCCTTTCGCAGTGAATCATAGTGCGCCCGTGCTTTTCGCTCATCTGTTCGGGCCCCGTCGACGACGCTTCGCTGCTGCTTCACATTTTCTTCCGCAAGCTCCAAGTTCTTCTTAAACCGATCCGCCTGACTTTGCTCTTTCTGAAGCTCCCGCTCCGAGGAAAAATCCATCAGCTCTGCCTGGCACAGCGGACACCCTTCTGCACGAGCAACCTCCAGCGGCTGGGCACAGTATTTTCGGCCGGGGTGACGGCGGGCTTCGCGCTCAATCCGCTGATACTCCTGATCATTCTGCGCATCTTTCGCCTGCTGCATCCGATAACGCTGCCTGTTTTCCAGGGCAACCTCTTTGAACATTTTCAAATCGCGAACGGCAAGCTCCAGAGCAACCGAAACCCCACGATATTTCTTTTCCGCCGCCTTAAGCATGGGCGATTCTTCATCTGCCAAAATGATAAGTTCACGAGTTTCTTCCAGCGATTTCAGAAGCTCAGAAATGCTTAGTTCCAACAAAGAAAAATCGATGAGCCCTTCCGCTTCTGAAAACAACCGGTCATGTTCTATCTCCTGACGAGCAATCCGCTTTGCTGAAGACGTTCTGGCCTCTTCCATTTTACGATTGGCCTCATCACGTTCCTTTACCAGCCCGATCTCTTCATCGGAAATCAGGGACAACAGGCTGCGCATACAGAAATATTGATCATCCTGACGCTCAAATGGATTCTTTGCATTGGACGATTTGTCGCGCCACTCGGTTAGGTCGCGATAGCCCGCCTCCTGGTCCCGGGACAACCATGGAAGAATATGCTGGAAGCCCATTTCAACATCGTTCGGGAGCACCGGAGCCCTCATAATAGATGAAGCCAATTGCTCAAGACGATCCCTGAATTCTTCATAGGCCCACCCCTCATCCTTGAGTAACTGATCAATGTCTCCATTTTGCATACATTTGGGGTGATAGCCTGAACTAACCGGACGGCAAACACTCCATTGTTCACCTTCTACCAAAATCTCAGCGCAGACACATCCCTGTGGGAATTGATCCCGGATCGAGTGGGTGACCACCTCGTTGGCAAAATGCGGTTCTCCAAGGGCATAGCGAAGCATCCGACAAAAGGTTGTTTTGCCGGCGGCATGTCCGGCCATGGCAGCGCCTTCAGAGGAAGCGGCTTCGGCATCAAACGGCTTGGCCCAAACAACATTAAGCCCCCTTCGCAATTCGATTTTACATTTCTCTTCAGCATGAGGAGAACATTCTGAAAGGAACCGCAGCTCCTTAATCCAGATTGCCGGTTCTTGCTCGCTGAACTCATCATTCAGAAGCGCGGTCTCCGCATCAAACAGATTTGGCAGCTCCATCATTTTACCCCGCCATTTTAATCACGTCCTGATTTTCGGTCTCGAACTGCTGTTCCAACTCCTCCGGCACCGACATACTTTTCGCCGCCGCCAGCGCGAGCTGCGCATCCATCATTAGCCACGAATCATCAAGCAAAGGAGCTGCGGAGCTTTTCAAATAGACTTCTGTCTTGCCGTTGATGGATGGTTTCAAGCCAATCGACTGCTGATCCACCAGTTCGCGCAACGCGGTCAACCGGAGAGCCAACTCCGGCCGGTCGACATAAGCCTTGTCCCAATCCTCGACCCGCTTTTCATCCAGAACATAGGTTTGAATATAGTTGCGGTCACAAAGCGCCAGCCAGGCATTCGTCAGCCGACGCAACGGAATGGTTTTTGAGGGCGAAAGTGCCACCATCAGCTCCAACACATCTTTTGCATAAATTAAAGGATGAAGAGCAGCCTGACGCGGCGTTTCCAACCCGGAAGCCGTCATCTGCCCAACCGTAACCTGCCCGTTCATCAGCATCGGCAGCAGCCAGTCCCGCAGGCTCGTCAGTTGCTGGGTTTCGACGCTTCGCGTGAAAATCATTCGATTATATTTCGAGACGATATCGTCATATTTTTGAAGCAAGCCACATGGCGGACAAGCTAACGGCAACGAATGAAGATCGTTTTTCGTAATCGATCCGAAGGTGGTTCCCTCTGAGTTTCTACGGTCAAAAATCTGTTTAAAATATTTCATTACATAAAAAAGGAACCCATCAAAACCTTGCTTGCTGTTGAGTGCAGCCAAACCTCGACCAATACAGCAATCATTGTTGGCGATGTTCATGTCACCGACCGGCGCCCGCACACTCAACAGAATATCCCCTTTCTTTGCCATCCGAGATGGCACTGTTGTATATTTCCTTGTTGTTGGGAAAAGCCACCCAAAATCAGTCGACCCTTGGAAAAAAATCGTTCCCTGCTGAGACTCATTGTATGAGTCGCCCGAAGGAGACTGCCCCATTGTAATATTGGCGATATCAATAAGCTTAGCATCATCCCACCCCTCGGGGATGTCGCGTTTGAGGATTTGGTTGTAGACCATTTTGCCGCCGGAGGATTTGTAGGGACGGCCGTTGGCGTCGGGGAAGTCGAACTGGACAAACCAGAAGTCGTAGAGCGTTTTGGCCATCGCCTCCAGCTCCGCATTGATCCGGTTGTTACATTCAATCTTCGCATCGAGCGCGGACAGCACAGCGGCGCGTTGTTTCGAATTTTCCTGAAAAATGACAGGGAGGTTTCCAACAGCTTCTTTTGTTAAGGCATTCCTTGTTCCGCCCACTTTACATAATCGAAGCAAATACGGTTTCAGATTATGAAGGTAATACGTCAAATACGCACTATCTGCAGAATCTTTGCACCTGATTATGGAAACATGCTGGTTTACGCGGGCTGGCAAAACCCAGTCAGGAACTCGGCAAACCCGAGCTATGGAGTCGCCGGTGATATTTAGCAAAACGTCATTCTGCTGCACTGTTACATTATCGAGTTTCTTTGCCTGGGCATCGTCAATGTGAGCCAACCCGGATTCGGAAAATTGAAGATCCAATACGTTCTGACTCCGGATTAGTGAGATCCCTTCTTTTTTATAAGCGGAATCACCACCCCGAGGAGTCGCCCCACTACCAATTTTGGAAGTAAAAGTTTTGATCTTTACGGGGCTACTCATACCGCAACCCCGCGAGCTGGTTTTTAATTTCGGATTCGAGGGATTTGGATTCGGCGAAAAGGGAATCAATGGATTCGGTGTAAGCCGACATTTTGGCCTGAAATTCTTCGGGGGTGATGTCGACGTATTCGATTTTTACATCAAAATACTGCCCGGCGGAGAGGGAGTAGTTTTTGGCGGCGATGTCGTCGCAGGAAACGGCGACGGAGAAGTCGTCGACGGCCTCTTTGGCATTAAAGGTCGTAATAATGCGGTCTTCCTCTTCGACGGACAGGACGGTTTTCTGGTTTTTACCGTCCTTGACCTTTGTGCCGAGCCCGGAGGCATCGAGCAGGACGACATCGCCCTTGTTGGAGTCGTCGATGAAGAGGATTGAGACGTTGGTGCCGGTGGTGGCGAAAATGTTGCTGGGCATGGAGACGACGCCGGCCAGCATTTTGTCATCAACCAGCTTTTGGCGGATTTTTTTGTCGATGCCGGTCTGGGCGGTGATGAAGCCGGTGGGCACGACGACGGCGGCTTTACCGCCGGGTTTGAGCGAAGCGATGATGTGCTGCAAAAAGAGCTGGTAGATGGCCATTTTGTCTTTGGCCATTTTGGGCACGTTGGGGATGCCGGCAAAGAAACGCGGCTGATTGGCCGCGGTGTCGAGGTCGTCGCGGTAATCGGAAAAATCCATTTTGAAGGGCGGATTGGAGACGATGTAGTCGAATTTCCTCAGGGCGGTGCCCTCTTTGTGATACGGCAGCAGAATCGTATTGCCCTGAATGATGTTCTGGATGGAGTGAACGAGGTTGTTCAAAATGAGGTTGAGCCGGAGCAGACTGGAGGATTTCTGGGAGATGTCCTGCGAACAGAGGGTGCAGCGGTCTTCGCCGATGGCGTGGGCGAGGTTCATCAGCAGGGTGCCGGAACCGGCGGAGGGGTCGTAGCACGATACGTTGCTGACCTGTTCGGTGACGAGGATGGCAGCCATGATTTTGGCGACGGCGTGCGGGGTGTAATACTCGGCGTATTTGCCGCCGCTGTCTTTGTTGTAGTCTTTGATGAGGTATTCAAAGATGGTGGCGTAGAAGTCGTATTTCTGCGTGAAAATGTGCTCGAAGCTGAAGTTGACCAGTGTATTGATGATGGCGCGGCAAAAGTTGTCGCGCTGGGCGGCATCATGAATGAATTCGCTGACGCGGTCAAACAGGGTGATCTTGGCGCCGCCGGCGGTTTTGACGGCAAAGATGTCGGCGTTGGTGACGGCGATGTCGAACAGGGTGTCGTCGAAGAGCGTGGCGAAGTCGGGCTCGCTCTGCCGGGCAAAGAGCGTGGCGATGAAATGGGTCGGCTTGAGTTTGGCGGCATCGGAGCCCATCTGGAGCAGGAGCATTTCGAAGTCGTCTTCGCTCATCTGCTCCACGGCGTCTTCCCAGCTTTCAGCTTTGGCGATGGCCGGGTCGAGTTTTTTCAGCTCGAAGGCAAAGCGGTCGTTCATGAATTTGTAGAGAAAGACCTGGGTGATGATCTTAAATTCGTTGCCGTCGTTGCCGAGTCCGTAGGAGGCGCAGGTGGCTTTGAGCTTGTCGATGAGCTCTTTGGTTTTGGTTTCAAAATCGCGTGTGGTCATGCAACAAGTCCCTGGTATTCGCGGCGGTATTCATTGACCACCAGCTGATTGATAAATTTTGAGGCGGCGGCATTGAGCGGGAAGCCGCGCTGCGTTTTAAACTGATGAATGACCAGTTTGATCATCTGGCCGGCAAAATATTCATCATGGTTCATGACGGCGGTGTTGTGCAACACAAAGCGGTCCGCTTCGTCTTTGACACCCTGCAGGGCATCAAGAATTTTTCGTTCCTGGGTCGAAAATATTGCGCTTTCCATCAGCCGTTTGTGGATACGGACGTATTTGGCGTCGTGATGATATTTGGCTTTCAGGAGGTCATTGAGGCGGTTGAGCTCTTTGAGCCGCTCGTAGATTTTGCGCAGGGTGCCGATGTTCTGCACCATTTCCTGCTGGGTAACTTGGCTGAGCTTTTTCTTTTTAAAGAGGCGCTCGAGCTCTTCGCGCAGGGAAATGAAGCCCGGGCCTTCGGGATCGATGCTGCGGGCCATGGCCTCGCGTGTTTTGCGCAGCATGCCTTTGAGTTCGTCGGCGAGTTTCAGCTCCTGTTCACCGATTTTGGTGAATTTGAAGATGACATCTTCCAGCGCGAGGTTGAGCAGCGCGGTGGTGTCGACAGCATTCTCCATGTCTTCTTTGACATTGAGCAGCGCCAGATGGTTGTCCGCTTCCTTGCAGAGGTCGTTGAGCTTGCGGAAGTCGAGTTCGTCGAGCAGGTCGTACTGGCCGGAGAAGCGGATGATGTTGTAGAGCTCCCGGGCGCACCTCAGCGCCCGTGTGATCTGGAGCATTTCGGCCCGATCCTGAATCTGGCTGATCTGCTGCGAGAAAACCTCGGCATTTTCGGTGTCGAACCTGAACAAAACATCCTTGATGGTATCGATATCGGCCCGGATTTCCTCTTCGGATTTAAAGAGGTTTGACCATTCCTTTTCGTCGTCGCCCAGAATCTCGTTCAGCTCTTTGAAATAATCCTGGTTGGTTTTGGAAAATTCGCACTGGATATCGGCGAAGTCGACCACATAGCCGTATTGGTGGTCCCCATAGGTGCGGTTGACGCGGGTGAGCGCCTGAAGCAGGTTGTGGGCTTTGACCACCCGGTTGAGATAGAGCTTTTTGAGACGCGGGGCGTCAAAGCCGGTCAGCAGCATGTTGTAGACGAACAGGAAGTCGATTTTCCCGGCTTTAAACTGACCGATCAGTCCCTTGCGGGTCTCCTTGTCTCCCTCGTCGTGTAAAATGAGAGCCGCGCTCAGTTCGGAAGCGGCCCTGCCCTGCTCATCATCGCCGGATTCTTCCGCCAGGAATTCTTTTTGCAGCCGGCCGTACTTTATCGCAAACATCTCAGCGAGGCTGCGGGCCTGGTCGGATGAGTCGCAAATGACCATTCCACCGATGGTGTCATCGTTCAGCCGGATGCGGGTGTTTTTGAAATCTTCAACGACATAGTCGATGAGCGGTTCGGTGAAGCGGCGATGCGAGTAAACCGTGCGTTTGTCGCCGGCCCCTTTGGGCATGCCGATTTCACGGAGGGCCTTTTTGAGGATCAATTTGTAGCTGGTTTCAATTTCTTCGCGGATCAGGCGCAGGGTGTAGCCGTCGGCGATGGAGGCGTTGTAGTAGTATTTGTGGATATAGTCGCCAAACAGTTTTTTGGAGGCGGTGGTTTCGCCGAGCAGCGGGGTGCCGGTCAGCCCGATTTTGATCGCCGTCCGGTCTGATTCCTCCAGGTTGGCCAAAAAGCTGCCCGTCGGGTTGTAGCTGCGGTGCACCTCATCCAGAAAGTAGATGCGCTGAACGTCGATGCGGTAGTCCTGCGAGCTGACGACTGCCGGATCATCCGCAAAGCGATGAATATTGACGACGGTGATTTCCGGGCGGCCGGAATCGTTGTGTACGGCGCGAGTCTGTTTGATTTCACGTGCAAACGCTTCTTTAGAACTGATTTCATGCACGATCAGGCCGCGGGCTGCAAATTCCCGTTTGGCCTGAATCAACAAGTCGATGCGATCGACGATGAAGTAAAATTTCGGGATGATGCCCTTGCGGCTGTAGTAGTTGGTCAGGAATTTAACGCTGTAGAATGCCAAAGCGGTTTTTCCGCTGCCCTGCGTATGCCAGATAATCCCTTTGCGCTCACCGGCATCCAGCTTCTGCTCAATCGCCTTGGTGGCGAAAATCTGAGGGTAACGCATGATGTGCTTCTGGATACCGGACTCTCCATGGACGAAGGCAATGGCGTAGTTCAGAAGAAACGCCAGCCGATCGGGACAGAACAGTGAGGTGGAAAGCCGGTTGGTCGGCCGGTCCGGCCCCTTGTTCGTCAAAAACGCCGGGTTGTATTTGATGACCTCGAGGTTGTTGTCCTTCAGGACAAAATCCTCCAGCTCATCGTCCTCGGGTGCCAGCAATCTGTCTAAATCGAGATCCAGCTCTTCGCGGAAGTAGTTGAATTTGACTCCGCTGAGTGATGGCGTGGCATAGAAAGCGCCCTCAATCGGCCGCGGGGAGTCGCTGTCGTACTCCATGTTGTTGGAAAAGACCATCACCTGGGTGATATTCATAAACCGCCGGAATCTGGGATTATTGAAGCGGTCATCAATCCGTTTGCGCTCTGCGAGCACCCCGTCTTTGTTGTTTGGCTTTTTAACCTCGATGAAGACCAGCGGCATGCCGTTGATCAGGAGTGTAATGTCCGGGCGGAATTCCTCGTCGCCGTTTATGCAGGGCAGCTCGGTCAGTACATGGAAGGAGTTGCTGCTGAAATTTTCAAAATCGATCAGCCGGATGCCGGATTTTTGAACCAGCCTTTCATAGAAGGCTTTTCCCATGTCTTCGTTGTCGAGAAGCAGAGAGGTTTCCGCCAGAAGCCGGTTCAATTCGTCGCCTTCCAGTTCACGGCCCGGATTGATCGCCCGCACGCTGTCTCGGAAAATTTCCGGAAAAATATTCGAGGAAACATCCCATTCCGCATCGTCTTTGGAGAGATAGGTGTAGCCCAGCCGCACCAGATGCAGAATGGCCGGCAGTTTCACCCTGGAGTCCTCGTTAAAGGGCATTTTTTAAACCATCACTTTCGATTTAGACACGATTTTCCAATGATTGGAAACTTTGTACACCTTTTTTCCAAGGCTTGGAAGCCGCGGCTGAAACAATCTGCAAAAGCAGCGCGCTTTACTCAGCTTTCAATTTCAGACGGTTGAGGATCGTTTTGAGTGTGAGCTTCATTGCGGTCTCCTATATTTTGGTTGGTTTCCACTTTTTCATTCAAGTCGATGCTGCGCAGGCGCAGGGCATTGATGACGACGGAGACGGAGCTGAAGCTCATGGCGGCGGGGCGTTTTGCGAACCGCGTTTGAGAAACATCCGGCGGCAATACTCGGAGCAAAAGCAAACGGGGCCGCCCCCGGCCTCGACCTGATACACCGTCGACTCGTCCATCTGCATTCTCAAACCGGATCGCGTGGCATCAGACATCTGCTTAGTTTTCGTGCGTTGAAATCACAACGCCGCCAGCTTTCGGTGCCGGTCTTGGCCGCCGGCACCTTGTGTCACATTTTGTTTGTGACTCCCGTTCCGATTCCGTGAGATCCGCCGGCTGAAAAGGAGCCTGTGTGATAAAGGCACTCCAACTCAGGCCGGCGGATCGAGCGGCCCAGGTGACTCTTATTTATTGAGGCACTTGGGGCATTTGCCTACAAGAACACCGCAGGCATCACACGCATGTGTTGCTGTGGCAATTCCGGTTGCAGGGTCCACCATTGTGACCGTCTTGCACGACGGGCATGCCACCTTTTTGTAGACTCGCCCTTTCTTCGGGTGGAAGGTGGAGGTCGTCTTTCCGCAACTCGGGCATTTAACTGCCTCGTCTTTTCCTCCCATGGACTTGCATCCCCCGGCGAGGAGGAGGACCCCAAGCACTGATATGGCCAGGGTTGATCTTAGTACGGTATTCCTTTTCATTTTTCTGTCTCCATTGCTTGTTAGCATCCTTTGTAAACCTCCGATTAACTGTCTTTCGCAGCCCTCCTTTCTGGTTTCTTGAGTTGTTTTTCCCTGATCCAGCAGTAGAGGACGGGGACGACGAGCATGGTGACGACTTCGATGAGCATGCCGCCGAAGCTCGGAATGGCCATGGGGACCATGATGTCGGAACCGCGGCCGGTGGAGGTGAGGACCGGGATGAGGGCGAGGATGGTGGTGGCGGTGGTCATCAGGCAGGGGCGGACGCGGCGCGACCCGGCCTCGAGAACGAGGGCGCGGATTTCATCTTTCGAGGTGAGGGGTTTGTCGCGGAAGAGCTGGGTGAGGTAGGTGCCCATCACGACGCCGTCGTCGGTGGCGATGCCGAACAGGGCGAGGAAACCGACCCAGACCGCGACGCTCATGTTGATGACGTGCACCTGAAAGAGGTTGCGCATTTCGACCCCGAAGAGGCTGAAGTCGAGGAACCACGGCTGACCATAGAGCCAGATCAGAATAAAGCCGCCGGACCACGCAATGAAGACGCCGGTGAAAATGAGCAGGGTAGTGGAGGTGGATTTAAATTCGAGATAGATCAGCATGAAGATGGCAAACAGCGCGATGGGCATGACCACGGCGAGGGTCTTTGTGGCGCGCAGCTGGTTTTCGTAGCTGCCGGCGAAGCGATAGCTCACGCCGCGGGGCAGGCTGAACTCGCCGCGGTCGATCTTGGTTTGCAGCCAGGCCTGACACTGCTCGACGACATCCACTTCGGCAAAGCCCGGCTTTTTGTCGAACACGACATAGCCCACCAGGAAGGTATCCTCGCTCTTGATGTTCTGCGGTCCGCGCACGTAGCGGATTTGCGCCAGCTCGGTGATCGGAATCTGCTGGCCACCCGCGCCGGGCACGAGGATTTTGTCGAGCGCTTCGATGCTGTCGCGCAGCTCGCGCGAATAGCGCACGCGGACAGGGAAGCGCTCGCGTCCTTCGACGGTGCCGGTAACCTTGCGGCCGCCAATGGCGATTTCGACCACATCCTGAAACTTGCGGATCGGAATGCCGTAGCGCGCGAGCGCTTCGCGGTCGGGCACGATTTCGAGATAGGGCTTGCCGACGATGCGGTCGGCGATGACGGCGGCGGGTTCAACCGATGGAACTTCCTTGAGGTATTGCTCAATCTGGAGGCCGACCTTCTCAATCGTTTCGAGGTCGGGCCCCTGCACCTTGACTCCCATGGGGGCGCGCATGCCGCTCTGCAGCATGACGATGCGGGCGGCAATCGGCTGGAGCTTGGGTGCGGAGGTGGTGCCGGGTATTTTGGCAGCCTGGACGATCTCCTTCCAGATGTCGTCGGGCGACTGGATGTGGCCGCGCCACTGACGGAAGGGGCGGCCGCGGCGGTCTTCGATCAGCTCGCCGTCATCCGTGCGCACAAACTCGCCTTTCTTGAATTTGTAGTTGATGCGCCGCCCATTCTTGTCGGTTCTGTATTCCGGGATGTAGTTGATGACGGTTTCGATCATCGAGATCGGGGCGGGGTCGAGCGGGGTTTCCGCGCGGCCGAGCTTGCCGACGACCGATTCGATTTCCGGGATGGAGCGGATGGCCATGTCCTGTTTTTCAAGAATGTCGATGGACTCGCCGATGGAGGCGTGGGTCATGGTGGTCGGCATGAACAGGAACGATCCTTCGTCGAGATTGGGCATGAATTCCTTGCCGAAGCCGGGGAAGGTGTGC
>JBFHEM010000072.1:0-16122 GCA_041584215.1 Tichowtungia sp. | reverse complement strand
TACACCCTGCTGGGAATCAACTGGAAAGAAGCCTATCGCCCCCGCAAAACCGAACTCCAACTCTAACGACGTTGTAGTGCCACAGAAAACCCGACTGTTGCAACGCAACAACTTACGATGCCAGATAAGAAACTTGGGCTAAAAGATATCAAAGGGCTCCTCGTCTTCCGGCTCAACCTCGGGCGGGATTTTAGGGCGATCGGCTTCTCCGGAGCCAGACGGCGGCGCGGTCACCTCGCCGGTGGTTTCAATCTTCCACCCAACCAGATTATTAAAAATACTTCCCGTTGTATTCGCGGCCGCGAATATCAAAAAACACCTTGATCTCCTGCCCTTCGGAAACCATATCAAGCAGGCTCACCTTATCCTGCAGAAACTCCAGATTGATCTCCTGCTTTATAAAACTGTACAAATTAAAAGCCACCCGTCTGCACAGCCAATGGCAAAGTGAAAGCGAAAGATATTCAAATCCACATTCTTTTCTTTCAAGCCATCCAGCACCGATTTTCGTTTATCCTGATCCATCCACAATTCCAACGGGGCTGGAAAAAGAAGCGCATGCGTCCCGCTTGCGTTTCCAGACATTGGAAAAACACGAAAAATCTTTGTTTGTCGATTTTTGAATCTGGATCCGCCGGCAAAGCCGTAATATTCTGAATTTCAGATGCCAAAGCGCCGTCAGTCAGATCTGGAATTTTTCTTTAAAGAAAACACGCTTACTGTTTTTCGGAATGGGCGTAAAATGCGACGCATTACCGCCTGGCCGGAGCCTTTTGCCGACGGCCAAAACGACCAGGGACAGTGGACACACATCTGCCCCGTCTACAGGATCATTTCCACACCGCTGCCTGCCCCCAAAAAGGTTCCGGACAACCAGCTGGAGCTGGTTCTCGATATAGACACGTCGGCCAACAGCGACCAGTTCGGCAAATGCAGCAAGAAAGCAGCTTATGACCGCTTGCGGCAGAGTATTCCCGACGAATATTCGGCCTGCCTTGCGGCATTCTACAGCCATCAGTGGAACCCGCTTCGATTCCTGTCCATCAACGGGAATTTCATGGAATTGCTTACCTCCAATCCGCCGCTGGCCTACTTTTTGGCGAACCACTCGGGGATCAGCGAACGGGTTTTTTGTGATGTGCTGAACATCGATGATCTGATTCGCACACCGCAGACCGATTTGATGGAAATGCTTCACCTGCCAAACTCAAAACAAACCGTCAAACTCATGCGAAAACTGGCCCCGGAATCCGCATCACCGGACAACCTGGTTCTGTTTAAAAACATTCTGACTTCCAAAGGCCGCACGGAGATGATCCTTCACCTCCAACGGATCAACACCGGGATTCTGCATCTGCTCAACCTGAAACCGCGTTTACTGGAGCATCTCACGCCCAAATTTCTGGCATCGGTGGCAAACGATCCAAAGAGCCGCTTCTCGCAACAGGTCGCCACGGAGTTCATGGAAACCATTTCTATACACAACCGGCTTCACGCCCACCGGCGGCAAAACCTGAACATCCGCTCCGTGGAGCAGCTTCAAACCCTGCACACCGAAATTCTGACCTCGCATACCGAACAGATTGATGAAAAAGCCGGCGGCACATTCCCCGCCCCGCCCGTTCCGGGAACCCGCAAAATCATCCCTTTAAAAACCGCCAAAGTGCTGATGATCGAAGGTATAGCCCAGCACAACTGCGTCGGCAGCCGCAGGTATGCGGACGCCGTACGCGCCGGAGAAAAATACATCTATGTGGTCAAAGAGCCGCAACGGGCTACACTCTCCATTGAAAAAGGCTCCGGTGAGACCTGGATGATCAGTGAACTTTATACGAGCTGCAACAAACCGGTCCGAAAAGAAACACGAGCAACGGTTGAAGAGTGGCTCAGCGAAAACCAGGAAGGACTGACTTGATCAAAACGGCGGTTCGTCATCGTCCCGGTCGGCAGGACAAAGACGTCAGCGGACGTCAAAAATCCTTTATTCCACAGGATCTCCAACCTTCCACCCGCCCGTTTTCGATGGTGCCGTGTGACACTTTTCCATCATGAACGCACCAGCCGTCCACAAATTCAAACCAGCCGTTGTTTTCCGCGCTGTATTGAGACCGACGAAGCTCATACGCAGTTTGAACTGTCAAGGATTCCTTGACCGTTGCGTGCGCCAACAGCATCGGCCGGCTCGGACATCCAGCCCAACCTGCCCAGGCAACTGCAGCGGCTCGCCCGGAGGTCTCGCCCTACCTTCACCATTGGATATTCCTTATTCAATATTCGGAATTTCATTGTTCTCGCGTATTGAATGATTGCAGGGCGGGCACGGTTGAGGAACGAGACCAGCCCGCTGAGCGGCTGGGAGGCATCGTCCCTCAGCCATTTCACGGCCTATAACGACCTGCAATATTTCCTGCTGCGTTCATTCCAGTTTCAAATTTCTAATTTCAAGTTTCATCCCAACTTCCCCTTGAATGCGCGTTGGAGGAGGGAGTTGAACAGGTCGTCGTGCTGATCGCAGAGCGCCTCATGAAATAATTAAACGTCATCCCCTCCTTTAAAGATAATGGCGCCTACCAGCCCAACAACAAACAAACAACCAGCGCCAACCTCCACCCAAAACTTTTTCTTTCGGGATTTGTTCGATACACACGACGGACACAAGCCCTTCTCGCCGTGTTCCAATGGTCTTCCACATTTTTTGCATTCAATCATATTACGCCACCATTAGCTCTTCGGGTTTTAATTTGATCTCAATTCTCGCAAATCTTTCATCAGCCAATCTTCCGCAGCCGGACACTTGCTCCGCCACTTGGGACTCCATTTCCAGAAAAGAAAGCCAAGGTCTCTCCGGGAAATCATTACTCACTGGCTCTATCAAGCGAGCCTTTTTTGCTGCCGTTTCTATGCCGCATGTTTTCAAGCGCGAAAGGTTATCCAACAGTGCAACACTTGCCGCTCGAGGCTCGTTCCACGCAGCATAACATTCTGACATGGTTTGAATGCCCAGCACACACGATTGGAACGATTCATGAGCCAAAGATAATTTTTCTGCGGCTATCTGGGTTTTGCTTTTCCCCCAGTTATCGAAGAAACCAATATTGGCCGATGGCATTTCCGCAATTTGCATTTTCAGTGCACGCATCGTACTGCTCAATCCTTTGCCCAGACTCTGAACGGCATTAGCAAGCATTTGGTTTCGAGCGACAACTGATTCCATAAACATCGCCTGCCCATACAACTGAACCCCGGCATCTATCTCAGCAAGACGATCATTGTGCAGCTCCCTGCGCATTCTCACTATCTCTCCTTCAAGCCTGTTCAGTTGCATGGCAATGCTAATTAGCAACACCTGCGCCCCGACCGCAGAAGCTGCTTTTACCACGGATGGCCCCACCGCTTTGAATTTCGCGTGTTCGATGATCTTTCCATTCTGGTCGTAAAACACACCCTTAATATTCCCTGCTGAATCCTTGTACATCTTCCCCCCTTCGGGGGTGCAAACCAGCTTGTATACGGTTTCCTGATTCAACCCGCGCGCGATGGTGGGAACCGTTGAAAGGCATCGCAACTCATCAATCACAGCCTGTCTTTTCCTATTAAAACAATCCTGCTGGAAGGTCGTATTAGCCTCCGACAAAATGATCTCCGGTTTTTGGTACGGGATCATTACCGCATCCATTTTCATCATATTATCTATTTCCATGCTTTCAGTCTCTGGGTTCATCACAGTTCTCCTTTAAAGGCGCGTTGGAGGAGGGAGTTGAACAGGTCGTCGTGCTGGTCGTAGAGCGCCTGCTCGCGGGCTTTCTGGGCGTTGATTTCTTCGACCTGTTTGGCAAATTGGTTTTGGAGGTCGATGGGAGGAACCGGGAGCTCCAAGTCTCCAAGAATACGAAGATTAATATTTTTTTGGGCAACAGCTGGAGCTTTCACTTCGATTAGCTTTTTCAGGAAAAAAAGCCAACACATCACATAGGAGTTATTGACGCACCCGCCAGGGGTAAAACCAACTACGCTGTCGGGGAAACAGGCATCAAAGTTCAAGATAGCGGCATCTGCAATGTTAGCAGCAATAGTGATGCACAATGTTCCTTTCGGCCACATGCGACTCTGCTGAAGACCAAGGTCAGAGTATGTCTGGTTATACTTTCGAATAAACCAATCGGCATTCGACACATCCCCCGTTTGAATAAGTGCGTGCTTTCCTCCCAGAAGTTTCGGATCGTTGCGTGGACGATGTCGGGATTTTCCTCGCTCCAATGTTCCTAAAATATCAAACCGCTGTTCTTTCCACCCCATGGGGTTGGATACGGGGTCGCCGAAGGTTTGGAGGAAGAGGGAGCGGATGAGGTCGTCGTAGAGCTTGAGGTTTTCGCGGCGCTTGCGGCGCGCCTCGTCCGCCAAATCCAGGATCTCCGCGATCCGCTTTTGTTCCGGTAAGGGAGGGAAAGGGATCTCTACATTCAGAAGTTTTCCCTTAGTGATATGCTTCAAGCCAACTCCACCATGAGCCTGTGAAATGATGTGTTCCAAGGTGTTGTTTATAGCATAGCGGAAATAAACAGGATCAACCCTCTCCCCCCAGACCACCCTAAAAATGTGCTGATTCACAACCGCGCGACCGCGGTTCCAGAAAAATGCGCCAAACGAAGTGCCCGGCGTTCCTGACCATGAAAACAATAATGCGCCATCATCCACGTAATATTTTTCAGGAACAGAGCCCGAGAAATAATTAAAGGGTTTAGTCTCATCATTCAGATTTTGGATGCGAATAATGGGAAGCCCTTGTTCATCAGGGTGCCAATCGGTTGGTTTAAAGGCATAGCCATTAATAAACTCGGCCACATCCCCCAGCTTAACCATTTTCACATTTTGCATTGTATCACTCATGGGGTTTGGAAGATGGGAAGTTGGCCACAAGAAACATCCGCCGCCGCCCTTTTTGTGGATTTTCGTGTTTTTTGTGGCAATGAACTGCCGCAGGCAGAGAGGCAAGCGCCCGGGCTATACCGCCCGCGAAGGCTTGCTCTACGTTCGATTCAGATAAAGTAGAACGAGCGTCCCGCTCGTTTGTGAGCAAGCGGAAGGCTTGGTCTGCGTTCTTTTTCCAGGGTTTGGGAAAAATTCGGGGTGCAGGCTCAGCCTGCTTTCCAAGGGTTGGAAAAAATCTGGGGTGCAGGCTCAGCCTGCTTTCCAAGGGTTGGAAACTCATGCGCCCTCCCTGCTGAGCACAGCGCGCCCTTTTTCGGTGAGGCGATATTTTTGTTTGCTGCTGCGGGGCTTGTCGGGGACGGTCATTTCCAGCAGACCTGCATTAAGTAAGGGTTTGAGTACTTGGTCCCGGAACTTAGTGCGATCAGAACGGCCTTCGATTTTCATCAGATCAGCTATCGGTCTTTCTATCAGGCAGTTACGAAGAATTTCAACTTGGTGCCCACTTAGTGCCAACTTGGTGCCTACCGGGTCCCTGTCTTGCCCGGCGGGTTCGTGCTGTGGCTGAATGGGTTCGGAATAGGGAAAGACCAACCGCATGAAATTACGGCTGATATTGAAAGCATCCCGGCCGTAGGCATCCAGAATGCGCGGAATACCGGAGCCAAGATGCTCCACAATGTCCAGATCGCGAAAAACCCGCATGATTTCTTTATTGCGCGGGGCGGAGTGGCCGGCAAAGAAGTCGTCCAGTTCCAACCCGTACGGCAGCCCGCCCGCGGAGGTGATTTCCAACCGGTCGGAAAAAAATTCAAACTTGGGCACAGAGCCGTTCGAGTAGTCGTTATGAACAATGGCATTAACGACCGCTTCGCGCAGGGCGACCGGGTTGATCATGGGGCGCTCTTCACGCAGAGGAACGCCGATTTTTGTGTAGATGGTATTCTCCACGTTCATGCGATCCATGATGGTTTTATAGGCTTTGACGAGTGAACAGCGTCCCAAATCGATGTTCTCCAGAAGGTTTACGCGGGACGTATCCGCATATTTGGCGATCTGGATGGACACGCCGTTTTCGTCAGCCAGCAGATAGGCGGCATAGTTGGGTTTACCGCCCGGAGTCAGCAACTCCAGGTTCTGCATAAAAGCGGCATTCAATGCCAGTCCGCGCTCCTGATAGTAAATTTTGAGCTGTTCAAAGGTGAGCCCAAGCCGAGTGGATTGCATGCGGCCAATGGTGTTGCGCACCCGGGAACTGTAGAGGGAGTCGATCATTTCCTGCGGCATCGGTTCGCACGCACTGCCGACCCTCAGGAAACATCCCTTCTCCGTCATGCCGTATTTTTTGAGGAAGTACGGTTTTTCCAGCCCGTCGGCCACAGTGACCCGGATGATGTCGCGCTCCTCCCGCGTTTCATGTATCACCTCAAACAAACCCATAATCGAAGGTCGGATGTTGTTTTTCAGCCGGTCTTTGATGACCAGTTGAACCTGATCGCAATTCGGCACCCCCACGGGATGGGCCGCATCGTCTACTCCGATGTAGAGAACGCCACCTTCCCGGGCATTCAGAAAGGCGACCACCTCGCGTTCGAGCGAGTCGGTCAGTTCCCGTTTATATTCGATGCGGTTGGACTCCGTCATTTCAGCAGCGCCTCGATTTTGTCGAGCGCATCAACGCTTACCGTTGAATTCGCACGGATTGACTTAATTATAGTTTTGGGATCGTCGTATTCGACTTCCTCGTAGGTGTGCTCTTTGTAGCGGGAGATGGAGAGATCAAAGGCGTTTTCCTCGAGCTCCGTGCGCGGCACGCAGAAGGCTTTGGCTTTGCGGTCTTTAAATTGGACCAGATCCCCCTTCCCGGCATCCCACTGTTTCCAGCGTTCCACCAGCGTCGGCAGGTCGTTTTCTTTGATCGGGTTGCGCTTGTCGTCGAGACTGAAACCGTCGGCCTGCACATCGTAGAAGAAAACGTTTTTGGTTTTCCCGCCCTTGGAAAAAATGAGGATGGCG
Source organism: Tichowtungia sp. (assembly GCA_041584215.1). Classification (GTDB taxonomy): domain Bacteria; phylum Verrucomicrobiota; class Kiritimatiellia; order Kiritimatiellales; family Tichowtungiaceae; genus Tichowtungia. The sequence continues at coordinate 9,177 of JBFHEM010000072.1, read as the reverse complement.
GTGCTGACCCCGGCATAGGGCTTGAACACATTCGCCGGCAGGGAGATGACGGCTTCGAGCTGGTTGTCGTCGATGAGCGCCTGGCGCACTTTTTTGTGCGCCCCGCTGGAGCCGAAGAGCACGCCGTCGGGCACGATGACGGCGGCGCGCCCGCCGGTTTTGAGCATGCGCTCCATGAGCATCAGGAAGAGCAGTTCGGTCTTTTTGGTGGTGACTTTGCGCTTGAGCGAGGACGCGACACCTTCGGAGTCGAGCGAGCCTTTAAAGGGCGGGTTGGCGAGGATGAGGTCGAAGTGATTGGCTGCGAACTGCGGTGCCCGTTCTTCGAAGCGGTTGCCGAGGGTGTCCATGTAGTTGATGGAGGGTTCTTCGATGCCGTGCAGCAGCATGTTCATGGCGGCGATGCGCAGCATGGTCTGGTCGAAGTCAAAGCCGACAAAGGCGCCGGACTGCAGGTGGCGGCGGAACGGCTCCAGCTGATCGCCGGGATAGATTTTATAGGGCGTGCCGTCTGCGTCGGTCTGCTCGATGATAAATTCGGGCGAGGTGTATTTCTCGTTTAAAAATTCCATGGTGCCGGCCAGGAAGCCGGCGGTTCCGCAGGCGGGGTCGGCGATGGTCATATCGGCCGTCGGGTCCATCATTTCGATCATGGTGCGAATGATGTGGCGCGGGGTGCGGAACTGTCCGTTGATGCCGGCGGTGCTGAGTTTGGAGAGCACGTATTCGTAGAGATCGCCTTTGGTGTCGGCCCGCTCGAGCGGCAGGAGGGAAATCTGCTGCACGGCTTTGACGAGCAGATCGGGTTTATCGATCATGAACTGGGCGTCTTTAAGGTAGCGCGCGACGCCGGATTCGGAAGCCAGATGGGTTTTAATGAAGGGAAAAACCTCGCCGCGCACGGTTTCAATCATCGTTTCCGCGGACTGCGTCTTAAAGTTGCGCCAGCGCAGGTTGGGCTGATCTTTCGGGAAAATCAGCGTGGCGCGGCCGCCCTGATTGAGGATGCGTTCGCTCATGTCCTCGCGGATGTCGAGAATGCGGATGAACATGAGATAGGAGATCTGCTCCACCACGGTCATCGGATTGGAAATGCCGCCGGTCCAGAACTCGGTCCAGAGGGCGTCCACTTTTCGTTTCAACTCACCTGTGATCATACTTGGTTAATCTCCTTCACAATCGAAACCAGTTCTTTTTTTAAATTCCCGGAAAATACCCCGTCGAGCCCGCCGCTCATGGAGGCAAAGGGTGCCTGATAGAGCTGTTCAATCCGCAGCGCACCGTGCCGTGCGATGTAGCTTTTCATCATGCTCAGAAACTGCAGCTGGTTCGAGGTCAATTCCGGGTGATTGTGAGCAAACAGAGAAAAGCGCTCATTCACATCTTCCGCCGAAAGGCCGACCACCTGCAGCAGCGCTTCTTCGAGCTTATCGGCATTGCAGGATTCAAGCAGCCTGTCGAGATCGAGGTCGGGATCGCGCAGGGCCACCTGTTCGGCCAGCTCGGCAATCTCCTCTTCGCTGACCGGCCGGCCGGAGCGGAGTTTTTGCAGTGCGGCCGATTGATCCATGATCTCTTTAAGGACTTTTTCCACGCGATAGCGATAGGCCCGCAAATCATTTGTTTTCAGGTTGGTGCCGGTTTCCAGGGCGACTCCGTCGTGATCCGTCACATCAATTTCAACCGGCACGGTACCCGGATTCACCGATGTCGCCAAATGCATGATACCGCGCAGGCTCTCGCGCATTTCTTCCAGGGTCTGGAAGGTCGCCTCCATCCAGAAGCCGTTGCTTTTGCAGTGATTGATGGCAATCAGCTTATCCCGCACCTGATTCAGATTTACGGGCAGCCGGGAAACCCATTCGATGACGGTGTCGCGTATGTCATCAAACTCCGCGCTTTCGGCGAAGCGGGCGACGGCGGCGCGGGTCATCAGGAGATCGAATTTGTAAGCGGCATCTTTGGCCATGGGCTTGCGCCACTGCATCAACGGGGCGATTTCATTAGAAAGAATGTGTTTCGTTGACGCATCAAACCGTTTCAGGCGGTCGCCGCTTTTTACGGTTTCGAGTTCGCGGCGCTTTTCTTTCACAAAAATCGATTTTTCAGGCAGTGCCTTGATGTCTTTATCGATCAGGCCGACCGCCAGATCAAAGGCCAGCGCATCCTGTTTCTGCAAAGAAATTTCGGCGACCGCCAGCCGCGCCTCGAAAATCTGCTGTAAGATGCTTTTGGAGACAGAGGCTTCGCACTCTTTTGGGTTTTCGCCGAAGTAGTCGAAGTTTTTCCAGTGGTCGAAAATGTAGAACTCGCTTTTGTCCTGTCCTTCTCCGAACAGGTTTTTGCACAGGCGGGTTCCGCGCCCGATCATCTGCTGGAATTTGACGTAGGATTTGACCGGCTTGTGAAAAACGAGGTTGACCACGGCGGGAATATCGATGCCGGTGTCGAGCATGTCGACGGAGATGGCGACCATCAGTTTGTTTTCCGTCTTAAAGCTATCGATCAAAGCCTCGCGGCGGGGTTCTTTGTTGTCGATGACCTCGCAGAACTCGGCGCCGTACTGAGGGAACAGCTCATAGAACAGGTCGCGCAGATAGATGGCGTGAATATGGTTGCGGGCAAAGACGATGGTTTTGCCGATGGTGGAGCCATCTGCATTGCGGATGCCCCGCTCCATGAACAGGCGCAGGACCCGGGCCTCGGTGTCGCGGTTGTAGACAGCGGCATCTACCTGATTGGCGGCATACTCAACGGTCTCGGCCGCATCTTGAAACTGCTCTTCAAGCTCCTGCCGCTGCTCCGGTGTCATTTGGCTGTATTTGATTCCTTTTTCGAGGAATTCGGTCTGATGTTTGATGACCCGGTACGGGACGAGATACGGCGGGGTATGGTCAATGGCGTCCTGATAGGAAAAATAGGAGGTGGGATCCTGATCCTCGCATTCGAACATGCTGTAGGTGTTGCGGCTGATCATGTGAACCGGCGTGGCGGTAAGCCCGATTTGGAGCGCGTCAAAATACATGAACATTTCGCGGTACTTGTTATAAATACTGCGATGCGATTCATCGGCGATGATGAGATCGAAGAAACCCGGGTCAAAATTGCTGTACGCCTCGGTCATACCGGGATAGGTGGAGAGATAAATGCGCTGGTTGTGATCGTTGCGGGTCCGGCTGCTGACGTAAATGCGCGGCTCATGCGGAAGGAACTCCGCGAACGCATCGCGGGCCTGCTTGCGCAGTTCGCGCCGGTCGCACAGGAAAAGCACACGCTGCGCCCATCCGGCGCGGAAGAGCAGTTCGCACAGGGCCATGGCCACGCGGGTTTTCCCGGTTCCAGTTGCCAGAACAATCAGCGCCTTGCGGCGTTTGTGTGTTTCGAACTTTTCCGTCACCCGCGTGACGGTTTCCACCTGATACATGCGGTTGATGATTTCTTCCTTCGGCCCCATCTCCGACAGCTTCAACCGGTCTCTGGTTTTCTGGATGCAGTAGCGCAGGCTGTCTTTGGAATAGTATGCGTAGAGCTTGCGGGGAATCTCCCCTTTGGCATCGTCCCAGATCCATAGGTCGAACCCGTTGGTATAGAAAATGACGGGACGCTGGTTGTACTTCCGCTCCAGATCATCGGCATAGAGTTTTGCCTGCGTTTTCCCGCGAGACGGATCGACCGCCGTTTTCTTGGCTTCGATCACAGCCAGCGGTTGGCCGTTGTCGTCGAACAGAACATAATCCGCATAGCCGGTTCCGTTCTCCGTCGGCTGATTCAGCACTTCAACTTCCTGCCGGACCTGCTGCGTGTCCTGCCCGTGTTCCCCGACGTCCCAGCCCGCTTCCATCAGCTCGATGTCGATAATGCGCTGGCGGGTTTCCTCTTCGCTGAACTGCAGCGCATCCGCACTGCGCTGCCCGGCGGCCAGCAGCTGCGCCATCTCTTCTTTTGATTTTTCGGCGGCCTCTGCTTCGGCCCTAACAGTTTCCAGGCGTTCGAGCAGAAAGTCCATTTGCTCTTCCTGCTCTTTGAGCAGGTCGCGCAGGCGGTCCCGCTCGGCCTTGATTTCCTCCTGCGACGCGGGCTGTTCCAACTCAACGAACGTGCCCGTGTCCGCGCGAGCCCCTGCCGCAAAGGTGATGAAAAACCACTGAGCGAGGGAGTAGGTTTCCTTGAGCATCCAGTTGGCGGTCGGCGCCGCAATGCCCTGAGAGTCGCCGTGCGCGGCTTTATTGCCGTATTTGCGCAGTGCGCCGAGCTTATCGAGCACCACGCGCGGGGTGGCGTGCTTAAATTCATCGTTGTTGAGCAGATCGATAAAGTTGTCGTACGGGTGACGATGAATCCCGCTGTTGGCATAAATGATTTTCACCATTCGTTCCGCAAACAGGCGCATTTTGGTCAGGGAGCCCAGAGGGTCGGTCCATGCATATTTTTCCGCGAAGCCGCCCAGATCGGCCAGCTCCGGATGCTTTTCACGCAGGAACTCAAAATTTACAGATTCAACCATATCCATTTCGATTTAACCGTTTCTTTTTACCAAAGCTGGTTATAGCCATCCACATTCCGACGTCAGCTGACGTCTGTAATTTTTATCTTTTCTGCAGGATACAGATCTCCTGACACATTCTTCATTGATGGAATGAGCATGTTGACTAGTTCCGGCTGGGTAAACCCCGCCTTCAGCTTTTTCCGCGCGGAAGAGGCCCATTTACGGAACTCTTCCACATCAATAGCCTTTCCATCTTTCAACTGATGGAACCAGTCCACGGTGAGAGGAACATTCGTGCGGGCCAGAAGCGAGTTCATATCGGCCTCAAGATCATACCAACTGCCTGGAACCCGACTGGTAATGACTCGTCGGGCAACGACGGTCAGCAAAGCGAACTCCGCAGGGGTTAGCCGAACGGCTTTTTCCCCAATCGAGCAACTCCCTGTTCTGAGATCGAGCGTCACCTTTGGATAATTGGCCGGACTCGGAGCAATTTGCGTGAACCGGTTGACGAGCGTCATATACGATGGGGGAACGCCGGCATATTCCTTTTCGTACCATCCCCGCACCCGGACGAACGGGATTTCACAGAGTTGGATATTTGCGGCCTTTTGCTCCCGCTGATTGCAAGGGAACAGAAAGTCACGGTTCTCAAACACAAACGCATCATCGGCCAGCACATGACAAGCGCGGTCCTGTGTACGCCCGAGCAGGGAGATACAAGACATCATTAAGGCACTCATGGTTTTCCGTCCCCCAGCGATGGACGCGACGATCTCCGTGTCGGGCTGTTCCGTGTACTGGCGAAGAACGCCCAGCAGGAAGTCAGCGGCAGCACCGCTCTCCTCTGGCGTAGAAATGTCATCGAAATCGCGCGTTCCGTCTCCGATTACACGAATTGAGTCTGATGCCCCGAAAGCAAGAACCCCTTCAACAGGCAGGTCCTTTTTGGCCAAATTTGCACGGAGAAGCTCCCATCCTCCGCCGCCCAAAAGCTTCTCCTCAATCGCGGCCTTTCCAGTACGGGTGGTGATGGCAACCACCTGATCAGGAATCCACGGCGCATCTCCCTGAGCCAGTGCCCAAACGGTCTCTGTCAGGATCGCCGGAGAGATGCCCGAGACCGCGATAAGAACCTTTTGGGTAGACCCAGCTTGTGATTGTGCCTGCATAGCTCATCATCTTAAACATCTTCCGCGCCATGAAAAGAAATGACGGAGAGAAATACAGTAAATTCTCGATTACATAAAATTGTCCGCGAACCATTCGATGTGGCCAGCCAGATTATCACGCCCCGGGCACCAGCGGCGGTCCGCCGGACGGGAAATCGTCCACCCATTAAACTGACGAATTGAAATAAACCGACTCGACCGGTTTCAACAAAGGATCAGAAACCAGCACAGCGAAATGATCCGGCTCGACCGCTATCCAAGGCCTCCACCTTGCCTTCGTCCCCTGCCGTAAACTCAGCCAGAATGATCTGCTCGTTACTGACCGCGAAGACGCTGCGATTTTTATGATTCATTCGCCTTTACGTCTATATTTCCAGCCATCAGCAACTAAGCCGGGGCTGTTTTTGCGTCACCATGCCTCCGGCGCGGTCAATCTCCGACACCCGCCCCGGGAGAAGAACCCGGCGGGATCCCGTCAGGGCTGTTCCGGAAAAAACAGCGGAACGGCCCATTTGCCGAACCGGATGGTTTCCCCCTCGGCACAGTGCTTCTGGTAGAGCGTGCAGTAGTTCCGGATTCCGGACGGATGAAACAGAATGAACTCCGGCAGCGCAACTTTCTGAAAGCCCTGCGCTTCAAGCTGCGCGGTCTGGCTGTCGCGGTTGCGCGACGGCTGGGGCGTCAGGAAACAGATCATCCCGGAACGGGTGCAGCGCACCGGCGAGGGATCCTGCAGGGACGTCCGCAGGAAAACCGCACCCTTCAGCGCGTCCGGCGCATCCGGCAGCGTATAACTCCGGTCGGAAAAAAGCTTCACGCCGGCGGCGAACGCTTCCGCCGCAGAGGATGATGAATCCAGGGCACCGGCCGGCGTTTTCTGCAGGGCCGCTCCGTCGCGGTTGTCGTTTGCGGCAGGCACCGCAGCCGTTTGGTTTTTTTGCTGTCCGCCGGAGCCTTTGCTGATCAGCTGCCGCAGGCGCACCGAACCGCCGGCGTTTTTCCCCGCCGCCGCATCCTCCTCGCGAAACGCGGCAAACAGGATCTCGCGTTCGCCGGTGCGGCTGTAGTCGTAGGTGATGTAGACGGTGCCGTCTGCCGCCTGCTGTCCGTCCGGATACGAGATACCCGCCCGTTCATCCAGCAGCAGTCCGCCGCCCCAGGTCTGTCCGTCATCGGCGGAAACGAACGCCATCAGATGCGAGCGCCCGATGCGCTCATTCATCGGCCCATGCTTGACCAGCAGCAGGTTGCCGGAACTCAGCCGCGAGATGAAAAAGCGGGCGGCCGGATGGGGAATGGATGAAGGCGTAAGTTCAGGCCATGTTTTCCCCCGATCCGTTGAAACACTTTCGCCGATGCCGTATTTGGTGCGAACCAGCATCCAGAGCGAACCGTCCCCTCGCTCCACGATCATGTGTTCATCGAAATTGCGCACCTCTTTGGGCACATTGCACGCACCGCGCACCGTCCATGTTTGCCCCTGATCGGCCGAAACCGCGATTTTAGCGCTGAAATCCATTTCGCGCCAGGTGGAAACGGGCAGCGCCCACTCGCCGGTGGAGAGAACGATCGGCTTGCACATCATCACGCCGTCGGTCAGGCGCCGCGGCGCTTCGTACTGCGGAACGGCCTGTTCCGGATTGGTGATTTTCAGCGTCCAGACTCCGCCGATCGACGCGTCATGCCCAATCGCCTGCGCCCAGAACAGATACAGCGCGCCGTCCGGCGCCATCCAGACTTCGGGATCAAAGGCCCGCACCGGCCCCGTCCAGTCCGGATCAATCACGAGCACTTCCTGCCAGGTTTTTCCGTCATCGTCACTGGTGCTCACCGCAATATAGTTGTTGGGGCCTTCCCCCCCGGCATAGCCGGCATACCAGACGGCCCACAGCCGGCCGCCCGGCGTGGCCGCCATGCTCGAAACCATGGTCAGCGCCCGATTCGTCACCGCGCGCTTCGCATCCGGAACGCCCACATATCCCGGCGGATTCAAAAACGCCGCCTGCTCAGACCAGCCGGTCACGGCTGCCAGTAAAACCACTGCCAATATTCTTCCTGTCATATCTTCCTCGTATTATTATTAATTTAAAAACCAACCACCCTGAACCTCTTTTTCGAAGGCAGATTGTTTGAAATCTCCTGCTGAGAAGCGCCTAGATTGCCGCTTTCCCATTTCCGGTAATAAAACGGGTATTCCACCCGTCAAAACACCAGGACGCCCCATTTTCCGAACTTCACTTTTTCGCCCGCATTGAGTTTTTTCTGGTAGACGGAACAGAGGTTTTCAGCGCGCGCCTGTTCGTGCGTTTTCAGCAGCACGTCGAGTTCGGTTGCGGACGTTTTCTCGAAACCCTGCGCCAGCAGTTCGGCCTCGACGCTGTCCGGGTTGCGGTCCGGCGACGGGGTCAGCACATAGGCCATGCCCGGCGAGGCGCAGACGACCTCGGTTTCATTGATGGAAGAGAACACAAAGTTTTTCACCGACGGAAGAACCCGATTCAGCCCGATGGCCATCTTGCTGACATAGTCGCTGTCGGAAAAAGCAAAGTTCGCCGCCCGGGGAAGCCCCTGAATCTCCCCGTTCACGGGGGTCAGAACGGCTCGCGGGCCGGCGGCAACCAGCTCCGCCGCCGGATCCGTCCGGGGTTTCGGATCCGCGCCGATGCGACCCCGGCTGGGATTGACGCCGGTGGCCCGGTTGATGAGCACCTTGGCGCGGGCCTGCGGGCTGCGGAATTCCCCGGCCAGGATGTCCTGCTCGGTGAACGCGGCCATCAGGATGCGTTTTTCCCCGCCCCGGTCCTGGTCATAGATGGCGTAGATGGTGCCGTCGGCCGCCTGCGTGGCATCGGGATAGGACGTGCCCCGCTCATCCAGCAACAGTCCGCCCTTCCAGGTGGCCCCGTCGTCGTCCGACAGAAAAGCCGTCATATGGTCGCGCCCGGCCCGCACATCCAGCGGCCCGTTGCGGACCAGCAGCAGGTTTCCGGACTGCAGCTTCAAGAGGACAAACCGTGAGGTCGCATGCTTCTGATAATCCGAAACCTCGGTCCAGGTCTTCCCGTCATCGGTCGAAACCGACGCGCCGATTCCATAATTGGCCGTGCGCACCAGCATCCAGAGCGATCCGTCGCTGCGCTCCACAATCATTTCTTCATCGCAGTTGCGCCGGTTCGGCGGAATATTGGCCGTGCCGCGCAGTGAAAACGTTTTCCCGCGGTCGGTCGAAACCATGACCCGGCAGCTCCCGTCGCGCCCCCAGATGGCGGACGGCATCACCCATTCGCCCTTCGACGTGACGATCGGCTTGTTAAGCATGACGCCGGAAAACAGCGCCCGGGGTTCCGTCCAGACCGGATTCTCGTCGTCCGGATTGTCGGTGGTCATCGCCATGGTGACCGACAGGCCGTCGCCGTTGAGCCAGAAAAAGAGCCAGAGCTTTCCGTCGGGATCCAGCCACAGGCACGGGTCCGCCACCCGTTTGGGCCCGGTTCCGTCCGGATCAATCACAAAGCTGAC